>CAMAZF010000060.1 GCA_945862985.1 Bordetella parapertussis | reverse complement strand
GTGCGCCACCAGAGAACTCAACGGGTCCTTGCACAATGGCTTTGGTGATATCGGTCATCACTCCATTGAGAAGCCGCTGAGTAGCGATTGGCAACAGGCCTTTGTTGCGCTCGATCTTGAATGCGCTATAGCCACCGCAGGTGCTGTAGAGCGCCACCAGTTGGGAGAGGCGCTTGCGGAAAGTGATTTGTTTGGTTGAGTTTTCCGCCTCGCCGTTCATCTGTGGAATGAAAGTGGCGGATTCCACTAAGGGCCAGTAGTACTGCAGCCACTTCTCGGCCACGTAGTGAACGGGCAGGCCAACAGTCTGGTTGCTCATCCATTGAACGCTGGCGGGGCTCTGGGTGGCGATCTCTGCCAGGGCACGAAAGAGGGCGAACTTATAGGTGGCACTCTTCTTGTCATGGTTGAGCACACCTTCAATCTGATCGATGGGCCGCGTGTTGGCCGCCGACCTTAGCTGGAAGTCCATGGTGACCCACTCAACCTCTGGACGCTTCATGGCGTCTTCGTTCTCCCAGTGATCAATCAGGGTGAAACCAAGCCGCTCAAAAATCAGGCGCAGATAGCCGGGGGAGTATGTCTTAAAGAGCCTGCTGTGGGCATCGCGTTCTTGGTCGCCTGCATCCGCTCGATGCGTGGGAATAGAGATCAGCAGCCGCCCATTCACCTTCATGCAGCTCTTAATGGAGAGTGCAGCATTCAGCAGATCGGCGGTATCAATGTGCATGAGTACGGCACTGCAGAGCACCCCATCAAACTCGCCATTGAATGGCTGGCCGAGATCGGGCAGCGCCCCATGCTGCACCCTTCCTGCAAGCTCGGGGTGCGCCTGCTGGGCCAGCTCAACGAACTCAGGTGTGGCATCCACCCCAAATGCTTCAAAGCCCTGCCGGTTCAACTCGGCCAAGTCGCGGCCAGACCCACAGCCAATGTCCAGAACTTGGCCACCGGGCGGGAAGACTCTGGTGAAGTGGCTCGCCAGTGGGCTTGGAACATCCTCATAGCGCTGGGCCACCGCATGCGCGTTCTGCGAGTAGTAGCGAAGGGTGGCCGAGTCCATGGCTTACTTTACTGCCTCAAGGGGGTCACTTGCTGAGCTGGTTATCTGGCCTGAACCGCTCCGGGTTTGGCGGGGGCTGATGAGTCGAGGTTCGCGGATTGTTAAGATTTCACGGCGCCACCAGTCTGACGCTCGGAAAATAACTCGTATACCGCCGAGTATCTCGAGTTAAGACCGGCAGGCCGCTGACGGCCGCGTGGGCCCCGATAAAAAAATCTCCAAGCACATTGGTTTTCACACCACCACTTCGGCGGTACTGCACAAAGGCCTTGCCCGCCAGGAACAGGGCTGGCTTGGGAATTTCCAGCATGCGCAGTTGCATGCCATCAAGCACTTGGTTTAGTGCCTCGACGGTAGAAAACGTCAACGACAGCTCGGAATAGATAATGGGGTTAATGACCAGCCGGTGCACCTTGGACTGGGCCTGCAGCTGCGCGATGGACCAGTCGGCCCAGTCCGGGTCGTTTTCTAAGACATCAACCAGAACGTTGGTGTCGACCAGCATCAGGCCGCATGTCCTACATCATCGCGCAGCAGCGCCATCAGGTCTTGCGTGCGCCACTTGACGTCTGCCTTGCCACGGGCGGCTTCGAACCGATCAGGTTTGCGCTTGGCTGTTCCCTTGGCCTTCTGGATCACCACTTCGCCGTCTTGGTTGACCGCAAAGTCCACCGGCATGCCGGGGTGCAGACCCAGGGCATCGCGGATGTGCTTGGGGATGGTGACTTGTCCCTTGATGGTCAGTGTGGTCGACATGAGGCCTCCAGTGTTTTACAACATTTTTATAGTAATACCGGCCTGTGGTGATGGCAATAAACAGGGGGGCGGTGTCGAGGGATTGCCCCCGTCAGGCGATAGCCTCAAGCCCCTTCTTCTGGATCACGGTCAGCAGACGCAACGCAGGACCACCGGGTTTTTTGACACCGCGCTCCCAGTCAGACACAAGATTCTTCGACACGTTGAGGTAACGTGCAAACACCGGTTGCGAAATGCGCTCACGTACACGGATGGCCTTGATCTCCTCAGGCGCAAGGACATGCACCGGCGTCAGGCAGGCATCATCGAACTCACGCATCGTCTGCTTATCGATCGCTCCGATGTCGTGCAGGGCTTCCATCGTTTCATGGATGGCGGCGAATGCGTCACTGCGATATTTTTTAGCCATCTTTCTTCACCTCTTCAAATTGACCGTGTTCAATCAACTGACGAATCTTTTCGTCTGATAGTGCAAGGATCGACTTGGCGGCTTCTCTTTTCGGGCAAAGCGCCCGAACCATGCGTTCTTAAAAACTTTCAAGCGACTGGCTCGACACCTTAAAAATATCACACAAGGTGTTATTGTAAGGCGACGACTATGCCTGACCAGATCAGCCAAGTCCATGTCATATTTGAACACTGCGATTAAGTTTCTTCACCCCCCACCCACAGGTGAACACCATGAAAAGCGCCTGCTTTGGCCTCGCGGCCTTGTTCATGTTCCTTGGCTCTGCCCAGGCTTCGGAGTGTCGTCCTTCCCCTAAGGATGTGGCCGAGTTGGTCCAGATTCGCCCGAACTACCACACGGTTCGGGGGCTACTTGCGGAGTTTGATCCCTGCCATGAGTCCGTGGAGCTGGTGCTCCCCGGAGGAGGGCTGTTTGGCAAGAAGCCCGAGGGCTCGCCTCCCTTGGTGATCATCGTCCATGGGGGTGGCGGGCTGGGCAAGCTCGAGCAAAGCATGGCCCAGGCACTCAATCGAAAGGGCTACGCCACCCTGGTGTTTGATGCTTACCAGATGAACCATTTCTACCAGGGCTACACCCTCTTCGTCACGGGCATGACCAACGGCGCCCGCCAGCGAATGATTTACAAGGCCACGCTCGGGGCCTACCAGTGGGCCATCAAACAGGCCTCGGTCGACACCTCCAAGATCTTCTTGCATGGGGTCTCGAATGGCGGCTCGGTTGTCCTCAACATGGCTGCAGCGGTAGACGCCAAGCACGTCAAGGGCGTGTTCGCAGAGGGGGTGACCCCGGCTGGCATTGGCATGCCCAATACGCTCAAGGTGCCCGTGAGGCTGATCTACGGAAAGCTCGATAACTACGGAGGCAAAGCCGAAGATGACTGGATGTGGCAGCGGGTCGAGGAGTGTTGGAAGAATGACCACGATCTGCT
>CAMAZF010000059.1 GCA_945862985.1 Bordetella parapertussis | reverse complement strand
GTCGAGGTGCTTCGCCACACCGGTGCAGATGCCCTCATGATTGGGCGCGCTGGCCAGGGGCGTCCATGGATCTATGGTCAGATTCATCATTACCTTCAAACGGGTGAGTTACGTCCAGACCCGAGCCTCGCTGAGATCGTCTCCATGCTGCGCACCCACCTGCTCGATCATTACGCCTTCCACGGAGAGTTGAGTGGCGTCCGGTCTGCGCGCAAGCATATTGGCTGGACCTTTAAGGGCCTCGGGGGCGTGCGCGTCTTTCGTGAGGGTCTTGAGCAGGCAGAGACAGCTGAGGCTCAACTGGCCATGGTCGATCGGTTCGCCTCTCTGATTCAGGAACGGCAGGCTGCATGACCGCACCCCCTGAGCCACGGATTGATCTCACGCTCGTCGCTGCGCTCGACCTCTATTTTGAGCGGCTTGGAGATGCCAAGCCTCATGCCGTGTACGACATGGTGATTGGGGCCATTGAGCCCACCCTCCTTCGTTACGCACTCGACCGCTGCCAGGGCAACATCAGTAAAACCGCCGACCTGCTCGGCCTGTCTCGAAATACGCTTCGAAAAAAACTCCAACAACACCGCATGACCTAGGGAAGGACACATATGGTTCAGCTTGACCCCAGCCTACTTGGCAATCACCGCCCCCACCGACTCCCCGTTCGCCGTGCCCTGCTCTCGGTCTCGGACAAGACCGGAATTCTGGAGCTGGCTCAGGCGCTCCACGGCATGGGCATCACGCTCATCTCCACGGGAGGCACCTGCAAGAGCCTGCAAGCCGCAGGGCTCCCGGTAACACCGGTCGAGGACGTGACCCAGTTCCCAGAAATGCTCGATGGGCGCGTGAAGACGCTACATCCTGCAGTGCATGGCGGACTTCTGGCCCGACGAGACGTGAAAGCCCACCTCGATCAGTTGTCCGCTGCCGGCTTTGCCCCCATTGATCTGCTGGTCGTCAACCTATACCCCTTTCGCGAAACGCTCAGTAAGCTGGGCGTGGGCTATCAAGAGGTGATTGAGAACATCGACATTGGTGGGCCAGCCATGCTGCGCGCCGCTGCAAAGAACCATGACGGCGTGGCAGTGGTGGTCAATCCACAGGACTACACGGCCCTGGTGGCCGAGCTTCAAGCCAACCAAGGCGCGCTCGGTTGGCCCACTCGCCAGCGTCTCGCGGCGAAAGCTTTTGCGCACACCGCGGCCTATGACGGCGCCATCGCCAACTTCATGACATCGCTTCCCCCGGTGGAGAACCAAGACGCCGATCGCGTGGAGGCACCCAGCCCCAGCGACGCCAGCCCGCTTCCGGAGGTCTTTAGTCTGCAGGTCGAAAAGCGGCAGGGCATGCGATACGGCGAAAACCCCCATCAGTCCGCCGCCTTCTACGCCTTTGCTGATGCCCCCAAGGGAAGTCTCGCAGGCTACGAGCAGATCCAAGGCAAGGAGCTCTCCTTCAACAACATTGCGGATGCCGATGCAGCCTGGTCCTGCGTGCGAAGTTTTGAATCGGGATGCTGTGTGATCGTGAAACACGCGAACCCCTGTGGAGTCGCGCTCGGGGAGACTGCGCTTGAGGCTTATCGCCGGGCCTTCGCCACCGACCCCACCTCCGCCTTTGGGGGCATTCTGGCCTTCAATCGGCCGCTCGATGAAGCTGCCGCACAGGCCATTTCAGCCCAGTTTGCTGAAGTCATCATCGCCCCCGAGTTCACAGAGGGTGCCAGACACATTCTCGCCGCCAAGCAAAACCTGCGACTGCTGCGACTCCCTCTCGGCGACGAGGGCGCTGCCTTCAGCGGCATGGACTTCAAACGCGTCAGTGGCGGTCTGCTGCTTCAGACCCCCGACCGCAACACGCTCAAGGCCTCTGACCTGCGCTGTGTGACTCGCACCCAGCCCACCGCCGAGCAGATGCAGGATCTGCTCTTTGCCTGGAAGGTGGCCACCTGGGTCAAGAGCAATGCCATTGTCTTTTGCAAGGACCGAATGACCGTGGGCGTGGGCGCCGGCCAGATGAGCCGACTCGACTCAGCCCGAATTGCCTCTATCAAGGCTGAGCACGCAGGGCTCTCCCTTCAGGGGTCTGTAGCCGCCTCGGACGCATTCTTCCCGTTCCGCGACGGCCTAGATGTGCTGGCTCAAGCCGGTGCGAAGGCCATTGTTCAGCCCGGCGGATCGGTGCGTGACGACGAGGTCATTGCAGCAGCCGACGAGCACGGCATTGCCATGGTGCTGACAGGCATGAGGCACTTTCGGCACTGATGCGCATTCTCGGCATCGACCCGGGTCTGCGTCGGACGGGCTTTGGCCTGATCGACGTCTCGGGTCGACACACGGTGCGATACGTCGGCAGCGGGGTCATTCGACCGGATGTCACCCTGCCAGAGCCCGACCGCCTGCGCACGCTTTACGAAGGCCTTCGAGAGCTCTTGGACCACTACAAGCCCGAGGCGGCGGTTGTAGAACGGGTGTTCGTCAACGTGAACCCGCAGTCGACGCTCTCCTTGGGTCAGGCCCGCGGTGTGGCCATTGCAGCACTGGCCTCACACCACCTTCCCATCGCAGAGCTCACGCCCCTCAAGGTGAAGCAGTCGATCGTGGGCACTGGGCGGGCCAGCAAGGAGCAAGTCCAGCATATGGTCTGTCGACTCCTAGCACTGCCTGCAGCGCCCAGCGCAGATGCGGCTGATGCACTCGCCTGTGCGCTGGCCTTCTGGCATGCTCATGCCCCATGATCACTCAGCTCACCGGACTGCTGGTCCAAAAGCATCCTCCATCCATTGTCATGGATGTGCAGGGCGTGGGCTACGAGCTCGATGTGCCCATGAGCACCCTCTATGCCCTGCCCAGCCTTGGGACGCCGCTGACCCTCCTCACCCATTTTGTTGTGCGAGAAGATGCTCAGCTGCTCTATGGCTTTCTCACGGCCAAGGAGCGCAGCGCTTTTCGGCAGCTCATCAAGATCTCTGGAGTTGGGCCCCGAATCGCACTGGCGGTGCTCTCCGGGCTCTCAGTCGATGAACTCGCTCAGGCGGTCACTATGCAAGAGGCCGATCGGCTCACGCGCGTCCCCGGTATTGGAAAGAAGACGGCGGAGCGCTTGGTACTCGAACTCAAAGGCAAGCTGGCCAACGCCCTGCCTGGATCGAGCGCTTCGGGGAACGCGCCCGCCGCATCGACCGAAGTGCTGCATGCCCTGCTGGCACTCGGCTACTCAGAAAAGGAAGCGAGTCTTGCCCTGAAGAGCCTTCCTCCAGACCTTGACGTCTCAGAAGGTATTCGTCACGCGCTGAAAAGTCTGGCCCGTTAGACTAGCGGCATGATCGAGCACGACGATCTCGCCCCCCTGCCCGATTCCAGCACCCGACTGGTCAGCGGCCAGGCTGCGAGCCCCAATGAAGAGAGTGTCGAGCGCGCACTGCGCCC
>CAMAZF010000058.1 GCA_945862985.1 Bordetella parapertussis | reverse complement strand
TACGCCGTCAAGCCCATGAATTGCCCGGGCCATGTCCAAGTGTTCAACAGCGACTTGAGAAGCTATCGCGATCTGCCGCTGCGTTACGGTGAGTTCGGGTCGTGCCATCGAAACGAGTCGTCGGGCAGTCTGCACGGCCTTTTGCGGGTGCGCGGGTTTACGCAGGACGATGGCCACATCTTCTGTACCGAAGATCAAATCCAGGACGAGGTCTATTCCTTTACTCAGAAGCTGCTCGAGGTTTACACCGATTTCGGCTTTGACCAGGTGATCTATCGACTCTCCACCCGTCCGCAGAATCGAGTGGGGTCAGACGAGAGCTGGGATAAGGCTGAGGCTGCCCTCTCTGAGGCGCTCAACCGATCGGGTGTCTCTTGGGAACTCCTGCCGGGAGAGGGCGCATTCTATGGGCCCAAGATCGAATACAGCCTCAAAGACTCTCTTGGACGAATCTGGCAGTGCGGGACCATCCAAGTGGACTTCAATATGCCGGTGCGTTTGGGCGCGGAATACGTGGGCGAAGACAATAGCCGTCGCCATCCGGTCATGCTGCATCGAGCCATCGTGGGCTCTCTTGAGCGCTTCATTGGGATTCTCATCGAGAACCACGCGGGTGCGATGCCGACTTGGCTCGCGCCAGCTCAGGTGGCGGTTGCCTCCATCACGCAGGGCCAAGCCGATTACGCCCAGAGTGTTGCAAAAATGCTGCAGTCTCAGGGCGTTCGGACCCAGTTGGATTTGCGCAACGACAAAATTTCCTTCAAAATCCGTGAGTTAAGCCTTCAAAAGATTCCCTACATCCTCGTGGTGGGTGATCAAGAGAAAGCATCTGGCCAGGTGGCTGTTCGCGCCAGAGGGGGCCAGTCGCTCGGAGTGATGTCACTCGAGGCTTTTGCGGAGCAGCTGCAGGTTGAGCTGGTGAGCCGCGGTCAACAGATGCCGCTCACCGCCCATGTGCAGTCCAATCAGAATTCACAGAAAGAGGTTTGAGCATCGCTACAGATAAGTCGCATCGCATTAATGGCGAGATTACCGCGCATGAAATTCGCTTAGTCGGGGTCGAAAATGAAGCGCTGGGCATCGTGAGGCTCAGCGAGGCCATGAAAATGGCTGAAGAGGCAGACGTCGATTTGGTGGAGATTGCTCCCCAAGCGGTTCCAGTGGTCTGCAAGCTCATGGACTACGGCAAGTTCAAGTACCAGGAGCAGAAGCGCGCGCACGATGCGAAGCTCAAGCAGAAGATTATTCAGGTCAAGGAAGTGAAGTTTCGACCTGGCACCGACGAGAACGATTACCAGGTCAAGCTTCGTAACCTGACCCGGTTCTTGGAGGAGGGGGACAAAGCCAAAATCACCATCCGGTTTCGGGGACGTGAGATGGCCCACCAAGAGTTTGGTATGCGGGTCCTGGAGCGGGTCCGCGAGGATTTAGGCGAGTTGGGGCAGGTGGAACAGATGCCAAAGCTCGAAGGGCGACAGATGGTCATGATCATCGCGCCCAAGAAGAAGAAGTAAGGTTGTAGAGCAGTCGTAGTGAAGTGGTTGTACCGATTCGCTGTGGGTAATAGAAGCAAGGGCAGGGGCCCTTCACCGACAGAGGACCAACGATAAGGAGCAGTCATGCCCAAAATGAAGACCAAGAAGGCCGCTGCAAAGCGCTTCATGGCTCGCGGTAGCGGGTCCATCAAGCGTGCGCACGCCACCAAGCGTCACATCCTGACCAAGCGCACCACCAAGAACAAGCGTCAGCTGCGTGGAACCCTCACCGTTCATCCGTCCGACGTCCAGCACGTTCGCGACATGATGCCCTACGCTTAAGGAGACCAGACATGCCTCGCGTTAAACGTGGTGTAACCGCTCGTGCCCGTCACAAGAAAATCCTTGCCCTGGCCAAAGGCTTCCGGGGTCGCCGTAACAATGTCTTCCGTGTGGCGAAGCAGGCCGTCATGCGGGCAGGCCAATATGCCTATCGTGATCGCCGTAATCGCAAGCGCGTCTTCCGCGCGCTGTGGATCACGCGAATCAACGCCGCATGCCGTCAGCACGACATCAGCTATAGCCGTTTCATGAATGGCCTGAAGAAAGCTCAGATCGACATCGACCGCAAGATGCTCTCGGATCTGGCCGTTGCAGACAAGGCTGCTTTCGCCGCCATCGTCTCGCAGGCAAAGTCCGCGCTGTCGGCTTAAGCGACCCGTCCAGACCGGCTCTGTATGTCCGATCTGACGTTGTTGGTCTCTCAAGCCACAGAGGCTTTTGAGACCGCTCAAGACCCTGCTGCCCTCGAAAACGCCAAAGCGCGTTTTCTGGGCAAGTCGGGGCTCATCACCGAGCAGCTCAAATCCCTCGCTGGGCTAGACCCAGAGGCACGGAAGTCTCAGGGCGCTCTGGTGAATCAAGCCAAAGCTGCGGTTGAGCAGGCACTGAACGCCAGACGCGACGCACTGGCACAAGCGGCCTTAGAGGCGCGACTCTCCGCTGAATCCATCGATGTCACCCTTCCTGGCCGAGCTCAGTCCATGGGCAGTATTCATCCGGTCACTCGAACCTGGCAGCGGGTCGTCGAAATCTTCGCCTCCATTGGGTTTGATGTTGCGGACGGCCCAGAGATCGAGACCGACTGGTTCAATTTCACGTCCCTCAACAACCCCCTCAATCACCCTGCACGATCCATGCAGGATACGTTCTACATCGACCAAGTCGACGAGTCTGGTCTTCCGTTGCTCCTTCGGACCCATACCAGCCCCATGCAAGTTCGCTATGCGCGGGCCCACACGCCGCCCATCCGGGTGATTGCACCCGGAAGAACCTATCGGGTTGACAGCGATGCGACACACTCGCCCATGTTCCATCAGGTTGAGGGCCTCTGGATTGCCGAGTCGGTGAGCTTCGCTGATCTCAAGGGCGTCTATCACGATTTTCTCGCACGTTTCTTTGAGGACGATCAGTTGGAGGTGCGCTTTCGCCCCTCCTTCTTTCCGTTCACCGAACCCTCTGCAGAGGTCGACATGCGGTTCTCCAGTGGGCCGCTCAAAGGCAGGTGGCTGGAGATTTCTGGGGCGGGACAGGTCCACCCCACGGTCATTCGAAACTTTGGCTACGATCCTGAGAAGGTCATGGGTTTCGCATTTGGAAGCGGGCTCGAACGTCTGACGATGCTTCGCTATGGCGTCGGTGATCTGCGTCTGTTTTTTGAGAACGACCTGCGCTTTCTGCGTCAGTTCTCCTAAAGGCTTCATTCATGCGCATTCCTGAAGAGTGGCTCCGTTCCTGGGTGAACCCCTCCCTGTCTACTGATGCGCTCGCCGAGCGCCTCACCATGGCTGGACTCGAGATCGAAGACATCCACCGACGCGCTCCCCCGTTTTCAGGCGTCGTTGTCGGCCACATTCTTCAGGCTGAGCAACATCCCAATGCGGACCGCCTTCGAGTCTGTACGGTCGATGTAGGGGCGGCCAGTCCTCTCCAGATTGTCTGCGGTGCCCCCAATGCACGCGCTGGGCTTTACGTGGCCTGCGCTACAGAGGGCGCTGTTCTGCCCGGCGACTTCCAGATCAAGCGTGCAAAGATGCGTGGTGTCGAGAGCCAGGGCATGCTCTGTTCCGCCAAAGAGCTTGGTCTCTCAGAGGAATCACAAGGCATTGTGGAGCTCGCCATGCCCGCGTCTGGATGGGCGCTGGGCCAGAATCTTCGCCA
>CAMAZF010000057.1 GCA_945862985.1 Bordetella parapertussis | reverse complement strand
AGGGGGTGCCCCATGGCGATCGCGCCGCCATTCACATTGACGCGGTCCATCGAAATACCCATCCGCTCAATAAAGGTCAGCACCACGGACGAGAAGGCCTCGTTGATCTCCCAGAGGTCAATGTCCCTGGGCGTGAGCCCTGCACGCTTGAGTGCCCGCTCGGATGCCATCGAGGGGGCATCAAGCATGAGCGTGGGCTCGGACCCGATGGCAGCGTAGCTGAGGATACGTGCACGTGGGCGCAGCCCGAGCCGAGCCGCCGCCGCTTCGCCTCCGACCAGCACTGCGGCAGCGCCATCGACAATCCCCGAGCTATTCCCGGCGTGGTGTTGATGATCAATGTTTGAGAGCTGTGGATACTTTCTCAGCGCAATCGCATCGTAGCCATACTTCTGGCCCATATCGACGAAGGCTGGTTTGAGCGCCGAGAGTGATTCAAGGCTGGTCTCGGGTCGAATCGTCTCATCGCGGTCAAGCACGGTCAGTCCAATAAAGTCCTTCACAGCAACGACTGACTTGGAGAATCGTCCCTCTTGCCAGGCCTGTGCTGCGCGCTGATGACTGAGCACTGCAATCTCATCCAACTGAGTTCTGCCGTAGCCCTGAAGGCTCGCCAGAAGGTCGGCAGAAATGCCCTGCATCACAAACCCCGTTTTGGCCGCCACCTGGGGATCTTGTGCCCAAGCGCCTCCATCTGACCCCATGGGCACTCTGGACATCATTTCGACTCCACCACCGATGGCCAGATCACAATGCCCAGCAGTGACTTTCGCTGCAGCCAGTGCAACAGCCTCCAACCCCGATCCGCAGTAACGATTGATCTGCGTAGCAGGCACCTGCTGATCGAAATCTGCATTCAGTACCGCCATGCGAGCGATATTTCCGCCTTGCTCCCCCACAGGAACGACGCAGCCCATCACAACCTCCCCGACCTCCTTGGAGTCTAGAGACTGTCGATCGACCAAGGCGCGTAGAGGGACACTCGAGAGATGGACGGGTGTGACCTCATGCAGGCCGCCGTCAGGCTTTCCTCGGCCTCTCGGCGTGCGGACGTGATCAAAAATGCAGACTTGGGACACGAAGTGCTCCTTTACTTTGAAACGGTTCTGAAACCAACATGCGACATGGAGGAGAACGGATCCATGCCTCGCCGCGCACTGGGGCGGTATCCCATGCAATAGTCACGATGACAAAGGAACGAGCCCCCTCGAACCACACGTTTGGGCGCCTGTCGCGGGGCTCCTCCCCACTCCTCCTCTTCGGTATAGCTTGAGGAGGGTCCCTGGGGATCCTGGACGACGCCTCGCACCTCGGCTTGACGCACGAAGGCGTCGGACCGATACCAATCGGAGCACCACTGCCAGACGTTTCCTGTCATGTCGAACAGCCCAAATCCGTTTGGTGGATAGGTTCCCACACGGACTGTTCGGCCCCCGACACGGTCGTTCTCCCAGGTCTGTGCCATGTCCTGGCCCCCCTCGCGAAACCGATCTCCCCAAGCAAAATCCTTCTGGGCCAGTCCGCCGCGGGCTGCGAACTCAAATTGAGCCTCTGTTGGAAGTCCACGGCCGCACCATTGGGCAAAGGCAAGTGCATCGATATAGGACACCTGCACCACCGGGTGATCTTCGAGTCCATTCAATCCAGATTGCGGACCCATCGGCTTTCGCCAGTTCGCCCCAGGAACAAAGGCCCAAGACTTTAAGTACTCTTGCTCGATCCTGGGTCGCTCTTGCCCGACGTACACCATGCCCCCTGCAACCAAGGCAGACACCGGGGGGCGTGGGGTTCCTGGTGGAAGCTGGGGTGCGAGCTCCTCCCATTTTGGAGCTCGCTCAGCCGTGGTCACATAGCCCGTTTCCCGAACGAAATGACCAAATGCACGGTTGGTCACATGCGTTCGATCGATCGAGAAGGGGGAGATCTGCACCCAATGCATGGGTCGCTCGTTGGGCCGCGCGTAGGCACTCTCAGACCCCATCTGGAAACGGCCCCCTTTGAGCGTCACCTGATCAGGCCGAGATGCACTGCCAACCGCCTTGTGGCCAAGCAGACCAGCACCGAGTAACCCAGCTCCTACCGTGAGGGCACGACGACGCGCAGTGTCCATGTTTTAAAACTAGCGTGTCTTCTCGAAACCAGCGGTGAGTGAATTGCTTGCCTGACGAGGGGGGAATTCACGAAGACTCTTGATGTGCCCCTCGACCACCTCACGGAGCATCGATCCCACCCAAGCCTTACGCATGGCCAGCTCGTTATTTTTATGACCCAAATGTTTCTCAAACGGGTCCATTCTCAGGTTGAACAGGTAGTAAGACTGCTTGGGTGCGTCAAAGAAACCGTCGCGGGCCCGGGCCACCGATTTCCAGTGCTTCCACCGGACACCGATGATGGAGTTCTCTACGTAGTAGACGTAGGACTCTCGAGCTGAATCCGTCTTTCCGGTGGGATCAGTCCAGTGTGCAAGATTGTTGATACCGTCGATCTTCACCTTGTGGCTGCCGAGCAATTGGGACCCCACATCGGACACACCGGCTGCCGCAGCGAGCGTCGAGAACAGATCCATATGGCTCTGAAGCCCATTCGAGATCGTCCCTGCGGGAATACGAGCCGGCCAGCGAATCAATGTGGGCACGCGGTATGCGCCCTCCCAAGAAGAGGACTTTTCGCCCTTGAAAGGCGTCGTTCCGCCGTCTGGCCACCACGATGACATGGGGCCGTTGTCTGAGGTGAAAATCACGATCGTATTCTTGGAGACGCCGAGCTGATCGAGCTCTGTCAGCAGCGTACCCACCACATCATCCAGCTCCATCATGCCCGCGGCAAAGAGATCGTCTTCAGCCGACCATTTCGCAGCGCGCTCGCGATACTTCTGGACCACGTGGGTGTAGACGTGCATTCGGGTGGAGTTAAACCAAATGAAAAAGGGCTCTTTCTCCTCGACCGAGCTGCGCATAAACCGCTTGGTGTAGTCGACAAACTCCCATTCAACCGTCTCCATCCGCTTTCGTGTGAGTGGGCCTGTGTCTACAATCTTCCCACCTGCAAAAGAGTGGATCACGCCACGAGGCTTGTACTTCGCCATGCGCTCAGTGGGATAGTCCAGCTGCTCGGGCTCCTCCTCACTGTTCATGTGATAGAGGTTTCCAAAGAACTCGTCAAAGCCGTGAGCGGTGGGGAGGTGCTCGTCTCGATCTCCCAAATGGTTCTTACCAAACTGACCCGTTCGGTAACCACGCTGCTTGAGAACGGCTGCAAGCGTCGGATCCTCTTTGCGCAGACCTACGGGAGAGCCGGGCAGTCCCACCGTCGTGAGGCCTGTGCGAACAGGGTACTGTCCAGTGATGAAGGCCGCTCGACCTGGCGTACACGTTGGCTCCGCATAGTGGTCTGTGAAAAGCTTGCCTTCCTTGGCAAGGCGATCGATCTGCGGAGTAGGCGCCATCAAGCCAAGCGAATAAGCGCTCACGTTGGTTGGCCCCACGTCATCGGCCATGATGACCAGGATATTCGGGCGATCCGCCGTCGGAGCAGCATCGGCAATCGCACTCCAAACCATCAGGATTGACATCAGCAAGAGCGGACTGAAACGCATCATGAAGCCTCCTCAGTTGTACTTCTGAAATGCACAAACTCGTCACAGTCCGCTCGCGGGGTTGAGAGCTGATTCACGACGTGTGCTTTGTCCTCAAATCCAAGTGAAATCGTGCAGACCATCATGAGGTGATCGGGAACCTTCAAAGCCTCTCGAATGACACGATGGAAGGGATTGAGCGCTGCCTGTGGGCAGGTTCCAAGTCCTTGCTCAGTTGCGAGCAAAAGGATGTTCTGAGCAAACATGCCACAGTCTAGAAGGGCACCCTGACCCATACGGGCATCACAAAAAATGAACAAGCCCACGGGCGCATCAAAGAGCAGGAAATTGCGGGCGGTCTGGGCCATCATTCCCTTCTGATCTTCCTTTGGGATGCCCAGAAGACCATAGAGATCCAGACCAAGCGCCTTACGCCTTCCCTTGTAGGGCTCGAACCACTCCGCGGGGTAGTAGGGGTAGGCTTCCTCAGGCTTGAAATGCCCTGTGAGTGAAGCATAGAAGGCCTCAACCAATTTGCGTGTCAGGGTCTTGAGGGCGTCATCCGTCGCAACGAAGACCTGCCACGGCTGAATGTTGGTTCCAGAAGGCGCTCGAGCAGCGAGCGACAACAGCTCGGTGATCTGCTCCCTGGAGACAGCCTGGTCTCTGAATGCGCGAACCGAATGCCTTGATGCAATGGCATCCTTCACACTCAACGTAGTGATTGCGCTGCTCACGCCAACAACTTTCGCGCCATTTCGGGCACGGCCTCAAAGAGGTCTGCGACCAGGCCATAGTCGGCCACCTGGAAGATGGGTGCATCAGGGTCTTTGTTGATCGCCACAATCACCTTGCTGTCCTTCATCCCCGCCAAGTGCTGGATCGCTCCACTCATCCCAATGGCCACATACAGCTC
>CAMAZF010000056.1 GCA_945862985.1 Bordetella parapertussis | reverse complement strand
CTGCCGTCGCTGCTGCTCATGATGACCTCCTTCATACGCATCATCATCGTGATGTCGATTCTCAGGACTGCATTGGGTACGGCCCAGACGCCGCCCAATCAGGTCTTGGTGGGCTTGGCCCTGTTTCTGACGTTTTTTATCATGGCGCCCACGCTCACTCAGATCTACGACACCGCACTCATGCCCTATCTGGAGCAGCGCATGCCCTTTAACGAGGCGCTCGCTACAGCCGAGGCACCCATTCGGGCCTTCATGCTGGCCCAGACCCGAGAAGATGACATTGCCATGTTTGCTGAGCTCTCACGCATTCCCGCACTGGAGAGCCCCGATCAAGTGCCTTTCTCGACTCTGGTGCCCGCCTTCATCACGTCTGAACTCAAGAGCGCATTCACGATTGGCTTCCTGATCTACATCCCTTTCGTGGTGATTGACTTCATTGTGGCCAGTGTTCTGATGTCCATGGGCATGATGATGGTGTCACCCATGATGATCTCGATGCCCTTCAAGCTCATGCTGTTTGTGCTGGTGGATGGCTGGAGCCTGATCATGGGCTCGCTAGCGGCTAGCTTTGCAAACCCCTCAATCCCCTAATTCCAAACCCTTGAAAGCGAAATATGGATTCAGCTGCCGTTGTTGATCTCGCCAGAGAAGCACTCATGATCATCATGTTGGTCTCGCTTCCATTACTTGGCGTAGCCCTCGTGGTGGGGCTTGCAATTGGTGTGTTCCAGGCGGCGACTTCCATCAATGAGATGACGCTCACCTTCGTCCCGAAGCTGGTGGCCGTAGGGTTCGCCATGGCCGTCTTTGGGGGCTGGATGATCAATACGATGGTGGACTTCACCCGGATGATCTTTCAGCGCATCCCAGGCCTCTTTACCTAACCTGAGCGTGTCATGGTGACTACCCTCCTTGTTGCGGAAGTGATTGAGCGGATGAGCACTGGGCTCTGGCCATTCGCTCGGATTGCGGCGCTCCTGATGGTGGCCCCGGTACTCTCGATCGATGCGGTCACTGTCCGCATTCGGATTGCTTTCGCTTTTGTACTGACTGTTTTGGTCTATCCCTTCTTTGAGTGGCCCGTGATCGACCCAACCACAGCACGAGGTCTTCTCGAGATCTTCAACCAAATCTCAATTGGGCTTCTCATGGGCCTCATGCTGCAGGTGGTTGTCGCAGCGATTGTGGTGGGGGGGCAGACCATCTCCGGCACCATGGGTCTCTCGATGGCGAGCATGGTGGACCCAAACGTGGGCAATGTGCCCACGCTCGCGTCTTTCTTGCTCATGATCAGCAGCCTCATTTTCTTAGCCCTGGGTGGGCACGTACTCTTGCTGGAGCTATTGATCCAGAGTTTTGAGTATCTTCCAGTAGGCAAAGGTTTACTCAGCCTAAACGCCTTTGGCGCCTTCGTCTCCTGGACATCCATGATGTTTCTTGGTGCTGTTCTGCTCGCCCTGCCCATCATGGTCATTCTGTTGGCCGTCAATATTGGCTTGGGTGTGGTGGTGCGCGCAGCGCCGACTTTGAACATCTTTGCGGTGGGGTTTCCGGCCATGATTCTGGTGGGGCTGGTGGTGCTGTACATCCTGATGGGAGCGATGAGCGCTCGTATGGTTTGGCTCTGGACACAAGGATTTGATCAGCTCAGAGCAATGCTCGGGATGGCCTAAGAGATGCCCGCCGAAGACTCAGATCTCGAACGCACCGAAGAACCGACTGCGAGACGAATTCAACAGGCTCGGGAAGATGGTCAGGTTGCGCGATCACAAGAGCTCTCGGCCGCCTTTGTCGTGATCGCTGCGATGTCGTTTCTGTATTTCGCCGGGGGCTATCTGATGAAAGAGATCATTGCGCTTTTTGCAGCAGGGTTTCAGATTGACCCGCGAACCTTGGACACCCCTACTTTAATGCCCGTCATCTTTGCAAAGTTCACAGTGGAGGGCTTCAAGCTCATCATCCCTGTCTTCCTGATCTGCATGGTGGTGGGCGTGATTGCGTCCCTCGTGGTGGGTGGGTACAACTTCACCTGGAAGGCGATTGCGCCTAAGCCAAACAAGATCAATCCGCTCACAGGCATCAAGCGAATTTTCGGCATGAACAGCGTCGTCGAGCTCGTCAAGGCGGTACTGAAGTTTTCTGTGGTCGCGGGCGTCTTGTATTTGGTACTGGAGAGCCAGCTTGAGTCCTATCTGACCCTCGCGATGTTGCCTTTCGAGCCCGCTATGGGTAAGGCGGGTGATCTGCTCGGCTATACGGCGCTTTTGGTTGCTTTAGGCCTTTTACTGATCGCGGCAATCGATGTTCCGTACCAGAAGCATCAGCATTCCGAAAAAATGAAGATGACCAAGCAAGAGGTCAAGGACGAAATGAAAGATGTGGAAGGCCGCCCGGAGGTGAAAGCACAAATTCGTCGCCGTCAGCGGGAGATGGCCGCCGCGAGAATGATGGATAAAGTGAAGGATGCCGATGTGGTGGTGACCAACCCTGAGCACTTCTCGGTGGCGCTGGCTTATGACCCAGCAGCCGACGGCGCGCCGGTGGTCCTGGCTATGGGCGTTGACGAGATGGCCTTTAAGATTCGAGAGGAGGCGAAGCTTCATGGTGTCGAGATTTTTGCCGCCCCCCCACTGGCCCGTGCCTTATATTTCACCTCAGAACTCGATCATCCAATCCACCAAGACCTGTATTACTCGGTGGCCCAGGTGATTGCCTATGTATTTAGTCTGCGTGGCGCACGGCCAGGGCAGACCCGAGAACGACCTGTGCCGAAGGTGCCCACGCATATGCAGTTTGATGCGAGCGGCGCGTCGGCAACGGTGCACTGAGGACTGAGGAGAACCGGTGGACAACAAGCGAGAACCGACGGGGCCAAACGGCATGATGGACAGTCAAGATATGTTCTTGCGTGCCCAGGACCGTGCTCGACTCGACCGTTTGATGCAGGGCGTGATCGAGGAAAAGCTCTGTGCGGTGCTGATGTCTGACTCGGACGAGGTGCTGGATCACTATGGTCGTATCCTCTCTCGAGCGCTTCGAGCGCAGCCTGGTCTCAGTGTGGAGGTGTTTTTTCCCGACAGCACGGAGGCCGTCCTGGTGCGGTTCAACCGCCTGCTGGCGGATATGCGTGTGGCAGATGCCATTGCGCCAGCACCAGATGCCAACCCTGGTCGCGTTCTGGTGGTGTACGACGGTCGCGCCACGGGCCTAAAAGAGGTCCAGTTGCTCGGTCGTCTGTTCAAGGACTTCCCGGGCGCGAATACCCGCATGGTGCTCTTGCTGCACTCAGCCAGTGCCGAGGCGGAGGCCAAGGCAGAGGCCCTGGGTAAGCGGGCGGTGCGATGGGATGCCATGCGCCCAAGCGCGGAGGAGGCACGTGTGCTTCTTTCGGATGCTGCCCAGGTGGGGCAGGGTCAAGCTGCGCAGGCGGTGCTCGATCGGATTGGGGTTCAGGGCATGGAGGCTGCGATGGCGCTCAAGGCCGGCCTGCGAGCCTTGTCGCGTGCGGATGAGGCACTGGCTGAGCGGCCAACCCTGAACCGAGAAGACCGGTCAGAGGAGCAGGCTGCTCTGGCTCGAGCCCAGCAATTTGCGGCCTCGATGGCGAAGGCGAAAGCCGAGCAACAGGCTGCCCCGGAAACCGCTTCACAGCAGCCGGCAGAAACGCCGCGCCCGGTGAAACGCGTGCGCAAGCTCCCCCCGATTCTGCTGGTCGGTCTTTTGGCCCTGAGCGCTTCAGCGGCCATCACGCTGGTGCAGCAGCTACCCCCAGGCTTTCTGAAGACCGCTCAAGATGCGCTACAGGGACTGGTTTCGTCCACGCCTGCATCCCCCGAGCCGACCAACGCTGGCGACTCCCCAGCGCCCGCCGGCCAGACTGCCGCGGATGCGGTCGCGCCCGCTGACGCGGCTGCTTCCCCTGACCCAACCACCCCCGCCAAGACGCTCGGGCCTATGCCCGAGCGTTTGACCGATCTGGAAATCCAGCAGGATCCCAAGCTGCGGGCCCAACAGGCGGAACTCACCGTCAATCAGCCCACAGAGCCGACACGCCCAGAGCCCAAGTCACCTGAGCCCAAACAGGCCAAATCGGATTCGCTTGTGGCCATCACCAAGGTCGCCCCGGGTTGGTATGTGCAGCATCTGTCTCGAGACTCTCGAGCCGCGATAGAACAGTTTTACAGGGCGCAGCCCAAGCTCGCGAAGGCCAGGGCGCTTCGCCTTAAGCGCATTGGTGCGCCTGGCGACAACTGGGTGCTGCTCTCGGGCCCATTCAAGACGCTTGATGAGGCAAAGGCTTATATGACCACGCCGGGGCTGCCTCCCGATATGTGGGTGCGCCCTGCGTCCGCCATTCGCAAAATGCTGCCCGACGGTTCTGGGGGCTGATGATGAGCACACCCGACAACGCCCAGATCATTCGCCAAGACTCCAGCGTGGAGGTCAAGGTCGAGTCAGGCAATGCTGCACTCGCGCCCGTGACACGATTGGATGGAGAGCTCGAGGGCCGGTCCATTCAGGACCGCAACGTGGCGCTGCCCGATCGTCTGCAGCCGGAGCGAAAGAAGCTTGATATTCCAACAGAGGAGCCTGCTGCCCCTGGCGTGCTTGAGATTCCTCGAGAGGAGCCGACTCCTGAAGTGCCGGAGCTCACGGCTGAGGAGTTGCACGAGGAGCTGTTGCGACCGCCTCCGCGCCGCAACCTTTCTTTTATTAAACCCACTCGCCCCGAGAACCGTCCACCGGTGAACCCCTTTGCGGGGGTTGGTGATCGACTCGAGAAGATTCAGCGCAAGAACGTCGAAATCCGACGACAGATTGAAAAGAAGGGATAAGCCATGGCCGACGATTCCAAACCCGCATTCAGTAAGCTGCCTCCACCCGAGGAACTGGCTTCTGATCTCATGCCAGATGTTCCAGAAGAGGAGTTTGCCTCTGACCTGATGCCCGACATTCCGGATGAGCCGGAGCAGGTCAGCCCCTCGATGGCATCGCCAGCTCCGGTGACCTCGAGTATTCCCACCACACCAGCCAACGTGGCACCCGGTCAGCCCATTGTGGCGTTCGATATGGAGATGCACCGCGCGGTGATGGATGAGCTTGAGGCCGCGCGGGCCCTACATGATGAGGAGCGAAGGCGCTATGAGGCCTCGGCCGAGCAGTTACAGTCCATCATCTCTACTGTCCTGGAAGCCGCTGAGGTGGCGAACAAGGCAGGCGTGGTGGCAGCCGCAAGCCATAAGG
>CAMAZF010000055.1 GCA_945862985.1 Bordetella parapertussis | reverse complement strand
GAGCTGTATGTGGCCATTGGGATGAGTGGAGCGATCCAGCACTTGGCGGGGATGAAGGACAGCAAGGTGATTGTGGCGATCAACAAAGACCCTGATGCACCCATCTTCCAGGTGGCCGACTATGGCCTGGTCGCAGACCTCTTTGAGGCTGTGCCGCAGCTGGTGCAGAAACTCTAAGGAGAACGACATGCCTGTGGAATACCAAGCCCCCCTGCGCGATCTGCGCTTCGTGGTGGAAGAACTCACCCCGAGTGAGGCGGTCGCCTCGCTTCCTGGGTTTGAGGAGTTCAGCCACGACCTGAGTGCGGCCGTGCTGGAAGAGGCGGGCAAGTTCGCCTCTGGCGTGCTCTCTCCGCTGAACTGGCCTGGCGATCAGCACGGTGCCCAGCGTCAGCCCGATGCCTCGGTGAAGACCGCGCCGGGCTTCGACAAGGCCTATGCAGCCTTTGTCGAGGGCGGCTGGAACAGCCTCTCTTGCAATCCTGACTTTGGTGGCCAGGGTCTTCCACAGCTCCTGGCCACAGCCGTTAATGAGATGTGGAACGCCAGCAACATGAGCTTTGCGCTCTGCCCCATGCTCACCGCAGGGGCGATCCATGCCATCGAGGCCCACGGCACCCAGGCTCAGAAGGACCTCTATTTGCCCAAGATGGTCTCGGGCGAGTGGACCGGCACCATGAACCTCACCGAACCCCAGGCCGGCTCAGACCTTGCAGCGGTTGCGACCAAGGCCTGGCCGCTCAATAAGCCCGGGCCCTCGGGCGAGATGTCGTACTGCGTGCACGGCACCAAGATCTACATCACCTATGGTGAGCATGACCTCACGCAGAACATCATTCACCTGGTGCTCGCGCGTCTGCCCGATGCACCGGCAGGCGTGAAGGGCATCTCGCTCTTCATCGTGCCCAAGGTTCTCGTGAATGCCGATGGCAGCCTGGGCGAGCGCAACGACTTGCAGTGTGTCTCGCTCGAACACAAGCTGGGCATCCATGCCAGCCCCACGGCGGTCATGAGCTATGGCGAGAAAGAGGGCGCCGTGGGCTACCTGGTGGGCGAGCCCCATCGGGGTCTGGAGTACATGTTCACCATGATGAACGACGCTCGCCTGCAGGTGGGCGTGCAGGGCGTCTCCATCTCCGAGCGCGCCTATCAGCAGGCCCATTGGTATGCCCATGACCGTGTTCAGGGGCGAGTCATTGGGCAGACCGAGAACCGTCCCATTGCCTATCACCCCGACGTTCGGCGCATGCTGGCCACCATGAAGTGCCGCATCGAGGCGATGCGCGCGCTGGCCTGTGAGGCTGCTGCCGCGCTCGATCTGGCCGCCCGACATCCTGATGCGGAGCAGGCTCGCCTGCATCAGGCCAGGGCCGATTTTTTGATCCCCGTGGTGAAGGCCTGGTGCACTGAGTCTGGGGTGGAGATTGCATCCCTGGGCATCCAGGTGCACGGGGGTATGGGCTTTATTGAAGAGACGGGTGCCGCGCAGCACCTGCGGGATGCGCGCATCACGACCATCTATGAGGGCACCACCGCCATCCAGGCCAATGACTTCATTGGACGCAAGCTCGGTCGAGACAAAGGCGCAGAGTCGATGCGGCTGCTTGCAGAGGTGAAGGCGACTGCGGATGCCCTGCGTGCCACGCAGGCACCAGAGACCCAGGGCTTGGGCGATGCGCTGGTCAAGGCCGTGGCCGTCGTCTCAGAGGCGCTGGAGGCCACGCTGGAGATGACGGCCAAGCATCCTGCGGCGGGCTTCTTTGGATCAGTGCCGCTGCTCATGCTCACGGGCCATGTACTGGGGGGGTGGATGATGGGCCGTGCTGCCCTCATCGCTCATGCCAAGCAGGAGCAAGAGCCGTTTTATGCACAGAAGCTGGCCTCGGCGGCCTTTTACGGGCAGACCGTGCTCATGCCCAGCCTGGGGCTGGTGCATGCCGTGCGGGCCGGGGCTGCTGGACACCTTCAGGCGGAGACGTTTACCCAGCTTTAAATGTCGAGCGTCACGCGTAGTCTCCCCTAGTCCATTTGTGCCATGGCAGTTTCAGGGGGAGTGGGCACGCTCTCACCATGAACTCTTGCGAGCAGATTCAGGTGAGTCAGTCGGGCTGTGTGCTTCGAATAGAGATGCATCGGCCTGAGAAGCGCAACGCTATCACGCTCGCCATGTACTCGGCCATGGCCCATGCCTTTCAGGAAGCCCACACCCGAGAGTCGGTGCACTTGGTGCACTTCACGGGGGGCGCGGGTCAGTTCACTGCGGGCAATGACCTAGCCGTCTTCGATCAGGAGCAGGGCCCGCTTCCGTTTGATATTCGGCACTTCATGCACGCCCTGATGAACTGCTCCAAGCTGGTTGTGGCGGAGGTCGATGGTCCAGCGGTGGGGATTGGTGCCACCCTGCTGATGCACTGCGATCTGGTCTACGCGTCTCCGTCCGCATTCTTGAGCTTTCCCTTTGTGAAGCTTGGGTTGTGCCCTGAGTATGGAGCCACCCGCCTGCTCGTTCAGCGCATTGGCTGGGTCAAGGCCATGGAACTCTTCCAACTGAGCGCTCGCCTGCCGGCTGAGGAGGCTGAGGCCATGGGGTTGATCACGCGAGTGATTCCGATGGGGCTCTCAGATCATGTACAGACCGTGCTCGAGCAGTTGGGTGAGCTCTCACCAAGCGCTGTGCTGCAGACCAAGCACCTGATGCGCAAGGCACAGGACCCAACCATCTCCTTGCAGAACATGATTGACCACGAACTCGATGTGTTCAAGTTTCTCTTAGATCAGAGACGGGAAAAAAAGTAATGCCTGGCCTATTTCATCTCAGCGGCCTGACTGCGCTCGTCACAGGAGCAGGCCAAGGTATGGGTCTTGGTGTCGCACACGCACTCGCTGTCCAGGGCGCGCGCGTGGCGTTGAACGATCTTTATGAAGACCGTGCCGAATCGGCCGCCCAAGGGCTGCGTGACAAAGGCATGGACGTGCGTGCCTTTGCGGGGGACATCACCGATCCGAATGTTCGCTCTTCTATGGTGAGTGGCATCCAAGACTGGACAGGATCGATTGACATCCTCGTGAACAATGCGGGGGTCCCCATCGGTATGTCGACCTCCCTGCGAACCTTCGATCAGCTCGCGCAGGAAGACTTCAATCGTCAACTGGATCTGAATCTTCACGCCATCACCGGGTTCTCTCATCTGGTGTTGCCGTCCATGACGGAGCGAAAGTTTGGCCGAATCATCATCATCAGCTCAGAGTCCTGGCGCATTGGGCTTCGGTATGGGCTGAGCAACTATGCAGCCGCGAAGGCCGCGGCCCTTGGGTTCATGCGTCACCTGGCCCATGAGGTCGGCCGAGACGGCATCACGGCCAATGCAGTCTCGCTTGGGACCATGAACAACTACGGATATGAAGACAAAGGCTCCGCCGTGGGTCGCACTGGGACACCAGACGACGTTGGTGCCGTGGTGGCCTTTTTGGCCTCAAGAGAAGCCGCCTGGATGACGGGCCAGACGCTGGCACTCAATGGCGGTGCCATCACCGTTTAGCTCCCCTCCACTCCGCCCACTCGAGGCCACTATGCCCATTCAAAACTTTCTGAAAACCCTTGGCCCAGCCTTGGTCGCCGCCAGTCTGGTTTCGGCCATCGGTGGTATGCCGTTCAATGTGCTCCCACAGATCATTAATTCGGTGGGCACCAGTTTTCAATGGGGGCCCGAGCAGCTGGGCCTCTTCGGCTCGTCTTACCTGGGCGGCTACTTCATTGCCACGCTCACTGCACCCCTTTGGCTCGAGCGTCTGCACTGGCGCAAGCTCTCCTGGGTTGCGGTGCTGGCGTGTGTGTTGGCGATGATGTTCACAGCCTCGCTGGGCGGTGATCAGCCGACTGCGATCTTTGTCTCCTGGGCGATTGTGGGCTTCTTTGCAGCGACCATGACCTGTCTGGGTATGCGTGTGGCGTCTGGGATGCCCAACAAAGAGCATGGCCTTGGGTCTCGCTTGGGGATCGAGCTCATCTGCGCTGCGGCAGCTTTCTTTATGCTGCCTTTCGCCATCGAGTCCGCTGGCTATGTGGGCGCAGTCAGCCTGCTCTGCGTGGTCTTTCTGCTGCTCTCGGTCAGTATCTTTAGGCTTCCCGCCAACGGGCGAGAGATCGACAGTCAGGGCGCAGATTCGGTGGACCTGCGCATCAGCAAAGAAGGTTGGATTGGTCTGGGGGTCTTCGTGTTGTTTGCGATTGGACAGATAGGTGTCTATGCCTTTCTTGGGCAATTGGCCATTCAAGATGGTGTGTCTGAGGCCCAGCTGTCTTTCGTACTCGCCGTGCTCAAAGTGATCGGCGCAATCGCCGCCATTGGCATTGGCTTGATTGGCCTGAAGTTTGGGGTGAAGCGCTCCCACGTCTTTGCCTTCGTGGGGCTTTTTGGGTCCATGGTCTTGCTGGGCAGCTCGGGCGGTTTCGCGGGATATGCAGCAGGCGCCTGGCTCTGGGAACTCTCACTTGTGGCGAGCTGCGTCTATCAAACGGCGGCCATTTCGCGCCTGGACTCGAGCAACAAGGCCATCATGCTGGTCCCGGCAGCCTTCGCCCTGGCGGGCACGATTGGGCCAGCACTCGCCGGCACACTGGTGGCTCAGCACGGCTTTGGTGCCCTCCTCACCTTTGGTGCGCTAACAGCCGCAATCCCCTTGCTGATGTATCTCCCCCTCGCAGGAAAGATCCGGGCCCAGCTGCTGGCCTCAGCCCCAGCGGTTTGATTCCATCCCGCCGTCTACGTCCAGGATCTTTCCCGTGATGTAGCGGGCTTCGGAAGAGAGCAGAAACACTGCAGCGTTTGCAATGTCCTGAGTCTCTCCGATCCGACCCAGGGGAATTTGTGCGGTCATGCCCTTTTCAAGTTCTGATGTGAGCACCCGCGCGAGGGCATCGGTGCGAATGGGCCCCGGCGCAATGGCATTCACGCGAATGTTCCGGGGCCCCAGATCTTGCGCGAGCTGCCGGGTGAGGTGATCGAGTGCTGCCTTGGCCGCGCCATAGGCGGAAAAGTGCGGCTGTACCAGACGGCCTGCCGCCGATGAGATATTCAGCACTGCGCCACCACCGTTGGTCTCAAAGCCCTTCAAGCAGCACTGGATGGCCGTGTAAGCGGAAGTGACGTTGAACCAGAGCACATCATGAAAGGCCTTTGGGTTCATGCGGTCGATCGAGGAAGGGCCAGAGCCGCCTGCGTTATTGACGAGGATGGAAACGGGGCCCAGTGCCAGCTGGGCCTGCTCGATGGCCGACACGATGGAAGTCTCCTGCATCACATCCGTGGAGATCCCGACAGCCCGCGAGCCAATGGCCTCAATCTCCCTAACCACCTCATCGAGCTCAGCCTGCGATCGAGAGAGACAGGCAATGGGGTGCCCCTTTTTTGCCAATGCGAGCGCGATGGATTTTCCAATGCCTTTGCTGGCCCCCGTGACAATGGCTAGACCAGGTTCGCTTCTTTTTTGGGCGTCCATAGTGAGGGGAGTCCTGGGTCGGTGTGCACGATGACTTGTTTGAGAAGGGTGATGAGCGCCTGGGTACCCGAGAGGCCAAGACGCTCACTGAGTGCCTGGCCGACACCCTGCGCGTTGCGAATCAGA
>CAMAZF010000054.1 GCA_945862985.1 Bordetella parapertussis | reverse complement strand
CTTGAGGACGGGACCCTGATGCGCTATTCCGTCCATTCACAGATTGGCGGAAAGCTCGCACAGCTGGGTCAGCGCTTGGTTGATGGTGCAGCCAAATCACTGGCGGAAGATTTCTTTAAGAAATTTGAAGGCGCGCTCTCAGAGCGCGTCTCCGGTGAGGCAGCGGTCGTCACACCGTCGCAGAAGCATCCCGTCATGTCACAACAGGCTTGGTGGTTTCTCGTGCTCATGGCGCTGGCCATCTGGGCAGGATTGGGACTGTTTGGATGAGCGTCACACTAGGTACTCCGGGTCGCCCAAGTGCGACCCGCGTCATGCTGCTGGGTTCAGGCGAACTCGGAAAAGAAGTTGTGATTGCCTTTCAGCGCCTGGGCGTTGAGGTGATCGCAGTGGACCGATATGCCCACGCCCCGGCCCATCAGGTGGCCCACCGCAGTCATGTCATCGACATGACGGACCCCATTGCGCTTCGCGCCCTGATCGAGTCCGAGCGTCCTCACCACATCATTCCAGAGATCGAGGCGATTGCCACTCAGGTCCTGGTTGAGTTGGAGGGGGAGGGATATCGAGTCACGCCAACCGCGAAGGCCGCGTATCTCACCATGAACCGAGAAGGCATTCGACGGTTCGCGGCGGAAACCCTGGGCCTGCCCACCTCGCCCTATCAATTTGCCTCCAATCTTCAAGAGATGCGGGCAGCTGCGGATGCGCTGGGTTATCCGTGTTTTGTGAAGCCCATCATGTCCTCGTCTGGAAAGGGCCAGTCCAGACTGACGCACCCCGATCAGGCACCTGAGGCCTGGGCTAAGGCGAAGGCGGCCGCACGAGTGGACCTGCAACGAGTCATCGTCGAAGGGGCGATTGACTTCGATTTTGAGATTACTTTGCTCACGGTGCGCTCCTATCACTCGAGCGGGGAGATCGGCATCGATTTCTGTGAGCCGGTCGGTCATCGCCAAGTCGATGGGGATTATGTGGAGAGCTGGCAGCCCCAGCGGATGTCTGCTCTTGCCCAAGAGAGGGCGCAAGACATTGCGCGTTGCGTGGTTGAAGGGCTTGGCGGGCAGGGCCTCTTCGGTGTCGAACTCTTTGTGAGAGGCGATGAGGTCTGGTTTAGTGAGGTGAGCCCCCGTCCGCATGACACGGGCATGGTGACGCTCTGCACCCAAAGACTCAGCGAGTTTGAGTTGCATGCTCGGGCCATTCTGGGGCTCCCCGTTGACACCAGCTTGCGCCGTCCTGGGGCATCTGCAGTGATCTACGGTGGACAGGATGCCGATGACCTCTGCTATGAAGGCATTGATCGTGCGTTGGCTATTCCAGAATCGGATCTTCGGCTGTTCGGCAAGCCACAGGCCTTCAAAAAACGCCGAATGGGTGTGGCCCTGGCTTGCGCCGACACACCAGAGGCTGCGCTATCCAGAGCCCTCGAGGTCTCTGGACATGTGCAGCCCAAGTCGGCTAGTCCTTCACCTGCTTAAACAGGACGTTCGGGCAGCGAAACTGCTTGGGTGTGGTCACGCCCTCTGGACTTCCGTCCTGGCACTTGTACACACAGGTTCGGTCGTTCCCTTTGACCGTCTGCTCAGAGAGATAGCACGGCATGTCCCTTGGGGGTGCTTTGTTGTCTTTCTTCGCCTGAGCCATGACACTTCCCGTCAGAGCGAGCACCAGTGGGGCCAAAAGCAGTGAGAGGATGAGGCGCGACATGGATGCTCCTTTTTTGGGTGTGCGGCCATTGATCATCGCACAGCGCTGGCCTCACTTCTTCGGTGACATCATGCCCTTTAGGGCTTGTGACACGCGCTGCTGGTCCTCAGAGACCAAGAAGCGTAAGAGTGCCACCTTGTCGTCATATGAGTTCCCGGAATCGAGGAGGGCCAGATCCAGCTTCGGCTTCTTGGGCTTCAGGCGCTTTTTAATCTCCTCGAGGCTCTCGCCCTCCTGAATCTCCAGCATCTCCTCGCCCTCATCCTCCTCGGGTTGGGCAACCGGCGCCGGAAGCAGGGCCAGGGGATTGAGGGCCGGATTCTGCGCTTCGGGTGAGTTTGCGGCGACCGTCCGTCCGTCGGTGAGGAAGACCATCCCGGGCGGAGGAACAGCTCCAGCCTGCAGGGGTTTTGGTTTCTGGGGCTTCGGGAACACGCCATACCAAATGGCCACACTTAAAATGAGAACCACCAGAATCATGGCAATGAAGCTCATCAGGTCCATGGTGTAGTACAGACGAGGGGAGATGACACCAATGGCCAGAATGAGCAGCAATAGGGTGCTCGAGAGGCCCAGTGCGATCGTCCTCCCCAAATCCGAGGCGATCTTCGGTTTGCCGAGCTTCTTGGCCTTCTTTTGAGCGCGCTTGCCCTCTCGGTAGACGTCAATGCTCTTCACGGTCATGGTGAGGATCACCAGCATGAACATGAACAGCATGAGTTTGGTGTTGACCGGGCCATTGGGTGCCATGAGCATCATCGTCAGCAGGGCTGCGATCAGCGGGGGAAGCATGATGATGGCAATAACACGTGCAACCACGGCGGTCTCCAGGAGCTAGGCGAAATCCTTCTTCATGTATGGAATCGGGCGCGTGAGAGGATTCTTGAGCTAAGGCCCGACCGCTGCTGCACAGGCAATCTGTCGAGCTCGCTCGTCAATGCTGTCTGACTGTGTTTTGCGCCAGTCGGGGGATTCGGGGGCCACGCCCATGACCAAGGTCCCGGAGGCCATGGTTCCGGAATACCAAACGACGAAGAGGTCTCGAACTCGCTGGTCTTCACAGTCGAACTCCTGTCGCGTGCGATTAGACTGCGCTCCCACAGCATTTCGGCGTGGGTAATTCACGATCTTCCATCCGATGCGGTTCTTCCCTTGGGCTTCCATTTGGGAAAGCAGCATGAAGTGCCTCGCTCCGTCTTTATCGTCACCCAAGAGTCGGGTCTCCGTCTGAGCGAGGGCCACGCTCGGCAAAAGTGAGAGGAGGAGGGCCTGGAGGATATGAATGTGAATCAAAGACAGCTCCTGTCCAGTGGAGCGGGCGATGGGAATCGAACCCACGTCTTGAGCTTGGGAAGCTCAGGTCCTGCCATTGAACGACGCCCGCGAGGACTCGTATTTTACACCCCAGGTGGGGGCGACTTCTCCCGGGCCTTTCTTTCCTTGTCCTGCCGAATCTTTTTCATTTCTCTTAGGTGCATCCAATAGAGCAGCAGCACCCCGCCAAAGGCCAGTAATCCCTCGATCACAATCACAGGTGCAAAATCGCTCATCACCAGAGAGTGAAGGAGCCTTGTTGATGCGTCAAGAATGGCCTTGTTTGGCCCAGTTGTCTGATCCCCACATCACGGCGAGTGGTCCCTTGGGCAATGGGATCGATACCGCTGCGCGCCTGGCTTGTGCGGTTGAGTGGCTGCTGCAGGTGGAATTGCCTGTCAGCGGGTGTGTGGTGTCTGGGGATCTCGTCGATCGGGGAGTTCGTGAGGAATACCTGCGGCTCAGAAGTCTCCTGGATCCGCTAAAGGCCGTCATGCCGGTTTATCTGGTGCTGGGCAATCACGATGCCAGGGAGCCATTCTTTGAGGTGTTTCAAGATTACCCAGGGATCCCGGCAGCATGCGACTTGGGCTGGGCTCAGTATGTTCTGCCCATCCCAGGTGGTCGGCAGATCATCGTGCTTGACAGCCTCGAGCGTGGCCTGGATGGGGGCCTTCTCTGTGAGGAACGGCTTCAATGGCTTGACCACGCAATGGCCCAGCACTGTAAGCCGAGCCTTTTGGTTGTCCACCATCCTGCCTTGCCGGTGGGCAATGCGGTCTTTGATGCCATGCGCCTGGAGCGCCCTGACCGCCTTCTTCAGGTGATTCAGCGCCATGCAGGGACGACGCCTGTTGAACTGATCCTTCATGGCCACGTCCATCGCGCCATTTCAAGCCACCTGGCTAGCATCCCGGTCTGGGTGGGCCCAAGCACGGCCTACCCTTACAGCCTGACCTATAGTCGCCAGAATAGGGGTTCCCCGCTGGATGAGCCTTCAGCACTCTCCCTCCATTTGAAGCCAGGCCTCGGTGATGCTTGGGTGAGTCATGCGGTGGCACTCAAGACTCCAGGCCTCTGACCGAACCTATTCCACATGAAAAAGATCATTCTCATGGTGGTGCTCTTTCTGCTCGCGGCAGGCGGCGGCGGAGCGGCGTATTGGCAGTGGCAAGAAGCCTCCAAGGCAGCAGCCGACTTGTCTGCGGCCCAAGAAGAACTCACGAAGCTCAAGGCGGAGCTTGAGCTCTACACCAAACCTGGCGCAGATGGGCAGACGCCGGTTGCGGTCATGCGACAGAAGGCTGAGCAGTACGACGCTGCCCGCGAGGCCTTTGCAGGAGGGCTGGTGCTTGGAGAAGTCGAGGCACTCGACAAGGCCGCCAAGGTGCCCTCCGCTGAACGCAAGCTGGGCCTTGGTGCACTTCGCATGCTGGTCAAGGGCCCCACGGATCCCGGTGTCACGGAGGCTTTTGAAGAGGCCCTCAAAATCATGGACATCGAGAGCCGACTGTCTGCGACCTGTGCGGCCCAAGCGGGCATGCGCGCAGCGGGCAAGCAGATCCAAATGATGAGCGAGTGCGCCAACCGCACAGCCCCCGGTGCTGCGCCGGTTCCTGGTGCGACGCCAGCCCCCGGTGCTACGCCGGCTCCTGCTGCCCCCCCTGATCCAGCGCAAAAGCCGTAGGCGTCACCTTCGTATCGCTGAACGTGATGACATGGTCCGCCTCCAGGCGAATGCCAATGGGGGCATGCATGGGATGGTCGTGGTGGCTGGGCACCAGGGAGAGGACCTCCTCCCCGTTAGAGAGCCGCAGGGTGTAGAGAAAGTCTGCTCCTCGAAAGCGCTTTTCCAGAACCTGGGCCTGCAAAGGGCTGGCATCGTCGTGGACGATGTCGTCCGGACGTAGCAGAACACGCACCTCACGTGGAGTCTCGGACGAGTGACAGCAACAGGGCGCAAGGGGGAGCACTCCGAGCGGTGTATTCACCTCGTGTCCCCGCTGAGTGCCGCTGATCAGCGCCCCTTCCCCAATGAACTGAGCGACCTCTGGCGTGCAGGGCTGGTGGTAAACCGCGTAGGGACTGTCCCACTGCACCAAGCGTCCTTCAAACATCACCCCCAGCCAGTCACCCATGGCGAAGGCCTCGGTTTGATCGTGGGTCACCATGATGGCTGTGGTGCCAGAGGCTTTGAGAATGTCTCGGACCTCGCGCGCCAGGCGCACACGCAGGCTGTGGTCGAGGCTTGAAAAGGGCTCATCGAGAAGGATGAGTGACGGTCTTGGGGCCAGTGCCCGCGCCAGAGCAACCCGTTGGGCCTGACCACCCGAGAGTTCATGCGGAAATCGGTCTTTGAATCCGGACAGTCCCGTCAAAGCCAGCAATTCGGTCCCACGGGTGAGATGTGCGGGGGTGGCTCGGGCAGGACGCCCCTCCGTCAGGCCGAAGATGACATTCTGAAGGACGGTGAGGTGGGGAAAGAGCGCGTAGTCCTGAAAGACCATGCCCACCCCTCGTTGCTCGGGGGGCAAAGAGAGGCTTGCCCCATTGACCAATTCCCTGCCGCCAAGCAGGATTCGGCCCACGTGGGGCTGAACGAAGCCAGCGATCGCTCGCAAGAGGCTGCTCTTTCCGCATCCAGAGGGGCCAAGCAGACAGGCAATATCGCCCGCAGCAAGGTCGAGCGACAGGCCACGAACGGCCTCGGTTCCTCCCGGATACCGTACGCCGAGGGCGTCAATTTGAAGGGCACTGGACATGAGACTGAGTATAGTTCCGCTTTATGTCCCGCCAAGCCCTTCTCGCCCTGGTCTGTATTGTCTTTCTTGGGGCGATCGCGCTACCGCTGGTCGCAGTGATGGGCTTTGGCCTTCTCGCCTGGTCAGACCTCTCGGCACTTGAGGCGATGGCCGGCTCCGTGCTGCCGGTCTATCTTTT
>CAMAZF010000053.1 GCA_945862985.1 Bordetella parapertussis | reverse complement strand
GTGGGTCGACCCAGCCATAGGCCAGATCAATCAAAAGTTTCACCACCAGGCTCACCAACCCTGCCACCAGGACGCAGCCCAAGACCACTGGATAATCCCGTCGGGCCACAGCCTCAACCGCCAGAAGGCCCATACCCTCCACCCCGAAGAGTGTCTCGATCAGGAGCGCGCCGGAGACCACCGCGGAGACAAACCAGCTCGGCATGGCTGCGAGGATGGGTAGCAAGACGTTGGGCAGAATATGCCGGGTGAGCGTTCTCTGAAAGCTCAGTCCCTTCGCCTGCGCCGTCCAGACATAGGCTCGGTGCATCTCGCGTTGGGCCGCAGATCGCGTGATCAACGCGAGACTCGCCAGAAAGCCACTGGCCAGACAGACCACTGGAGCCCAGCCCAGACCGGAGCGCACCGAGAACCACTGAAGCAGCAGCGCACCGAGGACAAAGCCGGGTATGGAATAGAGCAGCAGTGTGAGCACGGAGAGTCCGCGATCCAGCGGCCTGCCGAGATGAAGCGCCTGGAAAAGTCCCATAGGAATGGCCAATGCGCAGGCCAATACCAGGCTTGCGAGTCCCAAGGCCGCCGAGAGGGGCAGCCGTTCGGCCATGAGCTCTGAGACAGGGCGCTGGTAGAAGAGGCTCTGTCCGAGGTCTCCGGAGAGATAACCAGAGATGAGGTGAATAAACTGGTTGAGTGGCGGAAGGTCTTGGCCGAGCTGCAGGCGCAATTGCTCAATCTGGTCTGCGCTTAAAGCCGTTGGAACCCCCTGCACCCCGTGGCTCCTTTGGTCTGGCATCGACGCAATGAGGTGGTCCACCGGCCCCCCAGGAAGCAATTGGACCAATGCAAAAACAGCCGCCAAGAGCATGACCAGGGTCGGAAGGCCAATCAGCAATCGTCTGAGTAAATAGCCGGTCTCTGGCTTCACTAAGGTTGTCCCCACCATGCGGTCGTCAGCAGCCAGATCTCGGGGTCCATGATGTCTGGAGGCTGTTCGGGTACAAGAAGTCCCCTTCGCATGACCATGCGATGGATCGAATTGTGCCAGAGACCTAGGACGACAAACTGGGTGCGCAGCATCCGGTCGAGGAGCTGGGCGGCCGTCTGGCGTTCAGGGTCAGACCGAGCCGACACCAGCGTCTCGATCACTGCGTCCACCGCGGGATCTGATAGCCCGTTCAGGGCGTCGGTCCCCGCCTGAGAGGAGGACCGAGACGAGAAGCGCGCGCGCAATTCAGGCCCAGGCTGGGTCGAGCTCAATTGCCATTGGCTGGCCAGATGAAATCGTCCCTCCATCACCCGGCGACGGTGGGCAACGGAATCCTCGGTCAGCAGAACGGAGCGAATCCCAAGCCTGGCCAAGGCGCTCTGCCAAACCCTCAAAGGACCGGCCAAGCTGTGGTCATGCAGTGCGACCTCAAGCTGAAAACCCGGATTTCCTCTCGGGTGCAATCTCCCCTGGGTCCACTGCCAGCCCGCATCCTCCAGCAGCCGAACGGCATCGATTCGTGCCTGCTCGGCCGACGGGACGGGGGCGTCGAGGTCTCTCATGAGGCCTTGCGGCAGCTCCTGGCCCACGCCTCGGTAAACCCGTTGGGCGAGGGCCAGCTCTGCACCTCTGATGCGGCCGCTCGCGGCCAATGTCGTATTCGAGAAGAACGAAGCGCTTCGAACCTTACGCCCGCCCATCACTTGTCGGTTCAGCCAATCAAAGTCGAGAAGGAGCCCAAGGGCCTCACGGACCCGAGCGTCTTGCAACTCTGAGCGTCGCAGGTTGTAGAAGAGACCGAGCATGCCATTGGGGTTCGTATTCGGAAACATCCGCAACTGCGCATGGGGGGGAAGATCTGTCAGCGCCTCCGACTCCAGAGGTGACCAGAGGTCAAGCTGCTTTGCTTCGAGCCACTGCCTGAGGGTTGAGGGGTCGCGGGCGTATCGAATCACCACCGAATCAAAATGAAACTGGCCTCTCCTTGGGAGGCGGTCATGTCCCCAGTACTGGGGCTCTCGCTGATAAAGCACCAGACGTCCGCGTGTCCACTCGCGAACCCGATAGGGGCCCGATCCGATCAAGGCCTCATCCGCAGACCAGTTCACCACCCGAAAGACCGGCAGGCCTGCGATGAGGAACCCGAGCTCGGGATTGGCGCTGTGGAACTCGAATCGAACGGTTCGAGTGTCGACCACCACCACGCGCGACACACCCTGCCAATAGTGCCTCCAGAAGGGACTGGCCCGTTCACTGGTGAGCCATTCATAACTCGTGCGAACGTCCTCGGCTGTCACCGATTCTCCGTTGGAAAAACGCGCCTGCGGGTGAAGGCGAAAGCTCATGGATTTGGCGTCGGTGGCCAACATCATGGACTCTGCAAGGAGTCCATAGAGGGTCTTGGGCTCATTCAGGCTGGCCATCGCGAGTGGCTCCAGGACCATCTCCATCATGCCGCGCGGGCCGCGCCCGCCGAGCATAAAGGGGTTGAGGCGATCAAAGCCCCCTAGGACCCCCATCTGCAAATGCCCGCCCCTGCGCCCGGCGGGCGAGACATAAGGCAGCATCGCGTCAGGCGCCTGCGCTGGCTTTCCCTCTAGTGAAAGCGCCCATGCCCATTCGCCGGGCTTCCCCTGGACGCCCGAACCCAGAAGGGCCAGGAAACCGAAGACCATCGAGAGAAGCGCAATGCGGCACATGAGGCTGGAGTGTAGCGATAACGATAAAATGCGCCTTCCGACTCGAAAGGCTCCCGTCATGTCATTTCTGCACGGCAAACGTATTCTCATCACCGGATTGCTCTCCAACCGCTCCATCGCATATGGGGTGGCCAAGGCTTGTCATGCTCAGGGCGCTGAGCTGGCGTTCACCTACCAGAATGAGCGATTTGAGGCGCGCGTGAAGGACATGGCGGCCGAGTTCTCCAGTAGCCTGTGCTTCCCTTGTGATGTGTCCGAGGACAGCCAGATCGAGGCCCTCTTTGCAGCCCTTGGGCAGCACTGGACCCATTTAGACGGGATTTTGCACGCCATCGCCTTCGCACCTCGCGAGGCCATCGCAGGTGAGTTCCTAGATGGCCTGAGCCGAGAGAGCTTTCGGATTGCGCATGAAATCTCCTCCTACAGCTTTCCAGCACTGGCCAAAGCAGCGCTCCCCCTCATGAAAGAGAAGGGGGGCGCGCTGGTCACCCTCAGCTATCTCGGAGCCGAACGCGTCGTGCCGGCTTACAACACCATGGGTCTTGCCAAAGCCAGCTTGGAAGCGGCCACCCGTTACCTCGCAGCGAATCTTGGCCCCATGGGCATTCGAGTGAATGCGGTCTCAGCCGGCCCCATCAAGACCCTTGCGGCCAGTGGCATCAAGGGATTTGGCTCCATCTTGAGCGTGGTCGAAAAAGCTGCACCGCTGCGCAAGAACGTCTCCATCCACGATGTTGGCAATGCCTGCGCGTTCTTGCTCTCAGACCTCGCAGGCGGGATCACCGGGGAGGTCACCATGGTTGATGCGGGCTTCTCCCGCGTGAGCTTTGCACTCAACGAAGACGGACAGGGCTGATGCAGCCGTATTTGGATCTGATGCGGCACGTGCTGCATCACGGCACCGCAAAATCGGACCGAACCGGCACCGGAACGCGCTCCGTCTTTGGCTGGCAGATGCGGTTTAACTTGGCCGAAGGGTTTCCACTGGTCACCACCAAGAAACTCCACACCAAGAGCATCATCCATGAGCTGCTCTGGTTCCTTCGCGGTGAGACAAACATTGCCACTCTCAAGGCGGCTGGGGTGAGCATCTGGGACGAATGGGCCGATTCAGAGGGCGAGTTGGGCCCGGTTTATGGGAAGCAATGGCGTGCCTGGCCGGCCCCCACCGCTGAGAATCCCAAGGCAGCAATCGATCAGATTCAGCAATTGCTCGAACAAATCCAGCGCAATCCAGACTCGCGTCGGCTCATCGTGAGCGCCTGGAACGTCTCCGACATTCCACAGATGGCACTGGCCCCCTGCCACGCCTTTTTCCAGTTTTATGTCGCCGATGGAAAGCTCTCTTGCCAGCTCTATCAACGCAGCGCAGACATCTTCCTGGGCGTTCCCTTCAACATAGCCAGCTACGCCTTGCTCACCCATATGGTGGCGCAACAGACCAACCTGGCCGTGGGAGACTTCATCTGGACTGGCGGCGACTGCCACCTTTATGAGAACCACCTCGATCAAGCGCGAGAGCAGCTCAGCCGAACGCCATTCGAACTCCCAACCCTTCACATTCGCCGCAGACCTGAGAGCCTCTTTGACTATGTCTACGAGGACTTCGAGATTCAGAACTATCAATGTCACCCGGCCATCAAGGCTCCGGTGGCCATCTAGGATCTGAGGTGCGTCCACTGATCACCGCTGTTGTCGCCATGGCCAGAAACCGCTGCATCGGCCAAAACAATCAGCTGCCATGGCACTTGCCAGAGGATCTACAACACTTTAAGGCACTGACGCTGGGCAAGCCGGTGCTTCTCGGCCGTAAGACCTACGAGTCGATTCTCTCGATGCGGGGTAAGCCACTTCCTGGACGGCCTCATCAGGTGCTGACCCGACAGGACAATTGGCAGCCGCTTGCAGCGCATCGAGATCAGGTGCGAGTGGTTCGATCAGTGGAAGAGTCCCTCTGGCTCACGGAGACGATGGGCGAGCCCGAACTCATGGTGATTGGTGGAGCGGAGGTCTACAGCCAAGCGCTCTCCATGACGGATCGACTTGAACTCACCTGGATTGATCAGATCGTTCCTGGTGATGCTTTTTTTCCAGAGCATCTGGAAGCGGAGTGGGCTGAGCAGTCAGTCTCCGATTGGCAGACCTCCACCTCAGGCATTCGCTATCGGTTTCAGACCCTGAGCAGATCGCGCTGACTAAGTCTTCGGGAGCGTGACCCCGGTCTGCCCCTGGTACTTCCCCCCGCGGTCTTTGTACGAGGTGTCGCAGACTTCGTCGCTCTCGAAGAACAGCATCTGGGCGCACCCCTCATTGGCGTAGATCTTCGCAGGCAAGGGGGTGGTGTTGGAGAACTCTAGGGTCACGTGGCCCTCCCACTCAGGCTCGAGAGGGGTGACATTCACGATAATTCCGCAACGGGCGTAAGTGGACTTACCCAAGCAAACCACCAGGGTACTGCGCGGAATGCGGAAGTACTCCACCGTGCGGGCCAGCGCGAATGAGTTGGGCGGGATGATGCAGACAGGCCCCTTGAAGTCCACAAAGGAGCCGGTATCAAAATTCTTTGGGTCAACGATGGTGCTGTTGATGTTCGTGAAGATCTTGAACTCATCCGCGCACCGTACGTCGTATCCGTAACTCGAGGTGCCGTACGACACAATCTTCTGGCCGGACACCTCCCGCACCTGCCCAGCCTCGAAGGGCTCAATCATGGCCTGGGCCTGGGCCATGCGGCGGATCCAATGGTCGCTTTTTATGGTCATGAGGGAATTATGACCGAAGCGCTAAACTAGGAGGCTATGACTCGTCGAGCCTTCTTCATTACTTCTGCCCTCCCTTATGCCAATGGTGCGATCCATCTGGGGCATATGGTCGAGCACATCCAGACCGATATTTTTTCGAGATTTCAAAGGCTTCAGAGCCACGAGGTGGTGGCAGTGTGCGCCGATGACACCCACGGCACCCCCATCATGCTGCGAGCAGAGAAAGAGGGGATCTCCGCGGAGGCCCTGATCGAGCGAGTCTGGGCAGAGCATGATCGAGATTTCAGATCGTTCGGGGTCCAGTATGACCTCTACTACACCACCCACTCTCCCGAAAACCAGGCGCTCTCTGAACAGATTTACTTGGCTCTCAAGGCGCAGGGGCTCATTGACATCCGCACCATCGAGCAGATGTACGATCCGGTCAAATCCATGTTCCTTCCCGACCGATTCATCAAGGGGGACTGTCCAAAATGTGGCGCGAAAGATCAATACGGAGACTCCTGTGAAGTCTGCGGGGCGACCTACGCACCGACCGACCTGATCAATCCCGTCTCTGCGGTGAGCGGGGCGCGGCCCGAAACCCGCGAGAGTGAGCA
>CAMAZF010000052.1 GCA_945862985.1 Bordetella parapertussis | reverse complement strand
GCCCCCACCCTGCTGACGGAGGATCAGATGGCTCCAATTCTCGCGTTCTTGGCGAAGGCTTAACGCCAGCCCACCTGGTCTACCAGCTCTTGCGCAGCGCGCACCTTGGCTGCGTACTGGGCCACCGGCATGGGGTCGGCTTTGAATCGCCCCAGGCTCTCGAGCTCGGGGTTGTTGATCTTCACGCCCACACGCGCTGGCCATTCATTGTTGGCCTCGGCAAATTGGGCCTGAGCCTCGGGGCTGGCTAGGAATTCGAGGAATGCCTGGGCATGCGCTTTGTTGGGGGCAGTCTTGAGCAGACCTCCGCCCGAGATGTTCACATGCGTGCCCGCTCCGGCTTGGTCGGGCCAGACCAGGCGCGTCTTCGCCGCAATGGCCCGGTCTTCGGGCTTTTTACTGCGTAGGAGCCGAGCGAAGTAGTAGGTGTTCGTGATGGCGATGGCGCACTCGCCTGAGGCCACAGCCTTGATCTGATCGGTATCGCCGCCTTTGGGCGGGCGCGCCAGATTGTTCTTCACGCCCTGTGCCCAGGCCTTGGCCTTTTCGGGGCCCATGTGAACGATCTGGGCACTGATGAGCGAAAGCATGTACGGGTGAGCTGCGGTGCGGCTGCAGATGAGCCCCCTAAAGGCGGGATTGGCGAGATCCGCATAGGTCTTCACCTGCTCGGGCTTCACCCGAAGCGGGTCCACGACGATGACGCGGGCCCGGGTCGTGAACCCAAACCAGAGATTCTGATTGCGCAGGGCGGCTGGGATGGCCTGCTCAAGAACCTTGGAGCTGACGGGTGTGAAGAGGCCCTCTTGGGCTGCGCGCTCGAGGCGGGAGGCGTCTGCCAAGAGGAGGACATCCGCGGGGCTGGCCTGGCCCTCACTGCGCAGACGCTCGAGCAGGGGCTCGTCACCAGCGGTGACCACGTTCACCTGGATGCCGGTTTGCTTGGTGAAGCTGGCGTAGAGCGTCTCGTCGCTGGAGTAATGGCGGGCGGTGTAGAGGTTGAGGACCTTCTCAGAGGCGTGGAGGCTGGGAGAGAGGCCCAGAAGGCTGCTGGTGAGCGCGGCGTAGAGGGCGAGTGTTTGAAGAGAGGCTCGGCGAGGGGGATTCATGGTGCAATGGGTGTCTTTCATGGTTCGTTGTGAGGGTTCCGAATGTCTGAGCCTCATCTTAATCTAATTGAGAACGATTTTCAAATGCATTCCCCCGTGGCTGTGAGGGAATCCTGGGTGATGCATCATGGCGACACACCCACTCACTTTGATCTGGAGGAATTGCCATGATGGTCCGTCAAGCCCTGACTGCCGAAGACTGCGAGCGCATGGGCGCTGCCGCAATAGCAGAGGCTCAGAAGAACAATTGGAACGTGAGCATCGCCATCTGTGACGATGGCGGACACCTGCTCTGGTTTAAGCGGCTCAATGGCGCGCCGCCCATTTCGACCTACATTGCCAGCAACAAGGCCAAGACGGCTGCCCTGGGGCGCCGCGAGACCCGCCTGTACGAGGAGGTGATCAACAATGGACGCACTGCTTTCCTCACCGTGCCTGAGATTGAGGGGCTGCTGGAAGGCGGCGTGCCGGTGGTGGTGGACGGCGTGGTGATTGGCGCGGTGGGCGTCTCGAACGTGAAGTCGAGCGAGGACGCCCAGATCGCCAAAGCGGGGATTGCCGCGCTCTAGAAGCCGACCCAGAACCCCCCGCTTAAGCAGCCGCCTTCTGGAGCTGCTCGATGCGGACCTTCCACTCGCGAGGTCCGCTCTCGTGCACCGACTCGCCGCGGGCATCCACCGCCACGGTGACCGGCATGTCCACAATTTCAAATTCGTAGATGGCCTCCATGCCCAGGTCTTCAAAGGCGAGGACCTTGGCGGAGCGGATGGCCTTACTCACCAGGTAGGCGGATCCGCCAATCGCAATCAGATAGGCCGTGCCGTACTTCTTGATGGTGTCGACCGTGGCCTGACCGCGCTCGGCCTTGCCCACCATGCCAATGAGCCCAGTTTGTCCGAGCATCATCTCGCTGAACTTGTCCATGCGCGTGGAGGTGGTGGGGCCGGCCGGGCCCACTGCTTCGTCGCGCACGGCATCCACAGGACCGACGTAGTAAATGACTCGGTTGGTGAAGTCGACGGGGAGCTGCTCGCCTCGACCGAGCATGTCCTGAATGCGCTTGTGGGCTGCATCCCGGCCGGTGAGCAGCTTGCCAGAGAGCAGCAGCGTCTGACCGGGCTTCCAGGTCTGAACCTCCTCGCGGGTGAGGGTGTCGAGGTTCACGCGCAGAGATGTCTCTGCGTTGGCGGTCCACTGAACCTTGGGCCACTGGTCCAGGTTGGGTGGATCGAACACGGCTGGGCCTGAGCCATCGAGATGAAAATGAATGTGGCGGGTGGCGGCGCAGTTGGGGATCATGGCCACGGGCAGATTGGCAGCGTGGGTTGGGCAGTCCATGATCTTGACATCGAGCACCGTGGTGAGGCCGCCCAGGCCTTGGGCGCCAATGCCCAGTGCATTCACTTTCTCGTAGAGCTCAAGCCGCATCTCCTCGGGCCGGTTCTTCGGTCCGCGCGCCTTGAGTTCTGCAATATCAACGGGCGCCATGAGCGACTCCTTGGCCATGAGCATGGCCTTCTCGGGCGTGCCGCCAATGCCAATGCCCAGGATGCCCGGGGGGCACCAGCCCGCGCCCATGGTGGGGACGGTCTTGAGCACCCAGTCGACGATGTTGTCGTTGGGGTTGAGCATGCCCAGTTTGGCCTTGGCCTCACTGCCCCCGCCCTTGGCCGCGCAGATCACCTCGAGTTCATCTCCGGCCACGATCTCGGTGTGAATGACCGCGGGGGTGTTGTCCTTGGTGTTCTTGGAGGTGCCGGCAGGATCGGCCAGCACCGAGGCGCGAAGGGGATTGTCGGGGTTGCGATAGGCCCGACGAACGCCTTCATTCACCATTTCGGTCACGGTCATGGTGGCGCCGCCCCACTGCAGGTTCATGCCCACCTTCAGAAAGACCGTGGCAATGCCGGTGTCTTGGCAGATGGGCCGATGGCCTTCTGCGGCCATGCGGCTGTTGGTCAGAATCTGAGCAATGGCGTCACGCGCCGCAGGGCTCTGCTCACGCTCGTAGGCCTCACCCAAGGCGGTGATGTAGTCCACGGGGTGGTAGTAGCTGATGTACTGGAATGCATCCGCGATGCTCTGGATGAAATCGTCTTGCTGAATGACTGCCATGGTCGTCCCTCCTGGGGATTAATGTGAAGAATGGGTTCCCTTGTGCTTGAGCGCAGCCAGATCGTCGCTCAGCATGATGCGGTCGCAGGCCGCGATGGCCATGGCTGAGAGCAAGAATGCAATGTGGATGGCTGTTTGGGCAATCAAGGTTTTCTCGTCGAGCTGAGAGGCGTTGATGAAGGTCTTAAGCAGGTGAATGGACGAGATGCCAATGATGGCGGTGGCGAGCTTCACCTTCAGAACCGACGCGTTCACATGGGAGAGCCATTCGGGCTGATCGGGGTGGCGGTCTAGGTTCATTCGAGAGACGAAGGTCTCGTAGCCGCCCACAATCACCATGATGAGCAGGTTCGAGATCATCACCACATCAATGAGGCCCAGCACGATGAGCATGATGGCCGCCTCGGTCATGGGGGCCTGTCCCTCTGCGGGTGCAAAGACGCCGTGCAGCAGGTGGCTCAGTTCAATCCAGAAGTGGTAGGCATAAACCACTTGGGCCACGATCAAGCCCAGATATAACGGGAGTTGCAGCCAGCGAGAGGCAAAAATGAGGCGGGGAAGGGGGGCCAGACGGCCGTTTTGGAGCGGATCTTGAGGGTTCATGAGTTTTCTATTTGCTGATTGGGATCAAGGAACTGGGCTGATGCTGGCGCAGACAAGCGCGTAGAAATATCGTAGAGTTTTACCAAACAAATATTAATCAATCAGAGGAGACCCCCATGTCATCGAGTCAGATCGAGTCGGTCCTGCACGAAAATCGCGTGTTTGACCCTCCCGCAGAGTTTGCCAAAACCGCCCGCATTGGCAGTATGCAGGCGTACAACGCCCTTGTCGCCGAGGCCGACGCCAACTATGGCGAATACTGGGCCAAGCGCGCCCGCGAAGAGATTGTCTGGCACAAGCCGTTCACCAAGTCTCTCGACGAATCCCAGGCCCCGTTCTACAAGTGGTTTGAAGACGGTGAGCTGAATGTCTCGTACAACTGTCTCGAGAAAAACATCGAGAACGGGCTGGGCGAGAAAGTCGCCATCATCTTCGAGGCCGACGGCGGCGAGGTGACCAAGGTCACCTACTCCCAGCTCCATGCCAAGGTGTGTCAGCTGGCCAATGGCTTAAAGACCCTCGGCTACAAAAAGGGCGACCGCGCGCTCATCTACATGCCCATGTCGGTCGAGGGTGTGGCCGCCATGCATGCCTGCGCACGCCTGGGCATCATTCACTCGGTCGTGTTTGGTGGCTTCTCGGCCAAGAGCCTGCAAGAGCGCGTGGTAGATGCGGGCGCAACCCTGGTGATCGCGGCCGATGAGCAGTGCCGCGGGGGCAAGAACATCCCCCTGAAGCCGGCCGTGGATGAGGCCTTCTCGCTGGGCGGCTGCGAGGGTGTGCGCCATGTGGTGGTGTATCGCCGCACGGGTGGCGCCATTCCCATGACGGCTGGCCGTGATGTGTACATGGACGATCTGGTGCGCGATCAGCCCACCAGCTGCACCCCTGAGTGGGTGAGCGCTGAGCATCCGCTCTTCATTCTCTACACCTCGGGCTCTACCGGTAAGCCCAAGGGCGTTCAGCACTCCAGCGGCGGCTACTTGCTGCACGCCATCCTCACCATGAAGTACACCTTCGACATCCAGCCTCATGATGTCTTCTGGTGTACCGCAGACATTGGCTGGGTCACTGGACACACCTACATTGCCTATGGCCCACTGGCCTGTGGCGCCACTCAGATTGTTTTCGAGGGCGTGCCCACCTACCCGAACGCGGGACGTTTCTGGGACATGATTCAGAAGCACGAGGTGAGCGTGTTCTACACCGCGCCTACCGCCATTCGCTCGCTCATCAAGGCTGGCGAGACCACCCCTGAGTTCCATCCCAGCAAGTACAACCTGAGCTCGCTGCGACTGCTCGGTTCCGTGGGTGAGCCCATCAATCCCGAGGCCTGGATGTGGTACCACAACAACATTGGTGGCGGTCGTTGCCCCATTGTGGACACCTTCTGGCAGACCGAAACCGGTGGTCACGTGATCACTCCCATGCCGGGTGCCACGCCCCTGGTGCCGGGCTCTTGCACGCTGCCTTTCCCGGGCGTTCAGGTGGCGATTGTGGATGAGACTGGCCACGACCTGCCCAATGGCCAGGGTGGCATTCTGGTGATCAAGAAGCCCTGGCCCTCCATGATCCGCACCATCTGGGGCGATCCTGAGCGGTTCAAGAAGTCCTACTACCCCGAGGAACTCGGCGGCACGCTCTATCTGGCTGGCGACGGTGCCATTCGCGACAAGGACACGGGCTACTTCACCATCATGGGCCGTATTGATGATGTATTGAATGTCTCGGGTCACCGCATGGGCACCATGGAGATTGAGTCTGCACTGGTGGCGAACCCCTTGGTGGCAGAGGCGGCCGTGGTGGGCCGTCCTGACGACCTCACGGGCGAGGCCATTGTGGCGTTTGTGGTGCTCAAGGCGGCTCGCCCCAGCGGAGACGATGCCAAGAAGCTGGCCAACGATCTGCGCAACTGGGTGGGCAAGGAGATTGGCCCCATTGCCAAGCCCAAGGAGATTCGCTTTGGCGACAATCTGCCCAAGACTCGATCGGGCAAGATCATGCGCCGCCTGCTCAGAACACTGGCCAAGGGCGAGGAGATCACGCAAGACGTCTCCACGCTGGAGAACCCAGCCATTCTGGAGCAGCTCAAGCAGCCGACTTAAACGCGTCTGTCAAAACTGCTAGAATCGCGGGCTTGCGAGCGCAATGCCCGCAACGCGGAGAGATGGATGAGTGGTTTAAGTCGCACGCCTGGAAAGCGTGTGTAGGTTCATAGCCTACCGCGGGTTCGAATCCCGCTCTCTCCGCCACTGGCGCTTGAATCCTTTAGCCGCCGTACAAGATGGGCAACCCTTGAACCGCGGAAAAGTCGCGGTCATGTGTCACGAGGGCCGCCGCGCCCATGTCGAGCGCTGTGGCCAGTTGTGTGGCATCGGGTAGCTTGAGTCCGTACTGGGCCCGTAACTGCGCGGCCTGGATGGCCACTGCGACCGAGAAGGGCATGATCTGGTATCTACCCAGCGCTTTTTCGTAGCGCTTGGCCAATGCCATTTCTCCGGCCTTGTACGGGCCTGTCAGTACTTCAGCCAGCGTGATGGTGGACAGCGCAAGCTCGATCTGGCCTTCCTCTGCTGCCGCGAAAAGGCCTTCAAAGCGTGGCGCGAAGTCAGGGTGATCTTGCAACAGGTAAATCCAAGGGGCCGTATCCACCAGGACGGTGGCGCCCTCCGGCAGGACACTCCAGGGATGGTCTTTGCGACGGTTGGTGGACTTCTTTAGGTTTGCCATTCGTCGCGCATATTGGCCACTGCCTGGCCTGCTCCCTCAGGCCACATATCGCGTCCCGTTCCGCGCAGGGCGAGGATGCCGCCTTTACGGACTCTGCCCGCCTGCTGTGCCCGCAAGAACGAGATTGGGACGACCGCAGCCATCGGCTCGCCGTGTCGAGTAATCACGCTGGTATGCCCGGCACGTGCCTCGGCCGCTATACGTGGCAGTTGCGCTCGCGCCTGCTCGAGTCCATAGGTTGCCTTCATTTTGGATCCTCAAAGGTATGTACAGACTGTACGGAATATAAGAATGGGAGTCAAACTTTCGAGAACTCTAGCGTCATCTTGCGCGCGGGTGTAGCCCGCGGGTTCGAATCCCGCTCTCTCCGCCACTGGCTTCAAACCAGCTATTTGGTCCGCTCAGTGGAGGGGTGTGCTAAGCGGCGTGTTTGGCGCGTCTTGAAGGCCCTTTTGCTAATCGTTCAGCCATACGTGTTTGCCAGCCAGGTCCAGTTGCCTTCCAGCGTTCGATGACATCCGGAGGTAGACGAAGGCTAATCATTTGACGCGGGCTCTCTGATTTTGGCCTCCCCCCTTTCCTCAGTTTGGCTCGTGCCAACATGTCCTCGGTCAGCTCGGGAAGT
>CAMAZF010000051.1 GCA_945862985.1 Bordetella parapertussis | reverse complement strand
GTTGCGCTCATTACCGGCATCACCGGCCAAGACGGCTCTTACCTGGCGGAGCTTCTGCTGGAAAAGGGGTACGAGGTGCATGGCATCAAGCGCCGCGCGAGTCTCTTTAACACCGACCGGGTGGATCACATCTACCAAGACCCGCACGTGGAAGATCAGCGCTTCAGGATGCACTACGGAGATCTCAGTGACACCAGCAATCTCATTCGGATTGTCCAAGAGACGCAGCCAGATGAGATCTACAACCTGGGTGCGCAGAGCCATGTGGCCGTGTCGTTTGAAAGCCCAGAGTACACCGCCGATGTAGATGGTCTGGGCACGCTGCGTTTGCTTGAGGCCATCCGCATTCTGGGTTTAGAAAAGAGGACCCGCTTTTATCAGGCCTCGACCAGCGAGCTCTACGGACTGGTTCAGGAGATCCCTCAGCGCGAGACCACCCCCTTTTACCCCCGCAGCCCCTACGCCGCAGCCAAACTCTACGCCTACTGGATCACCGTGAACTACCGAGAGGCTTATGGCATGTATGCCTGTAACGGCATCCTCTTTAACCATGAGAGCCCCAGGCGCGGAGAGACATTCGTCACCCGGAAGATCACTCGAGGGATGGCCAACATTGCTCAAGGCCTAGAAAGCTGCCTTTTTATGGGCAACATGGATGCGCTCAGGGACTGGGGGCATGCCAAAGACTATGTGCGCATGCAGTGGCTGATGCTGCAGCAAGAGCAGGCCGAAGATTTTGTGATTGCGACAGGACATCAGTACTCGGTGCGAGAGTTCATTCAATGGTCAGCCGCTGAACTTGGCGTCGATCTCGCGTTCGAGGGCAAGGGAGTCGAGGAGGTGGGTCGGGTCGCAGCCATACACGACCACGCCAAGGCGCCTGCACTCACTGTGGGGCAAGTGGTCGTTCAGGTAGACCCGCGTTACTTCCGCCCGACAGAGGTCGATACGCTCTTAGGAGATCCCACCAAGGCCAAACAAAAGCTGGGCTGGGTGCCTGAGATCACTGCACGAGACATGTGTGCAGAGATGGTGAAGGCCGACCTTGAGCAGGCCTGCAAGCAAGCGTTGCTGATGCGCCATGGGTTTGAGGTCAAACTGAGCGCGGAGTGAGCGGGATCTACACAAAGGAGCGTAATCGGTGAGTACGGTGAGCAGACTTCGTCCTTGGATTCTCTGCGGGGGATCCGGAACCCGCCTCTGGCCTCTCTCTCGGAAGAGCCATCCGAAGCAGTTCGTGCCTCTGTTGGATGGGGATTCTCTTTTGGGGCTCACCTTAAAGCGCTTGGGATCGCTTTCTGATCAGATTGGCTGTGTCGCCTCTGACGCGCATCGCTTTCTCGTGGCTGAGGAGTATCGATCCAACGGCCTTCGCGGAGAGCTCCTCTTGGAGCCGGAACCGAGGAACACCGCTGCTGCAATCGCATTGGCCGTCGCGCTCGCAGATGAAGATGACATCCTGCTTTTCTGCCCTTCTGACCACTACATCCCAGACACAGATTTGTTTGTTGAAATGGTCAAGAGAGGCGCAGTCCTCTGTGACCATGAGCAACTCGTGCTTTTCGGAGTCAAACCGAATCACCCGGCCACGGGGTATGGATACATCCAAGCAGCGGAGGGCGAGGTTCTCGCCTTCGTTGAGAAGCCGCCTCTTGAAAGAGCATCAGCAATGCTCGAGGAAGGGGGGTATTTCTGGAATTCGGGCATCTTTCTGGGGCGGGCTTCTGCTTGGAAATATGCCTTCCAACAGTCTGCTCGGGAAGTCTTTGCAGCCTGTCAAGTATCTGCCGATTTGATGGTTTCTGAAGAAATTGGTGGCCTTACTTTTCATCGACCCGAGCCTTCGAAGTTCTTGGCTGTTCAATCCGTCAGTGTCGATGTTGCGGTAATGGAGAAGGCCGAAAGACTCTCGATGGTTGAGTTTTCTGGAGTATGGAGCGATTTAGGCTCATGGTCGTCTTTGGCCGAACTTCTGCCGAAAGACAGCAGTGGCAATCAGTCTCACGGGCGTAATGTCCTTATGGGTTGCTCCTCGGTCTTTGCACGCTCCGAGGCTCGTCCCATCGTTGCAATTGATGTCCATAACGTCGTGGTTGTCGAAACGCCTGACGCAATCTTGGTAACCTCCAAGGAGAGAGCGGAGGAAGTCAAGACCGCCGTCAACACCATGGAGCACCTTGGGTGGACTGAAGCGACCCAACATCGACGTGTCGCACGGCCTTGGGGGTGGTTCGACTCGATTGATTCCGGTGATCGGTTTCAGGTCAAACGAATCATGGTGAATCCTGGGGCAACACTGAGTCTCCAAATGCACTACCACAGGGCAGAGCATTGGGTGGTGGTTCGTGGAACCGCCGCAGTGACACGCGGGGATGAGGAACTCCTGATTTCTGAGAACCAATCGGTTTTTATTCCTCTTGGGGTCCGACACCGCCTACATAATCCAGGGAAAACTCGGCTCGAACTGGTTGAAGTGCAGAGTGGGTCGTATCTGGGTGAGGACGACATTGTTCGATTCGAGGACCTTTATGGGCGAGTGCATGACCAGACCGACGAGTCTGCGGTATAGTCCACGAGGTCTATTCCTCAATTCCTCCAAGGAGACTCGCATGAAGCTTGTTGCCGTCGCCGCTGCTCTGGCCCTGTTGGCTGGTTGCGCCACGCCTCCCGAACCCAAGAAAGCAGAAGCTCCTGCGCCTGCACCTGCCCCCGCGCCTGTTGCCAAGGCCGCGCCTGCACCTGCCCCCGCGCCTGTTCCTAAGGTGGATCCTGCAGTGGCCGCCCTGGAAGCCGCTAAGAAGCGTCTGGCCTCTGTGGAGCCTGCCGTGTTCTTCGATTTCGACAAGTTCGACATCAAGAAGGAATATCACGGTGTCCTGTCTGCCTTCGGTAACTACATGGCTCTCGATAAAAAGGCCAAGGTCGTGATTGAGGGCAACGCCGACGAGCGTGGTACGGTGGAATACAACCTGGCCCTGGGTCAGAAGCGTGCCGAGGCTGTGAGCATTGGCCTGCAGGCGCTGGGCGCCAACCCCGCCAACATCGAAGCCATTTCAAATGGTGAAGAGAAGCCCCGTAACAAGGCACGTTCTGAGGCCGCATTCGCCGAGAACCGCCGAGCAGACCTCATCATCCGCTAAGCATTTTTCCTTGCTGGATGTGAAAAGGGCTCCCTCGGGAGCCCTTTTTCTTGGGGCTAGTCCTCCACGATCTCAAAGCTGTGCGTGATCTCCGCCGTGAGTCCGAGCATCTTGGTGGCCGAGCAGTATTTTTCGTGAGAGAGGCTGATGGCCCTCTGCACGAGGCTCTCTTTCAGGCCTTTGCCGCGCAGCTTGAAGTTCAGGTGGATCTTGGTGAAGACCTTGGGGTCGGTCTCTGCCCGCTCAGATTGGGTATCCACTTCACATGAGCGCAGGTCTTGCCCGCTCTTCACCAGGATTAGCACCACATCGTAGGCGGTGCAGGCTGCACTGCCTGAGAGCACCACCTCCATGGGCCGGGGGCCGAGGTCTCGGCCGCCTCCCTCTGGCGCACCATCCATCACGAAAGCATGCCCAGAGCCGGTCTCCGCCACAAAGCTCATGGTCTGCGGGCCGGTCCAGCGAACAGTGGTCTGCATAGGGTTATCTCCGATTCGATTGGGTCAAATACATGTCGCCTGGCTGGGTTACCCTAGGCGCCATGACTGATGCGAAGGATACGCTCGACGAAAGCGCCATGGTGCGGCTTGGCCGCAGGCTGCAAGAGGCCCGCATGGCCATGGGCTATTCCACCGGTGGTTTGGCGCCTTCGCTCATGGCCGCGCGCACCCAGCTGGAAGACATCGAGGCAGGGCGCATGGGCACCTTCTATTCGGCCCATTATTTTCTTGCGCTCTTTCAACGCTACGCAGCCTTTCTTCAGTTCTCCCCGGAGGCGATCGCGAACATGGTGCGTGAACTGAAGGGCGAGGAGGCCCAAGCGCCCGAGGCTGAGCCCGCATCCGAGGCCGAGCCATTACCCGAGCCAGCACCCGTACCCGAACTCCAACCCGATCCGGCGCCTGAGCCTCCGTCCGTTCCTGAGGCGTCATTCAATGCGCCACCTAAGGCGCCTCCCGGCAGCAGTGGCCTGGGTGATCGACTCCTCGCGCTGCTTGCCCTGCTCGCAGTTGCGGCTGTGGCGTGGGTGCTCATCTCGGAACAAGGCGCCTCTCCCACCCCTGTGTCGGTCTCACCTTCGCCTATGTCCGCTGCGACCGCTGCTGATTCGCCCGCCCCTGCTGCGGTTGCTGCTGCGCCCCAGCCCACTGCACCTCCTGCGGTCCCCACTCCCACTCCCACCACCGCTCCTTTGTCGGCGCCCGAGCCAACGCCCCCATCTACACCAGCCCCCGCATCGACACCCGCCGAGTCCAATGGCACGGCAGCACTGGTCTTAAGGTTCCCAGAGAAGAGCTGGATCTGGGTGCGCCGCGCAGACGACACCGTCTCTGAGGTGGGGGTCGCGGCAGGAACCACGCTTCGCTTTGACGAGATGCCCATCTACGTGGTGCTGCCTCGTCCAGGCGAGATTCAGGTGACAGTCCGAGGGCGCAGGGCCGCGCTGGCGAGAAACGACACCGAACGCGATATGGGAAGATTCACGCGAACCATGCTGGAACAAGCGACGGACCGTTGAATCTCTTTATTTTTGTCCTGCTGGGGGCGCTCTGGGGCGCCTCTTTTTTATTCCTGCGCATTGCCGCGCCGGAGTTCGGTGCGGCACTTTCCGCAGAGCTTCGGGTGGGCCTCGCCTGGCTCGCGCTCTGGCTGCTCGCTCGCCTGTGGCCCTGGGCCAAGGCGCAGTCTGGTCAGAAGGGCGGGGTGGGCTGGAGGGTCTATGCGCTCATTGGCCTGCTCAATTCAGCCTTGCCCTTCGCGCTCTATGGCCTGGCTGCTCTGGTGCTGCCCGCAGGCTATATGGCCATTCTCAACGCCCTTGTGCCCCTCTGGGGCGGGCTGCTGGCCATCAAGTTCCTTCATGAACCGCTGCGTCCTGCGCTGGTGATTGGCGTGGCCCTCGCGGCCACGGGCGTCTCGCTCATGGTGCAGCTCGGCCCACTGGATCTCAGCCCCGCGGTGCTCTTGGGCGTACTGGCCTGTATGGGTGCCACGCTCTGCTATGCCATTGCCGGCATTCTCACCAAGCGGCTGCTTTCTCAGGCGACGGGCTACGCCAATGCGCTGCACAGTCTTTTTTTCGCGACCTGCTGGCTCTTGCCATTCGGACTTTGGCAGGTGCCCACTGCCCAGCCCAGCCCAGCCTCGTGGCTGGCGGTCACCGCCTTGGCCTTGGCGTCCACCTCACTGGCCTATCTCATTTTCTTTCGACTCATTCGTGACCTGGGGCCGATTCGGGCGACGAGTGTGACCTTCCTCATTCCGGCCTTCGGAGTGCTCTGGGGCGTGATTTTTCTGGGTGAGCCCCTGACCCTGGGTATGCTCATGGGCTTTGGACTGGTGCTTTCCGCCAGCGTACTGGTGCTCAAAAAATGACCACAACCGAGACCCCCACCCTGATTCTCATTCGTCATGGCGAGACGGCCTGGAATGTGGAGAAGCGCATTCAGGGGCACCTGGACATTCCCCTCAACGAACTCGGGCGTGCGCAGGCTCAGGCCGTGCGAGATGCGCTGGCACGTGCTCGCACTCAGGGGTCTGCGCCACATCCGATTCATGCCGTGGTCAGTAGTCCCCTGCAGCGCGCCTTTCAGACGGCGCAGCCCATTGCTCAGCATCTTGGCCTCACCGTTCAGACGCTCGACACGCTCGCGGAACGACACTTTGGCGTGCTTCAAGGCCAGTCTTTTGAGTCCATGAGAGCGCACAACCTTGAGGCCGCGCATGCCTGGGCGCGACGCGACCCAGACTACACACCTGAGGGCGGTGAGAGCCTCAGGTTGTTTTACGGTCGGGTCGAGCAGGCCCTGCAGGCCCTGCTGATGCTGGCATCACCGCAGTCCACCGTGGTGGCCTTCACACATGGGGGTGTGCTGGATATGGTCTATCGAATGGCCCAGAAGATCAGCCTGTCTGAGGCCCGTGCCTGGGGCATTCCCAATGGGGGCCTCAACCGCCTGGCCCATCGCTCAGAGGAAGGCCTTTGCCTGCTCAGCTGGGCTGATGTGGAGCACCTTCAGCATCTGCAGTCTGTGGGCCCAGATGGTGCTCCAGTAGATCACAAACCGATTTGAAGTCATGGGCCACCAGAATGCGGTCCATGCTGCCTGGATGCAGAAAGCCCGCTTCACAGACCTGTGCCATGAAGGCCAGTAGTCCGTCGTAGTAGCCGTCTAAGTTGGCCAGCACAATCGGCTTATTGTGTGCACGCGTCTGACCACCCGTCCAGACCTCGAAGAGTTCCTCCAGCGTTCCAATGCCTCCGGGCAGGATGAGAAAGGCCTCGCTCTGCTCCATCATGCGGATCTTGCGCTCAATCATGGTCTCGACCACCTGCAGGTCGGAGAGGCCATGCAGCACGGGCTCTGTCTCCATGAGGTAGCGCGGGATGATGCCCACCACATGGCCCTCTTCCTCAATGGCCGCCTGGGCGACCGTGCCCATCAATCCCCATCGCCCGGCGCCGAAGACCAATCCCCAGCCCTGTTGGGCGATGAAGCGACCCACATCTGCCGCCACAGTGGCCCACTCGTGATGATGTCCAAGCTTAGAGCCACAAAACACGCAGACCTGAACGGAGGGAGTCGGAATCTCTGTCATGTCGCAAATAATGCCTCGTAAAATGAACCCATGCTGAAACAGACCCTTCACGAACTGCTCCGTCAACTCGGCGTGGGCACCCTCCCGCCCTGGGCCGACGCGCTCATCGCCATCTCCAATGTGCTGCTCATCCTGCTGCTGGCCTGGATTGCGCTGCGCGCGATGCGCAGGATTCTGCGTGTCTTTGGAGATCAGCTCCAGGCCAAGGCTGAACGTGACGAAGACAAGCGCCGCATTGAAACCCTGCTGAGGGTCTTTCGCTACATCCTCTCCGTGGTCTTGGGCGTGGTCACCATCATGCTGGTGCTCTCCGAGGTGGGCATCTCAATTGCCCCGATTCTCGCCACGGCCGGTGTGGCGGGCATTGCGGTGGGCTTTGGGGCCCAGAGCCTGGTGAAAGACTACTTCACAGGCTTTGTGATGCTGATCGAAAACCAGATTCGGCAGGGCGATGTGGTGCAGATTGCGGGCCTCACGGGCACAGTCGAAGACGTCACACTACGCTACGTGCAGCTTCGTGACTACGAGGGCGCGGTGCACTTTGTGCCGAACGGGGCCATCACCACGGTCACCAATCGCAGCCGTGTGTTTGCGTATGCCGTGGCCGACATTGGTATCGCCTATAAAGAGGACATTGAAGGCGTGTATGCCGTGATGAGGGCAGCCGCCGAGAGCTTGCGCGCGAGAGCAGATCTCTCCGCGCGCATTCTGGATGGGCTGGAGATTGCAGGGGTGGACCAGTGGGCCGATTCATCCATCATGATCAAGTGCCGCATCAAGGTGGTGGCTGGTGAGCAGTGGCTCGTGCGCCGAGAGTTCTTAAAGACCCTCAAGCTGGCATTCGATGCAAAGGGCATTGAGATTCCTTTCCCCCATCGAACGGTGGTCAATGTGCCGGCGGCTCCACTGGAGGGTGTGAAGGTGGGGGCAGGTTCGCATCGCGCTGATGCAGATGGCGAATAGCTCGACGACCCAGCACCACCAGCACCGCTGCGAGTGGCAGGGCCAGAAGCACGCCCAGAAAGCCAAAGAGGCTGCCAAAGAGCATCAGGGCGAAGATCACCGCGAGTGGGTGCAGACCGATGCGGTCTCCCACCAGCTTGGGCGTGAGCACAAAGCCCTCTAACAGCTGACCTGCGGCATAGATGATGGCCACGGCGATGAGCCCCGTGAGGGGTCCGAGCTC
>CAMAZF010000050.1 GCA_945862985.1 Bordetella parapertussis | reverse complement strand
CTCTGGGTCTCCGGTGATGCTCATGATTCCACCCATGCCTTGAATCAGGAAGTCATAGCCTGCTCGCTTGGCGTAGGGGCCGGTCTGGCCAAAGCCTGTGATGGAGCAGTAAATCAGGCTCGGAAATCTCTCCTTGATCTGGTCGTAGGCGAGTCCATAGGCCTTCAATCCACCCACCTTGTAGTTCTCAATCACCACATCGGCTTTCTCAAGGAGGCGCATCACGAGCACCTGGCCCTCCTCGGACGCAAGGTCAATCTCGACGGATCGCTTGTTGCGATTTGCGCAGAGGTAGTAGGTGCTCTCTGAGCTGGGCTCGCCATCCTGTCCAGGCACATAGGGAGGGCCCCACTTTCGGGTGTCATCTCCCTCGCCGGGCTTTTCCACTTTCACCACATCTGCGCCCAGGTCTCCGAGCAGCTGCGCAGCCGATGGACCCGCCAGAATACGAGAGAGGTCGAGAACGCGAATGCCTTGGAGTGCACTGGGCTGCATGAATATCCTTTTTGAGTCGATCGTTGACTGTAGGGAAATCAGCAGTCCTCGCGGAGACGGGATAACCCGGGGTGAGATTCGGTGCCGAAGTGCTTGAGAACGAATCCGGAAACCATCATAGAGAGGCCAACGAACCAGTAGGCTGCATCGCTAGCCCCATACATATGAGCAGCAAGGCCGAGCCCAAGGGCGCCCACTGCGTAGCCGAGATCTCGCCAGAATCGATAGATGCCAATGGCCGAGGCGCGCCATGCTGAATCGGAGAGGTCAGCGATCGCGGCACTGAGATTCGGGTAGAGCATGGCCATGCCCAGTCCGGTGATCACTGCGGACACGGACCAGCCGACCGTCGAATCAGAGTGAGGAAAGAGTAAGACGCCCACGCCACAGAGCCACATGCCCCAAACGTTGAGCGGCTGACGGCCTATCCGGTCGGAGAGCCGCCCTGTAAGCAGCTGCGCAATACCCCATGTCATCCCATAGGCGGCCACCACCCAGCCAATGGTGGGCAGAGGCAGGCCACGATCGTATAGGTAAATAGGCCAAAGGATCCACACCAGAGCATCAACGAACTTTTCCACGAGACCTGCCTGACAGACAGCCGCAAGGCGACGGTCGGTCCACGACACCCGTTTAAACACCGCCCAGGTCGTTAATGAGTTTGAAGCGGAGGGTTGAGCGGTGAGGCGTACCCAAGGCGCGGTATCCCGGACCGCTATGACAGAGAGAAGGAGGGCAGAAAGGATGACGATGGAGCCAAACCAGAGTAGCCCTATTCGTGGGCCGAAATCCGCCGCCATATAGCCCGTGAGAATGCCAGCCAGCGCCACGCCAAGATAGCCTGAGAACTCATTCAGACCGATGACCAGGCCGCGTTGATTCTGATGTGTCAGGTCTAGTTTGGAGGTCTGGGTCATGGACCAGGTTAATCCTTGGTTGATGCCCAATAAGATCGTCGCCAAGACAATCCAAGACCAGTTAGGCGCCCAAAAGATCAGCGCGGGTATCGGAATAGCCACCACCCACCCTGCCACCAACACCCTCTTGCGTCCGAACCGCTCGGCTGCTCGTCCGGCAACAAAATTGAGGATGCCCTTCACCACGCCAAACGCGACCACAAATGAGACCAGCATGAGCACAGAAGTCCGGGGCACCCCGAACTCCGGTTCGGCCAGAGCGGGTACGACGTTGCGCATCATTCCAATGGTCAACCCCACCAGGAGCACCTGTATCAGCTGGTGCAGGAACTGCGCTTGGTTAGGGCGCATGCCGATTGGAAATCTGGATTGTGAACCCATGTGCAAGTGCGGTCTTTCTGTGGTCATATGGAGACGAGTCTATTTTAATATTATTCTATTGATCAATTGAATGACAAAACATATGCCCACGCTCGACAGTCCAGGCTTCAAGCCACAGCTCTTTGAGCAGTTCGCCCGCATCGGACAGGCCTTGGCCTCTGGTCCGCGTCTCGAAATGATTGAGTTGCTCATTCAGGCGCCCAGGAGTGTGGACGCATTGGCGAAAGCCCTGCGTCTACCGGTCGCCAATGTCTCGCAGCACCTTCAGCAGCTGAAATCTGCAGGGCTCGTCTCCAGTGTCCGAGAGGGGCGCTGCATCATCTACAACGTCAGCGGTGAAGATGTGATCGAGCTTCTGCTCTTACTGCAACGCATCGCTCATGATCGGTTCGCAGAGATCGACCGCCTCGTAGAGGCCTACTTGAATAGCCGAGACGAGCTTGAACCGCTGTCGGTGGAGGAGGTCCTGCGATTGACCCGGCGCGGAGCGCTGGTGATTCTGGATGTGAGGCCCGAGGTTGAGTTCCGTCACGGGCATCTCAAGGGTGCACTGCATGTATCTCTTGAGGAGCTAGAGGAGCGACTCGAAGACCTCCCGAGAGATAAGGCGATCGTGGCGTATTGTCGAGGGAGCTATTGCGTGCTGTCCTATGATGCGGTCGCTTTGTTGCGTTCAAAAGGGTTTGAGGCCAGAAGAGTGGAAAACGGCATACCCAACTGGGTGGTTGGGCAGGTCCCACTCAAACAAACCACTTGAGAGGAGCCTGAATTGAGCCAAGAAAAAATCCAAGCCCTTCGGACCCACCTTGAATCGGTGATGGTGGGCCAGTCCGTCCTGATTGAGCGCCTGATGATCGCGCTGTTGGCGGGGGGGCATGTACTCGTAGAGGGTCTGCCTGGGCTCGCAAAGACCACCGCCATCAAGGCACTTGCACAGGCCGTGCATGCCCGTTTTAAGCGCATTCAATTCACCCCAGATCTCTTGCCTGGAGACCTAACAGGGACCGAGGTCTATGAGGTCAAAACGGGGGACTTTCGCTTTGTCGAGGGGCCGCTCTTTCATGATTTGGTGCTCGCCGATGAAATTAACCGGGCACCCGCCAAGGTCCAGAGTGCCCTGCTGGAAGCCATGCAAGAGCGGCAGATCACAGCCGGAGGGCAAACCCGCCCTCTGTCTCCGGTCTTTCTGGTCATGGCAACACAGAATCCCATTGAGCAGGCGGGAACCTATCGTCTTCCAGAAGCCCAGATGGATCGCTTCATGTTCCATGTGATGCTGGACTATCCGACTGAACAAGAGGAGCAGGAGGTCTTGCGTCGGCATCGGCTTCAGCGTGCGCCCTCTGAATCGGTACTCTCGATTGCAGATCTCACCCAAATGAGAGCGGATATTCAAAAAGTACATCTGAGCGATGAGGTGGCTCAGTACATCGTCCGTCTCGTCCGGGCCACGAGAGACCCAGGTCGCCTTTGCCCTGAGTTTGAGGGATGCGTTGAGGTGGGCGCCAGCCCCAGGGCGGTGCTCGCACTCAGTGAGGCAGCATCGGTCTTGGCCTACCTGAGGGGCCGAAATTACGTTCAGCCAGACGACATCCAGACGCTCGCGCCAGATATTCTTCGTCATCGCATCAGCCTGAGCTTGCAGGCCAATCTGAAACACATCAGCAAGGACGTATTGTTACAGAGCCTGCTCAAGGTTGTTCCTACGCCTTAGCGTTCCGCCTGAGATGTCACTCAACACTCCGCTCCTCAACGCGCAGGACATCGAGCATTTGATTATGACCGCGCAAGCCAGCGTGGGAGCCGTGACATATAGAGATGTACATGGGCATCGGGCAGGAGACTGGCCTGGCACTCGACTGGGCCAAGGACTGGATTTTGAGGAGTCGCGACCCTACTCGCCCTCTGATGCGGTCAAAGACATGGACTGGCGAAGCACAGCTCGCCTAGGCCAGGCGTATGTCAAAACCTATCGAGAGGAGCGACAGCCCATGGCTGTCATAGTCATCGATCGCACCAGTTCCATGAGGTTCGGCAGCCGGATTCGGCTCAAACTCACTCAAGCAGCGCGTGCTGCCATTTGGCTCGGTACCCAAGTGCTCGCTCAAGGAGCAGCCTTGACCCTCGTGCACTGGGACGAACAAGACGATTGGCATGGACCTTTTCATGGGCAGGAGCAATGGCTGGCGGCCATTGAGCGTTTAAGGGCTCCAGCCCCTCCCATCTCATCATCCGGGTTAGATTCCGCTCGCGATGAACGGCGGCTTCAACAGCTTGCCGAGGAGACGCCTATGGGCGCTCGAGTGGTCTTGCTATCAGATTTTCTCTGGATGTCTGAGGCCCATCAGCATTCAGCAGCCTTGTTGGCGAATGAGCGTCAAGTCTGCGCGCTTCGCATCAGTGATCCCCTCGAGCGTGCGTTCGAACCCTCCCCATGGGTGAGCCTGGCAGGAAGGACGGCGGGGGCAACCTATTGGGTCAACCGGCATACGAGCCCCTGGGGAGACCAACTCTCTCAGGTGATTTCTCGTCGACGAGACCAACAGCGAATCTGGCTGGAGCATGTCGGTATTCAGCTGACAGACCTCTGCTCGACCCAGTCTGATCTCTCTGTGCTCTCGAAGCTGCCATTTGGCGGGTTCGGCTCCTGATGATGTTCACTCACGTTGCTCTTCTCCTTGGTTTGCTGGCGCTCGTGCCATTTGCTGTGCTTCTATGGTGGGGACGAGCGCATGTATTCGTTGCTCAACAGGCTCTTCGCCTTCCCACCCTGAGACTCTTGGAGTCACCCAGCACATCGGTGCTGCCGAGTCATTTGTGGCTCAGCTTGTTGTGCAGGGTGCTGGCGGCTTGTCTTTTGATTCTGGCTGCAGCGAACCCGCTCTGGCTTGGGGACTTTGAGCCCCCCAGGAAGGAGGGCCGCGCGGTGATGGTGTTGGTCGATAGTTCTCTGACCATGACCCTTGAGGATTTGGACCCAAAGGCGAGGCTCACGCGCATGGAGGCCACGCAGGATTTTCTGCGTCAATGGATACAGGATCGACCCCAGAATGCCTTCGGTTTGATTGTCTTTGGATCGTCTGCTGCGGTCTTGTCTGAGCCTACGCTCGATCAGTCCCTCTCACTTGCCCAGCTCTCGCGCATTCAGATTGGCACGCTTGGGAACAACACGGCTCTGGGTGATGCACTTGGCTTGGCAATGCAAGCACTCGCGGCAAGTCCCTCCTTGCAGCAGCAGCCGGCGATTGTTCTTGTCTCAGACGGAGAGGAAAGTAACAGCGGAAGTCTCTCGCCACTGGAGGCCGTATCCGTGGCGCGCGATCGCGGCGTGCCCATTCACACCATCCAGTTTGGAGCGCCGGTCACACGTCCGGCTACCCAGCCCTCGCTGGATGAGATTTCAGCGCTCACGGGTGGTCGGTCCTGGCGTGTCTCGCGAGCGACAGAGTTTAAGGACGTGTTTCAATCGCTTGATGCGCTCACGCCTTTGCTGGAGCTGCCACCTACTCGAGCGCCGAGCCTCTGGCTTGCTCCTTGGTTGGTCCTCGCCTCTGGCCTCTTGGCGCTTTTGGGATTCGCGGTTGGGCGGGATCGAACCTCGGGCTTGGTAGACGCCTCTCTCAGGGCCTGGTCTCTCACTCAGGCCTCCGATGTGTCTCCATGGACCTCAAGGCTTCGAGGGGTACTCTGGGTCGTGGTCATGCTTCTGTGTCTGTTGGCTTGGTTTGATATGAAGCCAGCCTCATCTGCCCACACCGATCTCGAGCAGAAAAAGGTCGTGGCGATTTTGAATCTGTTTGAGCCCAGCGCAGCGGTTCGTCAGGCTCATCGCCTCGCCCTGTTGACGTTTTCCAAGGATCACCCCGAGGCGCATGTTGCGGTCGTGGTGGCATCCAACACGCCAGGGCTTGCGCTTCCGCTGGCTGCTGATCGATCCGCGCTGGAGCGGGTCCTGAGTCAACTTGTTACGCATCGGGATGCGCTGGTGGAACGGGTGATGGGTGAGGGCATGGATCCTCTTCAAGGCTTGCATCTGGCACGCGCTCGCGCTCAGGCCTATGCTGCGGAACTCGGCGGGGCAGACGTGTTGGAAGTGGATACGAACATGCTTTCTGCAGCGCTGGCACCCTCCAATCGAGGTGCCTCTGATGCGCGAGCGGGTGAGGGGGTTACGAGATGGCAGTGGTGGCTGTTAGGTGCGGGGCTAGTGTTACTTCTGGCCACTGCCCCGATGAGGCGAGGGTCATTCCGGAGTGAGGCCGCGTCGTGGTGCGTGGTGTTATGCGTCCTAGGCCTTACCCTGGGTCATGCCACGCTGATCGCGGCCGAGCTCACGGGCCCCCAGCGCCCACCCGCAGCGTCATCCCTCGAAGAGCGCCGCACAGCGAGGGATGCGTTTGATCTTGGCCTGCGGAGTCTGACTGAGCGGAACCCCGAAGCCGCCATTCGATCGTTTGAACGCGCATTGGGGCTGGGGTCGGCGGAGATGAATCAGGCTGCCCAGTTCAACCTCGCTCTGGCTTGGAGTCATCATCAGAACTGGGACCTAGCGAGAGACGTATGGCTTCATTATCTGAAGCACCATCCAGACGATCTCTCTGCCAAGCAGAATCTTGACTATGTTCTGAAACGCCGGGCCGCTGCGATGGCAGGGAAAGGAAGTCAGACTGACTTGAGAGGGCGTCGTGGCACTGCTGCGATGGGCGAGGTTCAGGTGGATGGCTATGGTGCGACGGAGGCAGACCTCCATCGAGCAGATTCCAACTCCAGACAAGGTCCACTCAAGTCTCTCTCGCCCCCAGCGCGGGCAGGAGACTCATCAGACTCTGCTGGACGACGTCTCAGCCCGGCTCGCACCTGGCCGATGCCCCCCGAGGCTGCGCGTGAGGCCTCGATGAAGCTAGATCGGCTGGCGGATGACCAGGTCTCCCTGTTCAAAGGGCTCTTGGCCCAGCCAGGGGTTCTGCCTTGATCCGTTCATGGATATTTGTGCCCCTGATGCTGGTCAGTTCTCAAACCTTGGCAGCTATCGTGCCGTATGCATGGGTGTCCTCTGAGCCGGTGCTTCAGGTTGCGAATCGCGCCACGATTAGGCTTGAAGTCTGTGATGATCGCCGCTTTGCCTGGCAGCCTATTTCATTGCCCCGCCATCCGGGCCTCATGACCCGACTGGTTGCGGAGCGCGCCATCGAGAAGAATCATCAGGGAGATTCATGCGTGGGTACGGAATGGGTCTGGCAGGTCATGCCCTCTCGCGCTGGAGTCATTGATCTTGGGGCCATGGTGCTGCAGTCCAATCAGTTTGGACGAGTGGTCGATGTCTCCATTCAGGGGCCCAAGCTGAGGGTGGGAGCCCCACCCAGCTGGCTTCCGCCGTGGGTCGCAAGCCACCGTCCGCAGCGATTTGAGTGGCTCGATGGCGAAGGCTCTGACTCGCTCCCTGTGGTGCAGCACAGCCTTGTTCTGCGAAGCAGTCTGAGCCGACCGCAGGTAGAGGAATGGCTTGCTTTGGTGTTGGAGGATCAGCCTGCTTGGTCTGTCCTTCCCCCGCTCATTGAGCCGATGGCAGAGAGTCTCGGCGATGAATTTAAGATCACGGTCTACGCACCGAGGCAACCACCCGAGGTGCCCGCACTGTGGCTTCAGATGAAGGCTTTCGACCCAGCGTCTCAAGCGCTTCAGACGCTCGTTTTGGAGAAGCCTGCGCTCCCCATTGAGGGGGAGGTGGAGAGGACCCTGCCGAGATGGATGACGCACTGGATGACGCTCTACCAGTTAGGGACTGCCTGGGTTCCGCTTGCATCGCTCGGGGCTTTGATCGTGGTCTTTCTGATGGTGATGCGTCAGAAGCATGCTTGGCGCGTCCAGCGATGGATTTTGACTGCGCGGCTTGCGCGCGCTCGCTCTCCGCATCAAGTATGGGAGCTTCTAAGGAAAGGCCCTTGGCCAGTCCTGGCTCAAGCGGGCTGGACCCCACGGCAGTGGGCAGAGCGAGTCTCTCGAGACGTACCCGACGAAGAGGCGCAGACGCAGACCATCGACTTGATGACCCAGTTGGACCAATTACTGTTTGGTCAACCATCCCAGCCAGCGCAGGAGGAGACTCGAGCACTGGCCGGGAAACTCATCCAAATGCTAAAACACCCAAGCTGGAAGCACCCAGGTGACCAAACCACCCACCAACGTTAAGCCCAGACTCACGCCATAGATCCAGGCTGACTGACGACGTTGTCGAAGGCAGAGATCGCGCAGGTCTGGGTCAATCGGGCAAGGCGCCGTCCTGGCTCTCCATTGCGC
>CAMAZF010000049.1 GCA_945862985.1 Bordetella parapertussis | reverse complement strand
GCAAGCATAATCCGAAGCATGGTCATAAAAGGAGCGGGAATGTACGACCTGATCGTGATTGGAGGAGGCTCTGGCGGCGTACGCGCAGCCCGAATTGCTGCGCAGTATGGGGCCAAGGTTGCTCTCGTGGAGGAATATCGCATGGGCGGAACCTGTGTCATTCGCGGCTGCGTGCCCAAGAAACTCATGGTCTATGCCAGTCGATTTCCAGCGGAGTTTGAGGAGGCCAAGGGCTATGGGTGGACGGTGGGGGAATGCCAGTTCAACTGGGCCACGCTCCAGGCGAACCGTGACCAAGAGGTGAGCCGACTCGAGGGGATTTACCGCTCGAACCTTCAGAAGGCGGGAGTCGAGATCTTCCAAGGCAGCGCCAGCCTGGTGAGCGCCACCGAGGTCTCCATCGGTCAGTCGCAGCCCCTCACTGGCAAGACCATTCTCATTGCAACTGGTGCGCATCCAGTCACTGACACACACATTCCGGGGCATGAGCTCTGCATTGACTCTAATGACTTCTTCCAGCTGAAGGAGCAGCCCAAACGAGTGCTGGTTCAAGGTGCAGGCTATATTGCGCTGGAGCTGGGCTGTGTGCTTCAGAACCTGGGATCTCAAGTTCAGGTGGTCTATCGTGGGAACAGGGTGCTTCGCGGCTTTGATGCCGAGCTGCAAGAGCACCTGGAAGAGGAGCTGCAGCGATCGGGCCTCACCCTTCTCTCTGAGCGTCGAATCACTCAGGTTCAAAAATCAGAACAGGGGCTCAGGGTGTCTCTAGACCATGGCGAGGTGATCGAGGTCGACGCAGTGCTCAAGGCGATTGGTCGCAAACCCAAAACCGAAGGACTTGGACTGCAAGCCTTGGGGCTGCATCTCGATCATCATGGCGCCATTCCTGTAGACGAATACTCCCGCACGGCCATTCCGAATCTCTTTGCGGTGGGCGATGTCACCAATCGGGTGAACCTCACGCCCATGGCCATTCGAGAAGGACACGCCTTCGCGGATACCCAGTTCGGCGGAAAGCAGGTGGTGGTCGATCACAGTCTGGTGCCCACCGCCGTATTCACCACACCCGAGCTCGGCACGGTTGGTCTCACTGAAGAGGAGGCCCTCAAGGCGCACCCATCGCTGGATGTTTACACGACTCGGTTTAGGCCGATGAAGTCGACCCTCTCAGGCCACCAGGGCCGGATGTTCATGAAGCTGCTGGTCGATCGAGCCACCGACCGAGTCCTTGGCTTTCATGCCTTGGGGCCTGACACAGGAGAGATGGCGCAGCTCATGGGCGTTGCGCTGCAGCTCAAAGCAACCAAGGCCTCACTCGATGCCACCCTTGCGGTGCACCCCACGGCCGCCGAGGAGCTGGTGACCATGCGAAGCCCCACCCGAAGACACTAGAGACCGAGCACCCTCTGCGCGCGCAGCAAGACCGGCTTGTCTACCATCTTGCCGTCAACCATGAGAGCGCCCACCCCTGCTCCAGCCCGCTCGGCGCCCTGCCAGGCCAAGACCACGCGCTCTGCCCAAGCCTGCGTATCAGCATCGGGAGAGAATGCGGCCTCAACGGCCTCGAGTTGCTTGGGATGAATACAGAGCTTCGCTCCAAACCCCAAAGACTTAGCCTGCACTGACTCTTGCGCCACTTCCGCCGACTCGACAGACGGCGTGACCCCCGCAATGGGAGGAGGAAGGTCCGCGAGACGGCTGGCCAAAACAAGCTCAACTGCCGCCAAGTCCAAGGGCAGACCCGGGGTCTCAAGTCCCATGTCGAACATGTAGTCCAAAGATCCAAATGCCAGCCGCGACACGCCTGGGGTCTGGGCGACCCGCTCAGACTGCCGCACCCCACGAACCGTCTCCATGAGTGCGATCACCTCTCTGCCGACCCCACCCTCGCAGACGGCTCGGATGTCCTCCGGGTCCTCTGCCTTTGGAATCATGACCGAGACCGTAGGCAGTGACTTCAACAGCAGAAGGTCGTCCGAAAAGAATGTGCTTCGGACGTCATTGATTCGAATCATCCATCGGCCCCGTTCATCGTCGGGCAGAGTGGGAAGGAAGCCCGCAATGGCCTCGCGGGCGACCTGCTTGTCTGCCGGAGCCACAGCGTCCTCTAGATCGATGATGACCCGGTGTGCCTTGGTCCCACCCGCCTTGGCGAATCGCTCGGGACGGCTACCAGGTACAAATAGGTAGGTCAGAGGATGACGCAGAGTGGAGTTCATGCAGTGACCTCACGCAGAGCCGCCATTGCGCGCATGGTGATGTACCCCTCATGGTCCTGTGCCCAGAGGTCAATCGTCCGCCCATCTGGCTGAGGGACCCCGCAAACTTGAAAGGGATGCAGGTCAAAGAGCGGACGAACCGCCTTGAAGGTGAACGACTCGACGATGGCCAACGGTCGCTCTCGACGAACGAGGTCCAGCAGGAGCGTCGCAACCAGGGGACCATGCACCACCAAACCTGGATAGCCCTCCTCTTGCGTCACGTACCGACGGTCGTAATGAATGCGATGCCCATTAAACGTCAATGCGCTGTATCGAAACAACAAGACTGGATCCGGATTGACCTCTCGGATCCACACCGCTTGAGTGACTGAACGCTCAGGCTCGGGCTTGCGATCGGAGGGCGTTTCCGCGGCCCGATAAACGATGTCATGAAACTCGGTGAGTGCGGGCTCTGAATCTGAGTCCGTGCCCGAGAAGACCGCATGCTCGACCTTGACGAAGACCAACGATCCCGTTCTGCCCTGCTTGACGGACACATCTCGGATCGTCGACACCCTGCGCGCAGGGTCGCCCACCAAGAGTGGACGCCTGAACGAGAGCTGTCCACCAGCCCACATTCGGCGTGGAAGATCGACAGGCGGCAGAAACCCGCCCCGACGTGCATGCCCATCTGGGCCAATCTCTGACTGTGCATGCAATGGCAAAAAGTAGAGCCAATGCCAGAGGGGGGGCAGCGGCTCCCCCATGCTCGGAGGAGGGAGTGCACAGTCGAGCGTGGCACTCAACGCGCGGGGCGGCGTAGAGGCCAGGGAATCGAGCGCTGTCTCTGAGCGCCCGATCCAATCTTGGAGGGAGGGGTTTGACGGGTTCATGGGGAGAGACTCTAGCAAGCTCAGCCTCTCCCGTCTCCGTGCGTCCTTTAGCGCTTACCCGCGATTGAGCGGTATATTGCGTCACGTATGGAATCCCTCTTTGTGTCAACTGGGGTGGTTGCCCTGGCTGAAATCGGCGACAAGACCCAACTCTTAGCCTTTCTGCTTGCAGCGCGATTTCGAAGGCCCACCCCGATCATTCTGGGCATTCTGGTCGCGACCATCCTGAATCATGGCCTCGCAGGCGCAGTCGGTGCTTGGGTGACCGCTACTCTCAGTCCGGACCTCCTTCGTTGGATCCTTGGTATATCCTTCCTTGCCATGGCCATCTGGACCCTCATTCCCGACAAAATCGAGGACAACGAGGCTGCACTGGCCCAGCGCTTCGGCGTGTTTGGCACGACCCTGATCGCGTTCTTCTTTGCGGAAATGGGCGATAAGACCCAGATCGCGACCGTGGCCATGGCCGCGCACTACCCAGACGCAGTACTCGTGGTGATCGGGACGACCATAGGCATGCTCATCGCGAATGTCCCTGCAGTGATGGTGGGGGACAAATTAGCCGGTCGCCTCCCTCTGCGTCTCATTCGAAGCATCGCTGCCGCACTGTTTGCCACCCTCGGCATTGCGGTCCTACTTGGCGTCACCCTCGTCTGATCGCTTCGGCTCAAATGGGAAAGCGCCACTGCCCTCGCCAGGACGGGGCGGGATCCGCAATGACAGCATCATCGTGACCGCGAGCGTCACCACCGTGAATCCCAAAGACCAGGCAATCGGGATCTTATAGACGTCGATGAGCAACATCTTCACCCCAATGAAGACCAGCACGATGGCCAACCCGTAAGAGAGTAAGTGGAACTTCTCATGCATGCTTGCCAACAGGAAATACATCGCCCGCAAGCCCAAGATGGCAAAGACATTGGAGGTGAGGACAATAAATGGGTCTGTCGTGATGGCAAAGATCGCGGGAATGGAATCTACCGCAAAGATCACATCCACAATGCCAATCAGCAGAATGACCACAAACAAGGGGGTCGCCATGCGAACCCCATCCACGCGGGTGAAGAATTTCTCACCGTCGAAATGAGGAGCGATCTTCATGTGGCGGTTAATCCACTTCAGCGCAGGATTGTTCTCGAGGTCGGGCTCCTGCCCAGAAGCCCACCACATCTTGACCCCAGTGAAGACCAGAAAGGCGCCGAACACATACATGATCCAGTGGAACTGAGAAATGAGCCACGCCCCGACGAGGATCATCACCGCCCTCAGGACAAGCGCCAACAAGATCCCAATCATGAGCACCCGCTTCTGAAACTCGGAGGGCACCGCAAAGAAAGTGAACAACATGAGGAAAACAAAAATATTGTCGACCGCCAACGCCTTCTCGACGAGATAGCCGGTCACAAACTCAAGCGCCTTCGCGTCGGCCAATGCCTTTGCCTCGATGTTGTCTCCGGTTCCACCGAGGTACCACCAGAGCCAACCCACAAACAAAAATGAAACGGCCACCCAGATCAGAGACCAGATCGTGGCCTCTCGAATGCTGACTGAGTGTGCGCCCTGCTTGTTGAGCGCCAGAAAGTCGATCAACAACGCCACAACGACAAAGGCCGCAAACAGCGACCAGAGCATGGGGGTACCAATGGAAATCATGAGTGCGCCTCTCTCCTTCTGCAGGCATAGCAGAAGTGACCGTTTAAATATCCTCGCCAGTCTTGCCGCCCAGATCGAAACATTCGACCTGGTTTGCGATGCCGGGCGATGGTCACTGCCAAATCACCAAGGCCGTATTGACGACATTGCAACACGGCCATGGCAAACAGCCGTGTGGGCTACTCCCTTTGAGAGGCACGCGAATTGAAGCAGCCCGATCCGCCACAGTCAAGTCATGAACTGAAAAGGGCCCGACGAATGAGGGTGATTCCAATCAGCAGAATGAGAATAGACGCCACGCGCTGAACCATGTCACGGGATAAACGGGTATGAAGCCGATGGCCTATCGTGAGTCCCAGAATGGCAAAAGGCACCAGCATGAGAAAGGTGACGACGCGATCCATCAACATCAAGCCAGTGACAGCGAAGACGACTGCTCGAATGCCAGTCGAGAAGAGGACCATGTTCGAGAGCGTCGCCCGAAACTGTCCCTTATCGAAAATGCGATGAGAGAGGTAGATCACATACGGTGGCCCCCCAACACCAAACAGAGTCCCAGTCACACCCCCGGCCATCCCGGACACAGGCGCCCACCGTGAACTTACCGAACTCTGACGGCCTGCCTTCACCAATGCGTATGTCGCATAGGTGGCCAAGAAGGCACCAAAGGCGGTGAGCGTGGCCGACACCGGCAGGCTGACCAGCAATGTCACCCCAGCGACTGCCCCCAATACGGAGAACGGGATCATCCATTTCAGCTCCCCCCAGGCTGCCTCCCTTGAAAACCTCGAACCCAGCGCAAATGAGGCAGAAACATCCAGCAGCACACACACGGGCAGAACAAATTCAAGCGGCAGCAACAGCGAGAGTAAAGGGACCGTGAACATGGCCGCACCAAACGCGGTGATTCCAAAAATCACATAGGCAAACGTCACGATGAGCGCGGCTAGCGCCCAGGTGGACACCTCAATGGGCAATGAAAAGCCCTCTACCAAGGGATTTCTTGGCCGTCGTAGTCAACGAACCACGCTCGCCCCTTCGGCTCCAGGCCATCCAGCGTGCGAAGCATCCCCGCCACAGACGCTTCCGCTTGGAGTGTGTGATGACCGGACTGAAATGGCGCAGAGAGCTTGGACACGACGGTCCCAGGCTGAAGCGCCGCAAACACGGCGAGCGGGCGTGTTCGATGGGACTCGATGGCTGCCGTCTGCAGGAGCATATTGCCCGCAGCCTTGGAGGCGCGGTAGCCATACCAACCGCCCAGATGGTTGTCTTCAATGCTCCCCACGCGTGCGGACAAGACAGCGAAAATCGCCCGCTCCTTCGGTACCAAGAGGGGAATGAAATACTTGAGCACCAGCCCACGCCCAATGGCATTGATCTGAAAGGCTCGGCTCAGGGTGGAGGCAGAGAGTTGCGCCAGCCGCTTCTCTGGGCCCTGGCCATCGATGGTCAGGGCACCCGTTGCATCGAGAATCAGGTGAAAGGGTCCGTTCGCTCGCGTCGCCTCGGCAGCTGCTGCAACCGACTCCTCGTTCTCCAAAATCAGTGGCGTCATGCTCGAACGACTCAACGCACCCACATATGCGCAGCGGGGATCTGACAGACATGCACGCTGAAAGGCCGAGCCAATCGTGCCCGTGCTGCCGATGATCAGTGCACGATAGGAGTCTGGGAGTCGGTTTAGCATGCCGATGGCCATGGTACGCCATTGACCGTTGGGGCCTCACAATTGATTTGACATAAAATCACTATTAAATCAATATCAGATCATGCATGCCAACTTCAAACGGCCTTTCACTCAGTACGTCAAAAAGGCCCACAAGCCCTTGCAGCTTGCAATTGAGGACGAAGTGGAGTTGGTGTGCGAGATGCCGGAGGTGGGCGAACTCAAGGTAGGTGACTTGGCGGGCATCCGAGTTCACAAGTTTTCTTTCAACCGGCAGGAGTACCTGATGGCCTACCGGCCACCTGTCAAAAACGCACCCATTGAGTTTTTAATCATCGACTTCTATCAAGTCGGTGTTCACGAGAATTTTTATAAGGAACTGAAACAGTATTTGCGACATGAAAGGCAAACGGGAGAAGCATCATGAATCACGCATTGACTGCTGAGGACCTTTACTCCGAGATGAAGCGTATGTCGACGACCGAGCGGATGCGGTTCTTCTCCCTGCTGGCCAGTAACGCATTTCGGGAAGAAGACTTCACCCATGATCAGGTATTTGGTCAAACACAACAGGAACCGTTTTCAGCCTTGGAAGCCGCCGAGTATCTGGAAGTCTCCTTACCAACGCTTCGCCGTTATGTGCAATCGGGCGAGCTTGTACCCAGCCATGCGGTAGGACGCAACCAGATGTTCTCAGCGAGCACCCTGCGTGCGTTTAAACGCAGTCGCGGGTCACGTGGGAGACTCCAGACGAGCGTAACGCTCAGGAAACAAGACCGATAACAACTGCGGATTCGTCGATAGCAGCCATCGCAGCTTGCTTGGGTTTGAGATCGCCATCGGGCTGCATGAACCCCGCGATTTGAAGCCCAGAGGGCAGCTCAAGAGACACCTGACGATCCGCCTTGGTACCGATTCGACGGGTCACCTTACCTTTTAAGAGATTAATTCCTCCAATCGCTACGATGGTTGGGGCAATCGTCACAGCTGCCGCTTTGCAAAGCGCCAAGACCGGCATGCCCTTTCTAAGCCCAAGCAGTTGAAGACTCTCTAAGGTGATTCGGGACACCAACTGCTGATTGCTGCCGATATCAAGCTGGACATGGGCTGCGCCTTGCACTTTTCTCACCTCCCCTACGACACAAGGGAGCTGATTGCGCATACTTGTGCGCAACGCAAGTCCGGCGATATTACGAAGCTTTGAATCAGGTGCCTTCGCTCCAACACGGATCTTCCTTAGTGCCTCCTCACGCGCAGCACTTAATACATCGGCTGCCTCCAAGACTTGCAGCCCTTCAGCGGTCAAACGTGCTCCACCACCACCGGAGCCGCCCACCAACTTTTCCAAAAGGGGCACCCCGGCCAGATTGCCGAGAGTCTCCACGGCCTGCCACGCAGCCTTGTAGCTCACCCCATTGGCCCGCGCCGCCTCCGAGATTGACCCGCCTTGGTGTATCGATCGCAAGATCTCGATGCGCTTGTCGGTCATGGCGCTGCCAAGAACATCTTCAAAGTCAATTCTTCGCGTACTCACTGGAACAAGCCCTTTCTTCGTCAGAGTCAATATTCTAAAAAAGAATAGCGTGTTAGCATTATTTTCTATTTTTATAATAACGAGAATATCGTGCTCACAAACACCTTTAGAGTGCTCATGTCATTGCTTGCAGTCTGCGTCTTGCCCGCCCCTGCCCAGGCCGCAGAGGTCAGTGTAGCGGTCGCTGCAAACTTTACTGCTCCCATGAAAGTGATTGCCCAGGACTTTGAGAGAGAGACGGGCCACAAGGCTACTCTCGCATTTGGCGCCACCGGTCAGTTTTATGCACAGATCCGAAATGGAGCGCCCTATGCCGTCCTGTTGGCAGCCGATGAGGCCACCCCTGCCAAGCTCGAGAGCGAGGGGCTCGGCGTGGCGGGCACCCGATTCACCTATGCCACCGGAAGGCTGGTCCTTTGGAGCAAAAGGGAAAGCCTGGTGGACAACCGCGGAGACATTCTGCGGTCAGGCGCATTCGACAAAATTGCAATGGCACACCCCAAGCTTGCTCCATACGGTGCAGCGGCCTTGGAGGTCATCGATAAGATGGGCCTC
>CAMAZF010000048.1 GCA_945862985.1 Bordetella parapertussis | reverse complement strand
TTGCTCAGAGACATCTTTGATCGCAAGGTCTTAGCCGAAGACTTCAGCCTCTATCTCCATCGACCCACAGCGACGGACCCTTCACTCGCACCGAAGGGCTGTGACTCGTTTTATGTGCTCTCACCGGTTCCTCATTTAGATGCGCAGATCGATTGGCAGGCACAGGCGGAGCCCTACCGATTCAAGATCCAGCGAGCCCTGGAGGAGACTGTGCTTCCGGGACTCTCCGAGGTGCTCGACGTCTCTCACACGATCACACCCAACCACTTCGACTCTCGATACCGTTCCTTTAAGGGCGCTGCATTTGGGATGGAGCCACGTCTGCTGCAGAGTGCCTGGTTTAGGCCGCACAACAGCAGTGAAGATGTGAAGGGTCTCTACCTGGTGGGTGCGAGCACCCACCCTGGCGCAGGCATACCAGGCGTCCTCACCTCCGCTAAGGCCTTCGATGAAATGCTGGAGCCAGTCGCCGCATGAACATGCACATGCATGAATGCGAGGCGCTGATGCGCACCGGTTCTCGTTCATTCTTTGCCGCTTCACGGCTCTTGCCGTCCGCGTTGCGTGCGCCTTCGGCGGCACTCTATGCGTTCTGCCGAGTGGCCGACGACGAGGTGGATGAGAACGAGGCCTGTCCGGCTGTGATGAAGGCCCTCCACGACCGACTCCATGCCATTTACCAAGGGCAGCCCGGGGAGGCGCTCTCAGATCGAGCCTTCGCAGAGGTGGTGCACACCTATAGGCTGCCGCGTGAGCTTCCCTTGGCCTTGCTGGAGGGCTTCGCTTGGGACTCTCAGGGTCGCCGCTACGAGACGATTGAGGAGGTCTATGACTATGGCGCCCGAGTCGCGGGCACGGTGGGCGCCATGATGGCGCTGATCATGGGCGTGCGCGAACCCTGGGCCATTGCAAGGGCCTGTGAGCTGGGTGTCGCCATGCAGCTCACGAACATCGCTCGGGATGTGGGCGAGGACCAGAGACTGGGGCGGCTCTACCTCCCCAGGAGCTGGATGCGGGATGAGGGGCTCTGCCCAGATGAATGGCTGAAATCGGGCGGGCACTGCGAAGCCTTGGGACGCGTCGTCGCCCGCCTGATTGAAGCCGCCGACTCACTGTATGGTCGAGCAGAGCAGGGGGTCTTGGCGCTGCCTCGAAACTGCCGGCCAGCGATTCTCTCCGCTCGGCACATTTACTCCGATATTGGCCGTGTGCTTGAGCGTCAGCATTACAACGCGGTGGACCGACGCGCGGTGGTCTCTGGCCGACGTAAGCTGGTTCGAATTGCGCAGTCGCTCCCAGCAGTCATCATGGCACCCGGCTGGCTTCGCGGTCATAAGCCGCTGCCTGCCGTGGACTTTCTGGTTCAGGCGGCACTGCCCTCTGCGGCCGCCATTCCGCCCAAGACGGTCTCTGAAAAGGCTGGGTGGATGATCGACCTGCTGCTCACGCTCGATGAGCGAGAGCAGTCTCTGCGTGGGCGCAGCCTGTCGCGCGACTGAGTCCTCAGCGAAGCCTAGGCATCCGCCATGGGAGCATGGCCTTGACCACGGGTGAGCGCAGTCTCGGGAGGTTGAGCGTCTCATGCATGGCCAATACGCGTTCGCCCAAGAGGTCCGCTTCCACCATCCCTCGTGCATAGAACGGCGTGTCCTCGAGGGTTCGGGTTCGGTGTGGATGTGCTCGAATAGACCGCGGTACACGCCATGCAGTGGAGCCGAGTGAGGTTCTCGCGACGGGCTCGAACGATGTGATGGAGCCGTCGGGCCGAAACCGCAAGGCGAGCAGTCGGTCCTCGCCACGCTCTGGACGAATGTCGTAGAGCACCGCCACACTGCCATCGGCGAGATCTGCTCTGCACCAGTCCCAGCTCGAGAAAGGTCCCTCAATGGGCTCATCTCCCTCATTGCTGTCGAGATAACCGTGTCCGGACCATCGAAGATTCGGATCCTCAAAGGACGCGTGAATGCGCGCTCTTGGAGCAATCGGACCCCAACGATGTCGACCCTCCGAATCCAGCGCGGTCTGGAACGAGAAGAGCTGCTCCGGTTCGAGACGCACCTGGCCTTTGACCCTGCGCGGGATGGGATAGAGATTCCATTCATCGATCGAGATCACCAGAGCTTGCCCGTCCCAGTGGGCACGACTCGGGCCAAGCTGGTAGTGCGACTCTGTTCGCGTGAGGGATCGGGCTCCTCGCTCGGTCATCGTCCAACGCTTTTTTCCTGGGCTGTAGAGCGCGACGTTGACTGAGCAGAAGTCTTCAGGATTGGATTCAGATCCTTGTCCTAAGGCGCGCTGATGTGACCAGTGGTAATAGGGCGAGAACACACTCCCCACAAAAATAATGATGGTTAGTCCGTGCTGACCACAGTCGCTGATGCCGTCGACATACCACCAGAGATAACCCCCCGGCTTGACCGGCTGGTTGAATCCCGGTCCGCCATCACGGCCTCTGCCGCCAGGCGTCCCGAGAGCGCTGCCATCGGAACTCCGGCCCCAGGGTGCACCGTTCCCCCCGCCAGATAAAGGCCCGGCAATCGACTCCGAGAGGAGGCGCGTTGGAAGACCGACATCCAGCCGTGAGGGGCTCGGCCATAGAGCGCCCCGCCCGAACCCGGGAATCGTTGGTGAAAGGTCCTCGGTGTAGCCCTGCGCTGTGCTGAGATTCGGAGTGAAAGGCCAGAGGCCTTCAGGTGTTGAAAGACGCGTTCCTCGCATAACTGGAAGTCCTGTTCATGGGGGGTGTTGGTGTCGCCACTGGCAGGTGCGTTGACCAGTAGAAAAAGGCGTTCAATGCCTTGTGGGCTGGGCAGGGCCACCGGACCAAAGCCGCGGTCTTGGGCGTTCAGGTAGATCGTTGGTCGATCGGGCAGCCTTCCTCGTCCGAAAATGGAACTGAATTCATCGGGGTAGTTCGGCTGAAAAAAGAGATTGTGAACATGCAAGTCCAGTCCCTCGACTTCGGCCAAGAGGCTCCAGGTGAGGGCTGAGAGTGAGCGTGGTCCAACCTCCTGGGCGGTCACCGCCCGCTGTGCACTCGGACCGAGCAGACCCTGCGCAAGGGCCTGTACGTCGCCATTAAACACGACTGCATCCGCCTCGATGACCTCTCCGTGGGAGAGCTCGACGCCGGAGCAGCGCCCCGCTTGAATCTGAAGCTTGGAAACGGTGGAGGAGAGACGTGCACTGACGCCGAGATGCTGAGCCGCCTTGAGGAGTCCCGAGGCCAGGCCCTGCATGCCACCCTCGGCCACCCAGACGCCGCAGAGTTCGACGTAGGCAATCAGCATGAGGGTGGCTGGTGAAGCCAGCGGTGAGCCGCCCGTGTACGTTGCATACCTCGCAAAGAGCTGTCGGAGTTCGGGGTCAGAGAAGGTTTGTCCCAGGCGGGTCCAAAGCGAGGGCATCGCCCCGAGCCTTGCAAGCTGAGCGAGTCCGTCAACGCCAAGACCTTGCGTCATGCTCAGAAGACTCGGCCGCTCTCCGCGCATGTAAATGGGCTCCATGCGGTCGTAGAGTGCCCGGGCTGTCTGAATGAATGCACGAAACTCTGCTGCTGATTTTCCCCCTGAGAAAGCCTCGATAGCGGCTTCGCTTTGTTGAGCATCGGTGAAGAGGTCGAGGACGGGCCGGTGAGGCCAATGATGACGCCCAAGGACAGACAGGGGCTCAAGCCTCACATAATCGTCAAGGCTCAGTCTGGCCTCCTCGAAGAGCTGATCAAAAACCCACCGCATCGTCATGACGGTTGGGCCAGAGTCCAAGAAACGATCCTCAAGCGGGGTCTGGTGAATTTTGCCGCCGGGGGTGTCGTGCTGCTCAAGCAGCACCACCTCCACACCCCGACGAGCAAGGTCGATAGCACAGCTCAGCCCAGCAGAGCCTGCCCCAACCAAGATGACCTTAAAGGGCCTAGACATGGACTGCGCTTCCCTTCCACTGACCCCCCGCTGAGAGCACGGAGAACCGAACAAACATGGACTCGCTGAAGTGCTCCTCTCGATAGGCAGTCTGGATGGCACGCAGGTGTGCACCTGAGCGAGCGTATTGGTCCATGTGCTCGGGGCTGTCCCACACGCTGAATGTTGCTTGTCTCAACAGGGGAGCCTCTCCGAGGCCAACAGCCAGCCGGCATCCGCTGGCCTGCATCAGCTCGGCCTCAGCGGCAGGAGACTGAGACCAGAAGGCACGCACCTTCTGCGGTCGAATGCTGGCGCGGGTGAGAGAGGCGATGGGGCCTTGATTGGCCGATGGGAGTCCTTGAGGCTCGGGGCTGAACCCAGACCATGAGCCCCGCACCGAATAGGGCTTGAGCAACAGCCAGGCAAACTCCGCAGCTCGTGCACGATAGTGTTTCAGGACAGGGGATTCGTGCAAAAAGGAGACGGCCTGATCCTGTCGCTCAAAGGCGGTAAAGAGTCCTTGATGAGAGAGGCTTGGAGAGAGTCCAAAGCCGCCACCCTCCCCAGAGCCTAGCACCTTGTAAAAGAGCAGGCCTGGCGCCTGCAGGGGCCGAATTGCAGCCAGCGGAAGCCTCATCATGCCCCAGAGTCTTGATGCACGCTGCCATCGCACCAGGACCAGCAGGATGGTGGAATCAGGCGCTTTCATCCTCCTGCCCACCGTCAATGCCAAAGCGTCGGAGCTTGACGTACAGACTCTGTCGAGAGAGTCCCAGCATGTCGGCTGCAGATGCCCGATTGTTTTTCGTCATGGTGAGTGCGCTCTCAATGCAGAGGCGCTCGATGATGTCGACGGTCTCACCCACAATTTCTTTGAGCGGCATACGACCCACCAGGGCGGCGAGATCCTCTCCCGAGCGACCCACTGGGCTAGACTTGGCCTCACGCCCGAGGCGACGCCCAATCTCGCGGACGGTGAACGCGAAAACCTTCCCATTGGCCTGCTCAATGGCAACGCCGGAAATCTCGACCGGAAGTGCACTCTTGCCTTCAGACAGAAGCTGCGTGGCGAAGAGACGCACCTGACCTCCCTGTGAGAGGGAGTTCAACATCACGAGCAGGTCGGTATTGGCGCGGCCCAGCCAGCGATTGAGGTTCTCGCCAATCAACTGACCGTGATGACCCGCTTGCACCATCTCAACAAAAGCCTGGTTTGAAAACTGAATGGCACCCTTTGCATCGCAGATCACCAGTCCATCACTCATGGAGTGGGCAACGCTTTGCAACAATGCGGCCGTTCCCACATGATCCGGATCCACACGGTCGTCGATTCGAACCAGGCAGGCGGATCCATCGTCGCGTTTGAGGTGGAAGACGGAGACGGTATGCGCAGACTCCTTGCCGAAGAAGCGCAGGGTCGTCTCTGTGCTGCGTCCCGAGGTGTCGACTTGGCGTAGGGCCTGCTGAAGGTTGCCCACGCTCTGCTGGGTCATGAGTCCCTCGAAGGTCTTCCCCACCAGCTGTTCAGGCTCTTGTCCAAAGAAGAGCCCAGCCGCGCGGTTGCTCTCGAGGACCTGGAGTCGGTCCAGTCGCAGGACCAGGACAGGTTCATTGACCAGATCAAAGAGCAGGCGATACTGATTCTCCAGCCTGCGAAGGCGGAGGTAGTCACGCTCCATAAACTGCTGGGCTTCCAGCAGACGCGCTTGAAGTTCGGCGACGCTTCTAAGGTCACGCCCAATCGCAATGTATTGATGGGCCTTCCCAGTCTTGACGAGAGAGAACAGGACGGGGATGTCTTGTCCGTCATGCCCGCGATGATTGATGTGACGCCAGCGAGTCACAGCCTCGCCAGATCGAACATCTCTCAACATTTCGTCCACCTTCACGCGGCTCTCTGAGCTCACCGTGTCGGTCCACTTCTTGCCCACCCAGGATTGGAATGGAACCGCCTCCCAGATTTGTGAATCACCCGAGGCGTTTTCAATGATGCCGTCCGCGGTCACCAAGAGGGTGATGTCTGATGCTGCTGCGACCAGCGCCGCAGCCGTCTCGTCATCAAAAGTGGCCTGAGGGTGGTCGACGCGGCCCGTTCTATCCACGGGCGAGTCCTAGTGCCAGGAGTTGTGTGGCCTGCTGAAGGGCGTCCGGCGCGTCGCCGCAGATGGCGTCTGCTTGGAGGGCGTGAACCTGTTCAGGAAAGAGGTGGACTGCCGGGCCGCCAATCATCACAAAGGGTTGAGAGTGCTCACATGCGATGCGCAAGGATTGTATATGTTTACGTGCATGAAGTAAGTCTTTTTCACAGGACAGGGAAATCCCTAGCACGTTGGGGTTGGCGCGTGCGGCGTCTAGCACCTGGCCCTCAGGCTCTCGCGATTCACTGACAGTCACCGACCAGCCTGCTGCAAAAAACACGGCACCGAGCATCTGCACGCCGAAGCGATGTTGGGCGGTGGGCATGGCGGTGAGAAAAATGGTTGGCCGCGCGCGCCGCTCTCGATTGAGCGGCCCCTGGTGAACCTCTGGCACGAGCCTCATGAAGACCTGCTGTAGCTGCCAGAGTCCTACCGTGACATCGGTGAATCGGCAGGAGTCCTCCTCCCATCCTTGCCCAAGCTGTCGGGCCGCGGGCTGGAGCACACCAAGAAAAACTTCGATCAGTGACATCCCCGCCGCCCGCTGTTGCTCAACGAACTGGAGGCAGGGCTCGAGCCGTCCTTGAAGTGCGAGGCGAGCCAGCTCTTTGGCTGCAGGGTTGGGCTTGTTCTCACCGAGGGCGCCCGTCACCCAAGCAGCACCCTGATCCGTCAGGTTTGAATCGTGGACTTGGGCCAGCGTTGGAATGACCGCCTTCACCAAAAGAGACCCAATCGCCGAGTGGGCATCTCCTTGGGTTCCACCGTTGCCGTTATGGCGGTCTGCGTCCTTCATGCACTTCCCCTATCGCCCGGCACTGTCCGGACCTACATGGTGCGCCTTTTCCTTTGCACTGTGTGTGTCAGTTTGCGCGGACGGTTTGTCTATGTCAACCAAAATAGATGTCAATAAAAATTGACAATCGTGGGGCTCCGTCCTAGAGTCGTTTACAGCCCCCCAAAAGACGGAGAGACAGGCCGGCATGTCAGACCTTGCAGTCCCAGCACCCGCCCCCGCGGGCCCCAAAGCGTCCAGTCGGATTTACACCCCGGAGCAGCGGATTCGTCGTGATCAGACGCGTTGGACCCTGGTTCAAGGCGTCCTGGCCCCGTTGCAGTTTCTCGTTTTCCTGGTCAGCCTGGGCTTGGTGCTCCGTTTCATGATGACGGGTGAAGGCCAGGGCTGGGCGGCTGGCTCAGTCGTGGTCAAGACCTTGGTCCTCTACCTGATCATGGTGACGGGCGCCATCTGGGAGAAGGTCGTGTTTGGCCGCTATCTCTTTGCGTCTGCCTTCTTTTGGGAGGACGTGGTGAGTATGGGCGTCATCGCCTTACACACCCTGTATCTGGTCGCTTGGCTTCAGGGCGATGCTTGGTTGAGCGTCGAAGCCCAGATGTGGATTGCGCTGGCGGCCTATGCCATCTATGTCATCAACGCGGCACAGTTTCTCCTGAAACTTCGTCAGGCCAGGATCGAGTCAGCATGAACGCCCCGACCTCTCCACAAGGGCTTCAGCCAGTGCGATGGACTCCGCTTCGAGAGCGGGGCCAGCATGAAGTCTTCTGTGGCCTCACCAGCATCGTCTGGCTGCATCGAAAAATGCAGGACGCCTTTTTTCTGGTGGTGGGCTCACGGACCTGTGCTCACCTCATCCAGAGCGCTGCGGGCGTCATGATTTTCGCGGAGCCAAGATTCGCCACAGCCATCATGGAAGAACGCGATCTTGCGGGTCTGGCAGATGCCAATGAGGAGCTCGACCGGGTGGTGCAGTCACTGCTCGCGCGTCGTCCCGACATCAAGACCCTCTTTCTGGTGGGCTCATGCCCCTCAGAGGTCATCAAACTTGATCTCGGACGCGCGTCCGAGCGTCTGACCCTGGCTCATCAGGGACGCGTCCGTGTGGTGCACTACTCCGGGAGTGGCATTGAGACCACCTTTACCCAGGGTGAGGATGCATGTCTGGCTGCACTCGTACCGCTGGCGCCCTCCACGGACATTGAACAGCTGCTCATCGTCGGTAGTCTTCCAGACTTGGTCGAGGACCAGCTTGTTGGACTTGCCCGAGAGATGGGCATCCCCTCCGTGCGCGCATTCCCAGGCAAGAGCGCTCAGTCGCTCCCCGCCATCGGCCCTGAGACCCGGGTGCTACTTGCCCAGCCTTTTCTGAATGACACCGCGCGCGCCTTGACCGCCCGAGGAGCCCAGGTGCTGTTGGCGCCTTTCCCGATCGGAGCCGAGGGCACGAGACTCTGGCTTGAGGCCGCAGGGGGTGCCTTTGGAATCAACCCGAGCAAGACTGCAGCCGTCTTGGCTGCGCCATACGATCGAGCGCAGCGCGCACTGGCCACGTGGCGCACGCGACTGGCAGGAAAGCGCATCTTTTTCTTCCCTGACTCACAGCTGGAAATTCCCTTGGCCCGTTTCCTCGCACGGGAGCTTGAGATGGAGTTGGTGGAGGTTGGAACGCCTTATCTGAATCACCAGGTGATGTCTGCTGAACTCGATCTACTTCCAGCCGACACGGCCCTGTCTGAGGGGCAGGATGTGGA
>CAMAZF010000047.1 GCA_945862985.1 Bordetella parapertussis | reverse complement strand
GCTCTACTGCCTCGACTATTTGCAGCAAAAGGACACCCCATTTCTTGCAGTCGACACGCATGCAGGCGCTGGGCAATATGCGCGTGAGGCTAAGCTCGTACGCGGCAAGGACGAGCTCAACACTGGGCTCGGCCGACTCTGGCCCATGCACCGAGCCGGCATGCCTGGAATCGTTCAAAGATATCTGCAAGCCATTGAACAGGCGCAGCCGGACAGGAGCACGCTCAGCCTTCTGCCCGGCTCACCCCTGCTCATCGCCCAAGAGTTAAGACCCACCGATGGCCTGCGAGCCTTCGAGATTCATCCCACCGATTTTCCTTTGCTCGCTGAGACGCTCAGCGGTCGAGGACGCCGGGTGCGAGCTGAAAAGGCCGATGGGTTCGAGCAGCTCAAGGGCCTGTTGCCCAGCCCGAGTCGTCGCGCCCTGGTCCTGATGGACCCTCCCTATGAAATGAAGTCGGATTACATCAAGACGACTCACGCCATGCGTGAAGCCTTGACGCGTCAGTCCAACACCACGCTGCTGATTTGGGTGCCTATGCTGGCGCGCTTTGAAGTAGAGCGCCTGCTTCGCCAAGCCTTCGCGATCCCAGAGGTCGAATGCCTCCGCGTGAGCTTGAAGGTCAAGCGCCCGTTGGCCGACGGACTGGGACTGACTGGCAGTCACATGTTGGTCTTCAACCCACCGTTTGGCCTTCAAGAGGCCTGCAAAGCCGCGATGCCGTGGCTGGTGCAGCAGTTGGGGCAGGACGACCAGGCCGCATGGGAAATGGCGCTCTCTTCGGAGCGACTCTCCTCAGCACCCGCCGCCCATCCAAAAACAAAGGGAGGCTGATAAGCCTCCCCTCGCAGAGCAACGGAGGCGGTTCTCACCTCAGTCGCTGTTCTCCCGGCGGCCGGTCAGTCTGATGAGACTGCCGACCTGCTCCTCCTCCCACTGAATGGGTTGTTGTCTCCTGTGCTGTCTGCTTACGCGACTTTTTTTCCGTCGAAGAACTGCTCGTCTTCTGTAGAACCCTTCAGTGCAGCTGTGGATGCTTCGCTCTCGATGGTGGTGGTCACTGCATCGAAGTAACCGGTTCCAACCTCACGCTGGTGCTTCACAGCGGTAAAGCCACGCTCTGCGGCGGCGAACTCAGCCTGCTGTAGTTCGACGAAGGCCGTCATGTTCTCGCGAGCATAACCGTAGGCAAGATTGAACATGGAGTAGTTGAGGCTGTGGAAACCCGCCAGCGTGATGAACTGGAACTTGTACCCCATCGCACCGAGCTCGCGCTGGAACTTGGCGATGGTTGCATCGTCGAGGTTCTTCTTCCAGTTAAACGAAGGCGAGCAGTTGTACGCCAGCAGTTTTCCAGGGAACTGCTTGTGGATGGCTTCCGCAAAGGCGCGTGCATAGGCCAAGTCGGGCGTACCCGTCTCACACCAGATCATGTCGGCATAGGGTGCATAGGCCAAGCCGCGTGAGATGGCCTGGTCGAGACCATTCTTCGTCCGGTAGAAGCCCTCGACCGTGCGCTCGCCGGTGAGGAAAGGAATGTCGTTCTCATCCACATCGGACGTGACGAGATCTGCAGCCTCAGCGTCGGTGCGAGCAAGCAAGACGGTGGGCACGCCCATGACGTCTGCAGCCAGACGGGCTGCTACCAGCTTGGCTACGGCTTCACGGGTGGGCACGAGCACCTTACCGCCCATGTGGCCACACTTCTTCACGCTGGCGAGCTGGTCTTCGAAGTGAACACCTGCAGCACCTGCGTCGATCATGGCCTTCATCAGCTCGAACGCATTGAGCACGCCGCCGAAGCCGGCCTCTGCGTCTGCCACGATGGGAAGGAAGTAATCGATGAAGCCGTCATCGCCTGCGTTCTTGCCTTCCATCCATTGAATCTGGTCGGCTCGGGTGAGCGTGTTGTTGATACGGCGAACCACCTGGGGCACTGAGTTCGCGGGATAGAGAGACTGGTCGGGATACATCTCACCGGCGAGGTTGGCGTCGCCAGCCACCTGCCAGCCAGACAGGTAAACAGCCTTCAGCCCGGCCTTCGCTTGCTGCATGGCCTGATTCCCCGTGAGCGCGCCCAGCGAATTCACAAAGGGCTCGTTGTTCACGAGGTCCCAAAGCTTCTCAGACCCACGGCGGGCGAGCGTGTGCTCAACCTGCAGCGAGCCACGAAGGCGGATCACTTCTTCAGCTGAATAGCCGCGCTTGATGCCGCGCCAGCGGGGATTTTCTGCCCAGTCCTTTTGTAGCTTTTGGGCTTCCTGTTCACGTGTGGTCATGGAGCACTCCTTAGATTGAATAATTTGGTGGCTCCATGCTACGTAAAACTGCTGCTTAGCATCAGTTTTTTGTCCAAGCTGTTAAATATTTTTTTAATGTTTAAAATCAAATCTTTAAATTTTATATTTCATATTAAGAAAAGTTTGGCTGTAAAGTGAAACCGCGTTGCAGTGCTTCGCAACACCCTTATTTCAAATGATGAAACTCAGATTTCTCATCGCGAAACCATGACGCCAGAAGGGTCGCTCTGACGAAGGGCTGCGATCGCCGGCTGCCGAAGCACCGGACGAAGCGCAAACAGACCCGAGAGGACCGTCAGGGTAATCCCCAGGGCCGCACCCAAGAGCAACATCCAGCCATTCAGACTGACGGGCAGTTCAAAGAACTGCTGAGCCACCACCGCACCCAGCACTTGAGCCAGTGAGGCGGATGCGCCCCCCGCGATCAGCCCCACCAGTGACAGCTCGAGCGCCTGAGCCCAAGCAATCTGCCGACCACTGGCGCCAAACGCGCGTAGGAGCGCCGCCTCCTGCGCACGCTCACTGCGGCTTGCCACCAAGGCAGCCCAGAGGACCAATAGACCGGCTACGAGGCTCAGTCCAAAAAGCGCCTGGATGGCCGTGACGACTTGCGTGAGTACTCGGCGAAGTTGCGCCAGTACGGCATCCAGTTCGACGATGGTGAGCCCCGGATGTCGATCAAGCAGCGCATTCGAGAGCGCAGCGCCCTCCCCCTGCGAGACATAGAACGAGCTGATCCAGGTCTTTGCCTGATCCTCAATGAGCGCTGGACTCAAAACCATGAAGAAGTTCACCGAAAGAGAGTCCCATCGAACCCGGCGCAGACTCGTGACTTCGGCCACGACTCGATCTCCCGCCACATCGAACTCCAGCCGGTCGCCAAGCCGAAGGCCAAGCGTTCGGGCGATGCCCTCTTCGACAGAGACCTCGGCCCGAGAGGGGTCGAGCGCACGCCCCCGCACCAGGCGGTTATGGCTGGGGATCTGGCTGGCATATGTCAGGTTCATCTCTCGGTCGAGCAGGCGCTTGGCGCGCTCATCAGTGAACCCCTCTGGCGAGAGCGTCTGGTCATTTCGAGCCACCAGCCGCCCCCTGACCATGGGCGCAAGCAGGGGCTCTTGGACCCCGGCCGCCTGAAGGAGACTCTGCACCGAGCGCTCTTCGCCTGGCAGCACATTCAGCACGAAGCGATTCGGCGCGTTCTCGGGAAGGCTTCGCCCCCAGGCTTCGATGAGGTCACCTCGGACAAAGGCGAGCAGAAAGAGGGCGGAGAGCGCAAGGCCAAGACCCAGCACCTGGGCGGAGAGGCCCGCGGAGCGCCGCAGCAGCGCACGCTTGAGGCCCTGAAGGATCCACGGGAGTCGGGGGCGCGAGGCCAGCATCAGACCAAGCCCCTTGGTCAAGGCCATGAGCAGAAGCCAGACCACAAGGCCCATCAAGGCAAAGCCGGCACAGACCCAGATCGCCAGCTCGAACTGACCAGACCCCAAGCCCATGACTGCGGCCAAGCCGAGCCAGAGCATGAGGGGCTGTGCCGCCCGTCGAAAAATGGTCGAGCGCCTCTCTTGGGAAGGTCTCTCCGCACTCGCGGGGCCCCGCAGACTCTCCAGCGCCGGCACGCGAAGCGCCTGAGCCACCACAGGCCAGGCCAGCAAGGCCAGCAGTCCCGAGGTGAGCCCCAGCCCTTGCGCAACGGTCACCCAAGCAGAGGGTGGAAAGGTGGGAAGCGGCACTGCCAGCAGGCCTGAGATCAGCTCCGCCACAGCCTGCTGCACGATGAATCCAAGCAGGAGTCCGAGCCCCCCACCGAAGAGCACGAGACTCAGCAGCAGCCGCAGGACCACCTGGCGAATGAGTGGGAAAGATGCGCCGAGGGATTTCCAGACTGCCACGCGAGGACGAAGACTTCTGGCCAACTGGCGCGCAGACAGCCACAGTGCCGCCGACGCCGTCAGCACCGCCACCATGCCCGTAAGCGAGAGGAAGGTCTGGGCTCGATCAAGGGTGGCGCGAAGCTCGGGCCGCGCATTGTCAATAGACTGAAACCGTTGACCCGCTCCTAAGGTGGGCTGAATGTCCGCATCGAATGCCCGCAGTGCCTCGGGGCGTTCGGACGACGCCCAAAAGCGGTATGAGATGCGACTCCCAGGCTGAACCAGCTCAGTGGCGGGCAGATCCTCGTGTCGGATCATGAGCCGAGGCGAAAAGTTCACGAAAGCCATGCCGCGATCGGGCTCTAAGAGCAGCCGAGCCGTGACCCGGAGGCGAGACTGCCCCAACTGGATCTCATCACCGAGATTCAGCCCCAAGCGAGACAGCACGGCGGGATCGGCCCAGGCCTCTCCTTGCGCAAGCGAGGGCCTCCCGCGAGCGGACAGGCCCTCAATCTGTACGGTGCCACGTTGGGGATAGTCAGCCCCAACGGACTTGACCGAGACCAGCAGGCTCTCCTTGCCTGCCCGAGCCACACTCGGAAAAGAGCTCCCGAGGCCGATCTGCAGCCCATGTCGCTGGGCGGCTTCCACCCAGGACGAAGGCACGGGACGGTCTGAGATCAAGAGCCGGTCCGCGCCCAGACTCGAGCGAGCATCCGACAGTAAAGCGTGCTCCACTCGACCCGCAAAGAACCCCACCGCACTGACGGCCGCGACCGAGATGAGCAGGGCCATCGCCATCAAACGAACACTGGAGGTTCGCCATTCGCGAAGCGCCATTCGTGTGGGAAGCGCAAACGCTCTGTAACGACTAGGCTGCACGAAGCGCCTCCACAATCGCCACACGAGAGGCGCGAAATGCCGGCAGCATTCCGCCTGCCACACCCATACCGACCGAGAACACCAGCGACTGAATCACAATCTCAGGCGTCAGCACAAAGCCAAAGGCGAGCTCAGAGAAACTCTGGAAATTGGTGGTGGAAAATTCGAAGGCCTGCATGGCACTCGCCATAGAGAGGCCAATCAGCCCTCCCACCAGCGCGAGAAAAATCGCCTCCGCGAGAAAGGCCAAAAGAATGTCGCGCTGCTGAAAACCAAGCGCCCTCAGCGTTCCAATCTCGGCCACCCGGGTGGCCACTGCAGACTGCATAGTGATGGTCGCCCCAATCACCGCGCCAATCGAGAAGATGACCGTGAGGGTGAGACCCAGGATCTGAATGAACCGTGAGAGTGTCTCGGACTGATCCTCATAGAACCTGCGCTCGGGCTTGGCCTCCAGCGGAAGGCGTGGATCCTCCTTGACTCGTCGAGCAAATTCCGCGGCCATGGTCGGGTCACTCAAGCGAACCACCAGCGATGAATATGAAACCCTTCGAAAGGACTGGCGAATCATGTCGCCATCGGCCCAGAGCTCGCTGTCAAAGCCACTCTTTCCCGCATCGAAGACACCCACTACCCGCCAGACCCGTCCACCGAACTTGACCGTCCCCCCGATGTCCATGCCCTGAAACTGTGATGCGGCGTTTCGCCCCACCATCACCTCGTCAGACCCGGGCCGAAAGCTGCGCCCCTCGATCACACGCACCTGGCGCCGCAGCTCGAGACCGCGTTCTCCCACGCCTCGCACCACCAAATTTGACGGCCGCCCAGAGTCTCGCTTCTTCAGATTCACCAGGACCACGGTCTCGCGTGAGACCAAGGGTTCACCTCGGACCGCAACACCCGGCAGTTGCCCCACAATGTTGGCCTGAGCACCGTCGATAGAGCTCTGGACTTCACTGACGGACCCCTGCCGAAAGACCAGCATGTTGTCTGCCTCTCCCGTGCCCACGAGGGTCTTTTTCAGACCGGCGTCCAGCATCAACACGGCCGCAAAAACATACACCACCAAGGACATTCCCATGGCGGTGAGCAAGGTCGTGACTCGCCGGACCCAGAGATTCCGAAAGCTGTAGCTCAGGGGAATGGGCATTACGCGATCGCCCGCAGACCTTCAACAATTCGAATGCTTCGGGCCTTTAAGGCTGGTGCAAGGCCGGCGACCAACCCCGTCAGAACCGCTGCGCCCAGCTGAAGCCATGTGGTCTCTGGGGCTACGACGAAACTCTTAAAGAGCGTGCCCGTTGCCGCATGAAAAGCTGAGGCCACTGGGAAGGTGAGCGCAATGCCAAGGGCTCCGCCCAGCAGCGCCAGCAGCATGGACTCGCCCATGACCAATCGAGCAACAAATCCTGGGGAGAAGCCCAGTGCCTTCAGGGTTGCATATTCGCTGGTTCGCTCACGTGCAGTCATGGACATGGTGTTGGCCATCACAGCCATGATGATGAGGATGACCACAAAGGAGACCGCACGGATGGCCACCACGATGGCCTCAATCATGGCTACAAATCCGAGCTGAAAGGCCTTTTCGGTCTCCGTGAGGGTCTCCTTGGCTGAGTTGGCAAAGAGGCCATCAATGGCCAATCCCACCTCTGCTGCCCGGCCAGGAGACTCAATCGCAGTGATAAAGACACCCACACTCTCCGGGTCTCGCGAGAGGCCGCGCCGCTTGACCTCCTCATTCAGATAGGCCCAGTGGAAATACATCTTGCCCGTGTCGGTGGACTCTTCCGCTCCCTCATAAATCCCGGCAATCAGGAACTCCCAGGTTCCCGGAAAGATCTGGCCCCTGAGGGTGATGATGTCTCCCTCTTTGAACCCATATTGTTCAGCCAGCCGGCGACCAACCACCGCACTTCGGCGGTCGCGAAAAAACCTGGTTCTCACTGAATCAGAAAGGCGGTATTCCGGATAGAGACGGAAATAGCTCTCTGGGTCCACCGCAAACTGCGGAAAGAAGTTGCGTGTGTCTTTATAGACCCCACCGAACCAACGCGAATAGGTCATATCCGTGACCCCATCAGTTCCTCGAATCCGCTCTCCGTAAGAGAGCGGCAATGGGAAGATGAGTGAGATGGCACTACGCGTGATAAGCCTAGCCTGACTGGCCTGATCCGCTCCGGCGTACCAAGCCTTCACCACGGTGAGCAAAAGCCCAAACGCCAGAACAGCGACCACGAGCCCTAAAAGGGTGAGCAGCGAGCGCCCCTTGTTTCGCCAAATGTTGAGAAAGAGCAGCTTGAGAATCAGCATGTGGTCTCGAGCTGTCCCTTCTCAAGATGAATGGTGGCTCGGGCTGCATCGGCAGCCTTCGGGTCATGGGTCACCATCAGAATGGTTTTCCCCATTTCACGGTTGAGCCTCTGCAGCATGGCCAGAATGTCCTCAGCAGATGCGCGGTCCAGATCGCCAGTGGGCTCGTCGGCCACGATGAGGTCTGGGTCCGTGATGAGGGCCCGCGCGATGGCCACCCGCTGCTGCTGACCGCCAGAGAGTTCGTTTGGGGTATGGGACATTCGGTCAGCGAGTCCCACCGCAGTGAGCGCCCTGACCACACGCTCGTGACGTTCAGACCGAGCCAGTGAGGTGAGCTGGAGCGGAAGCTCAACATTCTCGTAGGCGGTGAGCACCGGGATGAGGTTGTAGAACTGAAAAATGAAGCCCACATGGGCTGCGCGCCATCGTGCAAGCGCCGAATCAGAGAGCTGACTGATATCGGTTCCATTGATGGAGATACGTCCGGAGGTGGGGCGATCGATGCCAGCAATGAGATTGAGCAACGTGCTCTTTCCAGAACCCGAAGGGCCCATGAGCGCGAGAAAATCGCCAGAGGCCACATCGAGGTCTAGGTCGTTCAGCACGACCACATCTTGATCTCCTCGACGATAGCTCTTGCAGAGCGCACGGATCTCGATCACAGGCGCTCCACGCGCACAGACTGCCCTGATTTGAGGGTCTCTGGTGGGCGCAAGACCACGGACTGACCCTCCTTGAGCTCTGGCGCCAACACCAGGTCGTCACCCAAAGCCTGGGGATTGGCCAGCGTGACCTGCTGAACGGACCCCTGGCTCAGAAGAAAGACAACCGACTTGCCGTCGCGCTGCGCGACCGCTGCTCTGGCGATCGCCGTGACAGGCTGGCGCTCGGCCTCTAGGAGAGGACGAGGAAGAAAGGCGACCTTGGCCGACATATCCGGCAGGATTCTGGGATCAATGGCATCGAACTGAAGCTTGACGAGCCGAGTGGCCTTGGCCCGGTCGATGGTGGGGACCATTCGTGCCACACGCCCAGCAAAACGCTGATTGGGGAGCGCGTCTAGCCCGATATCGACGGGCTGACCGATCTGAAGTTTGGCCATACTCGACTCAGAGACATCAGCCTCGACCTCTAGGGTGCGCATATCAGCAATGGTGACCACAGCGCCCTTGCTGTCTGCCGCAGAACTGAAGGGCGTGATGTTGTCCCCCACATTGGCATTCTTGGTCAGCACAACCCCCTCAAACGGGGCGCGAATCTCTGTTTGGGAGAGCGCAGCGCGAGAGACATCTCGGGCGGCCTGCGAGGCCCGAACCTGTGCACGAGCCTTGTTGGCCCGGGCTAGCGCGGCATCAAAAGACGCCTGGGAGATATAGGACTGAGCGAGCAAGCTCTTGGCCCTCTCCTCTGCCCGTGCGGCGTCGTCGAGCTCAGCCTGTGCCAGCCCAAGCTGCGCTTCCGTCTGGGCGAGCTGCGCAGTCAACTCAAGCGATTCCAAGCGTGCGATGACCTCACCCTGTTTCACGCGACTGCCTTCTGTCACGCCCAGCCACTCCAGCCGGCCCTGGGCTTTGGTCGAGACGGCCGCCTTGCGCTGGGCCACCACGTAGCCGCTGGCATTCAGCACCGAGAGTGCCTGACTGGGGAAGACCGTGACGACACTCGTGGCCTGAACGGAAGGACCCTGGCCCATTTTCCAGAGGAATGCGGCGCAGGCAAACACAACGGCCAGCAGTGCGATTCGAAACCACCATGAGGAGAACCAACGCGATGAGCGGATCGTGACATCTGACATGAGGAGGATATCTTTCTTATGGTTTAAAACACCGAAATCCAATATACGCCACTCGCGTGTCACGGGGCTTGGTGGCAAGGTCATCCTCGCGTTGACGTTCAGGTCCGTACCACCAGGACCCTCCTCGGGTGATGCGTTGTTCGCCCTGCCCCCCGTCCACCCACTCCCAGACATTGCCACCCATGTCATAGAGACCATTCACACCAGGCAGGGTGGTTTTGACAGGCACATGTCCTGTGCCCCGGTCTAAGCTGCCCGCGGGGGCAACCCCCTGCCGCCCCAGGCAGCCGCTCAGGCAGTGGCTGCCGCCCGCGGTCGGACCACTGGGATAGGAATAGCGTGTGCCTCGTACGAAGGGGGACGGAGGCCGATCTCGTTGCTCCAGGTAAGCCGCAGAGGTCCACTCTGCATCCGTGGGGAGACGCTTGCCGTAGAAGGCACAGGCGGCTTTGGCCTCGTCGAAGGTGACGTGAACCGCAGGCTCGTCATCTTGGGCCGGGACGCCAAATGGCGCCCGCCAGGTCCAGCCCTTGCGCTGCTCCCAGCCAAAGGCATAGATCATTCCCCCGCCCTCCCGCTCGGCTCTGGTGACCAGGCCAGTGGCCTGCACAAACTGCCTGAATTGGCCCACGGTGACCTCGTGTCGATCCATCTGGCCCGCATACGCGGGGGTCGACAACAGGGATAAGGCTAAAAGCCTTGCATGGAGCGGGTTCACCATGTCACACTTTTTCTGCTTCTTGGTTGTCATCGCTTTTTCGCTTCTGAAGTGGAGACGTTTGTATGACCAGCAAATGGATTTCAGTTCCCAGTGCAGACGGACGCGCCTT
>CAMAZF010000046.1 GCA_945862985.1 Bordetella parapertussis | reverse complement strand
ATTGGGTAAATTGGAACGTGTGGAGTTGCGTGACGTTTGGGGTAACGAAGCAACTGACTTTACACCGTGGCTTGCACGTGCTGAAAACTTAGAAGCACTAAGCGAGACGCTTGGTATGGATTTGGAGAGCGCGGGAACTGAACAGAGTGTAGGCGCATATCGTGCAGACATACTTTGCAAAGACGCATTCAGTGGCAACTTTGTGCTCATTGAAAATCAGCTTGAGCGTACTAACCATAGTCACTTAGGGCAGATTCTTACTTACTCCGCTGGCTTAAATGTAAAGACGGTTATTTGGATTGCGTCACGTTTTACTGACGAGCACCGCGCTGCGCTGGACTACCTAAACGAAATTACAGAAGAAGAGTACAGCTTTTTTGGACTTGAAGTAGAGCTATGGCGAATTGGGAACAGCGACCCTGCTCCTAAGTTCAACATAGTCTCTCGTCCTAACGACTGGACTAAGAACGTAAGAGAGTCTGCACAACACGCAGTTGAACTAAGCGAAGTTAAGCAGCAGCAACAAACATATTGGGCGGCGTTCAAAGACTTTATGGACGAGCGTAGAAGTAGTGTTCGTTGTCAAAATCCGTCACCGCAACATTGGATGAATATGAGTATTGGGCGTAGCGGATTTTGGTTAAACGCTAAGGTTAACAGCCTTAAGTCACGCATTAGCGTCAGCCTTAATATGAAGACGCTACAAGGTAAGGGGGTGTATCAGTACTTTGCAGACAAGAAAGACGAGATTGAATTAGAGTTTGGTTCTGCGTTAGAGTGGGCTGAGCTGCCAGGTAAAAATACGTCAATCATTTCGTTGTCGTTAGAAGGTGCAGACTTTAGAGAGCGTGAGGAATGGGACACGCAGTTTGAATGGTTAGCTACCAACTTGGAGCGATTAGACAAGACATTCCGTAAGCGCATTAAGGAGTTTGTGGGCTAAGCTATGTGCTGCAAGTCTCAATTAATTGACACTTGTGGTTTTTAAAAAATGCCACGTTACTTACACACTTTGATGCACACCTGCGTTAAAAGCTTGTAAGTTGTTGAAAATAAACGAACTTTTTAACCACTCTTTTCTCATAATCCCTTGGTCGCAGGTTCAAGTCCTGCACGGCCTACCAATTTGGGTGACCCCATGACTTACAAGATGATCTACCTGGCGCAGCGCAACCCTGCGCTGGCCCCACAAGACTTTGCCCAAGCCTGGCGTGAACACTCTGCGCTTGGCGCCCAGTGCACCAACGTTCGTGACAAGGTGGTCTCGGTGCGCCAATGCGCACGAGTGCTGTCAGATCCTCATCCCCCCGGATTCAGCACCCACTACGATGGCGTGAACCTGCTTACCGTCAAGAGCCTCTCGGCGGCACATGAGATCTGGTCCGACCCAGAGACGCTCGCCGTGATGAGACCCGACGAGCCACGCGTGTTTTCAACCTATGTTCGCAACTTCACACTGGTCTGCGAGGAGGTGTCGGTCTCAGATCCAGGAAACGCCATCCGCTCTCAGCCCGGAGGGCGTTGCATCGTGGTGGGGTTTCTGAAGGCGGGTGCGCCGCTGTTGGACGAGAGCCTCCATCAGAGCCTCAGCCTCCCGAAGGCACGGGCAGTGGTCGTGAATCGGGTCTGTGAACCGCCGCCCGCGGGATATGACTTCGACCTGATCCTGGAGGCTTGGTACGAAAGCCCAACTCATGCGGAGCAGGCCCTCGGAGGACAGAGCCCCATGGAACACCTCTGCGCATCGGCGCGCGCTATGCTTGATGCATCACGCTGTGTCTGGATGTTCACAGCGGTCACGCATCACCGACCATGAAGAATAAGCAGCAGCCATGACGCCTCACGAGTACGCAGAAGCCATCCTCATTGTGATCAAGAAGGTCTTCCAGTGGCTGGTGACCGCGATGGTCGCCATGGTCCTGCTACTGGCCCTGCTGGTGGGCCTGGTGTTTGCGAAGGACTGGTACTTTCAAGGTCGACACCTGGCCAAGGTTCAGGTCGAGGTGAGCCTTTCCACCGCGCTCTGCAAAGAAGACCATCCGCTGTTTATTCGCATCACCAACGGTTCGGAGCGCACGATCCGTTCCACCAGTCTTCAGGTGGATGTGACCAAGCAAGGCTATTCCACCAAGATCAACGACGAGGCGCGTTATGTGAGCGATAAGGTCCTCAAGCCCGGCGAGACCACAGGGTCTTGCTGGAAGGTACCTGCCAAGAATGCATTTAGTCTTCGTGAGCAGGACCAGTACATCGGGCCAGAGGGGCACGTCGCGCAGCTGCACGACGTGACGGCCTTGTTTCAAGACTGAGTCTGAACCTCACGCAGTGAGTCCAGCGCGTGCCGGGCCAGACCAGACCCAGCCTCACTGTACATATTGAAGGCGGGCACTTTGAGCAGAGCCAGCTCCTCAACCTCTTTCGCGAAATGGGCTACGGCCACCACATGGCAGGCGAGGTTGGCTTTCCGGATGCGCTTGGCTGCGTAGAGATTGCTCTGGTGTGCAGGCATGGCCAGCACAATCATTTCTAAACTGGACGATGCCTGAAGCTTGGTCCAGAAGTCCGTGTCGGTTGCGTCACCGAGCATGACAGAGCGTCTGGCCTCTTGGTGAGCCTGCACCCGCTTGGCATCGTGCTCAATTCCGACAATTTGACCATCAAAGGCCTCGCTGAGTGCCTCGTAGGCGCCTTGGCCGACTCGCCCCATTCCGATCACCAAGGCCCTCGCCTGGCCAATATCGATGAAGCGATCCTCGGGGTGCAAGGTCTCCCGCTGGTAGCGATCCCAGACATGCTTGAATCGTTGGTAGGTGGTCTCGGCGCCCTGACTGAAGGGGGCGGCAATGGCAAAGCTCAGGCTCACCGCAATGGCGATCACCAGCAGCCACTCCACCGGAAGCCAGCCTTGAGCCACGCCAAGCGCCGCCACAATCAGACCAAACTCAGAGTAGTTGGCGAGTGTGAGGGCACTGAACACAGAGGTTCGCGCGCGCAGGCCAAACCGCACCACGATCCAGTAGTAAAGCAATGTTTTGAAGGGCAGCAACAGGCAGAGCATCGCGGCCGCTGCAAATATCTCAGCGGTGGGCAGGCCCTGAAGCCCCACCGACAGGAAAAATCCAACCAGCATGAGTTCCTTAAAGCTAAAGAGCGACTTGGAGAGCTCGGAGGCCTTCGGGTGGCCAGCCACCATGACTCCCATCACCAGCGCTCCGAGGTCACCCATCAGGCCCACCAGGGTGAAGGCCTCATAACCAAGGGCCAGGGCAAAAAACAGTCCGCTGAGAATCAGCAGCTCGCCATGTCCAGCCGCATCCAGCAGCTTGAAGAGTGCGGGCCGAATGAAGGGCAGGAGCAGCATCAAGAGCGCCCACAGCGTGGGGTACTTGCCCTCGCTGACGGCGAGGAAGACCACGGCAAAGATGTCCTGCATCACCAAGATGCCAATGGCGATCTTGCCGTAGAGCACCGTCATGTCCCCCTTTTCCTCGAGCACCTTGACCGCAAACACGGTGCTGGAGAATGAGAGCGCAAACGCCAAAACCACGATGGCAAGGGGCGAGAGCTGCAGCAGTGGGCTGTCAAACCACTGTTGACCGATCCAGAGGGTGAGGGCGAAGAGCGCAGTGGACGCCACCACATGAAGCACCGAGCTGCCCCAGATCTCAGCCTTGGCGAGGCCCTTGAGGTCCAGCTTGAGCCCAATCGAAAACAACAGCAGGGTGACACCGAGGTTGGCGATGAGGTCGAGCCCTTCGGGAGCTTCAAATCCTGCAAGGTTGAAGGCAAAGCCTGCAGCAAGAAATCCAACCATCGGCGGCAATCCGATGCGGCTCAGCAGCAATCCAAAAACAAATGCAAACCCAACCAGCGTGACCAGCATGCTAGGCAGTCTCCTGTCTCGTGAAGTTCAATTCGAGTGTCGCACATGACCAACACATATGGTTTACCCGGGGTCGCGTAGAGGCGGAGCTTATCTATGCTCAGACCACTAAAAATATTTTTTTCATATCCCCACCATCACCACGGAGACCTCATGTTTAAGAAATCTCAACTGGCTCTTGCTGTCCTCAGCGCATTTGGCTTGGCTTCCGGACTTGCCGTCCCGGTCGCTGCTCAGGCCCAACAGTCGCAGGCGTCTGCCTCGACCGACACCATTACTGTGACGGCCCGCCGCCGTGAGGAGCTGATCCAAGACGTGCCGGGCGCAGTGAGCGCATTCTCGGGCGAGGCGCTGGACAAGGCCGGCGTTGACGATATTCTGGGTATTGCCGATCTCGTGCCCAACACCACCCTCAAGGCCTCGCGCGGCACCAACACCACCCTCACAGCATTCATTCGTGGCGTGGGCCAGCAGGACCCCGTTGCGGGCTATGAGCCGGGCGTGGGCGTTTATTTGGATGATGTGTATCTCGCTCGCCCGCAGGGGGCCGTGATGGACATCTATGACGTTCAGCGAGTGGAAGTGTTGCGTGGCCCTCAGGGAACCCTTTATGGCCGCAACACCATTGGTGGTGCGGTGAAGTATGTGACGCGTCGGCTGGGGGTGAAGCCTGAGCTGCGCGCCAATGTCACTCTCGGTCAGTATGGACAGCGGGACTTGAGCCTCACGGGCAGCGCAGCAGCCTCCGATGCCCTGCGATTTGGCGCGACTCTGGCCAGCTTCGATCGCGACGGTTACGGCGAGAACATCGTGAACGGCAAGCCGAACTACGACAAGGATGTCATGGCCGCTCGCGTGAGCGCTGAGCTGGTGCCCAACAGCAAGTTCTCGATTCGATTTGCCGCCGACAAGACCATTGATAAGTCCAGCGCCAAACAGGGCCATCGTCTTACGGTGGGTAAGGTCTCAGGTGCTCCCATCCTGTCCGACGTCTACAACACCCGTGCAAACCTGTACGCCGTCAATGGCCAGGCGCAGAAGGTCACCAATTGGGGCCAGTCCGTGACCATGGAGTACGAGCTCAATGACTCCACGGTGCTCAAGTCCATCACAGCACGACGCGGCAGCAAGTCCTTTGCCCCCATCGACTTCGACTCGCTCAACTCAGTGGACCTGGATGTCCCAGCCATCTACAGCGACAACCAGACCAGCCAAGAGTTTCAACTCAACTACACCACCAAGGCCTGGCAGGTGGTGGCGGGGGTCTACTACCTCAATGCGAATGCGTTCAACGAGTTTGACGTCATTCTGCCGAGCTTCGGAGGATTCTCGGTCTACACCCGAGGCGACATTGACACCAAGGCTTGGGCTGCGTTTGCGGATGCGTCCTATCAGATGACCAAAGAGATCGACCTCTCTTTTGGTGGCCGATACACCCGCGACAACCGCCAGGCGGAGGTCTTCCGTGCGAACTATTTCGGACTGGGCTCCCCCACCCTGGGTAATCCGAAGGCTGCGCTCTTTCGGGTCGACACCAACCTCGGAAAGGACGTGCTCGATCGCACAGACAGCAAATTCACGCCCAAGGCCGGGCTTGGCTACAAGCTCAACCCCAATCAAAAGGCATATTTCACCTACTCCGAGGGATTCAAGGGCGGCATGTTTGATCCGCGCATGAATCTTGGCGGCAACCCCAACAACCCGGCGGTGAAGCAACTGGTCAAGGGGGTAGATCCGGAGATTGTGAAGACGATTGAGCTGGGACTGAAGTCAGCCTCTGCTGATAAGACACTGCAGACCAATGTGGCCGTGTTCTCCAGCCAGTACCGTGACGTGCAGGTGCCGGGCTCCGTGGCCATCGACACCAATGGCGATGGCAAGGACGACAGCTTTGCGGGCACCCTGACCAACGCGGGCAAGGCTCGTATTCGCGGGGTGGAGCTTGAGGCCATTGCGCGCGTGACGCCTCAGTTCAGTGTGACGGGTATGGTTGGCCTGATCGATGCCGAGTACACCGAGTGGTTCGTCAACGGCGTGAATGTGGCGGCGAGCCGCAACTTCCAGAACACCCCTGAGCGTTCAGCCAACCTCACAGCCGCTTACGACATGCCTCTGAGCTTCATGGGCCGAGCAGGAACGCTGTCCTTCATCAACAGCCTCTCCTACAAGAGCAAGACTTACCAGTTCGAGACGCCAGCCCCTGAGCTGGACCAAGACGCCTACTCCCTCTGGGACCTCGGCGTCGTCTGGACCAGCAACGACCGCAAGACTCGAGTTGGACTGCATGGTAAGAACCTGTCAGACGAGCGTTACAAGGTTGCGGGATACTACTTCCCAACCCTTGGCAACGAGGGTTCGATCACGGCCTTCTACGGTGCTCCTCGCACCGTGTCGGTCAGCCTCGAACAGCGGTTCTAAGCAAAGGAGTAGGTCAGCATGAGCATTCGACGCGCATGGGGCGCGTCGATGCTGACGGGGCTCGCCCTGTTGGCGTCGACGGCTATGGCTTCTAACGAAGTTCGCATCGCCCACGTCTACGATAAAACAGGCCCATTGGAGGCCTATGCAGCTCAAACCCAAACCGGCTTGATGATGGGTCTTCGATATGCCACCGGTGGAACTATGACCGTGGCTGGAAAGAAGATTGTGGTCATCGAGCGTGACAGCAAGGGAAAGCCCGATCTGGGCAAGTCTCAGCTCGCTGCGGCTTACGAAGATGACAAGGCGGATCTTGCTGTTGGCGCCACCTCCAGCGGCGTCACACTGGCCATGTTGCCGGTGGCCGAGGAGTACAAAAAGCTTCTGATCGTCGAACCGGCTGTAGCGGATTCCATCACCGGGGCCGCTTGGAATCGCTATATTTTCCGCACGGGACGTAACAGCACCCAAGACGCCATCTCGAATGCCATTGCATTGGATGAGCCCGGCCTCTCGGTGGCTACGCTCGCGCAAGACAGCGCCTTCGGCCGTGATGGAGTCAAGGCCTTTAAAGCGGCACTCACCAAGTCTAAGCTGGTCCATGAGGAGTTTCTGCCCGCTGCAACAACGGACTTCACTGCGGCTGCGCAGCGTTTGATCGCCAAGCTCAAGGGTCAGCCGGGTCGTAAGGCGGTGTGGGTGTTGTGGGCCGGTGCTGGAAACCCCTTTAAGGTGGGCGATCCACTGAAGGCTGCAGGCATTGAGCTTGCGACAGGTGGAAACATTCTTCCGGCTCTGGCGCTTTACAAGCCCTACCCAGGCATGGAGGGCGCGACGTATTACTACTACGCCATTCCAAAGAACCCAGTGAATGAGCACTTGGTGGCAGAACACCAGAAGCTCTACAAATCCCCCCCTGATTTCTTTACCGCCGGAGGCTTTTCGACGGCCATGGCGATCGTGACTGCGCTCAAGGCCACCAATGGCAACACTGACACTGAAACCTTGATCAAGACCATGAAGGGCATGAAGTTTCAGACGCCCAAGGGCGAAATGATCTTCCGAGCGGAAGATCATCAGGCGCTTCAGAGCATGTATCACTTCAAGATCAAGGTGGATGACAAGCTTCCCTGGGCGATTCCCGAACTGGTCAGGGAGATCAAGCCCTCGGAGATGAGTCTGCCCATTCGAAACGCGAAGTAGGCTGGGCTGTTTCGATGCTGGAGTCCAAAGGGCTGGGGATTTGTTTTGGCGCGCATTGGGCAGTACGAGGCGTGAGTACCTCCTTTGCGCCTGGCGTGCTCACAGCCATCGTCGGTCCCAATGGAGCGGGTAAGACGACGTTTTTCAACCTGTTGTCTGGACAGCTGAAACCCAGCGAGGGTGAGATCTGGTTTGAAGGCGAGCCCATCACGGCCTGGCCGGCGCATCGCCGGGCGTGTGCTGGATTGGGCAGAGCCTTTCAGCTCACTCAGCTCTTTCCGAGACTCACCGTCTTCGAAAACATCCGATTGGCGGTTCAGGCAACCCGTTCGGGTAGCCATCAGCGCGGCCGAAGGCTCTGGTCCATCTGGTCTGACCATCAGGCGCTTCGAGAGGAGGCGGTTGCCATTGCCGAGCGTCTCTCTCTCACCTCTCAATTGCATCAGTTGGCCTACACGCTCTCTCACGGAGACCAACGAAAGCTCGAGGTGGGCGTGCTCATGGCCATGCAGCCCAAAGTCTTTCTGTTTGACGAGCCCACCGCAGGCATGAACGCGCGCGAGGCTCCGGTCATTCTCGATCTGATTGCCCAGATCAAACAAGACCCTCAGGCATGCGTGTTGCTGGTCGAGCACAAGATGGATGTGGTGAAGGCTTTGGCCGATCGCGTCATGGTGATGCACAACGGCGAACGGATTGCGGAGGGCCTTCCTGCGGAGGTGATGTCTTTGCCTGTGGTGCGCGAGGCCTACCTTGGCCAGAGTGGGGCTGAGTTGGCTCGCTCAGGGCAGGACGCGGCATGAGTCACATGCTGTTGCGTCTCGATCAGGTCGAGACCTTTATTGGCCCGTACCACATCTTGCATGGTGTGAGCTTTGGTATGGCGTCTGGTGAGACTCTCGTGATGTTGGGCCGAAATGGTGTGGGCAAGACCACCACGCTGCGGACCATCATGGGCCTATGGCCGTGTCGAAGCGGGGAGATTGAATTTAAGGGGCGCTCTATCGCGAGTGCGGCGACGGAGGACATTGCTCAGCAAGGCATTGGATACGTGCCTGAAAACATGGGCATCTTCGCGAGCCTCACCGTCGAGGAGAATTTATTGCTGGCGGCTCGCTCGTCTAGCCGTTCACGTCTCCACGCGTCCACACGACTAGAGCGAATTTTCTCGGCGATGCCTGCGCTCAAGAAATTTTGGAAGACCCCTGCGGGCAGTCTTTCCGGGGGGCAGAAGCAGATGGTCGCCGTGGGGCGAGCGTTGATCGAACCGAAGGACCTGCTCATCGTGGATGAGCCGACGAAGGGCCTGGCGCCGGCCATTGTGGAGAGTATGGCCCAGGCCTTTCGAGAGATTCAGTCAGAAGGCACTGCGCTTCTGTTCGTAGAGCAGAACCTCTCCTTCGCTGCCCAGCTCTCCGAGCGAGTGGTGGTGATGGAGGGTGGGCGCTTGGTGCATGAAGGCTCGATGAAGGACCTCATGCAAGACGCTGCCTTGCAGGACTCGCTGCTGGGATTGGCACTCTAGACAGGGCCTCTGTACACCATGGATCTCCCCACCTTTCTGACCCTGCTCATCTCAGGCCTGGCCATGGGCATGATTTATTTCATGGCCGCCTCCGGGCTGACTTTGGTGTTCGGACTCATGGATGTTCTCAACTTCGGTCATGGACTGTTCATGGCCCTGGGTGCTTACGTTGCCTTGGCAGTGCTGACGGCCGGCGCTGGCAGCCCGGACCTGGCGAGTCCAGGGCTCTTTTTGTGGGCGGGTCTTATGGCCATGCTGGCAGGTGCCCTCGGAGGGGTGGTCTTTGAGCGTCTGCTCTTAAAGCCCGTTTATGGGCTGCACCTTTCACAGATTCTCGTCACCGTCGGTGGCCTCATTGTGGGTGAGGAACTCATCAAGATGATCTGGGGCTCGGTTCAGCAGCCTTTGCTCCTACCGACCTGGCTTCAGGGCAGTCTGGTGCTCGGTGATGTGGTGATCGAGGGCTTTCGTCTGCTGGTGGTGGCTGTGGGCGCCGCTGTGTTTGCAGTGCTCTCGCTGGTCCTCAGTCAGACCAAGATTGGCCTGGTGATTCGTGCGGGGGTCGAAGACCGAGAGATGATCCGGTCTCTGGGCTATCCCATTCGCAGGGTGTTCATCCTCGTGTTTGCCGCGGGCTCAGCGCTTGCGGCCTTAGGCGGAATGCTCTGGGGTCTCTATCAGCAAATGGTGGTCCCGCAGATTGGGGCTCAGCTCAATGTCTTGGTGTTCATCGTCATCATCATTGGGGGCCTGGGTTCCACCAAGGGTGCTCTCGTCGGCGCGCTGGCGCTGGGCCTGGTCTCCAACTTTGTGGGCTTTTTTTCGCCCACACTTGCGGCCTTCGCCAATGTGGCACTCATGTTTGCGGTCCTGATGTGGCGGCCTGACGGTTTGTTCCCTTTAAAGAAGGCCTAGCGATGTCCAGACTCCTGTCTCATGACTGGCCTCAGGGCAACGTGCTTCGCCTGCTGTTGGGGGCGATTATCTTGGCCCTGGTGTGCGCTCCATTCCTGGGTTTTGGCGCCACCGGTCTGAATGTGGCCGCCAAAGTCTTGGTCTTCATACTCTTAGTGGCCAGTTTCGATTTGCTTCTGGGCTACAGCGGCCATGTGAGCTTTGCCCACACCATGTTC
>CAMAZF010000045.1 GCA_945862985.1 Bordetella parapertussis | reverse complement strand
CGGCGTGCTTGAGCACGTCGGCGTGGTTGCCAATGTGAAAGGCATGACGGTAAGAGAGCATGCGAGGGGAAGGTCCTAATAGGTCACGGGAATGGGATCGAGGCTCCGCCAGAGCAGCCAGCTCGCAGCGGTTCGATAGGGACGCCATCGCTCAGCATAGCCGATGGCCTGAGCTCGGCTGGGCATAGACCCGTCGAAATAGAGCAGACCCATCGCCTTCAGTACCCCCAGATCTCCATCCGGAAAGACGTCGGGGCGCATGAGTGTAAAGATCAGAAACATATCGGCCGTCCACGGGCCAATACCTGGCCTCTCGATGAGCATCTGTTTTACCTCGGCATCGCTTGCTCGGGCGAGGGTCAGAGTCAGGCGCGGCGTCTGATGGAACCACTCTGCCAATGACACCAGATAGGTGAGCTTTGAGCGTGAGAGCCCGGCCTCTCGCAGACGATCTTCGGCGGTTCTGAGGACCATTGGCGGAGTCAGCCGTGTCCCCAAAGTCTGGCACCCGCACGCGATTCGGACACGCGCCCAGACCGTATCGGCTGCTTTCACCGAAATCTGTTGCCCGACGATGGCTCGCGAGAGGGTGGTAAAGGCTTCGCCACGCGAGGTCAGGCATTGGTCATGAACCCGTTGGAGAATCTGCTCCATCACCGGATCGGTCCGCCCTAAAAAGGCGGTCCCCTCGCACCACCAAGCAGCGGACAGATCCGATTTGGTGCGCTTGCTCCGTGAGGCCTGAGGCGTGGACATGGCGCAGAGCATCTCATATCTGGCATGGGACTTGCCAAGTCCCATTCATGACGCACGCCCATGCTCCCGTGGATGAACTTCTCATGGCTGGTCTTCAACAGGCCAGGCCACATGCCAAAGCCTTCTTGGAGTGGCTCTCTCAGCAGTCCAAGGATGGACTCTCCCGCGCTCGACAGGATGCCGATCTGTTGTTTCGGCGAGTGGGTATCACCTTCAACGTCTACGGAGATGAGGCTGGCGCAGAGCGCCTGATTCCCTTCGACCTCATCCCAAGAATCCTGCCTGCGCAAGAGTGGCAACAGCTCGAGCGAGGACTTCGGCAGCGAGTGGCTGCGCTGAACGCCTTTCTGCAAGACGTCTATCACGAAGGCCGTATCGTCCAAGAGGGCCTCATTCCCGCGGACCTCATCTATCAAAACGCGCAGTACCGACCTGAAATTCATGGGGTGAAGATGCCCTTTGACATCTGGGCGCACATCAGTGGAGTCGATCTGGTGCGGGCTGGGCAAGGCGAGTTCTATGTGTTGGAGGACAACCTTCGCGTCCCATCGGGTGTGTCTTACATGATCGAGGACCGAAAGGTCATGATGAGATTGTTTCCAGAGCTCTTTGCGCTGCATGCGGTTGCGCCGGTTGAGCACTACCCGGATCTCTTACTTGAACACCTGAGGTCCGTGGCCCCGCTGGGGGTCGATGACCCCACGGTGGTCGTCCTCACGCCGGGGGTGTTTAACAGTGCTTACTTCGAGCATGCATACCTCGCACAGCAGATGGGCGTCGAGCTCGTCGAGGGTCGAGACCTATTCGTGATGGCCAACCGGGTGTACGCGAAGACCACTCGTGGTCCTCAGCGAATCGACGTCATTTATCGAAGAGTCGACGACGATTTTCTAGACCCCTTGGCCTTTCGCGCTGACTCGGCCCTCGGGGTACCTGGTCTCACGGCCTGCGTGCGTGAGGGGAAGGTCACGGTCTGTAATGGAATTGGCACCGGCATTGCGGACGACAAGGCTGTCTATCCGTATGTCCCCGAGATGATTCGGTTCTACCTCTCAGAGGAGCCTATTCTGAATAACGTACCGACTTGGCTCTGCCGCCGCCCCAAGGAACTTGATTACGTGTTGGCCAATCTCGAGAACCTCGTGGTGAAAGAGACGCATGGAGCTGGTGGCTATGGCATGTTGATTGGGCCAACGGCATCAAAGGAGCAGCTCGAGTCGTTTCGCCAGAAGCTGCTGGCCGACCCTGCGGGCTATATTGCTCAGCCCACGCTGGCCTTGTCCACCTGCCCGACGATGGTGGACGAGGGAATTGCCCCCCGACACGTCGACCTCAGACCTTTTGTGCTCAGTGGTCAGACGGTATCCCTGGTCCCCGGGGGGCTTACTCGGGTGGCACTGAAAAAAGGATCCCTGGTGGTGAACTCATCACAAGGCGGTGGAACCAAAGACACTTGGGTATTGAGAGATGCTGAGTCGCTGGGCCGATAGCCTTTATTGGATGTCTCGCTATATTGAGCGCGCCGAGAACACGGTTCGGCTACTCGATGCGCAAAGCCAGGCGGGTATGTTGGCGGGTGGACAGGCACAGGCACTCGAACAGTGGAGAGCATTTCTGGAGCTCTATGAACTGGAGGGCGCCTATCACTCGAATCGAGAGGCCGTTTCAGCAGAGGGCGTTCTGAGTTTTATGCTGGCCGACCCCCAGAATCCCTCATCTATTGTGAGCTGCCTCGCTGCCGCCCGAGAGAATGCTCGTGCGGTGCGGGTGGTGCTCGCCCCCGAACTCTGGGAGGCCGTGAATACGACATGGTTGGAGCTCCGTGCCCAACTGCGCACCCCGGGGTGGACGCGAGACCCTGGCCGTTTGCTGGAATGGGTGAAGCACCAGTCACACCTTTTCAGGGGAGTCATGATCGGGACCATGCTCAAAGATGAAGCCTACTTTTTCTCTCGAGTCGGAACCTTCCTCGAGCGAGCCGACAACACGGCTCGCATTCTGGATGTGAAGTTTGTTGCTCATGCGGATCATCAAAGCGAGGATCAAGAGAGAGCCGATTACTACTACTGGGCCTCGGTGCTTCGCTCTTTGTCAGCCTTTGAGATCTACCGAAAAGTCTATCGAGATGTGGTGAGCCCTTTACGGATTGCGGAGCTCCTCATTCAGCGGCCAGATATGCCGCGTGCGCTCCTCGCCTGTCTGAACGAGCTCTTGCTGAATCTCGAACAGGTTGCACCCCGACACGGCATGCAATCTGTTCGCCTCGCCGGGCGCATGAGGGCGAACCTGCAGTACCTGGCCATCGACGAGCAGTTCGAGCCGAGAATCCATCTCTTTCTGACCGAATTCCTCCAGTCTATCCATGCCCTTGGAATGGCCATCAGTGAGGACTTTTTGGTTCCGTTGATTGCTCAGGATTGGAAGGAGGCCTCATGAGACTGAGAGTCGATCACCAGACCCATTACGAGTACGACAGCCCCTTGCATTACGCCATTCAGAGGGTCTATCTCACGCCCAGAGACGAGCCTGGGCAGCGGGTCGTGCAATGGGAGACCCGTTCTGATCATCCCATTACCCATCAGCGTGACGCGTATGGGAATTGGGTAAGCATGATCGTCGTCTCCTCTCCCTCCACGTCTGTCTCGATCTGTGTATCGGGTGAGGTGGAGTGTGATCACAGTCGAGTGAATGGCCAATGGGATGACACTCGGCGGGTGAACGGCGAGCCGCCGCTGGAGCTTTACTTGAGGGCAACTGCGCTGACCTTGCCTACCCCGGAGATGGCGGCGTTCGCCAAGTCCCAGGTACCCAGGTGTGACTACGACAGCCTGCTCCATCTGGCGCGTGCGCTTGAGGCCTATCTCGTCTACTCCCCGGGCGTGACCGAGGTCTATACCTCTGCGGCTCAGGCCTGGAGTGCGCGTGCGGGGGTATGCCAGGACCATGCGCATGTCATGTTGGCCTGCTGCCGAAGCCTTGGCATACCTGCGCGCTATGTCAGTGGCTATGTGAGTGGCGAGGCTCGTGCGAGCGAGGCCACGCATGCCTGGGTTGATGTCTGGCTGGAGGATCGATGGCGAGGGCTCGATGTGACCCATTGCTGTGAGCCAGGTGATCGCTGGCTTCGCCTTGCGGTTGGCCCCGACTACGCCGCCGTGGCACCGGTCAGGGGCGTACGACAAGGGGGGGGCAATGAATCGATGCGGGTCGCAGTCTCGGTCAATGCCTGAGTGCGTAGATGGCTGAACGATATACTCCAGAGCCATGACCTACTGCATTGCGGCCAATCTTCACGAAGGCCTTGTCTTCCTGTCAGACTCCCGGACCAATGCTGGGATGGACCAGATTTCCACATTTCGGAAGATGACCGTTTTTGAGCGCCCCGGGGATCGAATGATCGTCCTGATGAGCGCTGGCAACCTCGCCATTACGCAGTCCGTGCGCGAGATGCTCTCGCAGAGTTCGGAGAGTCACACCCTTTGGTCAGCCCGTACGATGGCGGAGGCGGCCGAAGTGCTGGGGCACGCGGTTCGCACGGTCTTTGACCGGGACCATAAGGCTCTGGCTGAGTTCAACATTGAGTTCAACTGCACCTTTATCCTGGGTGGGCAGATCGCGGGTGAGCGTTGTCGGCTCTTTCAGGTCTATTCAGCAGGCAATTTCATTGAGGCTGGAGAGGAGACACCGTACTTCCAGATTGGTGAGTCCAAGTACGGCAAGCCCATTCTGGATCGGGTTCTTACGCCGCATACGCCTCTCGATGAGGCGACCAAGTGCGCCCTGATCTCAATGGATTCCACCGTACGCTCTAATCTCTCCGTTGGCCTGCCGCTCGATCTGTTGGTCTATCGCGCTGGAGACCTGCGGGTGGGTCGTTTCGTCACCATTCAAGATGACGACGCTTATTTCAACAACATTCGTCACCGCTGGGGCGCTCTGCTCAAGGACGCCTTTCACAGCCTGCCAGAGCTGAACTGGGACTCCATGCAGATCGAACGATCCGCACCCATCCTTGAGCGTCTCATTCGCAGCACTGATCAGTAATACACTCAGAGCATGGCTCTGAACCCACCTCCTCAAGTCCTGGCCTTCGATGCCTACGGCACGCTGTTTGACGTGCTGTCGGTCAGCAAGCGTCTAGAGCAGTTCTATCCCGAGCAAGGCCGCCCCATGGCGCAGATGCTGAGAGACAAACAGCTCGAGTACAGCAGACTCAGGGCCCTTGCAGGTGCTGCCCAATACAAGTCGTTCTGGCTGATCACTCAGGATGCACTCAGGTACACCCTGCGTGCATTCCATCAGGAGATCAAGGCCTCGGTCGTGGAGGGTGTCATGCAGGCGTATGCACAGATCAGTCCCTACCCGGAGGTGCCGCAAGCGTTGGCCTCACTCCGAGAAGCGGGCATTCCGTTGGTGGTGCTCTCGAATGGCAACTCCGAGATGCTCGAGCAGGCCCTGGACCACTCTGGTCTCTCCTCTTCATTCGATGCTGTGCTCTCGGCGGAGTCCATTCGAAGTTTCAAGGTTGACCCCAGGATCTATTCCCTGGCGCTCGAGTACGCGCGTTGCTCACCTCATGAGGCTGTCCTGATCTCGTCAAATGCCTGGGACGTCGCAGGCGCTCGATGGCAGGGTCTGCAGGCCTATTGGATTCAACGAGTGGATCTTCCATTTGAGGAACTCGACACCGCGCCCACAGGGCAAGGCCCAAGCCTCGCTGCCTTGGCGGACTGGGTTCTGAAGCCGGAGCAATAGGGTCATGTCGACGACGACGCTGGTCCTGCTGGGAGGCTCCATGCTGTTACTGGTGGCCTATGTCATTGAGATCGCCGCACGCCGTTGGAGATTTCCTGCGGTCTTGGCATTGCTGACCCTGGGGCTTCTCATCAATGTGTTCACCGGTGGAATGGGCAAGTCCGGTGTGCTGATTGAGAATGCCTTGCCGGTCATTGGCACCCTGGGTCTCATCTTGATTGTCTTAGAGGCTGCACTGGACCTAGACGTGCGTTCGGATCGGCTGCATCTGATGGGAAAGGCCTTCGTTGCTGCCTTGCTCGCAGTGACGGTCCTCTCTCTGACCATTGGTCTCTTTCTGGTCTGGCTGGTGGGATTCAGCGACTATCTCGCTGGTCTGGTGGCCATACCGTTGGCTGTTGTGAGCAGCGCCGTGGCCATTCCCGCGGCCCAGCGCCTGGGCGAGGACGCTCGGGAGTTCATCACCTACGAGAGCGCGTTTGCCGACATTCTTGGTGTGCTGCTGTTCTACGCATGGCTCACCTCTAAGGGGCTGGCCTCCGGATTTGCATACAACTTGGTCGGTGGAGGCCTACTCTCCATCCTGCTCTCCGTGGTGTTTGTATTGGGTCTCTACTGGCTGATGAACCGGCTGACCGGTCACGTCAGGTTTGTTCCCATGATGGCTGGGCTCCTTCTGCTCTACGCCACAGGCAAAGCCTTGAATCTCTCTCCCTTGCTGCTGGTGCTCGCGTTTGGTCTGTTCCTCAGTAATATTGCCCTTCTGCAGGCGCGGTCCGCCCGTTTGGCTGCGATCGGCTCAGAGGATTTTCCCCACGCGGTTCGAGAGTTCAAGGCACAGGTGACGGAGTTCACTTTCGCCATTCGCTCGATTTTTTTTATTCTGCTGGGCATCTGGGCAGATCTGCCCAGCCTGCTGGCCCTCGACGCGATCCTCTGGGCCACGCTTGCGTTGGCTGCCATCTTCCTGATCCGACGTCCGCTGCTCTGGGTGGTCCGTGCCCCCTATCCACACGAACTCATGTGGGTCAGCCCGCGGGGCCTCATTACGGTTTTGCTGCTGCTCACTGCTCGAGAGGAGGCGGGGCTCTCGGACGAAATTTTCCCCATGGGTGCTGCGCTCTGGCTGGTCTTGGCATCGAGTGCAGCCACCTTGCTTGCACGCCAGAAACCGAAGGAGGGCCAGTGAGATGTTGATGTTGTTGTCGCCAGCAAAATCGCTTGACTTTGACCGTCCATCGCCCAGCATCCCGTTGACCACCCCGGCCTTCGAGTCCGATGCGGCCCTCCTTGCAGACCGCCTGCGTCGATGTGCACCGGCCGAGATTGGAAAGCTCATGAGCCTGAGTGACTCATTAGCAGATCTCAATGCGGAGCGCTTTGCACGATGGGAAACCGGCGTGATGACTCCCCCCGATGCGCGCCACGCCATGCTGGCTTTCGATGGGGATGTCTATGAGGGGCTAGAGGCAGCAAGCCTCAAGAGAGCGGACCTCCAGTGGGCTCAGAATCATCTCTGCATCCTCTCTGGGTTGTATGGCGCCCTCCGTCCCTTGGACGCACTTCAGCCCTACCGGCTCGAAATGGGAACGCGTCTGGCCACCGAGCGGGGCTCAGATCTCTATGCCTTTTGGGGGCATCGGGTGACCAACGCCATCAATGAACAACTGCAGATGTTGGCGGCCAAACGCGAGCCCTCTGTGCTTCTCAATCTCGCCTCGAATGAGTATGCCAAGGTGCTTCGACTCAAGCCTGGGCCACAAACAGCCACCGATCCAGGCGGCCCAGGGCTTCAGGCGGGACTCGTTGTATCGCCCGTGTTTGAAGATGAGCAGCCCAATGGCGACTACAAGGTGGTGAGCTTCTATGCCAAGCGTGCGAGAGGTCTGATGGCGCGATTTGTCATTGAGCATCGCCTCGTGAAGCCAGAGGACTTGACTGCGTTTAAGGCCGAGGGCTATCGATGGATGAAGGGCATGAGTACACAGGAGCGCCCCATTTTTCGGCGCCGCCGCCCGACTTAGTAGGGTGACGGGGTGGCTCGGCTCAATGGCTGGTCTGGGGCCTTGGCGGAATAAACTGGGGTTCGGGGTCGAGCCAAACACCGAACTTGGCCAAGACCGTGCGTTGGACATGGCCGGCCAGCGAGAGAAGTTCTGCACCCGTCGCGGCTCCATGGTTGACCAGAACGAGGGCATGCCGCTCGGAGACCCCTGCTTCTCCATGGCGAAACCCCTTGAGCCCGCAGGCTTCGATAAGCCAACCCGCTGAGAGCTTGGTCTCCTCAGAGCCGACCGGATAGTAAGGCATCTCGGGATGACGCTCGGAGAGCGTATTGGCAAACGCCACAGGAACGATGGGGTTCATGAAGAAGCTCCCGACATTGCCCTGCTGTTCGGGCGACGGGAGCTTTTGATTTCGAAGCGACATGACGGCATGGGCAATGAGCATCGGCGAGGCTGCATGCCCATGAGCGAGGCGCTCGACTTCAGCGGCGAGGCCGGCGTAGGCATATTCCAGCTTGGGATGGCGGCCCGTTTGGAGCCGAAAATCGACAGCGACCACCAGATAGCGTGGGCGATCCCATGGGCCTTGGATGGAAGCATCCTTGAACTGTGACCGACGATAGCCAAACCCACATTCATCCGCACGAAAACTCACATGTGACTGATCCTGAAAGTCCCAGGCATGGACCGCCTCAATTCGATCACAGACCTCTACGCCGTACGCGCCAATGTTCTGAATGGGGGCGGCTCCGACCGTTCCTGGAATAAGGGCAAGGTTCTCCAGGCCGGCCCAGCCCTGGGAGAGTGTCCACATCACAAAGGCGTGCCAGGACTCTCCGGCAGCACATCGCACGATGATGTGGTTCTCGTCTTGTTCGAGTCTCACCAGTCCACGCAGCTGGTTATGGATCACGGTCACCGGGAGTGGATCGGTTCGGTCGTGGGTGATCACCACATTACTTCCGCCACCGAGAATGAACCGAGGTTGGTCTCGCAGGCGCTCGCTCAACGCAGGCAGTGCGAGGCTGTCTCGCAACACCATCAGTGAGTCTGCGAATGCGGGAAGCCTAAGGGTGTTGAGGCTTGTGAGATCAGCTGGACTGACTGGAGAGCCGGACATAAATGGGTGCAAAGGGCGCTGCCTGCGTGAGATCGATCAAACCCTCCCGGGCCAGTTCGAGGAGCGCGAGGAAGTGAACCACGACCACCGGTATGCCCCCACCTGCGCGGATTGCCTCTTCGAAGAGGTCTTGGAACTCGACAAAGGAGACGGCACGAAGCTGACGAAGGATCTTTGCCATGTGCTCTCGCACGGAGAGTGCCTCTCGGGTGACCTGATGATGGGCCACGAGCTTGGCCCTTTTCAGGAGCTCTCTCCAGGCTTGTTGAAGGTCCAGGGCACTCACCTGTGGCAGCCGAGGAACGAGGGTCTGTTCGATCATCACCTGAGCGGCAAAGACATCTCGCCCGGCCTGGGGAAGGTGATCGAGCTTCTGTCCAGCAAGCTTCATCTGCTCGTACTCGAGGAGCCTTCGCACCAACTCTGCACGTGGGTCCTCGGGCTCATCCTCGCCCGCCTTGGGACGCACCGGGAGAAGCATGCGCGACTTGATCTCAATGAGCATGGCTGCCATGAGCAGGTATTCCGCAGCGAGTTCGAGGTTGTGCTCGCGAACCTCATCGATGTACTTCAGGTACTGCTGCGTGACCTCGGCCATGGGAATGTCGAGGATGTTGAAGTTCTGCCGCCGAATGAGATAGAGCAGAAGGTCCAGCGGCCCTTCAAAGGCCTCCAGAATCACCTCCAGCGCATCGGGTGGAATGTAGAGGTCTCGTGGAAAATCGACCAGAGGCTCACCGTAGAGGCGCGCAATGGCCTCGACCTCCGGGCTCGGGGGAGGGGTGGTCGTCACCTGGTCTTAGATTTGGTACACGTAGGGCTTCTGAGCCACGCGTGCGCGCTGTGAACGCTCAAACTGATCGAGGTCGATGGGTTCCTTGTCCCAGAGTCGGGCTCGACCCTCGCGCTGCGATTGTTCAAGGTGGGGCTTAGCGAGTTTGAGATCGGAGAGAAACTGGGTGACCTCAGACTCGTAGTGGGCGCGCGAGAAAATGGGCATGGAGGGGCTCCTAGAGGCTGGTTTTATTGGCTTCAATCAGACGGTCAACCTGATCTCGATCGACCCGTGAGAAGAGGTGTTGAAAAGGCTGCACCTTCTCGAGTGCGGGACGGTCAAGGTCAGACCAGGACCACGGCTGTGTGAGTCCGAAGACCTCTGTTTCTGCTCGAGCGACAGCAGTGGGCAGAATGGGTTTGAGGAGGATCGAGAGACGTGCAAATGCGCGAAGGCTGGTGCTCACGACGCGATGAAGCAGGGCCTCTTGGCCCTCCTGCTTGGCGAGTTCCCACGGCTTGTATTGGTCGACATACCCATTCACCGCATCCATCAGAGCGCCAATGTCTCGAACGGCCCGTGCAGTGTCGCGTGTCTCGTAGGCCTGGGCGATGCTGGCCGCGCGTTCTATGAAAAGAGCCTCTAGGCTTGCATGGTCGCCCTCTGAGTGATCACGGGCATCACCCAGTAGGCGTCCGTCGAATCGCTTCACCACGAAGCCCGCACAACGGCTTGCAATATTGGCGAACTTGCCTACGAGATCGCTGTTGACCTTGGCAATGAAGTCTGTGAAGTTGAGGTCAAGATCCTCCATGCTGCCGTTGAGCTTGGATGCAAAGTAGTAGCGCAGCCAGTCGGGGTTGAGACCCTGCTCGATATAGCTCTGGGCGGTGATGAAAGTCCCTCGCGACTTGCTCATCTTGGCACCGTCCACCGTGAGGAACCCGTGTGCGTATACGTGTGTGGGCGCCCGATGCCCCGAGAACACCAGCATGGCAGGCCAGAACAGCGTATGGAAATACAGAATATCTTTGCCAATGAAGTGAATCTGCTCAACGGTAGAATCTGGGCCGACGAAGTCTTCAAAAGCGCGCTCATGCTCGGAGCACCACTTCTTGAGCGCCGCGTAATAGCCAATCGGCGCGTCGAGCCAGACGTAGAAATACTTCCCTGGGGCACCGGGAATCTCGAACCCAAAGTAGGGCGCATCACGTGAGATATCCCAGTCGCTCATCCGAGACTGGCCCTGTTCATCTTCGCCTAGCCATTCCCTCAGTTTGTTGGCTGCCTCGGGCTGCAGACGATCCTCTTCTAGCGCCCAACGATTCAGGAACTCAATGCATCTTGGGTCGGAGAGCCGAAAGAAGTGGTGCTCACTCTCGCGGGTTTCGGGCCGCGCCCCGCTCACCGCAGAGACGGGATTGATCAGGTCGGTCGGTGCGTAGGTCGCCCCGCAGACTTCACAGGAGTCTCCGTATTGATCTTTCGCGCCACATTTTGGACAGTCCCCCTTGATGAA
>CAMAZF010000044.1 GCA_945862985.1 Bordetella parapertussis | reverse complement strand
AAGTCGCCTGGGGATAGCCGCAGAGCGCAGCCAGCATCTGCCCCGTCTGGTTACAGTCATCATCAATCGCCTGCTTGCCCATGATGATGAGATTGGGCGCCTCCCGATCCACCACCGCCTTCACCAGCTTGGCCACCGCCAGCGGCTCCCACACCCCAGCCGCCTCCACCAACACCCCACGGTCTGCACCCATCGCAAACGCCGTACGCAAGACATCCTGGCAGCTCACAGCCCCGCACGTGACCACCACCACCTCGCTGGCTACCCCAGCCTCCTTGAGCCGCACCGCCTCCTCCACCGCAATCTCATCAAACGGGTTCATGCTCATCTTCACATTGGCAATGTCCACGTCACTGCCATCCGACTTCACCCGTACCTTCACGTTGTAATCCACTACACGCTTGACCGTGACTAAGATTTTCATGCGGCTGCTTGACCCTTTGGTTGTGCTGTTGGAGTGTGCTCAGAGGCTTGAGCCTGCCAGTTCGGTGGACGCTTCTCAATGAAAGCCTGCACGCCTTCAAGGGTATCGGGCTCCATCATGTTGCAGGCCATGGTGGACCCCGCCATGGCGTAGGCCTGCTCGATGCCCACTTCGAGCTGTTTATAAAAGAGCTGCTTGCCCATGCGAACGGCCGCCTCGGGCTTGGCGAGAATCTTCTGAGCCAGTGCAAGGGCAGCGTCCGTCAGCCCTTCAGCCGGAACCACCTGGTTGATGAGCCCTCGCTCACGCGCGCCCTCGGCCGAGAGAAAGTCACCCGTGAGCAGAAGCTCCAAGGCTTGTTTGCGGGAGAGGTTACGAGAGAGCGGCACGCTGGGCGTGGCACAGAAGAGACCCAGATTAATGCCCGAGACCGCAAAGCGCGCCTTCTCACTGGCCACCGCGAGGTCACACATGGCCACCAGCTGACAGCCCGCTGCAGTGGCCACCCCTTGGACTTCGGCAATCACCGGCTGGGGCATCTGTTGGATGGTCATCATCACATCCGTACACTGGTTGAAGAGGCGCTGGTAGTAGTCCTCCGAGGGGCTGGCGCGCATCTCCCGCAGGTCGTGTCCCGCACAGAAGGCCTTGCCCTGGGCAGCCAACACCACGACCCGCGCGCTTGCATCTGACGAAATGGCCTTGAGCTCGGCCCCGAGGTCCGCGAGCATGGACTCCGAGAGCGCATTGAAGGCATCGGGTCGATTGAGGACCAAGCGAATGAGCCCGGGTTGAACCACTTCTCTGAGTACGTTAGACATCAATAGCCTCCGCGGATCCAGCCCGCTTGCGCAGTTCGAACTTCTGAATTTTCCCCGTGGAGGTCTTGGGCAGTTCGCCAAAGACCACAGAACGGGGCACCTTGAAACCTGCCAGATGCTGCTTACAGAACTCCACCACCTCCTGCGGTGTGGGATGGGCACCTGGCTTAAGCTCAATGAAGGCGCAGGGCGTCTCACCCCACTTGGGATCGGGCTTGGCCACCACGGCAGCCGCCATGACCGCCGGATGGCGATAGAGGATGTCCTCGACCTCAATGGAGGAAATATTTTCACCACCGGAGATGATGATGTCCTTGCTCCGGTCCTTGATCTTCACGTAGCCGTCTTCATAGAGAACAGCCAGATCACCGGAGTGGAACCAGCCTCCAGCAAAGGCCGCCTGCGTGGCCTTCTCATTCTTCAGGTAGCCCTTCATGGCAATGTTGCCGCGGAACATGATCTCGCCCATGGTCTCGCCGTCAGCGGGCACCGGCTGCATGGTCTCTGGATCGAGCACCGTGACCGCCTCTTGGAGGTGATAGCGCACGCCCTGACGCGCATTGAGCCGGGCACGATCGGAGATCGAGAGCGCGTTCCATTCATCATGTTTCACACAGACCGAGGCTGGGCCATAGACCTCCGTGAGCCCATAGACATGCGTGATCTCAAAGCCCATCTGCTCCATGCCCTCAATCATGGCCGCAGGCGGCGCCGCGCCAGCCACCATGGCCTTCACACCTGCTGGCACACCGTCCTTCAGTTCCGCAGGCGCATTGATGAGCAGGTTATGAACAATGGGGGCGGCGCAGTAATGGGTGACGCCATGCGCCTTGATGAGCTCAAAGATGGCCTTCGCGTCGACTTTGCGCAAACAGACATTCACCCCCGCACGCGCGGCGATGGTCCAAGGGAAACACCAGCCATTGCAGTGGAACATGGGCAGGGTCCAGAGGTAGACCGGGTGCTTGGGCATGTCCCATTCCAGGATGTTGGAGATGGCGTTGGTGGCTGCTCCGCGATGGCTGTAGACCACGCCTTTGGGGTCACCCGTGGTGCCAGAGGTGTAGTTCAGGCAGATGCTCTGCCACTCATCATCGGGCAGGCGAACCATAAAATGGGGGTCACCCGCCTTCAGGAATTCGTCATAGCTGATCTCGCCCAGACGCTCACCCGGGGGGCTGAACTCAGCATCCAAGGCATCGATCACCAAGGGGCTTCGGCCATGATCACGCTTCAGAATGGCCAAGGCCTCTTTCATGACGGCAGAGAACTCCAGGTCGGTGATGACCACCTTGGCCTCGCCATGATTCAGCATAAAGGCAATGGCTGGAGCATCCAGCCGCGTGTTCAGGCTATTGAGCACTGCACCCACCATGGGCACACCAAAATGCGCCTCCACCATGGGCGGTGTGTTGGGAAGCATCACCGCAACGGTGTCTCCCAGGCCGATCCCCCTTCGGTGAAGGGCTGAGGCCAGCTGACGCGTTCGGGTAAAGGTCTCACGCCAGGTCTGACGCAGCGCGCCATGCACGACGGCCACCCGGTTCGGATAGACCAGCGCCGCGCGTTCAATGAAGGAGATGGGCGAAAAGGCCACATGGTTGGCCGGGTTCTGGTCCAGGCCTTTCACATACATGTGGTCAGCGGGCAGCTGACCATGGGTGGGGGGCAGCATCGACACGGTGTCTCCAGAGTGTTTTGTTCTGATCAAACTCTACACCGGTCAGCCGTTTGCACCTGCACAATACGGGTATGAACGCGCTCGAATCTCAGATTTTCTACCCAGACTTGCCCATCCCCGTGGGCGGAACACTCACGCCCATCGCCGACCGGGTCTTTTGGCTGCGCATGCCGCTGCCCTTTGCCTTGGACCACATCAATCTCTGGCTGATCGACGACACCCTCGATGGCGTGCGGGGCTGGACGGTGATTGACACGGGCGTGGCCACACCCGAGGTCCGCGCGCTCTGGCGTCAGATCCGTGACCACCACTTTCATCACCGCCCCATTCTGCGCGTGATCTGCACCCATATGCATCCGGACCATCTGGGCCTAGCCAGCTGGCTCTGCCATGGCATGCGAGAGGACGACACGCCCGGCCAATGGGAAGCCATGCTCTGGATGACACTGGGCGAGTACAAGACCGGCCGGATGTTTGCCTCCAAAGCCCTCTCCGAAGAGACGGAGCAGAGCTTCGATGGCGCAGCCGGCAGCATGGTGCATTTCTTTAAAGAGCACGGGGCCCAATCCGCCGAAGACGAGGCCAAGGCCCTCAAGCGCAAGAGCCACTTCTCCAGCCTGGTGCCACACGTGCCCAGTCGCTACCACCGCATGATGGGCGGTCAGCGCTTCACGATAGCCGATGCCCTCTGGGAGGTCATTCCTGGCTACGGGCACTCACCCGAGCACGCGGCGCTCTGGTGCGAGGAGCTCAACCTGCTGATCTCCGGAGACATGGTGCTGCCGCGCATCTCTACGAATATGTCGGTCTGGGCGCATGAGCCTGATGGAGACCCCCTAGGGCTCTATCTGGAATCCCTGCATTGGTACGAGGGCCTGCCCGAGACCGCCCTCGTGCTGCCCTCACACGGCAAACCCTTTGGCGGCCCCTTCACGCCCGCAGTGGGCGGCGGACTCCATACTCGACTCAAGCAGCTTCATGACCACCATGCAGAGCGCCTTCAAACCGCGCTCAAGGCCTGCGCAGAACCCAAGACCTGCGCCGAGATGGTGCCCGTCATTTTCCCCAGAGCCCTTGATGCCCACCAATACAGCTTTGCCATGGGCGAGACCATCGCCCACATGAATCACCTCTGGCACACCGGCCAAGCCCGCCGCAGCTTTGAGCAGGGGGTGTATCGGTTTCAGGCAGTTTGACTAGTCAGCGAACCCGTGCTGGGGCTGGGGGTAGGCGCCTGACTTGACCTCCTCCACATAGGCCCGCACGGCAGCCTGGATGCTGCCGCCCTGCTGAAGGTAGTTCTTCACAAAGCGCGCTTTCTTTCCGGGCGTGAGGTCGAGCATGTCATGAAGCACGAGGACCTGGCCGGTGGTGTGAGGACCCGCACCGATACCAATGGTGGGCACACGCAGCGATTCCGTCAGGCGGGCGCCCAGTGGCGTGGGGATGAGTTCCACCAGCACCACATCTGCGCCGGCCTGCTCAAGGGCCAAGGCCTCATTCACGAGGGTGTCCGCTGCAGTCCCCCGGCCCTGAACCCGATACCCCCCTAGGGCATGGACGCTCTGGGGCGTGAGGCCCAGATGCGCACAGACGGGAATTCCCCGCGCACGCACAAACTCCACAGTGGGCACCAGCCATGCGCCGCCCTCCATCTTGACCATCTGTGCCCCCGCCGACATGAGTGCTGCCGCACTCTCGAAGGCCTGGGCGGGAGACGACTGGTAGCTTGCAAAGGGCATGTCTGCGACCACCATGGCCTTGGTGCGTGCGGATGCAACGGCACGGGTGTGATAGACCATATCGGCGAGCGTCACAGGCAGCGTCGAATGGTGGCCCTGCAAGACCATGCCCAGCGAATCTCCAATGAGCAGCATGTCGACACCCGCGTCATCGAGTACGCGGGCAAAGCAGCTGTCGTAGCAGGTGAGCATGGCAACCTTCTCTGCTCGAGCGCGCATCTCCTGCAGCGTGAGCACCGTCACCGACTTACGATCTTCCTGGTGAACACTCATGAAACCCCCTCCTCCATAACCGCCTGCTGAAGCTGCGCCTCCGAGAGGCCGCGCACGCAGAGCTGGGCAAAATGAACCGCATAGCCAGGCAATAGACGTCCCCGTCTGAGCGCCAGCACCGTGATGTTTTCATCAAAGAGTTCACTGCCATCTAGCAGGGACAGCGCGTGATCTGCATCTTCGTCATACGCCACACTCGCCACGATGCCCACGCCCAGGCCCAGCTCCACATAGGCCTTGATCACATCTGCATCCAGGGCCTCCAGGACCACCTGTGGCTTGAGGCCCGCAGCGGCAAACTTGGCATCGATCATGCCTCGGCCTGTGAAGCCCTCGTGATACGTCACCAGGGGCCACCGAGCAAGCGTCTCGAGGGTCAGCGCCTCGCCAGCCTGCAACTGAACCTCCAGCGGATGCCCTTTGGGCACCACCACTCCATGAAACCATTTGAAAAAGGGGAAGGTCACAAAGCGCGGGTGCTTGCGAAGCGACTCGGTGGCAATGCCAATGTCGGCCTCACCGGACTCGACCAAGTCCGCGATCTCGGGTGGGCTCGCCTGACGCAGCGCAAGCTGTACCTTGGGATAACGCTCGCGAAAGCTGCGCACGATTTCGGGAAGCGAGTACCGAGCCTGGGTGTGGGTCGTCGCCAGCACCAGCCGGCCCTCGTCTCGCCCGACCAGCCGATCCGTCACCGCTCTCATGTTGTCTACGGCACTCAGCGCCTGCTGCGCATGCTCAGCCACGGCCTGGCCGGCCTCGGTGAAGCCCAGCAGTCGCTTGCCCTTGCGGACATAGATCTCGATTCCGAGCTCATCCTCGAGCTCCTTGATGGCCTTGCTCACACCCGATTGAGAAGTGGCCAGTGCAGCAGCCACCTCGGTCAGGTTGAACTGATTGCGAACGGACTCGCGCAGAATGCGCAGCTGTTGGAGATTCATAGCGGCTAGTGTGCCTCAGGCTCCTCGACGGTGCTCACGCAGGACGAACCGTGCTGGGTCCACAGCATCCGCAAGTCTGGATGGCAAGGGTGAGGGCAGGTCGAGCAGTGCAGCCACGATGGCCTCAGCCCCCAGCGGCGCCGTGGAGAGCCCTCGGGAGCCAAGGCCCATGAGCAGCCAGGTCCGCTCCAGACGGGGCAGGTGGTGCAGCTGCGAGAGCCGCTGAGGATGGGGATGGTTCTTGAGCGCCGCCAGATCAACCGGTTGACCAATGAGTGGCAGGCGATCTCGAGTCGCCCAGCGCACCGAGGCTCGACCCTGCGCCTGGCTCCAGCGTGATCGCACGCGTTGGGCCAAGTCTGTATCCAGCTGGTAAAGCCGCTCGAGGTTCTCGGCATGCCCCTGCTGAGTCACCTCGACCTGCACAGATTCACGCTCGAAGCTGGCCCCGACCACCAACCGCCCCTGGACCACAGGTGCTACATAGCCTGTCCCGCAGAGCACCTGAGCGGGGCCTTCATCGGGCTCGGCGGCGACCCACGAGACCTGTCCCGCCACCGGCAGCAGGCAGAGGCCTGACTCGATCAAGGCCTTGGGGCTTGCGCTACAACACACTCGCGTGGCGGAGCCCTGCTCAGGAGCAGCCGTTTGAAAATGAAGGCTGAGTCTGGCTCCAAACCAGGCCTGAGCGGACTCAAGGCAGGCCTTCACCAGCGCGATGGGCTGGATCCATCCACCCGGGCTCTGCTGGATCGACAGGCCCCCGATTCGTTCCTCTTGCTCCCGAACGCCATTGAACGCAGCCCAGCCCTGGGAGACCCCACCCAGCTCCTCGGTCCAACGCAGACACGTGGCCAGCCCCAGGTCAAAGAACTGGCTGCCCAGGTTGTGATCTGCCGACCGAAGGGGGTGCACAATGCCCACCGGGTTGCCTGAGGCCCCCTGAGCGGGCTCGGATGCCAGCTCGTAGACCACCACCTCCCCCTCAAAACGGGCATGGGCGAGTGCTCGCAGGAGACAGGCGCCCGCGAGCCCTAGGCCCACGATTTCAATGCGGGTGCAATTCGGCATGCGGCTTAGAATAAGGGGATGAGACTCCGACTCCAAACTCTGCTCGCCAGCCTGATCCTCGTCGTTCTGCCAAGTGCCGCGCTGGTAGGCTGCGCTGACAAGCCCGCCACCTTTCACAGCATGGACGTCACGGGAGCACCCTGGGGCCAGACCTACAGCCTGCCGGACCTCGATGGTCAGGCCAAGACCCCGGCCAGTTTCTCGGGCAAGGTCACGCTCGTCTTCTTTGGCTTTCTCTACTGCCCGGATGCATGCCCCGCCCATCTCACCAAGATGATGGCCCTCAAGGACAAGCTCGGCCCCGACGCGGACAAGCTGCAGCTGGTCTTCATCACCGTCGACCCCGAACGCGATCAGCCCGAGGCCTTACGCAAGTTCCTGGCCTCTTTCGACCCCAGCATCGTGGGCCTGCGCGGCAGCGTGGAAGCGGTTCAGGCGGTGGCCAAAGACTTTCGGGTGTTCTTTAAAAAGGTCGACACATCCGCCTCCAAGGCAGACCCCATGGCCTACACCATTGATCACACCACCTTCACCTATGTCTACGACCCGACAGGTGCGCTCAGGCTGGTGGTCCCGCACGACATCACCCTTGAAAAGCTCGAGGCCGATGTGAGAGCACTGCTGAAGTGAGCCAGGCGTCCTATAGCCTTTGGACGTCGCTTCGGTTCTGGTTCATTCTGGGCTGGACTTCCTTCGGGGGCCCTGCCGCTCAGATCTCCATGATGCAGTCAGAGCTGGTGGAGAAGCGGCGCTGGATCTCGCCCCATCGGTTCATGCATGCCCTGAATTACTGCATGGTGCTGCCCGGGCCTGAGGCTCAGCAACTGGCCACGTATATGGGCTGGCTGCTGCACGGCCCCTGGGGCGGAATCGTTGCAGGCACCCTCTTCATTCTTCCGAGCCTGGCCATCATGACGGGTTTCGGTTTCCTCTATGTGAGCTATGGCGAGATGCCCGAGGTTCAGGCCCTTTTGTATGGCCTCAAGCCAGCCGTGCTCGCCATTGTGGTGGCGGCCACGCTGCGGCTTGGCCAACGGGTGTTGAATGGGCCACTCTGGTGGAGCATTGCCGCGGGGGCGCTCATCCTGCTGCTGCTCAATGCCTCCTTTGTGGTGGTCATTGCACTGGCTGCCTTCGTAGGCTGGATTGCGTATCTTTTTTCGAAGGCACCACTCAAAGGACTGCCGTCGTTCAACCCACTCCCCCTGGCCCGAGATGCGCGGGTGGCCGAACAGCTCGACCATGGCTACCTCATTGATGACCATTCACCACCCCCTCGACATGCCAGGGCCGACAGCAAGCATCTGTTCTCTGCGCTCGGACTGGGACTGGCGCTCTGGGCGCTGCTCTTCGGGGCAGTCGACAGCTTTTTTGGTGGGGTGCTCGCCTCACTCTCACTCTTTTTTACCAAGGTGGCGCTCATCACCTTCGGCGGGGCCTATGCGGTGTTGCCCTATGTCTTCGATGTAGCGGTGAGCGAAAAGGGCTGGGTGACCACGCCCCAGATGATGGACGCCCTGGCCCTTGGAGAAACGACGCCGGGTCCATTGGTGATGGTGAACGCCTTCATTGGCTACCTCACGGCTGCTCAGCACACGGACCTCACCCAGTTCTCCATACCGGTTGCGGGTGCACTGGGTGCAGCGATCGTGACCGTGTTTACCTTCCTGCCCTCGTTCGTATTCATTCTAGCTGGCGCCCCCTGGGTAGAGGCCAGCCGAAGAATTCCCTCCGTGATCGCGCCCCTCACTGCCATCAGCGCCGCCGTGGTCGCCATCATTGCAGACCTTGCAGTGACCTTTGCGGGCCACATTCTCTGGCCTGCCTATGACCTGGGGTTGAGCTGGCGAACCCTGGACATCGTGGCGCTGCTGCTGTCCGTCTTGGCGATTGTGCTCATGCTGGTCTTCCGAATGGGCATGCTCAAGACCATGGTGGCCTGTATTGCCATGGGCCTGGTGGCCAGCGTCTTGGGGCTTCCCTAATGAGCACACAGAAGGATCAATGATGCTGGGTCTCTTTGGCGGACGATTCGACCCCCCACACCGAGCGCATGTGGCGATGGCCCAGGCCGCAGCCGATCAGCTCGGCCTCCAGGAGGTGCGCTGGATTGTCACTGGGCAGCCCGTGCACAAGCCTGCGGAGGCCTCGGCGGCCCATCGGCTTCAGATGACTGCGCGCGCCCTGGATGCGCTGGGCGATACCCGCATGCGGCTGGACGATCGTGAGGTGCGCGCGGCAGATCTCGGTCAACCGAGTGCCACCTACCGCACCATTGAAGGCATTCAACATGAAATGGGGAACCGACCTCTGGTCTGGATACTTGGCCAGGATCAGTTCAGCCACTTCACCAGCTGGCAGCATTGGGACTGGCTGATTCGAAATATGGCGCTGGCGGTCTGTGCCCGCCCCGGGGCCGCAGAGTGCGCTGAACAGGCCCAACTCCGAGCACGTGGCGCGGAGATCCTTCAGGTCCAGATTCAGCCGGATGAGGCCTCCTCGACCTGGGCGCGACAAGCCATTCGAGAGGGCTTGCTGCCCGAGGGCTTGTTACCCCAGGTGGTCGCGGACTATATTGCCGAACATCGACTGTATGCTTCAGATGCCAAACGAAAGGATTCCCTCTGAACCTCGAGACCCTGCAGTACCTGATTGTGGATGCCCTGGAAGACGTCAAAGCCCAGGACATTCAAGTCTTCAACACCACCCCCATGACAGCGCTCTTCGATCGTGTGGTGGTGGCCTCAGGCACCTCGAACCGCCAGACCCGTGCGCTGGCCAAGAGCGTGCACGACAAGGTGAAAGAGAATGGTGGGGATGTGTACGGCATGGAAGGCGAGGACACCGGAGAGTGGGTGCTCGTCGACTGTGGGGATGTGGTGGTGCACATCCTTCAGCCCACCATTCGTGAATACTACCGGCTCGAAGACATCTGGGGCGAGCAGCCCATCTCGCTAGAGGCAATCACCAAGCCTTTCCGAAAGAAAGCGCCAGCGCGCAAGCCTACGGCCCGCAAGCCCATCACCGGTGCGCCGATTGCAGAGGCACCGCCCGCGAAGAAGCCAGCCGCCCAAAAACCCGCCGCCAAAAAGCCAGCGGCCAAGCCGGCCTCGAAGGCCTCTGCAGGCAAAAAACCAGCAGCGAAGAAACCTGCGGCCAAGAAACCTGCAGCGAAGAAGCCGGCTGCGAAAAAACCAGCAGCCAAGAAGCCGGCTGCGAAGCCAAACACCAAGCCCGGTTCAGCTAAGGCCGCTCAAAGTAAACCCGCTGCGAGCAAGCCCGCCGCAAAGGCGCCTGCAGCGAAGAAGCCTGCGGCAAAAAAACCTGGTTCGAAAAAGCCAGCGCCTCCTCGTCCCACGACCAAGCGACCCTTGGTCTAACGCTGCCCGAGTCAGAGCACTCCAAACGAGAGCACCGACAGGGTGTCGGGCTCTCGAAGATCGGTGGGCATGGGGCTGGAGGTCTGCATCCAGGCTGCTGTGCTCACCGCCAACACCACGGCAAAGGCAATCCCAGCCCACAGAGACCAGCCGGAGCGGCTCCAACCAGAGCGATGGCTCCAGGGAGCCCCCACATCCTGACGTTCTGCGCCAGCGAGTGCGAGATGTCCGACCCAGACAGGCTCGGAAGGGGACTGCGGGAGGTCTGAAAGCACCTGCACCAGTCGCGCATCAAACCCGTGCGAGGGCTCTGGGCTGGGAAGGGACTTCAGCGCGGCCTTGAGAGGCAGATCGTGGGCGGGGTCTGGCGTGGTGTTCATGCTGCGTGTCCTGTAGTCAATGCGTTTCTGAGCGATTGTTTGGCGCGATGCAAGAGCTGGTGAGTGGCGTTCAGGCTGAGGCCCAAGGCCTCGGAGATCTGGGGGACAGTGGCGTCCTCATAAGCCCAGAGCACCAAGGCCGCCCGTTGACGGTCCGGAAGCGCCGAGACGGCAGCCTCGAGGGCCTCTGGATGGGTGGCGACTTCAGGGACTGTGAATGCCGAACTGAGCTGCTCGGACTGCTGATCCATGAATTCAGCCAGATCATCGGGTGCCCAGGCAGACTCACGACCTCTGCGCTTGAGCAGGCGAAGCGATTCGTTCGCGACGATCTGATGAAAGTAGCTGCTCAGCTGTGCACGGCCCTGGTCACGGGCCTGGCTTTTCCACAACCGAACCAATGATTCTTGGAT
>CAMAZF010000043.1 GCA_945862985.1 Bordetella parapertussis | reverse complement strand
TCGGCGGGGTTCCAGGCTTCAGCGGAGACGAACTTGTAGATGTACTCGTTGCGGCTGTCGCAGCCCTGGTAGCAGGCAATCGGCTTGCCGGCTTTGGGGCGGCCAAACACGGCACCCTCGTGGGCGAATCGGCCCATGGCGATGCGCTTGGCGGGGCGGCTGGTGGGGTCTACAGGATCCACTTCCACGTTGTAGCCGAAGGTGTTGGGCTCATTGCGCCAGTCGTCCGCTGCTGTTGCGCCAGAAGCGGAGATGTTCCAACGGGTGAGTTCGTCGTTGGTGGTCGAGGCCGTGTACCAACCCTGGCCAACACCGGCTGTCGCGGTGGCAGCGAGCGGCGCACGGGCTACGCCATAACGGGCGCGGTTTGCGGTGAGCTTGCTGTCAGCCGCTTTACCGTCCTTGGGGATGTTGAAGTAGTACGCCCAGTTCTCTTCGCAGCCCAGGTAGGTGCCCCAGGGGGTTTTGCCGTGACCGCAGTTGTTGAGCGTGCCACGGGCCGAGGTTCCCGTTGGGTCGAACTGGGTGATCATGAACTTATAGATATCCTGCAAATGAGCCTTTGGTCCACGGATGTCTACGAGGGTGCTGGGGTGTACCCGACGGTTCAGGGCAGAGTCCACTTTGTAACCGGTGGGCTTGCCGCTTCCGTCGAGCGTGAGCTCCACAACCGAGATGCCGTGATGATGGATTTCTTTCATGGCCTCGAGCTCGGGGCGTGTGCCCAGATCCCAGTCACCGAACTGGCTGTATTTCTTACCTGAAACGCCGTTCGACGTCTGGCCGTTGGTGTGGAAGAAGTGTCCATCTGCCGAGCTCTCGTGGTTCACGGCGAGCACGGCCCGGCTGGTGGCTGTGGCGGAATACTTTCCGTTTGAACCCACGTAGAACAGGTCCATGCCGTCGTGGTGGTCGCCCACGCGACGCTTCCAGTCGTCGGTCTCAGCGCCCGTGTTGGAGTACTCGGTCAGGTTGCTGTCCAGACGATCGCCCGTGGCGTGCAGCACGGTCACGGTGTAGCCCGCGGGCACGGTCACTTGGTCGGCAATGCTCTTGCCCACGGCCGAGAAGCTCAGGCCGGTCGAGGGGGCGGAGAGGGTGGGGATGCTGTCGTCGCTGCCGCAGCCGGGCAGCATGGGTAGGGAGGCGGCGGCTGCAATGCCAACGCCACCGCGCAGGATGTTACGGCGCGAGGGGCTCGAGAGGCCGCGGTCGAGAATCTGCTGGAAATGCTCGTTGTTCGAGGTGTTGAAATCAACATCGTCGAGATCGTGGTGGGACATGAAGTGCTCCTGAGTGGATCCAAGTGGAAAGTGGATGCTCCCAAGCGCAGATGACGCAGGCTTTGCTGCAGTGTTTCAGATTTGTGGCCTGTCAAGACAGCCGCTCGGACTAGAATGGAGGAATGAAACATCTACGCACCCCTCCCCATGGATTCACCCTCATCGAGATTCTCGTGGTGGTGGTCATCATTGGCATCCTGGCGGCCTTTGTGGTGCCGTCGGTCATGAGTAAGCCCGACGAGGCCCGTGTGGTGGCCGCCAAACAAAACCTCTCAGGCATCGTTCAGGCGCTCGCGTTGTATCGACTGGACAACTTTGCCTACCCCACGGCGGAGCAGGGGCTTTCGGCTCTGGTGGCCCCACCGACTGTGGCGCCTTTGGCTCCGAACTGGAAGGCCGGGGGCTACCTTCAGAAAATGCCCCAAGACCCCTGGGGTCGTCCGTTTGTTTATAAGGTGAGCCCCGATGGCCTGGATGTGGAGGTGGTCAGTCTTGGGGCAGATGGTCAGTTGGGCGGAGCTGGATTTGCTGCAGACCTCTCCTCCAAGGGGATTTAGCCTCTTAGAGGTCCTTATCGTGCTGGCGGTGGTCTCCATTCTTTTGGCCACCACGATGCTGTCTTTTCGACAAGTTGAGTCACGGAAGCTTTATGAAGAAGCCGAGCGCCTCTCACTGCTCGTCTCCGCAGTGTCAGACCGAGCAGCCATGACGAGTCGGCGTCACCGGCTATCGGTCTCACTCACTGAGGTCCGAGTGGAGTCTCATTCTCGGGGTGAATGGGTGGTTTTGGACGATCATTTTTATCGTCAGAGGCCTTGGGGCAGTGGCGTCAGGCCTGAGGCTGAGATGTCATGGGTCTTTGATGAGATGGGCCGGGTTTCACCCGAGCGTTCCCTCTCCCTCATTCGTGCACAAGATTCATTGCGACTGTCTATCAATGCACTCGGCGATGTCGCAATTCAACGGCCGTAACTGCTCTCGATTCACCCGTCCTTCTGGGCTGACCCTGGTAGAGGTTCTTGTGGCGTTGGTGGTGACCGCCTTGGCCTTGATGGGCGGATTGAAGCTCTTTCAGACCACAGCAGAGAGTTTGAGGCTCTCACAGATGAGAAGTTTAGGGCTGATCTGTACCGACAACGAGGTCTTGAAAAGTCGCATCAATCCAACCAAGCAACAGCTGGGCTCTCGGAGCGAGACTTGCAATCAGTCGGGTCTGCTCTTTGTGGTTGAGTCCTCAGTTCTCACGACACCTCACCTCAATTTTCGACGGCTTGAGGTGCGAGCCAAACATCAAGGCGTTACAGTCGCTGAGCGCATTGTCTTCCTACCCATGGGGTTTTAATTGCGCGCGCCTAAAGGGCTTACCCTGATCGAGGTCCTTGTGACCTTGGTGATCATGGCTCTGCTCTCCCTCATGGGTTTTTTGGGCTTACAAAGCCTAATCGCTGGTAAAGAGAGCCTGCTGACATCTGCGCAAGATCAGCGCCGCCAGATGTTGGTGCTCGCTCAGATCGAGCGAGACCTGCTCCCTATGAACCGCATGCGCCCCAACGAGCGACTAACCGCGCTGACTTTGGCGGACTCGCGCCTCAGAACGCCTGCGGCGATATGGCAGTGGAGTCCAGATGGATTAACACGTACCCCATTGAACGGCTCAGGTGCCCTGGGTGACCCTCTCGTTTACTGGACGGGCGACACCCGGTTATTTGCGGAGTATGTTGGGGTGGGAGGCGTACCCGATCAAACTGCCCCGATTGGGAGTGCTGCTGCCAATCCACGACTCCTGTCAATTGTGATTGAACGCCGTGGCCTTCGTATCCAGAAGCTCTTTTATATCGGGCCATTTGAATGAAACTCGACTACAGGCCGGGTGGGGCGGCATTGATTTCAGCTATGGCCTTGGTCTTGGTCGTGGCCAGCTTGACCGTGGGCGTTGCCTGGCTAGGCTATCAGTCCATTTCACGGACCGAGAATCAACGGGATGTGGGGCAGGCCCGTTATCTTGCGCAAGCCATGATGGATTACGCTCGTTGGATTCTGGCCTCAGATCTTCGGGGTGAATTGGGAGGGTCCGCTGCGATGGATCACCTCAGCGAGCCTTGGTCTCAGCCCATTCCTCATACAAAGCTGAGTAGCCTGATGAGTTCCCAGATGACAGAGGTTGACCTAAGGCAGTTTGGGCAGGCTGCGATTTCTGGACAGATCCATGATGCGCAAGCTCGCTTCAACCTTGAGATGCTCTGGGATTCAGGGGCCTTGGTGCCTCAGAGGGTGGAGCGCCTTCGTTCTGGACTTTCCGCACTCGGGGTAGGTGAAACAGCACAGTCGAGGCTGATGGAGGCAGCCCAATTGATTTATGGACAGAGTCAGATTGATGCACAGGGAAGGCGTCGATTGCCCGGTGCGGGTACGCCAAGCCTTTGGCTTCATTTGAGTCAAGAGGTTTTGCCCTCTCTTGGCTTGGAGCCGGCGGATCTCGCGCGCCTCGATGCTGTGCTGGTGTGGCTTCCTGATAGAACCAGCTTGAATGTCAACACAACGTCTTCTGAGGCCCTCATGCTAGTTACTGGTGGCGAGGGCCGTGCGCTGGCTGAGCAGATTGTTGGCCAGCGAGATAGGATTCCGTTTAGGAGCCTTGCGGAGCTCACCTCTTTCATTCCCGCCGGACAAATCATCGAGACCAGTTTGCTAGATACACGGAGTCAATACTTTGAGGCCAAGGGATACGCTCAATTTGGTCGAGCAGAGCAGGGTTTTGCAGTTTTGCTTCGCCGAGAGACCGGGCGCGTCATCGTGGTTGACCATATGAGCCAAGACTGAAATGCAACGGATCCTCAACGCAGCATCGTCGCTCAAAAATTGGGCCACTCGGGGTCGGAGCGGGCGTCGTGTGGAGTGGGTCATCCATCGACAAGAGGGAGGGCTGCTCATCCGATTTGGAACGGAGCCCGCCTTTTTCCTCGAGTGGCGTAGCGAATCCGAGCAGGCGGCTGTTCGACTCCTGGTGGTACTTCAGCAGGCGGCCCGGCTTCAGCGGCCCGCCCGAAGAGCAGTGTCGATTGTTGCGGACGCTTCGGAGAGGCTGCAGATTAAGGCCGCGATCGACAAGGCCTTAGGACCTGGTGAGTGGCTCGTTGGCAATCGGTCATGGTCTTTCGTGTTCAATGGGCTGCCAAAAATTGGATTGGCAGTATTGACCCTCTTCGTAGTAGTGGACACCTTTTTTGTGGTTCCGACGGCCCCTCTGAACGCTCCGCCTTCCGATCTCTCTCGCACTCAAACCGCGACAGGGGACTTATCCAAGACCCCTGCAGGCTGGTTGGAAGCGACGCTGCAGAAGCTCGCAGCTGGGGGTCTCGCTGAAACCCTGACCCTTCGCCTTTCACCGGTGGCTTCCCCCGCCTCACCAGGCCTTTTTCAGTTCTCCCTCCAAATCTCGCAAGTGAACTCAGCCAGGGTGATGGGTGGGCGTGCTGCAGATGCAGGTGCTGGGTCGGCGCTGGCTACAGGGAAGGCCATCTTGGAGCAGATTCCAGGCCAGCAGTCTGTCGCGCTCGATGAAAGCCGCTCCCAGCTGCTTCTTCAATTCAAGCCCCCAGTGCAACCAGAGGTATTGGCTTACTCACATGACCTTGTCGCCCGCCGTGCACTGAGTGCCGGCATTTCTTGGCGAAACGGCGAGCGGGTCACGATCCCGGTTCAGTCACTCTCCCTCTGGCTAGGATCGATGCCTGAGCTGCCATGGAGGGCGATTGAGCGTTTGGAAGTCTCACGCAATGCGAGTGCGGCTGGGTTGGTCGATGTCGAATTTAGCCTTTCGGCTGCGGGGACGTTGAATTGAAGGTGCGTTCGAATATGGCGGCTTGGGCCACAGCTGGCTGTATCTTGGGCGCGTTGTCGGGCCTCATTGCTTTGGCCCCCGCCTATTGGCTCGATACTTGGCTCAAGCATTCGACGAATGGCGCGGTGCGACTGGCAGCCCCTCAGGGGTCTCTCTGGCAAGGCAGTGGACAGCTTCAGTTATTCCCGGAGCAATTGAGTGGGGATCCAGCTCCAGCCAAAAAGCCGCCAGTCCCCATTCCGGGGTCTTTGCGATGGAGAGTCTCGCTCGCAGATCTGAATTCGGGCGCCTTGCAGCTCAGTAGTCCTCAGTTGTCAGGTGCCATCTCTGAAAACCCCATCTTGATCACGTCGATCTGGTCAGGGCAGCCTGGGGTCCTGATCCCCGATGGTCGGCTGGCGCTGCCGGATCTCAGTCTTCGGGATGCATCGGGGCCAGTGGGCCTTTTCCGACCGGACTTTCGTGCCAGCCTAGACTGGTCGAACGCGCGACTCCCAGTCCAGGGACCCATCCACTTGGCCTTGACGTTATCGGACCTCTCAAGCCCGCTCTCTCCCATTAAGCCCCTAGGGAGTTATCGGTTATCGCTACAGGGTGGACCCAGAAGTTGGCGTTGGCGGATGGAGAGCCTGGGAGACCCTGTTTTGCTCTTATCCGGTCAGGGCTTGTTCGAAGGCGTTCTTAAGGGGCGCATGACCCTGAAATGCACACGAAGCTGCGAATTCGTGAACGGTATTCTGACTGCAGTAGGAAAGAAGAATGGAGATCTCTATGAGACCGAATTTGGGCGTTGAGCAGCGAAAGGCCATGCTAGTCGTGAGCCTAAGCTTCATCTCAATGCAAGCCCCTTTTGCCTTCGCGCAGGGTGCATTAAGCGCGGCGACTGGCCCCGCCACTCCCGCCATCGCGCCGAGTGTTGCGAAGGCGGCGAAAGGGCAGCCGGTTCTTCTGGCTTTTCGAGATGTTGAAATTTCAGAGGTGGTCTCCGCGTTTAGCACCTCCATGGGCATCCCGTTTTTGGTGGATGCGCGGGTCAAGGGTCGAATCACACTTGAGGCTCCACAGCCGGTCAGTCTCGATAAGGCCTATGAGCTATTGGTCTCTACGCTGAGCTTGCAAGGATTTGCGACGGTTCGTTCGAACGGCTTTGTGCGCGTCGTCCCTGCGACAGAGGCTAAGCTCTACGTGCCACAGATCACCGATGGGACTGCTGGGGGCATGACTGCGGCGACCCGCATCTTCACGCTTCAGCATGAAGATGCCAATCAGATGATGGCATCTATCAGGGCATTAGTGCCTGCGAGCAATCCCATCACTGTGAACCCGGGATCCAATAGCCTCATCATTTCAGATACTGCAGAGAACCTTGCCCGTATCGCGGAGGTCATTGCCTCGCTGGACAAGCCGGAGCTCGGACTATTGCGCGTTGTGACGCTTGAGCATGCACACGTGAGCGACGTCATTCCGACTGTCGATCAGTTGGTTAATCTTCAACGAGGTCAGGCGGTCAAGGGCGCGGTTGAGCAGCAGCGCGTGACCCTATTGGCAGACAACCGGCTGAATCGCCTGTTGCTGAGAAGCTTTAGCGGAGCAAAGCTCGACCAGGCCGAGCGATTGGTTCGCGAGCTCGATACGCCGGCCACTAGACCTGGTAATGTGAATGTGGTCTACCTCAAGAACGCAGATGCAGCGCACTTGGCGGGCATCTTGCAGTCACTCTACGGGCAGGGGGCTTCTCAGACAGGCTCCAAGCAAAGCAATCCATCATTGTCCAAGGTGGGCGCCGCTGCGCAAGCCTCCGCAGCGGCCGCAGCCTCGCCAAGCGGGGCTGGTTCCAGCCCGACCAGCCCTTTACCCCCGGTGCCCGTCAAAGAGGGGGTTTTGATCCAGCCAGAGACAACACTCAATGCGCTTTTGGTGGTCGCTCCGCGGGCGACCTACCAAGAGATTCGTTCCGTCATTGAGCAGCTCGACGTTCGACGGGCTCAGGTCTACATTGAGTCACTCATCGTTGAAGTGAATTCTGATCGTGCTGCCGAATTTGGTGTGCAGTTTCAGTATCTGAACGGGCTTAACGAGACGGCAGTGGAAGCCATCGGTGGGACCAATTTCAATAGCCGCGGGGGCGGGAGCAATTTGCTTGATCTGGCCGCCAATCCCTTGTCTGCCGGGCAAGGCTTGAACGTTGGCGTGATCAAAGGCACCGTGAGTTTCGCTGGAAATACGATTGCCAATCTGGGGTTGCTGGCTCGTGCACTTGAGAGTCAGGGCGGTGGAAACATCATTGCAACTCCGAACCTTCTCACACTGGACAACGAGGAGGCGAAGATTGTAATTGGTCAGAATGTGCCTTTCATCACAGGTTCTTACACGACGAGCGGAAACAACAGTGGCAATCCGTTTCAAACCATCGAGCGCAAAGATGTGGGTACGACCCTTCGAGTGAAGCCACTCGTCACCGAGGGAGGGGTTATCAAACTCCAGATCTTCCAAGAGGTTTCAAGCGTGAATCAAAGGCTCTCTGAAGGCATCATCACCAATAAGCGCTCGATCGAGTCGACGGTGTTGGTGGATGATCAGCAGATGGTGGTCCTGGGAGGCCTTATCCAGGATGAGGATAGCGTTGGCGAGGGGAAAGTCCCCGGGCTCGGTGACGTGCCGCTCTTTGGCCAACTCTTTCGGTACGACACCAAGGAGCGTCGTAAGACCAACTTGTTCGTATTTCTGCGGCCGGTGGTGCTTCGTACCTCAGACGACTCCAATCGCCTCACTGCTGGGCGCTATGAGGTCATGCAGATGCAACGAGCCGCCCAGCCCAGCAGGAACAAGGCTCCTCTATTGCCTGACCTTGGACAAGCCCCGTTGCCACCGAGCCCATCTGCGCGCCCCTGATGGACATTGCACGACTGAGGCGATTCCGGCTGCTGTTGAGTTCTGACGGCAGTGAGGTCTGGTACGCCGGGACCACTCCAGCGGCTGAGCTGGCATGGTGTCTCGGGCTTCCCGAGGCAGCCGGGGCAATCCCAATCGAGCGCAACGAGTCCGAGATCCTCAGGGAGCTTGATCGACTGCACGGAGAGGCCACGGCAGCCCAAGTGATTGGTGATGCCGAGCTTGGAGACCGACTCTCATCATTACTTCACGAGACCCATGCGTCGGCCGATGGGGAAGAGTTTGATGACGAAGCACCCGTGATTCGCATGATCAACGCCATCTTGCAGGAGGCGGTGACGCGCAAGGCTTCAGACGTTCACCTTGAGCCTTATGAGCAAGAGAGTGTGGTTCGTTTTAGGGTGGATGGCATGCTCCGGGATGTCGCACATCCTCCTCGGGCACTTCACGCGGCGCTCATCTCTCGCATCAAAGTCATGTCTCAGCTTGACATCGCTGAGAAGCGATTACCTCAAGATGGTCGAATGAGTATTCGAAGCGTCAACGGCCTTCTAGACATTCGTGTGAGCACTCTGCCGACTGGGGCTGGTGAGAGAGCGGTTTTGAGACTGCTCGACAAAGGCCAAGCCAGACTGAGTTTAGAGGCCCTCGGCATGGCACAAGACACCCTCCTTGGGCTTCAGCGAATGATTGAGCGGCCTCACGGAATTGTGCTGGTGACGGGCCCTACGGGCTCTGGAAAAACCACCACCCTCTATGCCGCTCTGGCGCGGCTTGATTCGTCCAGTCGAAATATCATGACGGTTGAGGATCCTATTGAGTACGACATGCCAGGCGTGTCCCAGACTCAGGTTCAGCCCAAGATCGGTCTGAGCTTTGCCAATGCGCTCCGATCGATCCTTCGACAGGATCCGGATGTGATCATGATTGGTGAAATTCGTGACCTTGAGACCGCACAGATTGCGATTCAGGCCTCTCTCACGGGGCACCTGGTGCTCGCGACGCTGCACACCAATGACGCCCCCTCGGCCGTCACCCGTTTGCTCGACATGGGTGTGGAGCCCTTTTTACTCTCTTCGAGTCTGATTGGAGTCGTGGCTCAGAGACTGGTGCGGCGTGTCTGTGAATCTTGTGGGGGGGCGGGCTGTTCAGAGTGTGATCAGACTGGCTACCGAGGAAGGCTGGGGATCTTCGAGATGCTGATTCTTGAGGAAGACTTACGGCTCGCGATCAAGGATAGGCAAGACGCCAGTGCACTCCGTAGACTGGCTCATGGTCATGGTTATCGAAGCCTGCGAGAGGATGGAGCCCGGCTGGTGTCTGCAGGTCTGACTACGACCCAGGAGGTGGCGCGGGTCACTGAGTTAGGGGATTTGGATGCGTCGACAGTTCAGCGATCGTGAACTGGAATATCTGGTGCGCCAGCTTTCAGCCCTGCTCGCGGCTGGTATCACCCTTGAGAGGGTGCTTTCAACTCTGGCGGGACAGGCGAAGCCCGGGGCGCAACGGGTGCTACTCAGCGTTCGAGATCGTTTGCGCGAGGGCGCCTCTTTGAGCCGATCCATGGCCGATTACCCCTCTGACTTCCCAGAAAGCCTCAGGGGCTTGGTGGCGGTGGGTGAGACCTCCGGCAGCCTCGCTGTGGTTTTAGGGCGTGTCGCGGATTCGATGCGTCTCTCCAATCAACTCAAGCAAGGCCTCTTTGCCGCGATGGCCTATCCGTTTATCGTGACCCTCGTGGCCTTGTTGGTGGTGTTCGCATTAATGTCTTACGTCGTTCCGCAAATTGTTGGTGTGCTGGTTGCGCAGAACCAAAGCCTTCCGCTGCTCACCAGAGGATTGATTTTGGTGAGTGGATTTTTTCAGTCCTATGGATTGTCCATCTTGGGCATCCTTGCGACGAGCGGGGTCCTCACAGCCATTTTGTTTGCTCGCGTAGAGGCTGTCCGAGTTGTGTTAGATCGAGCGATCTTGAGGCTGCCAATGATTGGGAATATGGTGCTTGCCCATGAGTCGAGTCGACTGGCAAGTACTCTGGCACTCTCGTTGATGGGCGGGGTCTCTCTCTTGAGCGCACTGTCCACGGCCAATCGAGTCATGGTCAATCGAGACCTCAGACTTCGAGTGCGGCAAGCCATTCAGGATGTTCGTGAAGGGGCGGAGCTTGGTAGATCTCTCGCCCAGTCAGGCGGTTTTCCGCCCCTGTTGACTCAGCTCATGACAACCGGTGAGCGAAGTGGCGATCTTCCTAAGATGCTCGAGTTGGCAGCAACTCAGTTGGCTGACGACCTTCGACAGAGAACTGGCCTTTTGACCACCATTCTCGAGCCGCTTCTGATTCTTGGGATGGGTCTTATTGTGCTGCTCATTGTGATGGCGGTGATGATGCCGCTCATTGAGATGAATACGATGCTTCGTTAATGGGGGGGACTCGATGGTCTGGACAAGCCGAGTTTTGACTTTATTGGTTTGGGCGGGGGTAGGCTGGATGACGGCCACCTTGATCTATGCAGGGCTCTCACCCTCAAGTGATGGAGTATTGCCTCTTGTGGCCACTCAACAGACCCGAGTTGCTACATCATTAACGGCGCTTGATCGAGCTTTTGGGGCGAGTGGCGGTACTCAGGCCAAGGTGAAGGCGAGTGATGTCCGCATGGTGGGACTGATGGCAGGCCCCAGAGGGGGCGTCGTCAGTATTAGTATTCGCAACGGTCCTGTCCGTCAGCTCACCATGGGCAGAACAGAGTCAGATGGTTGGCGTTTCGAGGCTTTAGAGGACGGAGAAGTGGTGCTCAGTTCTGGTGGGTCCATCGTTCGGCTCCCAGCACATGCCCCAAAGAATGGGCTCGCGACGGCTCCGTAGCCCTAAAGAAGCGCGATGTCATAGCTGCCTGGGCCAAAGTCTCCGTCTACCGAGAGCGTGATGGGCTTTCCAATTTCGTCCATGAGCGCGTTCAGAAATCCAGCCTCTTCCTCTAAGAATCGCTCGACCACATCGGGGCTTGCCATGATGCGGAACTCTTTGGGCTGAAACTGCCTGGCCATCCTCGCGATCTCTCGCAGAATCTCGTAGCAGATGGTCTGTGCGGTCTTGATGCGTCCCTGGCCTTCACAAGATGGGCAGCCCCAAGTCATCTGTTGGGCCAAGGAGTCGCGGGTGCGCTTGCGGGTGAGCTCTACGAGGCCCAGCGAGGTAAAGCCACTGATGCGCACCTTGGTTCGGTCGGCTTCCAATGCGTGGGCGAGCTCTTGCTGCACTTGGGCCTTGTGGTCTTCATCCAGCATGTCAATGAAGTCCACCAGGATGATGCCGCCCAGGTTACGAAGTCTCAGCTGGCGAGCGATGGCCTGCGCCGCCTCGAGGTTTACCTTGAAGACGGTCTCGGCAAAGCTTCGGCCACTCACAAAGCCGCCGGTGTTCACGTCCACAATGGCCATGGCCTCGGCCTGGTCAATCACCAGATAGCCTCCGCTTTTGAGATCCACTCGGCGCTTGAGCGCCTGCTCAATCTCTTGCTCAATGTTGTGAAGTTCAAAGAGGGGACGCTCACCCTCAAAGTTCTCAATCCGGCTCAGCACGCCAGGCATGTATTGCTGTGCAAAGACGCGAAGGCCATCGACGCGATAGGGGTCGTCCACCAGCACTCGAGCCGTCTTGTCGCTCACCCAGTCGCGAAGCACGCGTTGAGGCAGGTTGAGTTCTTTATAGAGGACAGTCCCTGCACTGGCCTGATGGCTTGCTGCCAGAATCTCGGCCCA
>CAMAZF010000042.1 GCA_945862985.1 Bordetella parapertussis | reverse complement strand
TGCATGGAGAAGGCGTAGGCCTCTCCACCGTCCTGAACCGTCACCATCTCAAGGTCAGCCAAGTGATGGCTCTCATCCTGGTCTCGAGTGTCTTCCACTCGACCAACCAGGCCGCCACCGCCCTCCGGGACGCCCTCAGGCTGCATATCCTCCAACGCCAGGGCGTCTGGACTGAGGAGCAGCACCATAGATCCGTCGAGCGAGAACTCGCCCGCCACCAAAGCGCCTTGGCCTTCACTGGTATATCGAGTGAGCGCCTGCTCATCGAGCGTGATCTTGCTGGAGACAGAGTCCACCTGAATCGCAACCATCTCGCGGCTGGTGTTGACGACCAGCAACACGCCCTCCCGACTGCGACGCTCTGGGGGGATACCCAATAGTTCGGGAAGCGAAACTTTCAGCAGCACGGAGCCAGCCACGTTGACGAGACCTTCCGCGGTGGATGGCGCATAGGGGAGCGGAGTCACTGGAAGCAGCTCCATGACCTTCCCGACGCGTTCCGCGGGCAGTGCGTACTGATTCTCGTGGGCGTGAAAGAGGACGAGTTCCATGGCTAGAAAGTGAACTTCTCCACTTCTTTACGGGTTGAGGTTGCGACGCGACTCAGCTCAACCATGCTCGCAGCGATCTCTTCGGACGCCGCTGCATTGCTCTGCGCAATCTTGTCGAGGTTGGCCATACTGACATTGATCTCTTGCATCGTGCGAGTCTGTTCTTCCACAGCCGATGAAATGCGCTGAAGCATGGTGTCGGTTTGTCCCGCACTCTGGACGATCCGCTCCATATCCTCGCTGACCTGACGGACCGCGACCACGGCAGTCGCCGTCTCGCTCGCGGCCTGCTTGATCAGCCCCGCAATCTCCTTCGTGCTGTCGGCCGTGCTTGCCGCGAGTTTACCGACCTCATCAGCCACCACCGCAAAGCCCTTTCCGTGCTCCCCAGCGCGAGCCGCCTCGATGGCAGCATTGAGCGAGAGCAGGTTGGTCTTATTCGCGATCTTCTCGATGACATCGGTGATCTTATTGATCTTCTCAGAGCTGCTCGCAATGCCGTTCACGACTTCAACCAGCTGCTCCATCTTCACTCGGCCATCTCGCACCACACTGGCAGACGCCTGAGCCTGACGACTCGCTTGCTCCGTGCTGTCGGAGATTTCGCCCACCGCCTGAGAGGTCTGGCGAATCGCCGTCACCACCTGGCCAATGTATTGGGTCTGACTGTGCGCTCCGTCTGCCAATTGCCCAATCGCGTTGCTGGTCTCGTTTGCTGCGCCCGCGACCCGCTGGGTGTTTGTATTCACGCTGCCAAGCGAGGCGGCAAGAGAATCCAGAGATGCGTTCAGGTCTGTCTTGAGCCGCTGAAGACTGCCCGCTCCATCGGCCTCAACCCGCTTCGTCAAGTCGCCTGAGGAGACTGAACTCATGACGGTCACCACATTGCCCAGAAGTGAGTTCAATGCGTTTACGGCCTCTTTCGCGTCCGTCAGGATCTCGCAATACATGCCCGAGGTGCCCTCTGTCGAGATGCGAGTGGAGAAGTCCCCTGCAGCCAGAGCCGCCATGGCTTGCTGAAGCTTCTCGACGGTCTGCGAGATGCAGACCTGGGTTTGCTCGATCTGGGAGAGGACTTCAGGGTAGAGGCCTCGCAATCCAACCGCCTGTGGGCGACGATCAAAATCTCCCATCCCCATTCGCGTCACCACGGTCAGGCTCTCACGAAAAACAGCCTCGACCTGATCGAGCACCTCGTTGAGTCGCCAGGCGCAGTCCGTGAGCCTTGCGCCTTCAGGAATATTGATGATGCGAGGTTCGAGAAGGCCACGACTCGCAGAATCCAGAACCGCTTGAATCTGAGTCTGAAGCGCACGCTCGACAGCAAGGCTCTTCAGCGCGGCAGCCCAAACGATGCCCGCCACCACCAGTAGCAAAGGGGCGAGCCACTGAACGCTCACGCCAACCAGAAGCAAAATGGCAGAGAGAACCGCAAGTCCGCCGAGTATGGCAATCGCCAGAGGGGGATTAACCTCAAAGCGCTTGAAGGCCGAGAGCAAATTGCTCATAGGTCACCCCCTTTTCTTTCAACAGCGTCTCTAAGTGCGCAGTGGACGCCGAAATAGCGTCCTTGGTGCCAGCCTGGCGCTCCACCTCCAGCATCTTTCGGTACAGGTCAGTGACATAAGCGACTGCTTTGCGATTGGGTTTGCGCCGCACCGAGTAGAACCCCACCACATTTCCTTGCGGGTCCACAGATGGGGTGACGTTCGCGAGCACCCAGTAAAAGGAACCGTCTTTGCAGAGGTTTTTCACATAGGCAAAGATTTCTTGGCGAGACTGAATGTGGCTCCAAAGCAAATGAAACACCGCGCGCGGCATGTCGGGATGCCGGACCACGTTGTGCTGCTTGCCGATCAAATCGCGTTCTTCATATCCCGAGAACTCGATAAAAATTTTATTGCCGTACGTGATCCTCCCCTTCGGATCCGTTTTTGACACGATGAAATCGTCATCGCGCATGACGATCTCCCGGTCATTCGGGGTGATTTTCAGTTTCATGGCCCTCTCCCTAAGCCAATCTCGACTCGACAAAAAAAGTATCAACAGGCCCCAGGCTCTTCACTTCAATCGGCCCTCGCGGTGCAAGTTGAAACTTCCCCTCCAACAACGCTGCTGTATGTGCGCTGACATTGATGCGTCCCGGCTCGCTCGCTGACTCCATGCGACTGGCCACGTTCACCGTGTCCCCCCAGAGATCGTAGGTGAACTTGCGAATACCGATCACGCCAGCAACCAATGGGCCGCTGTGCATCCCTACTCGCATCTGAATGGGTGCGCCCGTGCGCTCACGAATGTCATCAATGGCCCGACACATTTCGAGCGCAGCGTCAGCCGCTGCCTCGGCATGATCGTCCCGCGCGACTGGCACGCCGCCCGCGAGCATGTAGCTGTCTCCGATGGTCTTGATCTTCTCAAGCCCATACTTTTCCGTGATGAGGTCGAACTTGGAGAATAATTCGCCCAGCAGCTCGACAAGGTCTTCTGCAGACTTGGTACGGCTCATTTTGGTAAAGCCCACCAGATCCGAGAACATCACGGTGACCGAGGGGCAGGCATCGGCGATGCGCTCCTCCCCTGCCTTCATTCGGGCTGCAATCGACTTGGGAAGAATGTTCAGTAGCAGCTGCTCTGTTCGAGTCTGTTCTTCTTGAAGCTGCTCATGCTGGCGCTTGAGCTGCCGCATGCGAAGGACCTCTTGATTGCGCAGCTGCTTCTTCTCAATAGAGGTGGTGACTCGCGCCTTCAACAACACTGGGTTGAATGGCTTGGGAAGATAGTCCTCAGCACCCAGCTCGATGCAGCGCACAGCGTCGTCGATCCCCGAGCTTCCGGATCCACCGGAGATCACAATTACAGGGGGCCAGGGATGATGGGGAGAGTCCCTCAGGACTTGCAAAACGGCCATGCCGTTCATTTCAGGCATTTCCATATCGAGCAGCATGAGATCGAAGTGATCCCGCACCAGCATCTCGATGGCCTCTTTCCCGTTCTCAGCCTCAACGATGTCTTTGAGGCCAATCCCCTCGAGTGAGCGCCGCAGACCCATGCGAATCAGACGGCTGTCATCCACCAGCAGGACCCGAGCGGACTCAAGCCCTTTTCTCTCCTGGACGGAGATCTCAGCGTCTGCCCCCGATTTGGCATGAGCCTGAAATAGTCCGAGCTTCGGCATGGACGCGCGCGTGCCTTGTGACTAAAGGCTTATTGGGCCGTGAGCAGCTGCTGGACTTTTTCCAAAAGCTGTTTGGCCGTGAAGGGCTTCGTGAGCGAGGCATTGGCCCCCGAGAGCAGCGCTGAATCCAGGCCGAATCGCGCGCTCACCACTCGGCTTCCGCCAGAGATGGTGAGAATAGGCACGTCAGGGAAGGTTTCGCGTAGACGGGTGACGAAATCAACCCCATCCATATTGGGCATGACCACATCGGTGATCACCAGGTCAATGTCAGAAACAGCAAACTGAGCAAGCGCCTCTTCCCCGTCACGGGCTTCAATCACTTGGTAGTCAGCCGTCTCTAAAATCTCACGAACCCCCTCGCGAAGCAGGTCCTCATCGTCAGCCAGCAAAATAGTTGTCATGATTAGTGGTCTCAACTGAAACGAATTTGCTAGGGATCATATGCGAATCTGCCTATCAAACCTAGTCGCAACCACATGAACCTCAGCTTAAAAGCACGATTTCGACTCATTGGCACGGCCCTATTGCTGGGTCTGGCGCTCCTCACTGGCCTGGCCACGCTTCAAATAAATGAATTTGGCGAGGAGTTAGATCAGGTCTATTCGCACCGCATTCAACAGATCGAAAATCTTCAGGGTGTTGCAATCCGTTTAAGAACCGTCCAAGACAAAGCCTTGGCTGCCTCGATTTCCGGTCGTGTTTCGGCAAGAGAGGTTCTGCGAGAGAGCGAGCGTGTTCAGGCCGATATTCAGGCCATTCTGACCATTGAGCCCACTCTGCACCACTCGACCCAGATGCCCTTGCATCAGGTGGGCCTGGAGCCCGCCACTGCGCAATGGCGTCAGGCACTGGAGGCTTCCATCGGCGGAGACATTGACGTACCCGTCGGAAGTCCTGCCGCCATCCGCATGGGTCAGCGATTGTTATCGGCGCACGCGGCGTACGGAGATCCGCTCAGTCTCATCATCGACTATGCAATCAAGTCACGAATGACCGAGGCGCAGCAGGCCATTGACGCCCTTCAATCTGACTACCGAGCGCGTGAGATTCGATTTGTGCTCCTTTTGGGACTGGGCGCAGCGATTGTGTTGGGGACGGTCTTCTGGATCTTTTACTCGATCCGGAAACTCATTGGCGGTGAGCCAGAAGATGTCATGCAGGCCACAAGAGCCGTCGTGGCTGGAAACCTTCACCACCCCATTCAATTGAGAGCGCAGGATCGCTCCAGTGTCCTGGCGAACATTCGAGTGATGGTGGAGGCACTGAGAACCAACCAGGCCAAGAGCGAACAGCGCCTTTGGCTGGACCGAGGCCTCATGCTCGTGAACGAAACGGTTCGAAACGAGTATTCGCCTGAGGAACTTGCGCAGGCCCTCTGTGAGCGACTTGCTGACTACCTCAACGTCTCAGCCTGCGGCATTTACGAATTTACCTTTGTGGGTCAAGACGACTCCATGGTGCAAAAGCAGGTCCTGAGTCTCGTAGGCTTTCATGGGCAAGAGAACTTCCGCGCGGTGGCTCAACTCCCTCTGAGAAGTGTTTTATGCGAAGACTTTGCTCAACGAGGGGAAATGCTGCGCACTCACGACCTTCCGGAAGATGCCCTTGCCTCTTTGTCCGAGCGCCCAGACAGCAGTGTCGCCCATTACCTGCTCGCTCCCCTCTCCTTTGAGAGCCGGATAAGAGGCGCACTTTTGGTTTGCTCAAGCTATGAACTGCCCAAGAGCGTAGAGGATCTGCTGCGTCCCAGCGCGGTGGCCATTGGCGTGGCCATGGAGGCTGCCCATAACCGGATGACGCTCGTGGCCACCCTCATGGACTCTCAACGGCTCACCAATCAGCTTCAGGCGAATCAAGAGCGGCTTCGCGAGAGCCAGACTACGCTCGAGGAGCAGATTCAATACGCCAATGACATTGTTTCGAGTATGCAGAGTGGCCTCATCGTGACGGATCACAAAGGCCATGTGAAAGACTGCAACCCAGCTCTATTGAAGCTGACTGGCCTGCGTCGACAGCAGGTGGTCGGCAGACCCGCCTCAGTCCTTTTCGATGAACAGGAAGGGGCGGTCAACAGCATGTTGCGCAGTATTCGCGATCGGTTGGTCATTCTTGAGAGCATTCGGCCGAGTGACTTCGCCCAACTTTTTGAAGAGATGCCCCTCGGGTGTATCCGCGTGAATGCACGTGGCGAAGTGCTCATGGCCAACGCCCGGCTGTGTCGGCTGGCCGGTTATCCGCCGGGCAGCCTCGCTCAAAAGAGTCTTGGCACCCTCATCCCATCGAGCACCCGTGCTGGCCACGATGACCTCATTGTTCAGTTCCAGCGCGAAGGAGAACACCAGCAGCGAATGGGACACGGTCGAAGCATTGGGCTGATGCGGCGTGATGGGCACGAGCTCTTCATTGAGGTCGCGCTCATCAACAGTGTGACTGAGCGGGAGACCACAACCTTTGCCTTCGTTCGAACGGAGCAGGATCTGCCATGGTCAATCATGGCGAACGCAACCCTGAGTGACCTCATTGAGGACGAGGACGACAGCCTCATTGCGATGGTTCGAGGGCGCCTTGGTAAGGGAATTCCCGCTCGGATCACCACAGCCTTTATGCAGTCGAGCGAGGGAGAGATTCAGCAGGCTGTGATTAACATCAACGACGTCTCCGCCTTGATTCGTAAAAGCGAGGAGGTGAGAGAGCAAAACGCCCTGCTTGAGAGAACCATGGACGCCATGCAGGACGGGGTCGTCCAGATCAACAGTGAAGGGATGGTCGTCTCAGCCAACCCCAAGGCGCTCGAGCTGCTCTCGCGCAAGAAGGAGAGCGTGGAAGGTTACTCCCTGGCCAGATTGGTGGAAGGGGGGCACCCCAGTGCATCGCTTGAGAATTGGATCCCCTCCAGGCCAGCTCAGGCCCTACAGAGCCTCTACAACCTCGACCCAGATAACTTTCTCAATGTCCTCGAGCAGATTGCCGAGCCAGTCGTCATTGTTGGGAAAGATGCCTCCATCACTTTTGCCAACGCCATCGCGGAGCATGTGCTTGGCTATGAGCGCGGGGGGCTCAAGACCAAAGCCCTTCTGCGTCTCATTGATGACAACAGCCTCTGGACCATCTCCGGCCCAATTGAGCGCGCCTTCGCGGGCACCCTCCCCGAGGGCATTGAGGTGGAGCAGCTCACCTGGCGCAAGCGGGACCAGAGCAATCACACCGCCCCACTCACCCTGGTTCCTCTCACATCAAACGAGACCATCATGGGGGTCTTCTGTGTCGGCAGAGCCATCCACGAGATTCGCGCAGAGTTGATGCGACGGATGCAGAACCTGGAGTGGACGCTCGCCCAGACGGACGGACCTCGGATCCCTGTCGCACTCTCGGCTGCCCCTCTTCGGTCCTCAGACGGGCGCGTCACAGGCGGTGTGGTGACCATCAAGGACATGCAGGAGTTCAAGAGCAAGGAGCAAGAGAACCTTCAGATGGTCCGCAAGATGGAGCAGTCTCAGAGGCTAGACGCACTGGGGCAGTTGGCGGCCGGCGTTGCGCATGACTTCAATAACCTTCTTGGCGTCATCCAGAATCATGCCGAATTGGTAGAAATGAAGGTCGGTCCAGACTCCAAGGCCACGAAGAATCTCTCGGCCATTCTTCAGGCCACTGGACGGGCACGAGACATCGTCATCAAGCTGAATGGCCTTGGTCGGGAGAACCCGCAGGGCAATGACATGGCCCAAGGAGATCACCAGACCTTTGAGCTGCACCCCCTGGTTGAAGAGACCCAAGGCCTGCTCCAGGCCAGTCTTAAAGGCATCGAGATCGCCGTCAATGCCTCAATGGATGCCCAGCGAGCCGTTCTGACCGGCGACAGCGGTGCGCTACAACAGGTCTTGGTGAACCTTTGTGTGAATGCCAGTCACGCCATTGGGGAACGCCGTGGTGGCCGAATTGAGGTGCGAACCCGTAAGATTTCGGAAAAGCGCGTAGCGATTGATGTCATCGACAACGGCAGCGGCATTCCAGAGGAAGTCATGCAGCGCATTTTTGAGCCATTCTTTACCACCAAAGAAGTCGGCAAAGGCACGGGCCTCGGTTTGGCGATGGTCCGAAGCATCGTGACCAAGATGGGGGGAACCATCGACTGTAAGTCGAAGGTGGGCGAGGGAACCACCTTCACCGTGGAGCTCCCCTCTCTATGAGGAGCATGTCGTGCGAGGAATGATGTTTGTCTCCTTCATTGACTGGACGGAGCAGTGCTTTGGGGAGACCATCGCGGACGAGATGCTCTGCCAAACCCCGACCGCGACGGGCGGGGCTTACACCAATGTCGGCCAATATGAATACCAGGAGCTGCTCGCGCTCATTCAAACCCTGTCGCACCGAGTGGACAAGCCCATTCCCGATCTTTGCAGGGACTTCGGCCAATTCCTTCTCCCCATTCTGATCGAGAAGCATCGCGAGTTCATCGACATGGCTGCAGGACTCCGGGGATTTCTCCAGGGGCTCGACTCACATATTCACAAGGAAGTCCTTCGCCTCTACCCCAACTCACTCCCGCCCCGGGTTCGTGTGCATCCCACCCCTCATAGGGAGGATGACATTCTCGAGCTGCACTATGAATCTCATCGCCCCATGGCAGATCTCGCTTATGGACTGCTGCTGGGTGCTGTGACGTACTTCAAAGCCTCTGCGACCGTGACACGGCAGGACGATGCCCTCCGTGCAGACTTTGCCCACTTCCGTCTGAACCTGAAGGCCACATGACCGCAGTGACAGACCAGGAGGCTCGCCTCAGGCGTAAGCTCGATCGGGAGCGTCGTGCCAGAGAAGAGGCGGAGGCTCTCCTCGAGACAAGGTCCAAAGAGCTCTTTGAAGGCAGCCTCTGGCTTCAGGAGGCCGCTTCCCGGCTCTCATCCAGTGAGTCTCATCTTCGCGCGGTGCTGAATGCTGCACAGGAGGCCATCGTGACCTTCGATGAGCGCGGCATGATCTTCGAAGCCAATGCCGCAGCCGAGCACCTTTTTCATTTTGAGCACGATGAGATGCTCGGGCTGAGAATTCAATCTCTCATTCCAGAGTTAAAAGAGGGGCTGGGCAGTCTGCTTGACCGATGCAGAGAGTCTGAGGCGAGAGGCATTGCGGCCTTCGAGGTCATGGGGCTCAATTCGGCAGCGGAAAAGCTCCCCATCAGTCTGAGCCTGCGAGTGATTCCCCCCATTCCCGGAGAGGGTGTCCGATTTGTAGGACTCATCACCGATCGACGCAGAGAACTGGCGCTTGAACGCCAACTCAACCAGATCTCCACCCAGGCGAGCCTGCTGTTGATCGACCAGAACGAACCGCTGATCCTGCCGAGACGCTCGCATCTTGAAGAGCGCTTCATCAGCGAACAGCGTGCGGCACTGGCGGCTGGACGCGTGATCCATTGCACCACCCTGTGCGTGAACATTGACCGTTACAAGCGGGTGAACGATTTACTCTCCTTCGATGCGGGTGACCGAATCATCTCGAGGCTCGGTGCGCAGCTCCAATCCATTTCCAAAGAGCTCGCCCAACAGAGAGATTGGGACTCCACCACGGTCCGTCTGGAGGGTGATGAATTTGCCATTCTCCTCCTCAGCCCTGCCCCATTCGAAGATCTGGAGCACTGGGTTCGTCGCCTTCGGGCTCGATTTGGTGAACCTGTCGAGAGTCACGGCCAGCGATTTGTCTTCTCACTCAGTGTGGGAGGAGCGATCGGCACACTTGAAGACGAATTCTCAGACCTCTTGGCACGGGCTGATCGAGCGACACGTGTCGTCAAGCAAAGGGGCGGCAATGCCTTTCGGCTGGAAGAGGGAGCCTCCGGAAGCGCTCAGCCAGGTCGAGCAGTTGAGCACAACATCATCCTCGGCCTCGAACGCAGGCAGTTCGAGCCGTTTTTTCAGCCAAAGGTCAGCCTCGAAACAGGAGAAATCCTTGGTTTTGAGGCTCTTATGCGCTGGCAGCACCCAACCCGTGGGCTCGTTCCTCTCGGCGAGTTTCTGCCCACCCTTGAGGTGTCGAGCCTCATGCTGGATGTTGGCCTCCAGCTATTTGAGCAAGTGGTTCAGTTGGTGCAAGCGTGGGAGCGGCAGGGAATCTCAATCCCTATCTCGTTCAATGTCTCCAATGGTGAACTCCTCTCCCAAACCTACCGGTCCGAGCTCTTTCGCCTGACTCAAGCGGCGCAAGTGCCGCCCGAACGCATCGTGCTCGAAATCACCGAGACCGTGATCGCGAATCTGGGACTCACCGGTGAGGAGATTTTCAGTGCCCTGAGAAGTCAGGGGTTTCTGCTGAGCATCGACGATTTTGGGGTGGGGAGCTCCTCTCTTTCGAGACTCCGAAGCATGCCGGTGCAGGAACTCAAGGTGGACCGATCCTTCGTCACAGGAATCCCCCACTCTCGGCGAGAGCTCGACTTGCTCAGTGGGGTGATTCAACTGGGCAAGAGCCTTGGCCTCGACATTGTTCTGGAAGGCGTGGAGACGCAGGCCCAGTTAGATGCCGTGCGCGGATTTGGGGAGTTGGCGATTCAAGGATTCTATTTCTCAAAGGCTGTACAGGCTTCTGAGGCGCTTTCCCTGATTCGTTCACAGCCCTGGCGAGACCAACACGATTCTCTCATCCCCGCGTGATAATGTTACGACCAGCCTAATTCGACATACCCAAAACAAAAACCCTGGAGCGAGGAGATATGTTCAAGAATCTATCAGTCTCAGTGAGACTTTCTATTCTGGTTGGCATTCTGGCCATCACCTCGGTCATCATCGGGGCCAGTGGACTTCGCGGAATGACGCAAGCCATCAACACCTTTCAGTTTGTGAACGATGAACACCTGGTTCATCTGCGTGACCTGAAGATCATTGCCGACATGTACGCAGTGAACATCGTGGACACCGCCCATAAAGTGCGTAACAAAAATCTCACCTGGGAAGAGGGTCGAAAGAACCTTGCTCAGGCGCGAAAGGCCATTAAAGAACGTTGGGAGGCTCATCCCCCGGAGGAGGCCGTGGGCGAGGAACGTGCCCTGGTTGACCGCATCAACAAAATGCTAGACGGCGTAAACAAGGAAGTGGATGTTCTCGAGCAGATTCTCGCGGCAGAGAATATGGATCAGCTCACCCAGTTCACCGTTGAGCGCCTGTATCCAGCCATCGACCCCATCTCTGAGCAGTTCGCAGAGTACATCGACATCCAGCTTCGCGAGGCCGACAAAGAGTTTAAGGGCGCCGAGTCAGCTTATACGTTTAACGAATATCTCACCATCGCGCTCATCCTCGGTGGACTCGCCGCGGGCGTGCTGTTTGCCTACACCGTCATGCGCTCCATCACCAATCCGCTCACCGAGGTCCAATCCGTGGCCGCTCAAATCGAGAGAACGGGCGACTTCTCCATGCGCATTCGAGTGGACTCTGGTGACGAGGTCGGGAAAACAGCCAAAGCACTCAACCGCATGCTGGAGTCTCAGCAGTCAGCCGTGAACGAGGTCAACAGCGTGGTATCGGCCCTGGCCGCTGGCGACTTCCAGCGACGGATCGAGGCAGACCTCAAGGGCGATCTTGGTGCCATGAAGACTGCCGTGAATGAGTCCGTCGAAACGCTCGAGGCCACCATGTCCGGGCTCAATCGCATCATGCGATCCCTTCAAGACGGTGATTTCGCTGCTCGCACGAACGTGACTGCACGGGGCGAATATCGCAAGGCACTCGACCAAGTGGCCTCTGCGATGGCCACGCTCCAGTCCATGCTGGGCGAGGTGGGGTCCGTGATGAACAAGGTGGCCCAGGGCGACCTTACAGGGCGTGTGCGAGCGGAAGGCCGAGGCGACTTGGCCGTGCTCAAGGACAACATCAATCGCTCGCTTGAGGCATTGTCAAATGCGATGCAGACGGTGAATGCCAACACCCGGCAGGTCGCAGCCGCCTCAAACGAGACCTCCAGCGCCATTGGTCAGATCTCTGACGGTGCCCAAAACCAGACCCTCGCCATCAGCCAGGTCGCCACCGCCGTGCGCCAGACGTCCGCCTCTGTGGCCGATGTCTCACGCAACACAGAGGTGGCCAGCCAGCGCTCCCGTGACTCCGTCACCATCATCCGCGATGGCATGGCGAAGATGGAGCGCATGGTGGAGGTGGTGTCCAGCATTGCTGCGAATTC
>CAMAZF010000041.1 GCA_945862985.1 Bordetella parapertussis | reverse complement strand
GCTGGAAGCACCCAGGTGACCAAACCACCCACCAACGTTAAGCCCAGACTCACGCCATAGATCCAGGCTGACTGACGACGTTGTCGAAGGCAGAGATCGCGCAGGTCTGGGTCAATCGGGCAAGGCGCCGTCCTGGCTCTCCATTGCGCATATCCGCCCAGGCTGAGCATGAACAAGGCGACGATGTAAATCTCCACCTTGTAGTCGCTCAGCCATGCGAGCTGGGGAACCCAACGCATGAGCGTCGCCAAAGCAGCCCCAGCCCCCAGCATGACCAGAAGCGCAGGTATGGCGCAACAGACCAGGGTCCCACCACTGGTGAGCAGGGTGAGGAGCTGCAGACGTCGAACACTCATGGCTTTGCCTTGAGTGACTGTTGAATCTCTTTCACGGAAAGGTTGACCTTCTCGATTCGAGTCACGTCATAGCCGGAGTCAATGATTTCCTTCTTAATGACTGTCTCGTCAACGCTGGCTCCGGGCTTGAGCTCCATGGCGACCACCTTCTGCTTCAGATCGATGAAGACCGCAGCGGTCTGGGGCATGTCGCTGAGTCGCTTCTCGATGCCTTGGGCGCAGAAAGAGCACACCATCCCGTTGACCCCAATCTTGTAGCTGGTGGCCGCAAGGACCGGGGCGCTGGCGAGTGTGAAGAGGCTCAGTGCGGATACGAACAGTGCGGAGCGGACGACTTGGTTTGCATGGTTTTTCATGATGGAGATCCTTTTCAATAGAGGTACATGAAGCTGGCGCGGAGGTCGCCAGAGGTATTGACGCCGAGTTCGACGAAGTAGCGGTTGTGAATCAATCGCAGGGTTGGAGTGACTTCAATCTTGTCCGAAAGCTCGCGTGTTCTTTTGAGATCAAGCATGAACCAGGGCTGCACCTGGTTATAGTCCACCTCGTAGAACGAGAATCCAAGCTTGGCTCCGACCGTGTCGAAGTTCACATCCTTGGCACGAACGAGTCTTGCGTTGAGTCCCGCATAGAGTCGCGTGGTCTCATAGTCCAATTGAAAGCCTGGGCTATAAGACATGCGGCTGCTGCGGTTGTGGCCTTCCATCTGCCCAACAGAGGCCATCAGCCAGAAGTTGGCCTGCGCATCCGGAAGATTCCAGCGATGGGCCTTTCGAACATACAAAAGCTCTTGGAAGTCCCATTGATGGGGACGACCGGTGTGCTTGTACTGATTGGTCGTGACACCGACCGCATCCTGGTGGGTGAGGGCATAGTTGATGACGGCTTCTTGTCCGTGCTCGCTTTTCTCTGCCATGAACATCCAGCTATTTTTGAATCCCATGGGAAGGGACCATGCGGGCTGGCTGGCCAAGCTGCTCAGAAGGGCTGCACAGGTCAGCGTCAATGGCTTGACGGCACGATTGAATAGAGTTGGCATAAAGCCTCCTTGGTTGCGCTCATGGAAACGACAGCGGCTGTGAAAACAGCCACTGTCGATCAAACGACAGGCAGTAGGAGGGTGTTCGGCGGTCGGCTGAGGCGGCCGAGGTCGGGGCTTTGATAGGTGTTCGGCGAGGAGTGCGCGAGCGTTCGCGCTGCGCGTGGAGATACAGATGTGTCGACTGACGGCACCGTGTGCAGGGCAGAGCAGAGCTGACAGTTCTGGCAGGAATTCTGGTGGTGGTCGTTCGCCTCGGTATCTGATGGGGATGCCCCCTGATGGTGCGGACAAGCCTCTACTTCGGCCGAGGTCAGGGTTGTTTCGGCCTGACTCATGTCATGCATGAGCATGGACTTGGGCACTCCAAGAAGGCTCAGGAGTGCCAGGCAGAGAAGGCTTGAAAGGAGCGTGTTAAGCCTGGACCGGCACATGGTCTCGCGTCTCTTGAATGCGATTTAGATCATTCACAAAAACCAGTCTGGGCTTATGCTGGGGCGCATCCGAGGCCGGGATCTGAACAAAGGCGGCCAAAATCACAAGGTCGCCTACGCTGGCGCGTCTTGCTGCAGAACCGTTCAGTGACACGATACCGGAGCCGCGCTCTGCACGAATGGCGTAGGTGACAAACCGCTCACCATTCGAGATGTTCCAGACATGGATCTGCTCGTTCTCGGAGATGCCAGCGGCCTCCAGCAGGGCATCGTCAATCGCGCAGGAGCCTTCATAGTGAAGCTCGCAATGCGTGACGGTTGCACGGTGGATTTTTCCGCTCAGCAGCGTTTTAAGAACAGTCATCTTTGCATTCTGTCACGGTTCGCACCGCGTCCGTTTTCCTATTATTAGATATTTCGAGTATCTTAGAAACATGGAAGAAAAAGACGCCGTCAAAAAATTAGCCGCATTGGCGCAGGAGAGTCGCCTACGCGTGTTTCGCTATCTGGTGGTGGTGGGGAAGGAGGGGAGCACGCCTTCCGAGCTCTCCGAATGTCTTCAGATCTCGCCCGCCACCCTCTCATTTCACCTGAAAGAGCTCTTGCATTCGGGCTTGGTGACTCAAGAGCGGGTTGGTCGGCATTTGCACTACCGGGCCGAATTTTCAGAGATGGCAGGGCTACTGACGTTTCTGACCGAGCGTTGCTGCCAAGGCATGTCTTGTGAAGTGAAACCTATCGGGGATTGCCTGTGTGACCCCGAATCGATGCAGTCCAACGAAGTTCATTCAACCTAGGGGAGAGGGAGATGGAGCAGAGGGTCTACAAGGTTTTGTTCATTTGTACGGGGAATTCGGCAAGGTCCATCATGGCCGAGGGGCTCCTGAACCATCTCGGACATGGACGCTTTCAGGCGTTCTCGGCGGGGAGCCATCCAAAGGGGAGTGTGAATCCGCGTGCCCTGGCTGCATTGCAGAGTCATCACATCCCCACTGAAGGATTCCGCAGTAAAGGTTGGGAGGAGTTCTCCGGGCCTCAGTCGGCATCGCTCGACTTTGTCTTCACGGTCTGCGATCAGGCCGCAGGTGAGATGTGTCCGGTCTGGCCAGGACAGCCCATGACAGCGCATTGGGGCGTTGAGGATCCGGCAAACGAGGTGGGCAACTCCGAACAGATTGAGCGTCGTTACTGGGACGCCATGATGGTGTTGCGTCGTCGAATTGAGCTTTTCCTCTCGCTGCCTCTGGAGAAGCTCGACCGCTTGAGTTTGCAGAAAGAGATTGAACAGATTGGCCATATGGGCAGTGAGGCCACTGCTTGAACTCTGCCAAGCTGCTCGCCGAGTGCCTGGGGACGGCACTCCTGTTCTGCGTCGTGATTGGGTCCGGCATCATGGCCGAGTCGCTCTCTGGTGGAAACAACGGTGTAGCGCTGATCGCAAACACGGCGGCCACATTCTGGGCACTCTACGTGCTCATCGTCATGCTCGGACCCGTGAGCGGTGCGCATTTCAACCCTGTGGTTTCAGTGATCATGGCTCTGAGGGGTGCGCTGGATCGGCGTCTACTCGTTCCTTATGTGGTGGTGCAGCTCCTCGGCGCTGTGCTGGGGGCTTGGCTCGCCCACCTGATGTTCGACCTGGACATTCTTCAGTTCTCCACCAAAGAGAGAACTGGGCTTGGTATCTGGACTGGCGAGGTGGTGGCGACGGCCGGACTTATTCTGGTGATTCTGAGATCCCCCCCAGAGCGTGTGGCGGGCATGGTGGCCTCCTATATTGGAGCGGCCTATTGGTTCACCTCATCCACCTCGTTTGCCAATCCAGCAGCGGCCTTTGGACGAATGTTCAGCAACACCTTTGCGGGCATTTCCCCCGCAGATGTCCCTGGATACATGCTGGCTGAGATCATCGGTGGCCTGATCGGCTGGGGACTTCATCGCTTGCTGGGACAGAGCGACTCTCAACAAGCATCCTCATGAACATGGTCATTCACCATAACCCGGACTGCGGGACCTCACGAAATGTGGTGGCCATCGTGCGTGCAGCCGGAATCGAGCCCACGCTCATCCACTATTTAGAAACGGGATGGACCCGCCCTCAGCTGCTCGGGCTTTTTGCTGCGGCTGGGCTCACGCCTCGAGATGCGCTTCGAACCACCAAGTCACCCGCAGAAGCACTGGGCCTTCTCGACCCTGCGGTGAGCCATGAGGATCTGCTGGATGCCATGCTTTTGCATCCCGTTCTGGTGAACCGTCCGATTGTCTGCAGTCCCAAAGGGGTTCGTCTCTGTCGCCCCAGTGAGTCGGTGCTAGACCTACTCGATCGTCTGCCTCCTGGACCGCTTTCGAAGGAAGATGGAAGCCCCCTCATTGATTCAGAGGGGCGTCGCGTTGGCTGATCCCCAGAACGAGTTTTTTCAGGCCATTGATCTCGGGGCCATTCAGCCTGCTGAGATTCCGCAACATCCACCGCGAATCCTGTTGCTTCACGGCTCCGTTCGCCCTCGCTCCTTTAGTCGTCTGCTCAATGAGGAGGCGGCCCGCATCCTTCAGCAGTTGGGTGCGGAGACGCGCGCGTTCAATCCCTCGGGCTTGCCGCTCCCAGACGATGCCGAGGCGAGTCATCCGAAGGTTCAGGAGCTTCGCGAACTCGTGACCTGGTGCGAGGGGATGGTCTGGTGTTCTCCGGAGCGACATGGGGCCATGACCGGCATCATGAAGTCTCAGATCGATTGGATCCCACTCTCGGTGGGGGCCGTTCGGCCCACTCAAGGCAAGACGCTCGCAGTCATGCAGGTCTCGGGCGGTTCACAGTCCTTCAATGCTGTGAATCAGCTCCGCATTCTGGGGCGCTGGATGCGGCTCATCACCATCCCCAATCAATCCTCTGTGCCCAAGGCCTTCCTCGAGTTCGATGATCACGATCGAATGAAGCCTTCTGCTTTGTACGACCGAGTGGTGGACGTGATGGAGGAACTTATGAAGTTCACCTTGCTCACACGCGGGTGTGCGGACTACCTGGTCAGCCGCTATTCAGAGCGTAAAGAGTCCGCAGAGGAAATGATGAAGCGCGTGAATCAATCCAGTCACTAGTGGCTCACCCATCTCAAGGAGAAAGCACATGAGAGTAGGAATCAATGGAATGGGCCGTATTGGCCGGCTTGCGTTTCGTGCTGCGTTTGGCGCAGCGCATCGCGGGAAAGACGACCCACAACGCCAGAACCGCTGCGAAGTGGTGCATGTCAACGAGATCAAGGGTGGGATCGCTGCTACCGCACATCTGCTGGAGTTTGACTCGGTTCAGGGACGGTGGGACGAGTCCCTTGGAGTCGATGGAGATCGCATTCGTGTGGGGGATCGCACCGTCGGTTTTACCGAACATGCCATGCCCTCTGACATTCCTTGGGGTGACCTCGGCGTAGATCTTGTACTCGAGTGCACCGGCAAATTCCTCACGCCGGAAGTGCTCGAGGGCCATATCAAGCGCGGCGCCAAGCGGGTCATGGTGGCAGCACCCGTGAAGACCGGAAATGTCTTGAATATGGTCTATGGCATCAACCATCACCTTTACGATCCTTCACAGCACACCGTGGTGACAGCCGCGTCTTGCACCACTAATTGTCTTGCGCCGGTCGTCAAAGTGGTGCACGAGGGCATCGGCATTCGGCATGGCCAGATCACCACCATCCATGACCCCACCAACACCAATCTGGTGGTCGATGCGCCTCACAAGGACCTGCGGCGTGCCCGCAGTGCCATGCTGAGCCTTGCACCCACCACCACGGGTAGTGCAACCGCGATTGCACTCATCTACCCCGAGCTCAAGGGCAAACTCAATGGTCATGCCGTGCGGGCGCCGGTCCTCAATGCATCGCTTACCGATTGCGTGTTCGAGCTGGCCCGAGAGACATCGGTCGAGGAGGTGAACACGCTTTTTGCGCAGGCGGCACAAGGACCTCTGGCCGGAGTCTTGGGCTTTGAGACCCGCCCCCTGGTGAGTGCCGATTATGCGCGTGACACGCGAAGCTCCATTGTGGATGCACTCTCCACCATGGTCACCGATGGCACCTTATTAAAAGTCTATGCCTGGTACGACAATGAAATGGGCTACTCCTGCCGCATGATTGACTTGGCAAACCATATGCAAAAGGTGGGCCTCTGATGCAGGCAGGTGCGGTCAGCGGTCTGCGCAACTACGCCATTGTCACGGCCTCTTATTGGGGCTTCACCCTGACAGATGGCGCACTGCGGATGTTGGTGCTCTTGCACTTTTACAGACTGGGTTATTCCCCCTTTACGCTGGCCTTCCTGTTCTTGTTGTATGAGTTCGCAGGCATTCTCGCCAATCTCATTGGGGGTTGGCTGGCGACGCGTTTTGGCATTTCTCGCATGCTCGCTGTGGGGCTCAGTACCCAGATTCTCGGTTTCCTCATGCTGTCGGCCCTGTCCCCCGAGTGGACGGCTGCGGCCTCGGTCGCGTGGGTCGTCGTGGCGCAGGGGATTTGCGGGGTAGCGAAGGACCTCACCAAGACGGCCAGTAAGTCAGCCATCAAAGTCACCTCTTCGGGCGTACCGGCTCAGTTGTTTAAGTGGGTGGCATGGTTTACCGGAAGTAAAAACGCCATGAAGGGCGTCGGCTTTTTCTTTGGGGGACTCTTGCTGGACGTGCTGGGCTTTCAGGAGTCGCTCTGGCTCATGGCGGGGCTGCTCTCCATGATTCTCGTTGCAGTGGTGTTCTCGCTTCCCCCCATGATGGGCAAGAGCAAGGCCTCCAAGTCTGCGAGAGAGCTCTTTGCCAAGAACACGGGCATCAATCTGCTGGCAGCCGCTCGCGTGGGTCTCTTCGGTGCACGAGATGTCTGGTTCGTCGTGGGCGTGCCCGTATTCCTGTATTCGGCAGGTTGGACCTTCACCATGGTGGGTACCTTCCTCGCGCTCTGGACCATTGCCTATGGGGTGGTGCAGGCTGCAGCTCCAAACCTCATTCGTCGCAGCGCCGATGGCCTCTCCGCTGAGGTGCCCGCTGCCAGACTCTGGTCGCTTCTACTGGCCTTTGTGCCTGCCGTCCTGGTGGTGCTGGTCCTGATGGAGGTCCCAAACCTAGAGTGGGTGGTGGTGGGAGGGCTGGCCATCTTTGGGATTGCATTTGCCATCAATTCCTCGGTGCATTCTTACTTGGTTCTGGCCTATGCGGGCTCTGAGAAGGCGGCCGAGGACGTGGGGTTCTATTACGCTGCGAATGCGACAGGGCGCTTCATGGGCACGCTGCTGTCAGGACTGCTTTATCAGTGGGGGGGGATTGTCTACGCGCTGGCTGGATCCGCCATCATGCTCCTCATTTGCTGGCTGGTGACGCTCAAGCTGCCGGCGAGTCAGAGCGCCAGCCCGGCAGGCGAAGGCTGAGGGCGAGCAGGGTCATTTGTCGCCGAGGGTTCCTATGGATTCGCTTCGAAGTCGGTGAAGACTCGATTCATGTTCGCTCGATGGAGCTCAGAGAAGTTCTCGAGGTGCACAAATTGTGCAGGCTTTGCAAAGCGATTCAGCGTTTCACTCAGTGACTCCATGTTGCGGGCGGCCTCGCCGACGTTTCGAATGAGAAAATCGTAGTAGTCTCCAGTCTCGCGTTTTGCTTGAGCGAGATTGGTGACACGGCCATGACCAGGGACAATCACGCGGGGAGCGAGTGTTGTGAGCTTGGCGAACCCTTTTTGGCCCTGACGTACGCTGGATGAGGGCAAAACCCCCAGGATGCGATCCACATAGACCAGATCGCCAGTGAAAGTCACGGAGCTTTGGGGAAGGTGAATGAGGGCATCGCCTGGATAATGCGCGTTGGTCTCGATCCAGAGCATCTCAATCCCGTCGATCTCTACCCGTTGCTGAGGTGCCGGATGGATGGCCTGGGCGTGTGCTGGAACCGTGCCCTCGAGCTGACGACCAAGAAAGCGCTGAAGCCCGGCGATCTGTTGATCGCCCACCCCCTTTTGTGTCTTCACCGTTCCAGAGAGCGCGTGCACTTCAGCACCCCGCTTTTGAAAGTAGTCGTTGCCCAGCCAACGATGGTCCTGGGCTCCGGTGTTGAGCACCCAACGAATGGGCTTCTGGGTGACGGTTTTGACTGCGCTCTCAAGCAGTGCCGCACTGTGTGCGCTGGCACCGCTGTCGATGAGGATGACTCCAGTGGGACCAACGATAAAACCATAATTCGCGTTTAGCCCAGCATTGGCCTCGCTTCGTTGACCAAGCGGACCGATCATGGCGTAGACACTCGGGGCCACCTGCTGCGGCTTCGGGACGTAGGTGGGTTCCGCAGACGCAGAACCCCACACGCAAGAGAGGGCGAGAAGCCCCATACAGAACCACTTTTTCATTTTTATCTCCCTGACAAGGCCCTAGAGTAAACCAAGGGTCACGAGACCAGGGGACGTCAGGGCTCAGATCTGATCTGAGCCCGTGCTCGGCATTAGGCAGCGTCTTTGAGGGCCTGAATGCGCTCCTCTAATGGGGGATGGCTCATGAAGAGCCGCTTGAGGCCGTGCCCCACGCCACCGCTGATGCCAAAGGCCTCGAGTTGCTCAGGCAGGTGTGGCTCCTTGATGGACTGCTGAAGACGCTCCAGCGCGGCAATCATTTTGCGGCGATCGGCGAGGTAGGCTCCACCAGCGTCTGCTCGGTACTCACGCATGCGGCTAAACCACATCACGATGGCGCTGGCCAGAATGCCCAGCACAATCTGCGCGATGATGGCAGTGACCCAGTAGGCAGGGCCATGACCACTCTCTGTTTTGAAGATGACCCGGTCAATGAAATGACCCAGTACACGAGACAAGAAGAAGACAAAGGTGTTGACCACCCCCTGGATGAGGGCCAGTGTGATCATGTCGCCGTTTGCCACATGACTGACTTCGTGGGCGAGCACGGCCTCGATTTCGTCTCGGGTCATGCCCCGCAGCAGGCCTGTACTCACTGCCACGAGCGCATCGTTCCTGTTCATGCCGGTTGCGAAGGCATTGAGGTCTGGCGATTCATAGATGGCCACCTCCGGCATACCAATCCCGGCTTTCTCAGCTTGCCTAGCAACGGTTTCGACCAGCCAGCGCTCGAGTTCGGTGCGAGGCTGCGTGATGACCTGAGCGTTGGTGCTTTGCTTGGCCATGAATTTGGACATGGCCAGCGAGATGATGGACCCTGTCATGCCGACCACCGCGGACAGCACCAGCAGAGCGACGAGGTCGAGCCCAACGCCGGCCTCGTCGAGCACATTGCCCAGGCCGAAGACCGAGATGATGATGGACAACACCACCATGACGGCGATGTTGGTGAGAAGGAAGAGGAATATGCGTTTCATAGGCGTTTTTGACGAATCAAGATTCAAAAAGTTTCAGGATTTTCGGATGGACCAGAGAAGCAGAAGTGACACCATTCCAAGTCCGAGCGTGAGGAGGATGGCGTGCCGCCCCCAATGCGTCAAGACGAGCCCGAAAAGCCATGGGGCTAATGCCATGCTCAGGCGGGCTGGCAGCATGATCCAGCCCTGACGGGCGCCATAGCCGGCAGATCCAAAGAGCGCCAGTGGGAGTGCGCCCTTCACGATGGTCATGATGCCGTTTCCTGCCCCATGGAGCAGGGCGAAGGCCGGTGCCCAGGCAGGTCCGAGAGTCAGAATCAGTCCTGCCCCAATGGGGTGAGCGGCCAACGCGAGTCTGGCCGAGAGGAGGGGGTGGGTCCTTCTCAGGAATCCGTATTCCAGAATGCGCGCGCCCACTTGAGCCGGGCCAATGAGTGCGCCAAGCGCCACAGCGGCGGTCAAACCCACCCCGAGGGATCCGAGCAACGTCGGCCAGTGCGCAGCAAGCGCGGTGCTGACAAACGCCGTCGTGGCAAACACGATGGAGACTGACAACATCTGCAGGAGATCAGGCGCAGAGGCATGAGGTGGCCGACTTCTCGTCGGATCTCGCGCCGGTTCAGTTGGGGGCACACGGGGTGCAGGGGAGGGGTCTATGTGGGCTCGAATCATGAGCGCGTTGAGGGGTGTTCCCAGCAAGAGGTGCAGAGAAGCCCAGAAAAAGCAGACTTCTCTCCAGCCCCAACTGGCCTCTATCCAGGCGCTGACTGGCCAGCCCACGGTCGATGCAAAGCCTGCGATCAGGGTCACACCGGTGATGGCCGGCCGTGCCGCTGAGCCATAGAGCCTAACCAAGGAGGCAAACGCAGTCTCATAGAGCCCACAGGCCATGGCCATTCCCATGATCAGCCAACCGCCCCAGAGCCAGAATGCATCCTGGGCGAAACCCAGCACGGTGAGCCCCGTGGCAAAGAGCAGGTTTGAGAAGGGAAGCACCCGGGCTCCGCCCCAGCGATCAATCGCGCGACCGAAGGAGGGCCCCAAGAATGCAGAGAGGCCCAGCGCCACTGAAAACGCCAGGAATACGGTGGCGTAGCTCACTGACAGGCTGGCTGACATGGAGTCGGCCAACACGGCGGGAAGGTAATAGCTCGAGGCCCAGGCGAGCGTCTGGGTGAGGCCAATGCTGATGACAGTTCTATGGGTACTCAAGGCCTGCTCATAATAGTGGATGTCTATGACAGCCCTGAATCTATTGGAGACGCCACACCTTGGTCCGGTGACGACCGGGTGGAGCCTCTGTGAGGTCCTGCCGGAGCCTGAGATAGAGGTTCCTCATCGAGTGCGACCAGATCTGGTCAAGCTGGGGGAGGCTCCTGTGCTCCTAGAGGACCCAGAGTGGTCAGAGTGGATTGACGAGAAGCGTGGGCGCTTAGCCAAGGGTCAGCTGGTGTTGACTGAGCCTGGCCTTAGTCTTGAAGCGCTGGGTCGGTGGGCTTTATCGACTCGCCAGGCTTTTCATGCACGAATGCCCAATGGTCCGGTCGATCAGCATGGTCGGTTCCCATGGCTGGGTGGTTTCCAGGCCGCAGACGCCCTGGAGTTTTTTGAGGCGCTCAGTCTGAGTCTTCAGGAGGATTTCGCGGTCATGGTGCACTCTGAAGCGGATGGACTCAGAGCTGCATTGCTCTCCGTGTCATTCCCTAGCGGCTGGGATCCTGCTCAGCGTATTGGCCAATCCATGGGTGCATTGCATGAGCCAGTCGCTGACGGCGCGGCCCTGCAGCGAGCGATACACACCATGTCCCGGGCGATGCTCGAAAAAGCCCCCTTGATGAGAACCGTCTGGACCCTGGCCGGTTCGGCGTCTAAAGCGAGGCCACCCGGGCAGGATGACACGGCAAGCCTTCGTCACGCGGACCAGCTCTGGTTTCGCCATGAGCGCCAGGTCACTGTGCCCCTGGGCCATGGAGCCTGTCTGTTTCTGATTCGAGTGATGCTCGCGCCTTTTCGCGCAGTGGTTCGAAGCCAGGCGCATCATGCACAGCTCCTCGCGGCGTTGGAGTCTATGAGCCCTTCGATGATCGCCTATAAAAACCTCGCACATGCGAGGCGGTTGGTTCAATCCTCAAGTGGATGCCTCAAGGCAGGCCACTAGGGGTGCCTCGATCTTGCTCATCCCATCGGCGGAACCAAACCGAGAGACCACTTGACCCTGGCGGTTCACCAGAAACTTCGTAAAGTTCCATTTGATCGATTCGGTGCCGAGGATGCCGGGCGCCGCAGATTTCAGAAACTCAAAGAAGGGGTGGGCGTTTGGACCGTTGACTTCGCACTTCTGAAACATCGGAAAGCTCACGTCGAATCGACTGCTGCAGAAGGCCTGGATCTCCTCAGCGCTGCCCGGCTCCTGACCTCCAAACTGGTTACAGGGAAAGCCCATGACCACAAGCCCCTTGCTTTGGTACTGCCGATGGAGTGCCTCGAGATCTTTGTACTGAGAAGTGAAGCCACACGCACTGGCGACGTTCACGACCAGCAGAACCTGTCCTTGGTAGTCGATGAGATTGGACGGTGCACCGTCGAGACGGGTGAGGGGGATACTGGGCAGGGACATATTGGAACCTTCGGAAATCAGTGGAGTTTGACGGTTGGGTTGGTCTGCTTGGTGATCATTCTTGCGAGGGTGAAGAGTGTGGTTTTCAGGGTGCCATGGATAGCAA
>CAMAZF010000040.1 GCA_945862985.1 Bordetella parapertussis | reverse complement strand
GCGACCATCCGGTAGGCTCCGTCGCTCATCCGCTCGCCGGCCTGGTTGGTGCCATCCCAGCGCACCAATACGTCACCTGGCGCTTTGCGTCCAAGCTCCTCTGACTTCACTAACGAACCTGAGCGGTCATAAACCGCATAGCTCACGCTGTTGGCGCCGTCGGGCACCGAAATCACTCCGGAAATCGACGCTCCGTTCCGCAAAATCGCTGGTCCATCTGGAACCGCGACCTGTTTTCCAATTAGAGAAGATCCGTCCATCAGGCGCTGCCCCTTCAGGGCGTCAACCAATCCGGTCATCTTGTCGCTCATGGTGGTGGTCGCCTCGAGCTGACTAAACTGGGCCAGCTGGGCCACAAACGCTTCGTTCTCCATGGGGTCGAGGGGGTTCTGGTTCTGCAGCTGAGCGGTGAAGAGCATCAGGAATTCCTTTTCCCCCATCTCCTCGTTCTGAATTTTGGAGTAATCCGTCTGCTGGCCTGCCACCGTCGGGATTGAAGAAGGCACCTGATAGGTGCTCGCATAGATGCTCATGACTTGGTGACCTCCAGGGTTTTCATCATCAGGGCCTTGGCAGTGTTCACCACCTCGACGTTGTTCTGATAGGCGCGGGCTGCGGCCATCATCTCGACCATCTCAGTCACTTCATTCACGTTCGACATCCAGACATAGCCGTCTTTGTCGGCATGAGGACTCCCTGGCTCGTACACGCGCGGGTTGGGGTTCTGAAGATCGACAATCTTGTCAATGCGCACGCCGCCCACATTGGGGGCACCGGCATGGGTGTCTGCCTTGGAGAGCATGGCCTTGAAGACCGTGCGCTTGGCCTTGAACGCCTCGCCCTCGGTGGTGGCGGTGGTGTTCTGGTTGGCCAGGTTTGAGGCCGTGAGGTTCATGCGGGTGAGCTGAGAGTTCAGCGCACTGCCTGCAACGCCAAAAATATTGTCAATCATGGTCTGGTGCTCCTTCTGTCTTATTCACCGCGCAGGGCTTTGCGAATGCCCGAGATGCGGTTTTCGAGGAACATGAGGGTGGCCTGGTAGTCTGCTGTCGCTTTACCGAACTTGGCCTGCTCTACCGCCACTTCCACGGTGTTGCCATCGGTCGATGCGTTAAACGGGGTGGTAAACAGCAGCCCATCCACATCGTTCTCTTGTTTGGCCACTTCATAGTGGCCATTGCTGGTGGAGGCCATCTTCACGCCCTCCACACCCGCAATCATTTTCTTGAAGTCGAGGTCACGGGCCTTGTAGTTGGGCGTGTCTGCGTTGGCGATGTTCTGAGAAATCAGCTCCACGCGACGGTTGCGCACCGAGAGCGCCCGTTCGTGGATGCCAAATGCGTTTTCAACCAGGTTCATGGGGACTCCTCAAGAAATCAATTCACGCGACGAGATGCAAGCCATGTGCCAGTGGAAACCGGCAAAACGTTGCCGCCCATCGCAAACTGCTGCAATTTGGTCGTGGCGTGCTCAATCAGGCCCTTTCGCAACGAGGCTCGAGTGATGGGGGACTCTTGGTTACCCCCCACATGGAGCGCTCGCGCCTGAGGGCCAGGAATGGGCAGGGCCTTGTGCATCTGCCGCTCTTCTCGAGCGGCAGGAAACAGGACGGTCAAATACAGGTTGTCGAGCGATGCGGGCTTGAACTGGCCCAGGGCGGTGTCATCAAAGTAACGATCCACCAGATCGAGCTGATCGAGAACGCTGAGCTTCAGAATCCGCTCGGGGTTCTTTCCATACCCTACGCTGGCTGCACCCCGATCTGGGCCACTACAAAACTGAATCACGCCATGACAGTTGCCATTGGTGGCCCGGGGGTTGAGGCCATCACTCTCCATCATGGCCACGCGGGCGAAGTCGTCTGGGGCAAATTTATGTTCACGCGCCATGTCGAGAATTCGTCGCTGCACATCGCCCACCTCACGCTGCGGGATATAGCCTTTCGCCACCGCACGGTCGAGCATGCGCTCCAACACCCGATAGCCAGCCGCCCGAGTGGGCTCGAAGGCCAGGGGTTGAACAGACTCGACTGTGGGCGCCTGAGCCACGGCCACTGAGCCTGTCAGCGCCTGTTTGCTGGCCAGAGCACTCGAAAAATCAATCACTTGACCTGGGAAAATCAGGTCTGGGTTGTCAATCTCGTTGGCTTTGGCGACGGTCTGGACCATGGACATGAGTTCCTTAAAGGCGGGCGCCGAACGTCCAGGGTGTGCCCTCTCGCTGGCTTCTCGGGCCAGGGCAAGCAGGGTGTCACCGCGTTCGACAGAGATCTTCATGCCCCTCTCCATGCAGGCACCGTGCCAACCCGCAAAAAGGTGGCGTGAGTCTTGCTTCACACCGGCTATGTCGAACATTGTGATCAGCCGATATACAACCCTTCATTGCCTTGTGGCCGTGGCGATCGGCATGCACTCTCTTTCACTGCAGGCAAGCGAGGCAGTCGATGCGCTGACGCATCAGGCCAAGACCTGGGTCTCTGAGCTCAAAGGCCAGGAGCCGGAGACCATTCAGTTTGAGTCGCTCGATACAAGGATTCACGTCGAGCGCTGCCCACGCTGGCTTTTTGACCTCCCATTTGGGGAGGGTCAGGGGCTCAGAGCCCGTTGCATGACACCCAAACAACAAATCTTTCTGAGAACCACACAGCCTGTGAGAGGCCCAGAGCGGGACTTACCCCCCACATCAGGATCGCCAATTCGTCCAAAGGCCGAGGCGTCTGATCCCGTCCTGATTCTGGTTGCGCGAGAGAATCTCTCCAGCCAGCAAAGGCTCCGACCCGAGTCTGTTGAACTGAGAGAGGTTCCCAGAGATCGGGTGCGTGGAGGCGCACATCTCTATCTAGGGTCTGCTGCGGGGCTCGACGCCATGCAGACCAATCGGGCAGTGAAGGCCGGCGAGCCCTTACGCCTCCAAGATGTCAGACCGGCTATCTTGGTGCGGCGAGGGGATATTGTGCAGTTGCAACACGCACAGGTTCCAGGTCTCACCCTCAACATTCGAGTCGAAGCGCTTGAGGATGGGCGCCTGGGCCAAAGAATTCGCTTTAAAAATCAGCAGTCTGGCCGATTCACCATGGGAGAAGTCGTCGACCAGGGTCTTGCGATGATTCGCTAGCAAAATTGTGTGAAGAAGACTAAAGTTTTCAGGTAACCTGTCGATCCTCAGAGCAAGGGAAAGTCCCTTTGCAAAGGAAAACATCATGAGTGACCCGATCTCCAACATTGCACGCGCGGCCGGATACGACGTCGCAACTGAGAATCGGCTGAAAAAGGCCGAAGAAGCCAAGCTTGCTGCCTACGACCGAGCCAAAGCTATTGAGGCGGAGGATCGTGCTCAGGCCGACGAAGTTCGCTTGAGCAATGTCTCTGAGCAAGTCAAGGCTGCTCCGGACATTGACCAAGAGAAGGTTGAGTCCATCAAGCAGGCCATTCGAGATGGAAATTACCCGCTCGATCCCCGTCGTATTGCCGAAAGCTTTGCCGCTTTCGAGCGCATGATCTAAATTGAATCCCGAGCAGGCCTCTGTTCACGCAAACCGCCTGCTCGAGCTGCTCGATCTGGAGTTCGACGCGCTCAAGGAGCAATCGCTCGATCGCTTCGAATCCATGCAGGCTGAAAAAGCCGCGATTCTAGGCTCCCTATCCAATCTCCAGCTCCCCTCTGAGGGGGCCGATGCACTCGCGTGGGAGCCCTTTAGGGATCTCATTAGGCTTTGCAAGGACCGGCACCGGCGAAATGAAATCCTGTTGCAGCGAAAGCTCGATGCCATTCGCGCCGCACTCAGGACCCTACAAGGCCCCGATCCGCTCAATGCAGTAGAAGTCTATGATCGCATGGGCCGTCTGTCCGGAATCCGCCGGGGCAGGGGCTTAGCAGACGCCTAATCTCGCTTCTCGTCGCCTGGTTTCATTCCCCGAAGCCAATACGCCCAGGACAAGATAATGGCCACAGCCGTGTACAAGCTCTCTGGGATCTCTTGATCAATCTCGAGTGCTGAAAGCAAAGCGAGAAGCTGAGGGTCTCGGGCCACATAAACTCCCTGACGCTCCGCCTCCTCAAGAATCATCAGGGCGACCTCATCGTGACCTTTCGCAACCACGACAGGAGCCTTATTCTGTCCATATTCAAGGGCCACAGCCTGAAGGCCCTCAAGGGTCTGGCGGCTCACCATCGTTTATGCCTTCAAATCTAAGACAGAGCCCGGCGCGCGTGGCCGATCGCCAGGGGGCAACACCGTGTCATCTGGCCGACGTCCGTGTAAAACGGTGATTTTCTGCACGTGCAGGCCAATGTCTTCCAAATCCCCTTCTAAATCGCCCACCGAATGGCTCGCCAGCTTGGCCACAGACTCCCTCTCCGCCCACATGGTGAGGGACAAATCAGACTGCTGGTGCAAGACCGCTGAAAGCCAGAGATTTCCGAGCTCTGGACTCTGGGTGTGAATGTCAAAACTCATGGGTGGATCAGGGTCCTCCTGACTTTTTGGAGGACGAAAGAACCGAATGAGCGCAGGAGGCGCATCACGGAATGGGACCAGGAAGGTCAGAAGTAACTCACGATGGGATTGCGAAACCAGCGAATCCGCCTGTGATGACTGAAGCTCCCTGATGGCTCCCTCGACGGCCTCCTTCAGCTCAACATCTCCCTCTTGCTCGGCCTCTAGCAGCCGCAAGGCCGCCATCAACGCCACCTTGAGGTCAGCCTGAACAGTTTGCCCATGAGCAAGTCGTGACTCCGAGAAGAGACCCGAGGCCCTCAAGGCCTGCTTGACGGCCTCGGGCGTGATGCGATGTGCAGATAAGCGTCCGTTGAGAAATTGCACCAGAGGCAATAGCCGTGATGCCCCCCCTGCATCAGCACCTCCGGAGGCTCGAACGAGACTGGTGAGAAGCCCCCCAGCGAACAAGGCCATCAAGCCTGAATAATCCGCCGGACGTACAAAAAGACTGGCCACACTTGGGGGCAGACCTGCAAGGCCCGGGACCAAGGCAGATGCCTGGGCGGCTAGCTGCGCTCGCACCGTGGGAACCTCCTCTGCGGGAGGCGGAACCAATTGAAGCGCTGGGCCCTTGCCCGTCTGAAGCATCCGGAGCCAAATCTCGTCTCCCGGTCGAAACCGCAACTGGGCTGGGAGTTCAACGTAACGCCCGTTGACGAGGACCATACTGCCCTCAGGACGAATCTCCACCACAGCTTTCACGACTTGATTCGGATTAAGCCCCAGCTCCTTGCTGACCGCATCCTGCAGCGGAATCAGCCGGCCTTCGAGGTAGATGGGCAGAGGCCTCGCGCCTGCGGCGGCAATGGCCTCTGGACCCGTGAGCATGATGGACTATCGGGACGGGTAGCGAACCCAGCCCTTATGCGGATCGATCGTCGCATTCGAGCCAGATCCACCGGACTGGGCGGAGGCCTGGGCCGAGAGCAACGCCGCAGGCGTCATCTGGCCAGAGGCCAGGGCCTGAAGCTGAGCCGCCGTGGGGAGCATAAGGACGGCGCCCGCACGCAGGCGGTTCTGGTTGCCCGAGATGAAGGCCTCCGGGTTGAGGTTCACCATGGCGCCGAAAATCGCCCGACGATCGGGTGGCAGGGCACCGTGCTTGGCGAGAATCTTGAAAAGCGTGTCACCCCGCTGAACCACCACCCGGGTCATTCCCCCTGGTGTGGTCTGGTGGCCTGCGGCCTGCGGCCCCATCGCGGCGTTCGGGCTGGGTTCGCCCATGAGGGTCTTGAGCGCGCGAGCGGTATCGGGCTGAGCGGCAAACGCCACCTGCGCCAACTGAACCATCACGACGCCGAGCGCCAGTGCAACGAGAGAGCGAATCATGAGGGATCCTTTCATGGGCATTAGAAGGGCGAGGCGACCAGTCGGTCAAGCCCAGGAGGGTTCGGTCCTGCCACCACTTTCAAAGTGGCTTGGTCTTGGCTCAGAGAAATCACCTCAGCCAAAGCCAGCGTTTCAATCACACCAGGGGTCAAGGCCCGGCGCGGCAGCGTGTCGGCTTTGCTGAGCAAGAGCCGATCCCCAACTCGCAGCCCCACGCGCTGGCCAGCTCGCAACAGCAAGAGCCCGGCAGAGGTCTTCTCGAACACCGGATACGCAGGCGCGTCACAGGCGAGATGATCCCGAAGGGCCTTCTGCAGTTGCATCAAGGCTGCTCGGCTCTGAGCGGGGTCCGCCAGAGCCAGGGACGGGGCATCGAGATAGCCCATGGTCTTTCGTACCATCCGAATCTCGGCCCGCTCGGAGAGCAGAATCTGGCCCGTCTCTGGCGCAAAGAGGGTGACCCGAATGCCCAGCAGGCCATATTCCTCTTCCTTCTGAGCCAGGCCCGCCTCCATCAGCTGACGACTCAGCCACTCTGGACGCGTTGGAAATCGAGAACGAACGGGGGCCACGCCCAGGTCCTGCAGCTGGACCACCAGCCGGTGGGGTGCGCGATCGGAGGGGCGGTGCAAGAGCTCACGCTCGTAGAGGCTAAGCTCAGACTGCGGGGCTTGGCTCTGGGTGAGCACCCAGCCCGTCTCGGCCGCGAAGAGCGCCATGAGGTCGGTCGAAAACTCTTGCGTGAGTTGGGAGAGGCTGGCCGTGTCGAAGAATCGACCGGGCTCGGCCGGCTGAACCACGAAAAGTGCGTGACGCTTGTATTGTGCGTTTGGAGGGCAGGCCTCCGCCCGCTGGGTCGCAACAGCCGTCGGCTCGGGCTGGGGATCTGGCGGGTTCACCGCGCTGGGGCTCACCAACCTCATGCCGCGCACCTTGGCGTCGGCCGAGAACCGGGTCGACTCATGCAGGCGCCCTTGGTCGTCGATCCACGCCAGGGTCTGGACTCGGGTGCTGGCCTCGGTCGCCTGAGCAATCAGCCGATCGCGAATGGCCTGCAGCGCGGCCTCAGCCGAGACTGGCGCGGCAGTCGCCAATGCTGGGACCAGCGCAACAACTCCGGCCCACATCAGAAGAGAGGTCCTGAGCATGTCAGTCCCGCGCCTACGTGCTCAGCCGCTTAACGACGGCTGGAGGCGAGTTGTTGCAGGTAGAGCGCGCGAATGTCTGCCACCACACGAGCATCCAGGGTCATGGTGGTCTCGTAGGTGTCGTCGCCTACGGGATTGATGCTCTCCAGGCGTGCGCCGTAAATGATGCCCTCGACTCGCGTGCGGAAGCTGTCGCTCTGGATCACCATATCTGCGACGGTGGTCGTGGCATCCAACTGCTGGCCATAGACCTGCTCAGTCAGGCTGCGGTAGGCATCGAGCTTGGAGGCCCGAATGGCCATGAGCCGCTGCTGGGCGGGAAGCTTGTGAGGCTGCACGCTGATCACCGCATAGCCAGTGGCAGTAAAGGACTGCAAGCGATCGGCCAGTGGCGACATCATGTTGGCAGCCGAAGCCTTGGCCAGGTCGCCCACCAGCGCGGGATACTGCTCCGCGGGCGTTTTGGCCACGGGCGGGGGTGGAGTGTCTTTCTTAGACAGGTAAGGAACGCTGGAGCAAGCCGACAGGCTCAAGGCACCCAGCAGAACAACGGAAGACAGCAGGCCACGGTTTTTCATTTGCATTCCTTGAGAGAGTCAGCCCAGGGGGGCATTGTCTGTATCATCGTGCACCAAGGATCGACCAACCATTCACTCACTTTAGCGGCCAACTTTTGCCGCCCGGAACCACGTCGCCTTGGATGCCATCCCTTCTATCATCGGCCAGAGCGCAGCAACCTTAAGCCTGAAGCAATTGATTCAGCGCGTTGCGCCGTCTGACGCCACCGCACTCATCATTGGTGAGAGCGGAACGGGTAAAGAGCTGGTCGCGCGAGCCCTCCACGACCGGTCGCCCCGTGCAAAGACAGGGCAGTTCGTGCCCGTGAATTGTGGCGCCATTCCGCGTGAGCTCATCGAGAGTGAACTCTTTGGCCACAAGAAGGGCTCTTTCACCGGCGCCATCTCCGACCGCAAAGGCCGATTCGAGCTGGCCCATGAGGGCACGCTCTTTCTAGATGAAATTGGCGACCTGGCACTCGACATGCAGGTCAAGCTTCTGCGGGCCATTCAGGAGCGCACCATCGACCCCATCGGTGGGGGGAAATCCATCCCCGTGGATGTGCGGGTCGTGGCCGCCACCCACAGAGACCTTGAGCAAGAGGTGGCTGCGGGGCGATTTCGTGAGGACCTCTATTACCGGCTGAATGTGCTGCCCCTGGCCACCCCTCCCCTGCGTGACCGCACTGAAGACCTTGAGGCACTGATCACGCACTTTGCTGGGCTACACACCACCCAAGACTGCGTCCCCATTCAGGCTCAGCCGTCGCTGCTCGAGGTGCTTCGGGGCTATGCCTGGCCGGGAAACATTCGAGAGCTCTCGAATCTGGTGGCGCGCTTTAGCGCCCTGTTCGCTGGCCAGGCGCTCTGCTACCACGACATCCCCCAGGACATGTTGCCCCGTGGCCTTCGAGGGCTCAATCCCACGCCCACCCCAGCAACGCCCCGCTCTGCTCCCGCCCAGCCCTCAGCGGCGAGCAAGCCCATTCAGCTCCCATTAGAGGCTCTCGAAGAAGAGACCAACCCCATTGAGGAGCTCATCGCCTTTACCCAAGGCGACTCCTCGCTCTTCGCGCTAGACGGGATTCCACTCAAGAAAAAACTGGTGGATTTCGAGCGAGGGCTCATTGAACGAGCCCTCGATCAGGCCAAGGGCAACATCTCTCAGACTGCGCGCATCCTGAATGTGCAGCGCACCACTCTAATTGAGAAGATCAACAAGTACGGCCTGAATCAGCTTGGGTCTGAGACCAGCATGAAGTGATGGGGCTCGGCCTGGAAGGCCCTGCACTTTCCAAGCCCGGTGTAGGTAAAGACGATGCAAGCCTGGGTGGTGGTGGCAATCTGCGTAGAGGACGTCCAGTAGGTCTCAATGGGTAGGCCCGGAAAGACATTCTGGTTGTAGGCGGGGTTCTGACAGCCCGACTCCGCAATGTCTTTCATCTCTGAGTAGGTGGGCAGGCGCCAGGTTCGGCCGGACGCCGCCGAGAATTCGACCGCATAGGCCTTTGCCTCCTCCCAACTCAGCTTAAGGGGGGTGCCCACGCAGGCCCCTGCAAGAGGAGACTGCCCGCCCGAGCAGCGAAACCAGGTGAGTCCGGTGCGGCTGTCCACCGCGATGGCATCTGAGGGCGTCTTGAATGCGCCGAGGTCTCCAGCCGCAATCTCTTGGCCACACATGGGCGTGCTTCGCAGGTCCATACAGCCCGCGAGCAGGGCGCTGAGTCCCAAGACACCAAGGAAATACCCAGAAACAGTCAAGTCTTTGCCCCTTGTTCCGAAACCCTTACATGTCCCTCCGATAATATACGGAAGGTTTTGACTCTAGGAGAGAAGACTTAAATGGATATCGCAACGATTATTGGCCTCGCAGGTGCATTCGCCATGGTCGTGATGGCCATGGGCGACGTCAGCATCTTTATTGACATGCCGTCGGTTTACATTGTGGTCTTGGGAACAGCCTTCACTGTTCTCGCTCGCTCGACCATTCCTGAGTTCATCGGTGGCATTGGGACAGCCATGAAGACCATCAAGTACAAGGCCGAGACCCCCATTCAGCTCATTGAGAAGCTGGTTGAACTGGGCACCATTGCCAAGAAAGACGGCATGATTGCGCTAGAGGGACAGGAGATTTCGAATAAGTTCATGGCCAAGGGTATCCGCATGATGGTCGACGGCACCGACCCCAAGCTGATTCAGAAAGCGTTGGAGATCGAAGCCGCACAGATCACGGCGCGCAACAAAGGTGCGCTCGTTCTGTTCGACTCCATTAAGGAAATCGGTCCTGCCATGGGCATGATCGGAACGCTGGTCGGACTGGTGATTATGCTGGGCAACATGAGTGACCCAAAGTCCATTGGTCCAGCCTTCGCGGTGGCGCTGCTCACCACCCTATACGGTGCAGTCATTGCGAACATGATCTGCATTCCCGTGATCCAGAAGGTGTCGAACCTCGACGGCCAACTCTCGAACAACAACACCCTCATCATTGAGGCGCTGATGTTCATCGCAGAAGGGGGTAACCCCCGTCTGCTGCCCTCCATGATGGCTGGCTACGTGGCCCCGAAAGACCAGGGCAAACTCGATGCCATCGCAGGCTAAGGCAGAGTAAAACATGGCGGACGCCGATCAGGAGCTTGAGCCGCCGGAGGCGGGCGAGGTTGCACCTCCCCCGCCCGCCGAGGAGCCCGTTGAGGAAGTCGACAAGGGCGCGGCTGAGGAATGTGAGGAATGCAAATGCGAAGAGTGTGGGGACTGTCCTCCAGTCGGCGCACCGGCTTGGATGGCCACCTTCGCCGACATGGCCACGCTGCTCATGGCCTTCTTCGTGCTCATTCTTTCTTTCGCAGAGATGAACGTGCCGAAGTTCAAGCAGATCTCGGGTTCACTGAAAAACTCCTTCGGCGTTCAACGTCTGGTCCCCACCGTCGAGCCCCCCAAGGCCACGAGCCTCATCGCGCAGCAGTTCTCGCCTGCCATGGCGGAGCCCACTCCCGTGAACACGGTACGGCAGCAGACGACCGACGAGACCCAACAGAACCTCGAGGTCAAGAACGAGACCAAGACCGCAGACCCAGTCACCCAGCAAGAGGCCAAGGGTGTCGAGAAGGTGCTGGCCGAGGAGATCTCCAAAGGCCTGGTCGAGGTCCGTGCAGAGGGCAAGAAAGTCGTGGTGCAGATGAACCCTCAGCAGGCCACCAACCCGGGGGCTGGTGGGGGACAGGGCGAGAAGGGTCAGCAGACCGCCGGTGTTGTGCCTCAGGAGCAGATTGAGGTGTATGCCAAGGTCGCCCAGGCCCAGGCCCAGATCACCTCACAGGTCGAGGTGCGTCAGGCAGATTCCGAGAAGAACCAGGGCCAGAGTGGCAAAGGCCAGAGCGGGTCTGGCAACGACAAGGCCGAGCTCGACGCGCAGTTTCAGCGCATTCAGCAGGAGCTGGCCAAAGAGATCCAGAACGGCCAGGCTGAGGTGTTCCGAGATGGTTCCAAGATCGTCATTCGACTGGCGGAGCAGGGGTCGTTCGTCTCTGGCCGTGCGGAGCTTCAGCCAGCCTTCATGCCTCTGCTGGAGAAAGTGGGCAAGACCATCGCCAGCGGCAAGGGCACCGTCAAAATCGAGGGGCACACCGACAACGTTCCCGTGATTGGCAACGATCGATTCAAGTCGAACTGGGACTTGTCTGCCGCGCGCTCCTCAGCCGTGGCAGATTATGTGTCCAATCGCGCAGGGGTGGCCATGAACCGCATCAGCGTGAGTGGTCATGCGGACACACGGCCAGTCGACACCAACGATACTGCGGCTGGTCGCGGCCGCAACCGTCGGATCGAGATTATCGTCGACGGCTGACTTACAAGCGGCTCCGTGCGTCCATACGGTCATGCAAGACCCGAACAATCACGATGCCATACTCAGTGACTCGGAAATAGATCATGTGTCTCTCGACACGCCAACGTCGGTAGCCAACCCGAATGTGTTCACAGCTTGGCGCAGTCATGGGTGACTCAGCCAGATCAGTGTACGAGGTGGTCAAGAGGTCTATGTTTCGATCGGCCTGCTCAACACCCCATTGTTGGGCGGTGTAGACCCAAATTGCCTCCAAGTCGCGCTCAGCCGTAGGCGTGAGGCGATACTCAGCCACGCTCGGCGCGCATCCTCCGTTTGAACCCAGAGGAATCAAAGCGACGAGGTTCACCGCTCATTTCACCTTCGGTCAAGGCATCGCGGATCGAGTCGATCTCTGCACTGCGGTCCTGCTCCCTTCGAATCAGATCTCGAATGTACTCACTGTCATTGGTGTAGTGTCCAGCGCTGATCTGAGCCTTGACCCAGTGATCTTGCTGTTCGGTAAGGGTAATGGTTTTACGCACGGTTCCCACGGAGTGGACTCCTTCGACTGCATCAATAAACCGATAATTTCATACTATTGACGCAATGTAACGCAGTTTCTGACTATCGCGGCGCTCCGGGGTTCACAGGTGCGATGGGCTCCCGCCGAGGAAACGCGACGGCCGTCTCTGCATCCACCTTCTTGTTGGCCTTCTCTAGCGCCTCACGATATCGCTGACGCTCCAGAACGACCATGGCCTCCACCTGCGCCTTTAGGGTTTCTACATTCGAACCCACACGCTTGAGGTCGGCAATCTCTTTGTTCACGCCGCCAATGCGCTTGGACGTCTCATTCAAGGCACTCGACTGCTGCTTGATCTGCGTCTCAAGTCCTTTGATGTCGGTGAGCAGTTTGGCCAAGGCTGGATCGGGCTTCTTCGCCTGAGC
>CAMAZF010000039.1 GCA_945862985.1 Bordetella parapertussis | reverse complement strand
AAGTCGCCTGGGGATAGCCGCAGAGCGCAGCCAGCATCTGCCCCGTCTGGTTACAGTCATCATCAATCGCCTGCTTGCCCATGATGATGAGATTGGGCGCCTCCCGATCCACCACCGCCTTCACCAGCTTGGCCACCGCCAGCGGCTCCAACACCCCAGCCGCCTCCACTAACACCCCACGGTCCGCACCCATCGCAAACGCCGTACGCAAGACATCCTGGCAGCTCACAGCCCCGCACGTGACCACCACCACCTCATTGGCCACCCCAGCCTCCTTGAGCCGAACCGCCTCCTCCACCGCAATCTCATCAAACGGGTTCATGCTCATCTTCACATTGGCAATGTCCACATCACTGCCATCCGACTTCACCCGTACCTTCACGTTGTAATCCACTACACGCTTGACCGTGACTAAAATTTTCATGCTTCAGAACTCCGTAGGACGGGCCATTGCGTCGGCTCCGCCGTCGATAAACAGTTGTGCGCCATGGATAAAGCCAGCCTGTGCGGACAGTAAGAATTCGACGAGCGCTGCAATGTCGTCTGGCTTTCCTGATCGTCCCAGTGGGCAAGTAAAGTTGCGAATCGCCGGCCCATACACGGGATGAGCCAAGCCCCCTTCAAGTAGTGGCGTCTCCACCACCCCGGGCCCGACGGCATTGAGTCGAATGCCCTTCTGTCCCCACGACACCGCTCGCCTGCGTACGGCAACGGTGAGCGCGTTCTTGCTGGCGGCATATGCCACCTGGCCAGCCATCTCCCCCATCTGCGAGAGTGCGGCAACTGCGCCAGCCTCATCACCCGCCTCCAGCTGCATTGCGATGGGATTCTTCTTCCAAGGCATCTGAGCTGCGGCCACAGAGGAGATCACGACCGCGTTTCCCTCTGGGGTCTGGGCCAACTCGGACTCCAGACCATCTAAAAGGGACACTGCTCCAAAATAATTCACGCCGAGGACAGCAGCGGCTTTGGGCACATGGGGGCCCAGCCCTGCGCAGAGCACCAGACCATCGAGTCTTCCTGCGGTGAGGGCCTTCACCTTTGCGATTGCCTGCTGACGCCCCTCCGGCGTGGAGAGGTCGGCCTGTACGTCCCCCACCCTCAAGTCCACCACGATCACCTTGGCGTCTTGGGATCGGAGGCGATCTGCGACTGCCTTTCCGATTCCCGAGGCACCGCCAGACACCACGAAATGCTTCGTCATGCCGTCTCCAGCGCTTGGTAGGGTGCGACCCCTTTGGGAGAGTAGATTCCCTCGCACCGCTCCAGAAATTCGCCTGATTTTTCGCGTGGGTTATAGAACTGTTTGTACCACCAGCGCGCGCGCATGAAGGGTCCATCGCTGGCAATAAACATTCCGTTAAAGCAGGGCCGCTTATTCGCCCAGACCTCGAAATCCTGCATGAAAGCCAAGCGGCTGGCTTCCTGAAACTGGCGCGCTCCAATCAGGTCGGTGTCGGTCGCAGGGGTGTGCTGGGCCTTGACCATCAGCGCATGCCAGACATGTACTTTCCCGTCCTCAACCGGGGTGTGGGAGATCAGCAGAATGGCCTCGGCGTAGCCCGTCATATCCGAGATGAGATATCCCGGTCCATGATAGGTCGTGAGGGTATGCAGAATCGGGCTCACACCGTCTGCCCCCACCAAGGTTCGGTGCGGTCCACACTGACGCTGGGTTGCCGTGTGCCCCTTGAACTCGTTCTCATACTTTTGGACTTCAGAGCCGTGAATGGGGCCGAGGTGGCCATAGTCGGCGATGTTGTCGACAATCTCCATCGGGTGCTGCTCAAGTTCACCAAGGTCGTCATACTTCCAACGCACCCAGCCCGCGTCGTCCCATTCAGGACGTGAAGGGGCATCCCATTGGGGGCTTCCCCCTTCTGGGTCGTGCCAAACCCAGATCGCGCCGAGACTCTCCACCACGGGCCAAGACTGAACGCAGGCCGCCTCAGGTATGGGGCCTTGATGGTAGGGAATATCGGTGCACTTTCCCGAGGCGTCGAACTTCCATGCGTGATACGGACAGCGAATCGCATCCCCCTCGATGTTGGTGCCATGACCATCAATGAATACATAAGAGGTGGTGTTGTTTGCGAGATGTGTGCCCATGTGTGGGCAGTAGGCATCAAGCAAGATCGGCTTACCGGAGGCCTGGCCCCGGAACAGGACCATGTCCTTTCCAAAGTAGCGAACGGGAATGGGCTTATGGGTGTTGATGGTCTCGCTGGTGGCGATCATGAACCATCCGCGGGGGAAGGTGAAATCCCCCAGCTTGTAATCCTTGGTTGTAGCCATATTGCATCCTCCTAACTGATTGATCTCAAGTAGCCCAGCTGTCGGGCAGCGAGGTCGAGCATGATTTCTTCTGAACCGCCTGCAATGGCATTGGGTCGGACCTCTCGGTAAATCCGCTCGACGCGAGAACCCCGCACATAACTCGCGCCGCCAAGAATCTGGCAGGCCTCGCGTGCGACATATTCAAAAGCCTGTGTGGCGTGAACCTTCAGCAATGCAATCTCTCCGGCGTCGTCCTGCCCATTCTGTAAGGCGAGCGTGCATCGATCCGCCCAAGCCTGAGTCGAATAAATGCGCTGAGTCATAGACGAGAGTTTCTGGCGAATCACCTGATGCTGGACCAACGGCTTACCGAAGGTCTGTCGCTGCTGAGCCCAGTCCAGAGCATCTTCCAGGCAGACCATCGAGAAGGCGTTTGACGTGGTCGCAATTCCGAGTCGCTCCGCGTTGAAGTTTCGCATCAGACCGACAAAGGCTTTGCCCTCCTCGCCGATGAGGTTTTCAGCGGGTACCTCTACGTCGTCAAAATAGACGGTGGCGGTGTCAGAGCAATGCCAGCCCATCTTCTCGAGTTTCGTGCTGCTCACGCCCTTGAAGTCGCGCTCGATCAGCATCAGACTGATGCCGCCGTGTCCCGGCCCCCCCGTTCTGACGGCCGTCACAAAATAATCTGCGCGAGTTCCGCCGGTGATCAGCGTCTTGGATCCGCGAACGCGGTAGACATCACCATGCCGCTCGGCAACGGTCTGGAGGGCCGCCACATCCGATCCACCCGATGGCTCTGTCACGGCCAGGCTCAAGAGCTTTCGACCAGCGAGAACCTCGGGGGCCACACGACGCTTCATCGCCTCTGGACCCATCGCAAGAATGGCACCGAGCCCTACGGTGAATACGAGCAAGCCGGCATGCAGTCCGCCAGCCCCTGCGGCCGCGAGCTCTGCGCCAGTGATGTTGCCGTGGAAGCGATCGATGCCCTCGGAGATGCCGCCGTACTCCTCAGGGAAACCCAAGCCTAGGATGCCAATATCGGCCGCCTTGACGAACAGGTCACTGGGCAGAAGACCATCCGCTTCCCACTGGTCAATGTTTGGTCGAATCTCCTGGTCTACAAAACGTCGAACCGTATCCGCCCAAGCCTCGTGACTCTCAGTGTAGTACGAGCAGCCTTTTCTCCATTCATCAAAGAACTTAGGCATTCGCCAGGCCTTTCTCGCGAGCCATGTTCATCGCGGTGTCCTCAATCATGTCCTCTTGCCCACCAATCATCTTCTTGCGTCCAAGCTCAACCAGAATGTCTCTCGCAGAGACGCCGTACTTCACTTCCGCGCGCTTGGCAAAAAGTAGGAAGGAGGAGTAAACACCGGCATACCCCAGCGTCAGAGATTCACGATCAATTCGCACCGGCTCATCCATGATGGGTGTCACCAGGTCTTCCGCCACATCAGACAGTTTCCAGACATCCACGCCGGTCTCGATACCCATACGATCGCAGACCGCATTGAAGACTTCTAAGGGAGTGTTTCCCGCACCCGCACCCAAGCCCGCAGCGGACCCATCAATTCGATTCGCCCCTGCATCCAAGGCAGCCAATGAGTTGGCGACTCCCATACCCAGGTTGTGATGTCCATGAAAACCGAGTTCGGTCTCGGGACTGAGGGCTGCGCGCACGGCCGCTAAGCGCTCCGTCACATCATCGGGAAGCATGTAGCCAGCGGAGTCCGTGATGTAGATGCAATTGGCACCGAAGGATTCCATGAGCTTGGCCTGCTCGACCAGACTCTGAGCATCCAGCATGTGCGCCATCATCAGGAAGCCCACGGTGTCCATGCCGAGTTGACGGCCCAATCCAATGTGCTGTTCTGAGACATCCGCCTCCGTGCAGTGGGTGGCCACTCGGATGGTTTTGACGCCGATGTCATGCGCCATGCGCAGGTGATCCACGGTTCCAATTCCGGGCAGAAGCAGCGCTGAAATGCGAGCCTGCTTCACCACAGAAACCACAGCCTTGAGGTACTCCTCATCGGTATGAGCAGGGAAGCCATAGTTCACGGAGGCGCCGCCTAGTCCGTCACCATGCGTCACCTCGATGAGCGGAATGCCGGCCTGATCGAGACCGGCCGCAATGCCTTTCATGGCATCCAGACTGATCTGATGACGCTTCGGGTGCATACCATCCCGCAGAGACATATCGTGAAGCGTGACCTTTCGGCCCTTTAATCGATCGGATTGACGCTCGGTCATTTTGAGAATCCTTCTGGAAAGAGTCTCTTCGCCATGACCTCTGCAGTCTTTGCTGCCGCAGCGGTCATGATGTCGAGGTTGCCTGCGTACTTGGGAAGATAGTCTCCAAGACCCGCCACCTCTAGGAACACCGACACTCGGTGCATGCCGGCACTGGAGTCAAATACAGGGCCATTCACCAGCCGGTATCCAGGAACATAGGTCTGCACCTCTTCCACCATGCGATGGACCGAGTCAGTGATGGCCGCCTGGTCCGGCTCGAGATCAGTCAGACAGTGAATGGTGTCCCGCATGATGATGGGCGGCTCTGCAGGATTCAGAATGATGATGGCCTTGCCCTCCCGTGCGCCCCCTACCTTGGCCACTGCGCCTGCGGTGGTGCGAGTGAACTCATCGATATTCTTGCGCGTACCCGGACCCGCTGAGCGACTCGAGACCGTTGCGACGATCTCGGCATAACGCACCGATTGCACACGAGAGACGGCATACACCATCGGAATGGTGGCCTGTCCACCGCACGTCACCATGTTGAGGTTCCAGCAGTCCTCGGTGAGATGATCCGTTAGGTTCACAGGCGGAACACAATAGGGTCCAATGGCAGCCGGTGTGAGATCAAGCATGCGAACGCCCCGTGCCTTTAGCAGTGCGCTGTTCTCCGCATGCGCATAGGCACTGGTTGCATCGAACGCGAAGCCAATTTCGCCCGCCTGCGTGGCCTTGATCAGCCCCTGAACCCCCTCATGCGTGGTCTTGAGCCCCATGGAGCGCGCTCTTGCGAGGCCGTCGGACTGCTCGTCGATTCCGACCATCCAAGTCGGTTCTAGTACGGACGATCGGGCTAGCTTCATCATGAGATCGGTTCCAATGTTTCCCGAACCGATGATTGCGCACGGAATGCGTGTCATCTCTTCCCCTGAACTATTCTGAAAATCGGACCTCAACCTCACCCAAGGCAGTCATCTTCATGACAAAGTGATCGCCGGGTTGAGCGGGCAACAACGGTGCCAGAGACCCAGAGAGAATGACCTCTCCTGCCTCCAGTTCAATGCCGTAGGCCCCTAAGGTATTGGCGAGCCAGGCCACGGCCTGAGCGGGATGCCCCTGGACTGCAGAGCCCAGCCCCTCAGCCACCTGCACACCATTCTGATGAATCACCATATGGAGATCGGCCAGGCTCATGTCTTCGGGTAGGGGGACCGGTTTACCCAAGACATACACACCGCAGGACGCATTGTCTGCGACGGTATCTTGAATCTTGATCTGCCAATTCTCAATTCTCGAATCCACGATCTCGAAGCACGGAAAGACTGACTCAGTGGCGTCGAGAACATCCTGGGCGGTGACCCCGGGGCCCTTCAGAGATTTTGCGAGGCGAAAACCAACCTCGCCCTCTGCTCGGGGCTGAATGAGTCCGTGCTCCTTGAATGACACCTGATCTTGACCACTGACATCCATGGACACCAGCAAGAAGCCGAAGTCAGGCTGATGAACGCCCAACATCTGCTGCACCGCTTCACTGGTCACCCCAATCTTTTTGCCTGAGATGCGATCTCCACGGGCGATGCGATACTGACAAAAGGCCTTGGACACCTCGTAGGCATCATCAATGGTGATGGAGGGCTCGAGCTCCGTCAGCGGCCGAATCGGCCGACGAGCGCGAAGCGCCTCGTCGAGCATGGCAGAAAGCCGTTGATGCATCCCTGTGCTCATCGACTCGCCACCTCACGGACGAATTCTAGGCACTCACGCTCAAAAACCGTTTGATGCTCGAGCATGACCCAATGACCACACTGGGACAACAGCACAAAGCGCACCTGGGGACAGGCCTGAGTAATCTTGAGCGCACCCGTATGGGGATTGAACTGGTCGTTGACACCCCAGAACCCCAAGATGGGACACTGGATATCCGCTAAGCGCGGTGTCATGTTGGCCACACGCATCGTAGAGAACAACGTAGAGGGTTGGAGTTTAGCCACCTCTACGCGTTGCTCAAGCAAACCAGCAGGAATGCGATCTGGGTTGAACATCTGAAGGCTCATCACCCTTCGCATCGCCGCAAGATCCATAGGCCCAGACTGAAAGGTCTGGACCATCGTCTGAACACCCGTCATCTGGAAATAGGTCTCTCGATCTTCCACCCCGCCAGGGGCCATCAGAATGAGCCCGTTCACCCGGGTGGGATGATCCAGCACAAATCTCAGAGAGATTGCTCCGCCGAGAGAGTTTCCGAGAAGGATGGCTGAATCGAGGCCAACCGCATCGAAGAATTCCAATAGTGTGCGGTCGAACGTGTCGTCGTTGTAGAGCAAGTCCTCAGGCTTGTCTGAGTGACCGAAACCCGGCATATCCAGCCCAATGCATCGCACACCAGCCCGCTCAAAAGCCGGAAAATTCTGACTGAAGTTTGCCCAAGCGCCCGCCCCTGGTCCGGCCCCGTGTAGGAAGACGACTGGCGTACCAGCGCCCCGGTCGTAGTAATGCACCTTTAGGCCAGAGGGGAGTTCAACAAATCGATCTACTGGGGGAAGAGACACCGCAAGGTCCTCATGATGAACGTGGGTTCGAGTCTGCTGTGTGACGCTGCGAGACTCATCGTCTTATTAGACTAGCCCCCGTTCCGAGCCTTCCCATCTTCTCTTTTGTAGGTCTACGAACTCAAGATGCCACTGCTCACGAGGCGCATCCGTCGCAAGCCAGGCCAGCGCCAGGCCCACGTCAGACGCTGGTTTCGCGCCCATCTTGAGGACCAGCTCAGCATTCAATCCCAAGGTCGCCCGCAGCGCAGGCGTATCGACCACGCCGGGATTCACTGTGATCAAGGTGGTTCTGGCTTTCGGGTGTTCTGCGTGCATCACACCGGCCAACCGGTGAAGCGCAGCCTTGGATGCGCCATAGACGAAGCCCCATCCGCCATCAGCCACAGAGGCTGGGGGGTCATATCGACCGGCCCCGGAACCCACGATGAGAATTCGACCCCGTTCGGCGTGTTTCTCCATGTGCCGGTGCGCCTCTCGGATCAACAGCAGAGGAGCCGAGATGGTGGACTGCCATGCCGCCTGAAGGTCCTCTGGACTGAGGTTTGCTAGCGGCTGTTGATTCAATGCGCCCTGATACACGGCATTCTGAACGAGGATGTCGATGGGCCCGACCGCCTGATGTACGCGATCGATAAGAGACTCTGCTGATTGGAGGTCCTCCAGAGAGAGTTCACACCAGATGGGATTTGCTCCGAGTTCGGAGAGTGCGCCGAGTGCCGGCCGAATCGCATCGGACTCAGCCCTGCTGGTGATGACGACCCGGTGGCCCATTCGCGCCAGCTGCAAGGCGGTCTCAAACCCAATCCCTCTTGTGCCCCCTGTCACAAGGGCTGTCTTTCGAGGGATCATGTTCCTAGATCGAGCTGTTCTGCCTTGGCCTTTGCCCAGCGGTAGTCGGCCTTGCCATTGGCGCCACGGGGAATGCTCGAAACCACCCAGACTCTCTTGGGCGCCTTATAGGCGGCAAGACCCGTTTTGCAAGCCTGGATGATGCTTGCCTCTACCTGATCCTCTGGCACATCCCCATCCGCCCGCAAGCTCACCAGGGCAACCAGCTTCTGTCCCCATCTGGGGTCCGGTATGCCAACCGCATTACAGTCGAGCACGGAAGGGTGCATCTTGACCTGCGTCTCCACCTCCTCCACGAAGACCTTCTCTCCGCCAGTGTTGACACATTGTGAGTCGCGCCCGAGCAACACCACAGACCCATCCTCACCCTGCAGGGCCGCATCACCAGTGAGCACGTATCGAACGCCCTCAAGCGTGAGGAAGTTCTCCCGTGTCTTTTTCTCATCTCGCCAATAGCCCATGGGAATCGGGCCGGTTCTGGCGAGCATTCCCTGCTCACCTGGAAGCGCGAGTCGACTCCGATCGACGATGACTTTGACATCGTCTCTTGCAGGAAGTCTCAACAGCCCCTTTGATTCCTGAGAGGGGTCTCCAGCCCCAAGAATGCCTGACTCTGACGACCCCATTCCGTCCCCAATCTGAACCCTCGGCAGAAGTGCCCGGATTCTGTCCTTGGTTGCTCCAGAAAGAACTGCACCACCATTTCCCCAGTGTATGAGCTTAGAGAGGTCCCACCGAGAGGGGGCGGCCTGGATGGCATCAAGCAGAGGAACGGCCATGGCATCTCCCACCACCGCCAAGAAGTGAACGCCGTGCTCGACCAGCGTGTCGAGCACGCGCTCGGCCTGGAACTGGCGCTCAGGCATCAGCACCAGTCCAAGACCCGAGTGCAGCGTGATCAGGCTTGACCAGAAGGCGGCACCATGCATCAGGGGCGCGACTGCCAAGTAGCGGAGCTCGGGCATGGAGGCCACCCGCTCCTGAAGAACGGAAGGGGAGTCAATGGGTTCACACCTCAGGAACAGGGCTCCCGATCCGAGTGCGCCGTGATAGAGGTCGGTATGACGCCACATCACTCCCTTGGGCATGCCCGTAGTACCACCGGTATAAAGGAGTGAGAGATCGTGGCCTGATGGATGAATCCCCTGAGATTCCAATCGGTGTCGAATAGCCTCACCATTGGACCGGTGGATGTCATCCACCGTCAAAAAGTGAGACTTCAGAGTGGCCTCTGCGCAGGCTTGCTGCGCCAATTCCAGCAAGTCATGTTCACAGAAGACCGCGCTCGCCTGAGCGTCTCCATACAAGTAGGCAAGCTCCTGTCTACCGTATCGGTAGTTCACATTGAACGGGATCGCTCCAATTCGGCAGGCCCCATAAAACGCCGCAATGTATTCGGGTCGGTTGTAGAGATGCAGTCCAACGGTCTGTCCCCGCTGGACTCCACCATCCTCCAGGCAGGCGGCAGCACGCCATGACAACTCGGAGAGCTCCTCATAACTGATGGCCTCATCCCCATACACCACTGCCGTCCTTTTGGGATGCGCACGAACGACGGCATCCAGATAATCGACAAGGCTGTATCCCGCTGCCTGGGTCATCGTATGGCTCCTTCGTTTAGCCAGGTCTCCAGAAGATCTGTGCTCATGTTCAGGCTGTGCCCGAGCGCCAAGGTGGACTCTCCAAGCTCAGGCCCCGCCTGCACAGACTCGGTCGAATCTAGGCGAGTCGAGAGATATCCACGTGCCAATGCCTCTGAGGGAGACAGCACTGGTGTGACACAGCATGAGCCATGCGCAAAGACTGCCTCCCACTCCTCACGGGTTTTGGTCTTGAACACCTCGGCCACTTGAGCCTGTGCCTCCTGACCTTTTTGACCAAAGAGATGGCCAATGGCCAGAAAGTCAGGACGATCCAGTCGATGGCAAAACTCAGTCCAGAATTTCGCTTCAAGCGCACCAACGGCCATGTACTGGTGATCTGAGGTCTCGTAGATGTTATAAGCTGCGATCCCACCGGTGACCATTCCTCCTCCCGCAGGGGATGCCTGTCCGTAGTCCATACACTCAAAGGCCATCATCGGCTGCAACTGCCCGAGGGCGTGAGTCATCGACAAATCAATCACCTGGCCTTGGCCGGTTCGCTGAGCCTGGAGGAGGGCAGCCAGGATGAGGGACAGCGCCATCATGCTCCCCCCAGCCAAGTCGCCCGCCTGAAAACCAGAGATGACAGGCCTCTCTCCCTGGGCTGCGTTCTGATGGAGCACGCCGGTCAACGCTTGGTAATTGATGTCGTGGCTAGGAGACTGGGCACACGCACCTGTCTGACCAAAGCCAGAAATTGAGCAGTAGACCAGACGAGGATGCGCTTGCAATAAGGACGCTCCATCCAGTCCAAATCGATCCATCACCCCAGGTCTAAACCCCTCGATCAAGACATCAGAAACCTCGAGAAGGTGATGAAGATAGGCCCGTCCTCCATCTTGGCTCAAGTCCACACAGACGGATCGTTTTCCGGCGTTCACAATGTCGAAAAAACGTGAGGGCCGAGTCCGCCCGGGAGCGACTCCCCTCATCATGTCCCCGCCGTCAGGCTTCGTCGCGTCTTCAACACGAATGACCTCTGCGCCCAGTTGCAAAAGCAGCTGCGAACAGTAGGGCCCCGGTAAGAGACGACTGAGATCGAGGACGCGAATACCTTGTAGTGGTTTGGTTTTCATCCCATGTAAAGCACGACAATTTCGTTGATCACAGAGGGGCGGTCGAATCCCTTCACGAAGGTCTGCATTTCAATGGACACCTGAGTTCCTTTCGCCAGGGACTCGACCGCCGTGATGCGCGCCTTTGCATGAACGGCAGAGCCGACTGGGACGGGTGAGGGAAAACGCAGCTTGTTCGATCCATAGTTCACCATCGACTGGAAGCCGACCACCTCATGACGGAAAGGGATCTTCATGCGAGAAATAAGAACCTGAACGAGCGCGCCATGAGCAATGGTCCCACCAAAGGGGCTCTCATTCCGCGCTCGATCGGGATCTGTGTGAATCCAGTAGTCATCACCTGAGAGCTGGGCAAAGGTATTGACCAGCGCCTGATCGACGATCACGGCGTTACTCCAGTCGGTGAATCCCCCCGCAATCAAGGCCTCCAATGCAGGAATGTCTTTGAAGTGAATAGGGGTTCGCTCACTCTGGGCAACGGCCTCATCCTCGCCCTGAGCAGGCTCCTCTTGATCGGGATCCTCTGCTCCCTCCACAACCACCCCCGGTAACAGGGTGTCTGGGCCAGTGAAGTAAAGCAGGGTTCGGTCGCCTCTCCTGACAAACAGAGGACGAAGCTCCATTCCCACAGACAGCCCCTCCGGGTTGATTCCTTTGAGCGCAGTATTCGCCCGAACTCCAGTCTCCAGTTCCACCACTGCAAGACACTGTGGCATCTCGTCAAAAAACTCGGGCAGCGTCGGGACACGGGAGACCGTAAAGGTGTGAAGTTTGAATGGGCCTCTTGCCTCTGAATGTATCCATCGATCTGACCAACATTGAGGACAGTGTCTTCGGCTAAAGAAGAATCGATGTCCACAGGACAGACATTCTTGTATGAGGATCTTTTCTTGAGCGAGCGCATCCCAGTAGGCCCGGGATATCTCGGTGGGCTGGGGAACGGGCTTTGTCGTGACAGTCGTCTTCATGTCATGCCCCCTGGAGGATCAATGCACCCTGCTCGCTCATCACGCCACCGGTGCCAGAAACGTAAGCGTTATCACAGCGGGACAACTGACGAGTCCCACATCGGCCTTGAATCTGATGAGCTGCCTCAATGATCTGTGACATACCGCCAGCCGTTCCGGCCTGCCCGAAGCTCAGCTGCCCACCGTGGGTGTTCAGTGGAAAGTCTCCATCAAATCTCAGGGAGTGCTCTCGCACGAATCGCATGCCCTCTCCCTTGGGTGCAAAGCCGGCATCTTCAAGAGTGAGCAATACAGTGATGGTGTAGCAGTCATAGATCTGCGCCACATCCATGTCCTTAGGCGCGAGACCCGCCATTTGAAAGGCGCGATCTGAGGCAGGGCCAACGGGCGTTCGCAAGAGATCGGGGGCGTAGGAGGGCGACTTCGTCTGCAACTGCTCTCCGAATCCCGTCACCACGACAGGTCGATGTCGGGTCTGGGACCAGAGCTCCTTTGACGCCACAATCAGTGCGGCCCCCCCCGCAACGGGCATGACGATCTCCAGCATGTGGAGTGGGTCTGCCACCATTCGAGAGTTCAAGACATCTTCAATCGAGATCGGCTGGCCACAGAACATCGCCTCTGGGTTCGCCTGAGCATTTGCACGCTGATCGACTGCAATCTTTGCCAGCGCGACCGGGTCGTAGCCGTAGACGCTCTTATACCTCTGGGCAATCATCGCGTAACCCGTGTTCTGACCAAGATGGCCATAGGGTAGATCGAACTCCGCTTCGGGCGCGCCAAATACGGCACTATGGCC
>CAMAZF010000038.1 GCA_945862985.1 Bordetella parapertussis | reverse complement strand
GGGATAAGGCTAAAAGCCTTGCATGGAGCGGGTTCACCATGTCACACTTTTTCTGCTTCTTGGTTGTCATCGCTTTTTCGCTTCTGAAGTGGAGACGTTTGTATGACCAGCAAATGGATTTCAGTTCCCAGTGCAGACGGACGCGCCTTTGATGCTCGCTTGAGTCTGCCACCGAAGGGCCAGGGGCCCGGACTGCTATTGATTCAGGAAATTTTCGGCGTCAACGCCCACATCCAATCGGTGGCTGACCAATACGCCGCCGACGGGTTTGTGGTCCTCGCTCCCGATATCTTCTGGCGGCAATCCCCACGCTTACAACTGGGGTACGACTCCAACGGCTTCGAGCAGGGCTTATCCCTGTTGGGCGGCCTCGACCCCAACCTGACGGGCTCTGACCTTCAGCGCGCGACCGAGGTGCTGCACAGCCATGAGGCGTGCATAGGCCCGATCGCATCGCTGGGATTTTGTATGGGCGGACTCCTGTCTTTCTTGGCCGCTGCGAGGGCAGGTGTTGATAACGCGGTCTGTTACTACGGTGGCGGTATTCATCAGCACCTCGACTGGGTTGACGATATCTCCTGCCCACTGCTTCTGCACTTTGCAGAAAAGGATGCCTACATACCCCAAGAGGCCGTCGCTGCGACCCGCAGTGCACTCGCGGGACGGGACCATGTTCGGATCGTGGTACACCCAGGCGTCGACCACGGGTTCAACTGCTCAGAGCGGCCTGCCTGGAACCACGCTGCCGCGCTGCGCGCACGCGGTCAGACGCTCGTACATCTCTCGGAAGGGCTTTAACGAGCTAGGCGCTTGATCCCCGAAAGCGCCAGAGGCGCTCCGGGCGAATCGGCAGGACCAGCAAGAGGTGCTCCAACAGGCTGAGCGTCAAGAGCGACGCCACGAAAGCATCTCTCGATTGTGCCCAGTCCGGCTGTGGGCTCAGCGCACGATGCCATGCCAGGAGCGTCAAGATCATGACCGCGCTTGCTGTCAGTGCAAACAAGGGGGTCAGTCCTCGCCTTCGAAAATAGCTGCTGAGGTGGCTGGTCGGGCCGGGCAGAAAGCCCTCATAAAAGTTACGCACGCCCCAGAAGAGATTGAGCTTGGTGCTCAAGCGCATGGCATACATCACCAAAAAGACTTGGGCTGCGGTGTTGTTCTCTGCATTCCAGGCCGGCAGGCAGATGGCCACTCCGGCCACCAACAAGGCAATCTCATGATGAAGAATGGCCTGTATGGCCATACGCAGACGAGACCATCCGCGAGATTGCGGCGGGCAGGGCCGACGATTCGGACCCGAGACCCAACCCAGCAGGAAGGCCAATTCAATCCAACACCAAACCAATAAGACGCTCGTAAAACCGAGGTAAGCGCCCAATTGCGTCTCCATGGAGGCACTCTCAGCCGCAATAATCACACCCACCACGCAACCCAGAGTGGCAACGACCATCGACTGGCGCTGGCCCGATGGGCGGCGGTGCGATGCCCAGAGCACTGCTCCGGTGAGAGACCACCACAGCGCAATCGCCAAAGCGAATGGAGCAAGCAGAATGAGCGCATGCCCCATCAGTCTGCCTTACCAGCTCGGCGCCAGACGCACGTCCGCTGGCAGCGCACGTTTGCGAACTGGCAGAAAATACAGACGAGTGAGGGTTAGCGCAGCCTGAACCGCACAGGACGCCTGTGTGATCTTGGACAACACCCCTCCTCGTGCCTTTGCCGCATCGATCTTGGCCTGAAGCTGGCAGAGACGATCGAGCCCGGCCTGGAAGGCAGGGCTGTCGAAGCGAAGCGTGACGGGAAAGACCTGCTGGCAGATCTGGCTCGTGATCTCAAAGACTCGATAGTCATACGCCTTGGTATCGAGCCCCAACGCGCGATGCATCACTGGGCGGCTCTGATCACGCACATACATCGTGGCAAAAACGGCCAACTGGAAGAAACGAATCCAGTAGACATTCAGGCCACTCAAGAGCTTGGGATTGGCCCGCATGAGCAAAGCAAAGGCCTCACCATGGCGGAACTCGTCGTTGCACCATTTTTCAAACCACAGAAAGATGGGATGAAACCGAAGCTCAGGATGCTTCTCGATCTGACGATAGATGGCGATGTATCGGGCATATCCGATCTTCTCGGACAAATAGGTCGCGTAGAAAATAAACTTCGGGCGGAAGTAGGTGTACTTCTTGGCCTTCGTCAGGAAGCCAAGGTCCACACCAATGCCAAAATCCTTCAGCCATTGATTAATGAAGCCCGCATGTCGAGACTCATCTCTCGCCATATAACCAAAGACATCCCGCATATCCGGGTTCTGGACCTTTTTCTTGAGCTCTGCGTACAGCACACATCCTGAAAACTCTGATGTGATCGAGCTCACCAGGAAGTCACTGAACTCTTTGTAGAGCTCTGGGGGCAGGTCTGAATAGTCCTGTCCCACCATTTCCGGTGGACGTTGAAAGTGGTCATCGTTGTTGTCGGCCGCAAACTCCGCCATCAGCGCATCCCACTCTTTGCGAAGTGGCTCCACCGAGATGGCATTGATCTCAGCCGCATTGGTTGTGTAAAAACGCGGCGTCAGGAGTGTGTCTTGCAAGGCCTTCTGAGTGGCCTCATTCGTGGCCCTCTGGGCGCGAACCTGTGGGTCAGGCCTGGCCTCTGCTGCGGCGATGGCGACGTCGTCATATCCACTCATGATCGTTCTCCCTTGAGGTGGTTCTCTGATTGTGATGTTCTGCGCACGGGGGTCTGAAGGTAGACCGAAAACACCGTCGCATTGGTTGCGCCCAGCGCTGTGAGATCAATGCCTCGTTGCGTCACTGGGTCGTGAATATGGAGGCTGTCATCAGAGCCTCTTCTCAGCAGAAACGGGGCAGACGGATCTCCGCCGGCTCTCAGCCTTGCCTGCGCGAGAGAACGAAGCACAGAACGCGCAAAGCCTGCTTCGCCCACGATGGGTGACAAGGTCTGACCCGTACTGTGATCCGTTACGACGATGTCGCCATCTGGGCCATCCTCGAACCGCACCGCCCGCTCTGTATAGGTCATCACCAGAGTCCATTGTTCAGCCTGATCTCTGGCCTGCCGCTTTTCATGAGCAGACCAGCCCGCAAACAGCAAGGTGCTCAAAAGCAGGATGCCGATACTGGCAAGGGGCCAGCCTTCAACGCGCGGTCTGGAGATCAGTCTCATGATGCTGAGTATTGGCAAGCGGGATGGTTCGAAGAATTCTCTCCGACACCGAACGCACGTCGGGAAGGCCGCGCATCATGGGCTCTGGATGGGAAAAGCGCCAAGGACGAGCGTGTGGCCAAAGGTGAAGATAGGCAATCTTGTCCTCCGAGACGAGTCGGAACGCAATATCGCCCGATCCATTGCTCCGCAGCCGAAGGTCCGCCGACGCAATTCGGGTCCACGGCACATTGAAGGTCACATTCAGAACAATGCCGATGCGCATGATGAGCCGCTTGGTCGTGACGGTGTACACCGTGGTCCTCGCGGTGAGCCAAGCCATCGCCCAGAAAAGCCCCAAAGCGAGACCAAAGACCACCGCCATTCCAGCTGCCGCCGCAGCCGTCGCGCCGGTGGCCTCACCTTCTGCTGGGCTGAGCAATAGTCTTAAGGCCAGCATCGAGAGGAAGTACGCCACCAGAGCACGGCCATGGAAGACGGTCTTAAAGACCTCTGCAGCCACGGGCGAGCCCTGCCAGACGATGCGTTCGTCCGAGGGTAAGGCTTCTGGAAGCCCGTACTGGGGCTCCAGCTCATGCTCATGGCCGTGATGGTGGGCTCTCATGCCAGGGGATCCCGACGGCGTGGGTCAGCAAACAAGGTTCCCGCACCGTAATAGGCTGTGATCTTCTCCTCTTCCAGCAGCGTGACCGCCTGGGCAGAAGCGGTTCCGGGAACACCCTCGAACTGTGAAGCCATGATGGCCTCCACCTCAATCCAGGACGGCTCAAATCGCCGGTGATGGATCGTCAGAAAGTTCATCGGCAGCAGCACCGTGCGACCGCCGTTGGTTCGCATTTCGAGGTAACGGATCATGTGCTCAGACCGATCAACCCAAGCGTCTGTGATCGTGCCGGCCGTCTGCTTGTCTGCACCGAGCACCTCTAGTCCGATGGGGTTGGTGTCCTGATGGGCGAGCGAGAATCCGGCTGCGATGCGCAGGGGCACGATCTTGTCATGGCCATCCACAGTCTTATCGGTCACATTCATGCGCTGGGTGTAGGCGCCTGGCCCAAGATCGGCAAACATCGGATCGCCAATGGGCTCCAACGGGGTTCCCGGCATCCCACTCAGGGATTCGCCCTTGACCACGGGTGCCTCCATGTCTCGTCCGTGAGGTGCAAGAAACTCGCCGTGAAACGCGGTCTTGTAAACCTTTGGCTCAGGAATATGCAGAATTCCCGAGTCGTAGCGGATCGAGCCGTCAGGGCGTGGGGTCTCCAGCGGGAAGCCCTCTCGCTTGCTCTCCAGCGTGAGATAGATCACGAGCCCAGCGAAAAAGATCCAAAACAAATACAGGACCAGTTGGGCGACGTCGATGTAGTCGGTGATTGCTCCAGTTCCCATGGTGTTCTCCTTGTGTGGAAGTCAAAGGCCTAGCGTGGGAAGTCCGCCAGACCAAAGGGACGCCGGGCCGGCTTCTGGACCCAGACTCGTTTCACGAGCGGGCCCAGGGCTGCCAGGCTGATAAACAACAAAACCAGTTCGATCTGATACACCACTGCATATCCGGTCGCGGGACTTTGAAGCACAGGCCCAAGGCCTCCGGCCATCGCATAGCTTCCAATGGCGTCTCGAAGGGCCCCGCCCGCTGCAATGGCCAACCCCATGCTGGTGGCCTGCGCGGCCCCCCAGGCGCCAAGGGCCATCCCAGTGAAGCCGCCATCCTCCAAGTTCATGGCGCTCATGAGCGTGCCAATGGAGACCATGCCAGCGCCAAACCCGATCAGGGCAGTGCCCACTCGAAATGCTGTCGGAGAGGAAAAGGGCTCAGACATCAGGACCAAGGAAAAAGCCAAGAGCCCGGCCAGAAGGCCAAGGGTGGTGATGAGGTGAGGATTGAGTCCCTTCTGGCTGAGCAGACCCGAGAGGACAAAGGCCATCAGCGCACCGCAAGCCATCAGGACGGTCAGAAAGCTGGTCGAGGACACAGAGAGGCCCAACACCTCAGCACCGTATGGCTCAAGAATGATGTCTTGCATCGAGAACGCCGCCGTCGCGGCAAAGACCGCCACCATGAACCGACGGTGTCCTGGAGCCTGAAGAAACCTGCGCCAGGCCGATCGGAACGTGGGCCGCTCTCGGTCTGGCCGGGTGGCCTCAGGGGACCGGGGCTCCTGCTTCCACATGGCAACCAGATTCAGGAGCATCACGAGGAAGGCGGCTCCCTGCACGACCTGGATCAGTTTGAATTTTGAAAATGGCTCGAGCAGGATCGAGAAGGCCGCACCACTCACGAGCATGCCAGCGAGCAGCATGGCGTACATCCAGGCCACCATGCGCCCACGACTCTCTGGAGCCGCCAGATCTGTCGCCAAGGCAAGGCCTGCGGTCTGGACAGTCTGCGCGCCCAGTCCGACCAAGAAGAAGGCAAATGCTGCGCTCAGGGGACCAATCCAAAGCGGCCAGTGGGTATCCCCCGAGAGGAGAATCAACGAGAACGGCAGAATGGCAAGACCCCCGAAGCTCAAGAGGGTCCCCACCCAAAGGTAGGGCAGCCGCTTCAGGCCCAGAAAGGATCGGTGGGTATCGGATCGAAAGCCGATGAGGGCCCGAAAGGGCGCCACAAGAACAGGTAAGGCCACCATACTCGCCACCAGCCAGGCGGCCACACCGAGCTCAACAATCAAGACGCGGTTGAGTGTACCGACCAGCAAAGCGGTGATGAGCCCAACGCTCACCTGAAAGAGCGAGAGCCTGAGCAGGCGCCCCACAGGTAGATCCGGCGTTGCCAAGTCTGCAAAGGGCAGCAGCCGCGGATCTACACGAGACCAGCGTCGAGGATTGAGCATGTCCATCAACATCATGGGCGCACGAGCTCCACGGCTTGTGAAGTGTAGAACCCGCAAGAGACTCGGTGGGTTCGAGCCCACTTCCATCCACTCAGGGAGGGAGCCTGCTCTATCGACTCTCGCAGCCACTGCAGAGAGATGGGATAGATCGCTGGCGATCGATCGCCCCGAGGAAAGAGCCGGCCAACCGCCATCATGGCCATGAGCGGCGCCGTGCGCGGCGCGAAGGTAAGCACCATAGAGCGACAGACGCGAGGGGCCAGAGCAGAGATCGCTGCCATCGCCTGGTGTGGGCTGTAATGAATGAGGGAGTCCATGGCAACGACATGGTCGAAACCACCAAGCTTCTCGTCGAGCATGTCCCCTGCATGAAAGGTGACGGATCCACCCCCCAGGTCTTCCGGAAGACGCTCACGGGCAAGCTGAACCAGATTAGGGGAGAGATCCACCGCAGTCACGCGGGCGCCCTGTCGAGCCAGATCAATGGCGAGCATCCCCGTTCCACATCCTGCATCTAGGACACGTCGACCACTGATGCGCTGGACCACCGGCGTGCCCTCGATCCCCATCTCCCGACCGTCGGTTCGACCAGGCTCATCTCCAATCCAGCTGCCAATCAATCGGCGCATCTCGTCCCGGCCCTTCCGGACCGTCGCGCGTACGCCACTGACAGGTGCATCGGAAGTGAGCCTTGCCCAGGCCTGGACCGCCGTGCGGTCGAAGTAGTGTTCGATCTGACTCCGTCGATCGGTATACCGTCCGTCGCTCATCAGTCGAATCCCAAGAGGTCAAAAATTTCACGGTCCTTGAGCGACTCCGGCGCCAAGGGGTCGGTTCCTGCCCAGAGCTGGGCAGCAAGACGCAGGTACTCTGCCTTGACAGCTTCCAACTCGGGCGAGGACTCCATCTCAAACAGCGTGGCCTTTTTGAGTCGACTGCGGCGAATCACATCAAGGTCTGGGAAGTGTGCCAAGCGATTGAGCCCCACACGGTCTGAGAATCGGTCGATCTGATCCGTCTGCGCACTCCGGTTGGCAATCACACCACCGAGCCGAACCTTGTAGTTCTTTGCCTTTGCGCCAATCGCTTGCACGATGCGGTTCATGGCAAAAATGGAGTCAAAGTCGTTGGCTGCAACGATGAGTGCTCGATCTGCGTGCTGAAGCGGAGCGGCGAATCCGCCGCACACCACGTCTCCTAGGACGTCGAAGATCACTACATCGGTCTCATCGAGAAGATGGTGTTCCTTGAGAAGCTTGACGGTTTGGCCCACCACATAGCCACCGCAGCCCGTCCCAGCAGGAGGGCCACCGGCCTCTACACACATGACCCCGTTGTAGCCCTCGTAGACAAAGTCCTCGATGCGGAGCTCCTCGGTGTGGAAATCAACCGACTCCAAGACATCAATCACGGTCGGCATCAGAGATTTGGTGAGGGTGAAGGTGGAGTCGTGCTTCGGATCGCAGCCGATCTGCAGCACCCGCTTACCCAGCTTAGAAAACGCCACACTGAGGTTAGAAGAGGTGGTGCTCTTGCCAATTCCCCCTTTGCCATAGACCGCAAAGACTTTGGCGTTTCCGATCTTGAGATTGGGGTCGAGCTGCACCTGCACGCTGCCCTCCCCATCGGGTGGTCCGCCTCGGCGAATTTCAGAAAATGGAACGCTAACGGTGTTCATGAGCCTGCTCCCTGGGCAACGCCCTCGAGTCGATCTTCAAAGAATTCGCCCGCCTTGAGCAGCTTCTGACGGGTCTCTTCATCGGGTGTCCAATAGCGGCGCTCCGAGGCTTCTAGGAGACGGCCCGCCAACTTGGCTGAGGCTGCTGGGTTCAGTGCTGCCAGACGATCACGCATGGCCTCGTCTTGAATATAGGTCTGGGTGAGCTGCTGATAGACCCAGGGCTGAACCTGCCCTGTAGTGGCCGACCAGCCCATGGTGTTGGTGAGGTGCGCCTCAATCTGCCGAACGCCCTCGTAGCCGTGTTCCAGCATGGCCTCGTACCACTTGGGATTGAGCATTCGAGTGCGGGTCTCAAGGGCCACCTGCTCCGACAGAGATCGCACAACGCCCTGCCCTGAAGTTTGGTCTCCAATGTAGACCGGCGTGTCTCGTCCCCCCTTGGCCTGGCGGATCAAACGGGAGACGCCCCCCAGCGTGTCAAAGTAGGTGTCTACCGTGGTCACTCCCACCTCGAGTGATTCGAGATTCTGATAAGCCAAGGAGACATGCTTGAGCGTGGACTGAAGCAGAGCGGGTTGGCGCACAGGTCGACCATTGCGACCATAGGCAAAGCCCTTTCGCTTGGCATAGCAGTCGGCCAGTTCGTCCTCGTTCTGCCAGCACCCCTGTTCCACCAAGTGGTTCACGTTCGCACCATAGGCGCCATCTGCATTGCCGAAGACTCGGAGAGCAGCCGTCTCTAAGTCATCACCCGTGTCCGACATATGCAAGAGCACATGCCGACGAATGGGATTGCACTCGAGGGGCTCATCTGCGGCGCTGGCTGCCAGAAAGGCCGCCTCAGCCAGCATGCGAATCTGCAAGGGAAGCAGGTCACGGAAGATCCCCGAGAGTGTGATCACGACATCGATGCGTGACCGACCAAGCTCCTCCAGCGGAATCAGCGATGCGCCTGCAAGCCGCCCGAAGCCATCAAACCGGGGACGTGCGCCCATCAGCGCCATGGCCTGTGCAATGGGTGCGCCCTCGGTCTTCAGGTTATCGGTGCCCCAGAGCACCATCGCAATGGACTCAGGCGTTCCGTGCCCATCCTCGTGAAAGCGGGCAATCAGGCGCTCGGCCTGCAGGCTACCGTCCTTCCAGGCGGACCGGCTTGGCATGCGGAAGGGGTCAAACCCATGAATGTTTCGACCTGTCGGGAGCACATCTGGACTGCGCAACAGATCGCCTCCGGGAGAGGGGCGCACAAATCCACCCTCCAAGGCCTTGGAGATGGCCTCGATCTCGGGGTTCATCCGCAGCTCGTGTTCAACACGGGCGAGCATCTCGATGAGCTCAAGACACGACGATTGCGAGCCACAAACCGCTCTCCCTGCCTCAATCGAGCGCTCCTTGGACGACGCCGCCTGAATCGCCGCAATGACTTCGTTCAAACGCTCGACGGGAATGGGCTCTTCATGGTCCACCCCAAATGCTTGCGCCATCGCCCGCAGCACATCCGAACGCTCAGGCGGCGACATGATCTTCCCCAGCACATGCAAGCCAGTGGGGATGAGGGTGTGGCTGATGGCGGAGAGACTTGCCGAGAGTGCGTAGAAAGCCTGATCCAGTGCCGCGCCAGAGACCGTCGAGAGAGATCCCGGCAAGGGACACTCCAGCTCCAGTGCATGGGCTTGCTCCAGAATGACGCCGGCAAGAACCTCCGCCTCGGAACCCTGCACCAAGGGCGCCTCCCCAAGCGGTGGCTGAGTGCGCCAGCGATCCAATGACTGCTGAAGGTCAGCGAATCCACGATAAAGCCCTGCCTCAGAGATGCTGGGCGTGAGGTAGGAGAGCAAGGTGGCGTTGGAGCGCCGCTTCGCAATCGTGCCCTCGGAGGGGTTGTTGGCTGCGTAGAGGTAAAAGTTCGGCAGGCTTCCAATCAATCGGTCTGGCCAACACGACCCTGATCCGCCTGCCTGCTTTCCAGGCATGAATTCCAGCGCGCCATGCGTCCCAAAGTGCAGGACCGCGTGCGCCTGAAATACCGACTTGATGTAGTGATAAAACGCAGAAAAGCCATGCGTCGGTGCCAGGCCGCGATCAAACAGCAGGCGCATGGGGTCGCCCTCCACACCGAAGCCCGGTTGGAGCAATACCTCCACGGACCCAAAACGCTCTCCCAGCACGAAGAGCTGACGCCCATCGGTGAGCTGCCGACCCGGTGCTCTTCCCCAGCAGGCCTCAATCTCTGCCAGATGCGGCTCCATTCGGAGGTAATCCGTCACGCTTACACTGGTAAGGACGTTTGCATCCGTGCCATATCGACTCGCGTTTCCACCGAGGAGCTTTGATCGCAATGCATTCGCATCCTCGGGAAGCTCCACGCGATAGCCCTGAGTTTTCAGGGACTCCAGGAGTGCGAAGAGAGACTCGAACACCGCCAGATGTGCAGCAGTGCCAACCGATCCACCGTTTGGCGGAAAGTTGAACAAGACCACGGCAAGTCGCTTGTCCATGGCCTCGGTCCGGCGCAAGTCCACCATCTTTCTGACCCGAAGGGCCAGTTGCTCAGCACGATCAGGGCAGCTCACCATGTCTTGAGCCGAGTGCACTTCGGTAAAAGTACAGCCGCGATGACAGCCCTGACAGGTAGCCCCAGACACTCCTGGGCGCCCGCCATAGACCATGGGAGCAGTTGCTCCATCGAGCTCGGGAATGGCCACCATGATGGTCGATTCCACTGGCATGAGACCGCGCTCGGAGGCCCCCCAGTCTGCAAGAGTCTGAAACTCGACTGGATGGGCTGCGACATACGGAACATTGAGCCGGGCGAGTATGTCCTCTGCAGCCTGTGCGTCGTTATAGGCTGGCCCCCCAACCAACGAAAAGCCCGTCAGCGAGACCATGGCGTCAATCGTGGGGCGTCCCTCTTCGATGAAGAACGCTTCAATGGCGGGGCGTGCGTCGAGTCCGACTGCAAAGGCAGGAACCACAGCCATACCCTGCGCCTCCATGGCCCGAATCACGCCGTCGTAGTGAGCAGTATTTCCAGCCAGAAGATAGGAGCGGAGCAAGAGCAGCCCCACCCGAGGTCGATCTTCCCGGAGCTTGAGCAGTTTGGGGGTTGAGGAGAGTCGGCCCTTCAAGTCCGGGTGGTACACCCCAAGGTCCGGATAGTCGATCGGGTCTTGCGGTGGCAACTGACCCCGAAGCCCTTCACGTGGACCACTGGCAAATCGATTGATGAGCATGCGCGTCATGCTCACCATGTTGTCTTGCGAGCCCCCCAGCCAATACTGCAGGCCCAGAAAGTACACGCGCACGTCCTGCGCAGTCCCTGGGATGAATCGAAGAATCTTCGGAAGCCGACGCAGCATGCGCATCTGCTGCTCACCTGAGCCACCGCGAGCGCTGCGGCCAGAGTCACCAGCCTCCGGCTGCTTGCCGCGTAAACGCTTGAGAAATGCCATCGGCCCCGTCGCAGGTTTGGACATGTCGAAACGGCCCAAGCGAGTGAGCTTCACCACCTCTGCCGCAGACATCGCGCACAGCATGGCGTCGCACTGGTCCCTGCGCGCCTGGAGCGCACTGAGCACCGGCAAAAAATGTTCCTCAAGAAAGAGCATCGTGACAATAAGGATGTCGGCCTCGCTGATATCTGCGAGTGCCCGAGCAAGCGCATCGGGATCGGCGGTGTACTCGGCCGCGGCGTGCATCTTGAGTCTCACTCCCGGTGCATCGCGTGCCAACAACTGGGCCGCATGCGCTGTTGCGGAGGACAGATGAGTGTCCATGGTGATCACGACCACCCGAACAGGCGTTTGAAGGATGCTGGCGTTCGATTTAGCGCGCATAGAACGCCTTCGCCTCATAGAGGGTATCGAGCGAAATGGGCGAAAGACTGCGCTCGCGTGCGTAGGTCTCGGTGTTCTGTCGAGCCTTTTTACGAACGAAGAATGGGATCTTTTTGAGCGCCTGCTCAGCCTCGTCTGTCCAAACCATCACCGCGATCTCGGAGCTCATCGCCTGTGCGGGTTGCGCGTCGGTCTCTGCATCCCTGACACCAGATGCGGAGGCTCCGAGATGAGAGGCTGCAGCCTGCTCGTGAAACTCAAAGTCCTCTTTGAACATCGAGAGCAGATGTTCTTCAAGGCCCATCATCAAGGGATGGACCCAGGTGTCAAAGAGCACATTGGCGCCCTCAAAGCCCATCTGAGGCGCACGACGAGCCGGGAAGTCTTGAACGTGAACCGGAGCTGAGATGACCGCACAGGGCAGCCCGAGCCGCTTTGCAATATGCCGCTCCATTTGAGAGCCCAGCACCAGATCGGGTGAGGCCTGTGCAATGGCCTCCTCCACCGTGAGGTAGTCATCCGTAATGAGCGCCTCGAGCCCATGAGCCTGTGCCTCGGCTCGGATCTCCCTGGCGAACTCGCGGCTGTAAGTTCCCAAGCCCACCACGGTAAATCCCATCTCGTCGCGTGCCACTCGGGCAGCACCCAAGACATGAGTCGCGTCACCAAAGATGAAGACGCGCTTGCCCGTGAGGTACGCCGCGTCAACGGAGGCTGAATACCAGGGCGCTCGACAGGGCTGCGCAGAAAGCGCTCGCGCCACGCTCTGCTCGGGATCCAAACCTGCCAGCTCAGCCACCTCGCGGATGAAGGCTTCGGTTCCCTTCGCTCCCATCGGAATGGTCTGGGTGAAGGGTTGACCACAATAGCGCTTGAGATAGCTTGCGGCCAGCCCTGCGACTTCAGGGTACAAGACCACATTAAATGACGAACGGGACAAATCCGCGAGGTCATCCACCCTGGCATCCCAGGGTGCGACCACCTGGACTTCAACACCGATGGCCTCAAGCAGCTCCACCACGGCATGCAGATCGTCACGGTGACGAAAGCCCAGACCGGTCGGGCCCAGCACATTGCAAGACCGAGGGTTACGCGATGTCCCGTCAGTCGCATCCCTTGCTGGACAGAGTCTGCGCACCAGCTGATAGAAGGTCTCAGCAGCTCCCCAGTTTTCCTTCTTCTGGTAGGCCGGAAGCTCAAGCGGAATGACCGGAATGGGGAGATCTAATGCGGCAGCCAGGCCACCTGGATCGTCCTGAATCAACTCGGCCGTGCAGGATGCGCCGACCATGAGAGCCTTTGGCTGAAAGCGCTCGACGGCAGAACGTGCGGACGCTTGAAACAGTGCCGCCGTGTCTTTGCCGAGATCACGTGCCTGAAAGGTGGTGTAGCTCACCGGGGGCCGACGACGTGCCCGCTCAATCATGGTGAAGAGCAGGTCTGCGTAGGTATCCCCCTGCGGAGCATGGAGTACGTAGTGAACATCGCGCATGGCTGTGGCGATGCGCATCGCCCCAATATGCGGGGGGCCCTCATAGGTCCAGAGGGAGAGCTGCATCAGCCAGCCCCTTCCCGAAAAGACCCGATGCGCTCGGTTCTGAGGAATGACCGAGCAAAGAGCGCCGCCAAGTCTGCCGCCTGCTCAAAGCCATGAATGGGCGAGAAAACAAGCTCGATCGACCACTTGGTGAGCTGACCCTTCGCCTCGAAAGGATTGGCGAGGCCCAGCCCGCAGACCACCAGATCTGGGCTTGCGCGCTCACAGCGATCGATCTGCTGCTCCACA
>CAMAZF010000037.1 GCA_945862985.1 Bordetella parapertussis | reverse complement strand
GCATCTGAACGCGTCGAACGAAACTGAAGCGTCATGCGAAGTGCTCCACTCGAAGGGTGACCGTCTGTTCAAGAATGCTGGGAAGCTGAATGAGTTCCGCAACGGCGAGACGAAGATCTCTCTCCAGACAGGGATGGGTCACGATGATGACGTCCGTGTGATTCTGAGGCTCCTCTCGGGGCCTTTGAATGAACGCATCAATCGAGATCCCCCGATCGGCCAGGCGCCTCGTGATGTCGGCCAACACCCCTGGCTCATCCCGCACGCCCATGCGCAGGTAAAACCCCGTGTGGACTTCGGCAATCGGCAACACCTGCATGGCCTGGAGCGCACTGGTTTGAAAACCAAGAGCAGGAACAGCCGCAGAGGGGTCGGTGGGTCGACGACAGAGGTCAATGAGGTCGGAGACCACAGCACTGGCGGTTGGCTCCGCACCCGCGCCCTTTCCATAATGAAGGGTGGTCCCCACGGCATCCCCGACGACCTGGACTGCGTTCATGGCTCCCTCCACATTCGCAAGCAGCAGACTCTCTGGAACCAGTGTGGGGTGAACTCGCAGCTCAATGCCTCGGGCGGCTCGTTTGGTGATTCCGAGGAGCTTGACCCGGTAGCCGAGCTGCTCTGCGTATCGAATGTCGATGGAATGAAGGCCTCGAATACCCTCCACATGGGCCTTGTCGAATGACAGTGGCATGCCAAACGCCGTAGAGGCCAACAAGGTGATCTTGTGGGCGGCATCGATGCCCTCGACGTCGAAGGTGGGATCCGCCTCTGCATAGCCCAGACGTTGCGCCTCCGCCAGCACCTCATCGAAAGAGAGGCCTTTGGATCTCATCTCACTGAGAATAAAGTTGGTGGTGCCATTGATGATGCCCGCGACAGACTCGACACGATTGGCTGCAAGCCCCTCACGCATGGCCTTCATGATGGGGATGCCACCCGCCACAGAGGCCTCATACCCGATGGTCACGCCGTGTTCCTCCGCCAGAGCAAAGAGCGCATTGCCGTGCACGGCAAGCAAGGCTTTGTTGGCCGTGACGACCGATTTTCCGGCTCGCAGAGCCTGCTCTACCAAGGTCTTTGCATAGCCGTAACCCCCGATGAGCTCGACCACGACATCCACCTGTGGATCAGAGGCCATTTTCGTCGCGTCCTCAAAGACCATGCAGCGCCCCTGAGTGAGTGACCTCGCCTTCTCTTGATCGAGATCTGCCACTGCAGACACGATGATGTCTCGACCCGTTCGTCGACGAATCTCCTCCGCGTTGCGAGTCAGAACCGCATAGGTGCCTCCACCCACCGTTCCGAGTCCGGCAATACCGACTTTCAAAGGTCCAACCGATGCACTCACGCCTCTTCCCCCTCTGCCACTTCTGCCGGTACTTTAATCAGCCCGTCTTTCCTAAACATTTCCCGAATGCCGCGAACCGCTTGTCGAATTCGATGCTCATTCTCGATCAGTGCGAATCGGACATGGGTGTCGCCATACTCGCCGAACCCAATCCCTGGGGAGACGGCCACCTTCGCCTCGAGCAGCAGCTTCTTGGAGAACTCGAGGGAGCCGAGATGGGCATAGGCATCGGGAATGCGCGCCCAGATGTACATGGAGGCCTTTGGCACTTCCACGGCCCAGCCAGCCTGAATGAGCCCGCGCGCGAGGGTGTCCCTGCGCTTCTGGTATTGAAGTCGAACCTCCTCTACGCAGTCTTGAGGTCCTTCGAGCGCAATGACCGAGGCGACCTGAATGGGCGTGAAGGTGCCATAGTCGTGATAACTCTTGATTCGAGCCAGCGCGGAGACCAGTTCCTTATTGCCAACCATGAATCCAATGCGCCAGCCGGCCATGCTGTATGACTTCGAGAGCGTAAAGAACTCCACCGCGACATCACGCGCACCAGGCACTTCCATGATGGAAGGGGCACGGTAACCATCGAACACGATATCCGCATAGGCTAGGTCGTGAACGACCAGAATGTCATGCTCCTTGGCCAGAGCCACCACACGCTCAAAAAAAGGAAGGTCGACGCATCGGGCTGTGGGGTTGCTAGGGAAGCCAAGGATCATCATCTTAGGCTTGGGAATGGACTCGCGAATGGCCCGCTCGAGCTCCTCGAAGAAATCCACATCGTCGGTCATGCGCACCGACCGAATATCGGCTCCCGCAATAATGGCGCCGTAAATATGGATGGGATACGAGGGGTTCGGGACCAGCACTGTATCCCCGCGATCGAGGGTGGCAAGCATGAGGTGGGCCAGGCCTTCTTTTGAGCCAATGGTCACGATGGCCTCTGTCTCCGGATCGAGTTCGACCCCGTAGCGACGCTGATACCAACCCGTGATGGCCTTGCGAAGGCGGAGAATGCCCTTGGAGACTGAGTACCCGTGGGTGTGCTCCTTGCGTGAGACCTCAACCAGTTTCTCCACAATGTGAGGAGGCGTGGGGCTGTCGGGGTTTCCCATGCTCATGTCGATGATGTCCTCACCGCGCCGACGGGCGGCCATCTTCAGCTCGCCCGTGATGTTGAACACGTAGGGGGGCAGACGTTGTATGCGCGGAAAGGGCTTCATGACCAGGGTTATCCCGTTAATTAGATAAAACCTTTACTTTAGCCCAAGCTGCGCCGACAAAAAATTCATCAAAACCTGCTAGCGTTGGAACCAATGGGCACTTCCCTTCAGCCAGACCTTGCCCCGGGGCTCAATCGAATCACCGCCATCCAGCCTGGAGCGGTCAGAATTGGCTCCTCGGAATTCCGCGAATCGGTAGTGCTCCTACCCGAGGGCTCGCCTCAGATCTGGGGTCCAGATTGCTTCGAGGCTCTCTCTGATGACCACCTGAGCGCACTCCAATCATGGCCAGCAGAGGTCATCCTGATCGGAACCGGCCAAAACATTCACCTCATTCCGCCCAGCCGCCTTGCTCGGCTGTTTCCACGAACGGGGGTGGAATGTATGTCGACGGATGCAGCCTGCCGCACCTTCAACCTCCTCGCTTCAGAGGGCAGGAAGGTCTTAGCCGCCCTCATCATCAACCCCGAACCATCCCAACCTAGCCCATCGGAGTCCTCTTCCCCATGACCCAAGCGCCCTCGCTCTCGCCCGGAGACGCCCTGCCCGCCCTAGACATCGAAACCACTCGCGGGAAGGCCAGCTTCCAAGACTTTCTGGGCCACCAACTGGTGATCTACTTTTACCCCAAAGACGACACTCCAGGATGTACGGTCGAAGGCCAGGACTTCACCCGATTACATGGCGAGTTCCTGGCGGCCGACACCCAGGTTCTTGGGGTTTCCCGAGACAGCCTCAGCTCCCACCAGAAGTTCATTGACAAGTTTCAGTTCAGTCTCACGCTGGTGGCAGACACTTCCGAGCGAATCTGCCAAGCGTTTGGCGTCATGAAGGACAAGAATATGTACGGGAAGGTCGTTCGTGGCATCGAACGAAGCACTTTTTTGTTCGATGCTCAAGGCACACTCCGCCAGGTCTGGCGCGGCGTGAAGGTTCCTGGCCATGCGCAGGATGTCCTCGACGCAGCCCGCACGCTCTCCAATCGCTCTGAATAGGACGCACCCATGCCGCTTCCCAAGGCCCCAACTAAGCCTGCAACCCTTCTGAAGGCGGATGACGCCGTGGTGGCCAAGACGGTTCACACCAAGCGCCCAAGAAAGACTGAGGTGGAGGAAACCCCACCTCCTATGCCCTCCGCTCCTGTCGCCCGAAGCGCTGCCCCCAAGACACACACCACTCCCTCACCCACTTCATTGCATGGGGCCTCAACCCGAGCAACGGCGCGTCCCGCGCCGAGAGCCTCCGCCCGAACGACGCCGAGTAACGGTGTCAACAAGTTGTTCGTGCTCGATACGAATGTGCTGATGCATGACCCCAGCAGCCTCTTCCGGTTCGAAGAGCACGATGTCTACCTGCCGATGACCACGCTTGAAGAACTCGATGGCCACAAAAAAGGAATGTCGGAGACGGCCCGGAACGTGCGCCAGGTGTCGAGAAGCCTGGACGCCTTGATTGAGTCGCTCAGTGATGAGGAGCGCAAAGACCTCCGCACCGGAGTGCCCCTGGACGCAATTGGCCATTCAGACGCAACAGGACGGCTGTTCTTTCAGACAGAGATTCTCCCGATTGAACCCGTGGCGGGACTCGCCACCCTCAAAGCAGACAATCAGATCCTGGGCGTCGTTCGCGCGCTGAAGGCCAAGGAGCCATCGCGTGAAGTGATCCTGGTGTCCAAGGACATCAACATTCGGATCAAGGCCCATGCCTTGAGTCTACCCGCCGAGGACTATTTCAATGATCAGGTCATCGACGATGCAGACCTGCTCTACACCGGAAGCCTCGCACTGCCTGAGAATTTCTGGGAATCACACGGCAAAAACATGGAGTCCTGGCAGCAGGGTGGGACCACCTTCTACCGGGTCACTGGGCCGCTGTGTTCCGCTTTTCACCTGAATCAGTTCGTCTACGAAGAGGGCGCTAAGCCTCTTTATGCCGTCGTAACCGAAGTTCTGGGAAGCACGGCCGTGCTGAGAGTCCTGCGTGACTTCACCCATCAGAAAAACGCGGTTTGGGGAATCACCGCTCGCAATCGGGAGCAGCAGTTCGCGCTTTCGCTGCTCATGAACCCAGACATTGATTTTGTTACCTTGCTGGGCCAGGCCGGGACTGGAAAAACACTCTTGGCATTGGCTGCTGGACTTGCTCAGTCCCTTGAGGCCAAGCTCTACAACGAGATCATCGTGACCCGGGCGACGGTGCCGATTGGCGAGGATATTGGCTTTCTTCCCGGGACCGAGGAGGAAAAGATGCAGCCCTGGATGGGCGCACTCGAGGACAATCTTGAAGTCCTGAACAAAGGAGTCGATGGCGGCGGAGACTGGGGCCGCGGTGCGGCCTCTGATTTGATTCGAAGCCGAATCAAGGTGAAGTCCATGAACTTCATGCGTGGGCGCACCTTCATCAACAAGTTTGTCATCATCGATGAAGCTCAGAACCTCACCCCCAAACAGATGAAGGCCCTGATTACACGTGCCGGTCCCGGTACCAAGGTGGTCTGCATGGGGAATATCGCCCAGATCGATTCTCCCTACCTCACCGAAGGCTCCTCCGGCCTGACCTACACCGTCGACCGCTTTAAGGGTTGGGCGCATGGCGGGCATGTCACCCTTCAGCGAGGAGAGCGGTCCAGACTCGCGGACTTTGCCAGCGACAATCTCTAGTTCGCCCCAAATCGTCGGCAATACTTTAGTATTGCCATATGCTGGATCAGATCTGCCTTTCCGAGGAGCAGCAAGACGGGCTCGTGCACGCGCTTGTGGCAGAGCGCATGCATCTTTTGCTTGTTGGGGGAAGTCAAGCAGACCAAGCGGCGCTGCTCAATAGCCTCGAACTTCGCCTCAGACCCGCCATTTCCTTGGTCCGTGATGGTTCAGAGCTCGAAGCACTCCTGCATGTCAAACAGTGGCTGGGTAGACTCAAGCCTCAGGCCCCGGAGCCCGAGACTGACGGTTGGTGCGCGCCTGGGCCTCAAGATGAGCCCCGATTCGCAATCGTGTTGAACACCGCTGCACCTGAAGGAATCGATCGGGGGCGACGGTCACTCGGACACAGCACTCAATTTCTATTCACCCTGCCCCATGACCTGGACCAACAACGCCATGCGGCCTTGCTTCACATCCTGGAACATCGCGTTGTAGAGATTCAGCTGAACCCTCAGCTGACTCCAAGATCCACTTCACAAAGCACCCAAGCCTATCCACACCGCCTTGAGGCTATTCTGGTCGGCCTGATTCTGGTGCTGGTCGGACTCTCCACCCTCTGGCTTGCCGATAGTGCAATCTCAGAATCGGTTCTTCAGAGTGGTCCTACTTCTGTTTGGAGCGTGCGGCCATGATGGATGGGCTGTCTCTTAGCGCTCCCCTGACCCTGCTCCTGATGATTGGCATTCAGTTGATGCTGCATCGACATGCATTCGACGAGCGCGTGCTTTTTGCGCTCTCTGGGATTCATCTTGGGGGTCTCCTTGTCATCCCATCACTTGGGGGCGCTCAGGCGCTGCACCTTGGCCTATGGGACGGCCTCTTTGCACTGTCCCTACTCCAATGGGTCCGCCTCAGTGACCCAGAGGTGCTCAAGCGCCTACTGCCCATTGCAGCGGTGGGGTTCCTCGCCCATCTCATGGTTTGGCTAGCGGCACCGCAGCCTGACACGCCAGCGCTCTCATCTCTTCATCAGGGAGTTGGGCTGATGGGGTTCGCTCTCCTCGCGCTCCAATTCCAGACGCGCGCGCAGACGACAGGCGCTCTTCTGGCACTGGGCTGCGGGCTAGCGGCCTGGAGTGGCCCTGACGAGTGGCTTTCCCTCGGGTTGAAGGCCGCCCTTGTGATCAACCTCCTCCAAGCGAGAACAGAAAGACAGCACGCTGAACGGCGCTTCCTAGAGGAATCTCTGGTCAAGAGTGTGAATCAGCTGGAGCAGCCTTTCCGAATGACGGCACAGGCACTCTTTCATGTGCCCGTGCCGATCCTCCTGGTTGAGCAAGGCAGCCGGGACGTGCTCTACGCGAATGGCATGGCTCGGGCAACCATCCGGCAGGCAGACTGGTCACGTCGCCCTCTTCCCTCGCTTTTCCTGGCGCTTCAGCCCTCAGGGGCCAACCAGGAGGAGGCCCTGGTCTTGGAGGGAGGTGGACTGATTCAGCGTGTCCTCCTCCATGTCATACCGGCTCCCGGGGAGGCGGGAGCACTCGAGATCATCTCAGTGACTCCGGCCCCCCTTCAGACCCAACACCTCAGTCGACTGCTCATTGAAGGGCAGATCGATATCCAAGGGACCGGACGCTGCCTGACCGATGGGCGCTTCTCTATTGTGGCCGCCTCTGCGGGATGGCAACAGATCTTTGGGCGACTGGATCGCTACTTCCAGTCTGGTGTGGTGTGGGACAAACTTCGAATGAGTCATCCTGAGGCCTCATTGCTGTTGAAGGCGGAGCTCGAACTCGAGCGCTCGAAGCGGACACAGTTTGATCATCTTCAACCCCACGGACCCAGGCTACACATAGAGGCCATCGGATTTCGAGATGCGGACGGAGCCTGGTGGTACCTGTTTCAAGTGAGCTCTAAGCCGTGAGTAGCAGCCCCCCTGAGCTTCGAGCCGTTCTTCTTGCAGTCGATAAGGCTGGCTCGCAGGCTGTTGCCTCACTCTGCGCACTGTCAGGCGTCAGCGAACACGAGTTCAGAGCCATCCTCAGTTCGAGTCCTGGGCATGATCTTGAACCTGGGCGCCGGCGAGAACTTGAGAACAAACTGCTCCAGGCCCTCGGACTGAACAAAAGCGCTCAAGTCGAACGAGATGGCCAAAGCATGGCGCGTGACCAGTGGCCAGACACGCCCCTTAAGCACCTCCATATGCTTCGAGGCGTACAGACTGTTCAACGACCTCAAAGAGAAGAACATACCCAGCCGAACTGGCCCACAGCAGTGGCCCTCATCCTCTACGTTCTCATCAGTCTGTCGTATGCTTTAGGCCTTCATGGCCAGTTCTAAGGGGCTCACGCCCCCCACTCTTCTCCTTGTTGATGATCACCCGCTCATTCGACGGGCCTTGGCGGAGTCCATCAGTGACGCGCTCCCTGGCGCTCGTGTCCTGACCAGCGCCTCCGCAGAGGAGGCCATTGTGGTGGCCAAAACCCAGATGCAACAAGGTATGAAGGTCATCGCTTTAATGGATCTTGGCCTTCCAGGCCTCTCAGGCCTTGGCGCCATCCATGCATTGAAGGCCCTTGAGGGAGACCTTCTCATCATCACGGTTTCAGGGAACGACGACGAGGCACAAGTGAGCGCAGCCCTCGGTGCGGGCGCCTTTGCCTTTGTCAGCAAAGGCGCCCCAATTGAGGGACTGATTCAAGTTGTCTCAGACGCTTTGGCAGGTTCGCTCGCAACTGGGACATGGCTGTCAGCGCAAGGCTATCGGGACAGCAGCACCCTGAGCCCGATTGACCTGACGGACCGACAGGTTCAGGTTTTATCGATGATCTGCGAGGGCCGAAACAATCGAGAGATCGCGGCGGCGCTCGGCATTTCAGAGATCACGGCAAAGAGCCACGTGAGCGGGCTTTTCCGTGCGCTCGGCGTGGTGAGCAGAACGCAGGCAGTCTTGGCCGCTCAGCGTCTAGGCCTGAGTGCCGCTCGCCACTAGCGCAGTTAACTCACCGGGATCGAACGGTCTTCTCAGTACTCGAATCCACCGCTCTCGCGTTCTATCTCCGGCAGGGCCGCGAGGCTGGTCGGTGACGATGATGGTGGGGATCCAGTCATTGAACTCCTCTTCGAATCGCTCAGCAATCTCGATGGCCAGAGGCCCATCGGCGGCCTCATCGATCAAGAGAATCTGTGGGCGAAGTCCCAGATCAGCGAGGGCTGAGAGTGCTTGCTCAGCGCTGGAATACGAGAGCGTCTCCATGCCATCGGTCATGAGTGCAACACCCAAGGCATGACGAGACTCAGGCACGGCACTCACCACGACACAGAGCTGAACACGTGAAGGAGCGGACATGCCGGAAATCAGGTCCGGGGCTCGTGACTCCATGTGTAGCGTCGGATCGAGGGCAGCGAGCAGTCCAGGATCCTCGTCTGCAGGCAAAACCACCATGAATCCCGTGCCCAGTGCAGCGTGGCTCGACACCGCCAGCCGTGCACCAATCCGTATGGAAATCTGCCGTGCAATCACCAGCCCAAGACCGATTCCCTGAAGCGACGGTGTCATCTCTCCCGTGGGTCGGCGTTGAAGCTCATTCCGGATCCGTGCAAGCTCGTGCACCCCAATACCTGGACCGGTATCGCAGATGGAGAGCCTCACCTCAGCGCCGCTCCGAATGGCGCGCATCCTCACCCTGCAACCGGGGGCATACCGAAGCGCATTGGCGAGGAGGTTTCGAATCAGGCGCTCAAGAAGTCGGGCATCCGACCTGACCCAAACACGGCTTTGATCCGGAACCTGGAGCTCCAACACTCCACCTCGCTCTGAGAATAATGGGGACTGCTCTGCATGCAACTGCTGAAGAAACCTCGAGAGGCATACGGGCTCAGCACGAATGGCTAGGGATCCATGAACCAGCTGCGAGACATCCATGACGCCGTCGAGCAATCCAGTCATGTAACTCAGGCCATGTCGCAGCCCGACCCGAGCTTGAAGCGCTGCACCTCTCTCAGAGTCTGGAAGCCAGCCCGCCTGAAGGGCCTGATCGAGCCGACGAAGGTAAAGATTCATGGCTTGGATGGGTTGACGCAGGTCGTGGCTCATAGCCCCCACCAGGCGTTGGCGAATGATGTCGCGCTCACGTTGCGCCTGATCCCGCTCCGAGAGCAGAGCAAGTCGCTCACCGATCTGACGCGCTGACTGCTCCAGGGCACGCTTTTCCTGCCTCACACGAAAGAAAACCCACCCGAGCATCCCAATGAGCAATGCCATACAGAGCCCCATCCCAAGGAGGACGACCGGCACTGTACTCCCCCATATTTCAAAGGACTTGCTCATTTGCAAAATAATACTTTAGTATTGACGCATGGCTCACTCGCCGTTCGACCCTCCTGACCGACAAAATCCTCCAGCCTCTTCCGATGCTTGGGGTTTCACCACGCCGAGTGGAAAGTCACCGGGCGCGGCAGGAGAAGGATTTGGGCAGACCTACGCGTGGGTCCGCAATCGCATGCAGCCCGAGGACACGGAGCCACAGGAGCGTCTTCCGGCAGGTCTGTCTGATCTCAACCGGAGGCTCGCCGAGGCTAACGCCCTGATTGATCGTGCCCTGGCAGCACTCTCAGGATCTGGCCAGGCTGGAAGCAGTCCAGAGGCGATCGGAATGCTGGGTGACGCTCTCGGAAGCTTGTTCGAGCAGCTCGACGATGCCTCGGGCACTACCAGAACAGATGCCTGGTCACCGATCACAGAGGGGCTCAGAGACCTATCCGCCAAGGTCGATCGTAGAGAGGCCCTTCGCCAAGAGCTCACGCTCACGCAGCAATCCATTGACAAGGCCAAGATGCGCCTCCTGGACGACATTCAAGCCGTGGCCCGTCAAGAGCATGAGCGCCTGACGGTCACCAAGGTTCGCAGCAAGATGGCCTCCGCTCTTGCCGATCGCATGATGGGTCGGCTCAAATAAATAAATCACTTGACTAATACTTTAGTATGAATAAACTCCACTCTATCCACAGTCCCCGTCGAGGAGCATTCAATGGCTGACAGTCTTCAGAAATGGGTTGGTCGCAACCGCCCACCCCGCGTTCAGATCACCTATGACGTCGAGATTGGTGACGCAGTTGAAAAGCGCGAGCTTCCCTTTGTTGTCGGAGTCCTAGCAGACCTGGCTGGCCAGCCCGCGAATCCTCTCCCCAAGCTGAAGGATCGACGCTTCGTCGAGATTGATCGGGACAACTTCAACGAGATCATGGAAAAGATCGGGCCCAGGCTTGATCTCTCGGTCGCCGATCGACTGAAAGGTGAGGGAAACCTCAAAGTTGAACTTCACTTCCGTGAGTCGGGTGACTTCCATCCTGAGGCCATCGTGAGCCAAGTACCTCGCCTCGCCAAACTCCTGGAAGCTCGCACTCAGCTCCGAGACCTGCTCGCGAAGCTAGATGGCAACGACGATCTGGGCGGACTACTGGAGCAGATTGTCTCTAACAACGATGACCTCCAGCAGCTGAAGCAGCCTGCTGAGAACGCATAAGTCTCTAATCGAACTCGAAAACGGTGACCACCATGGCAGAAGAGCAAGCAACCCAATCCACAGGCGGCGCAGAGGGCCAGTCGCTCGGACTTCTCGACCGAATCATTCAAGAAGGCCGGATGGCAAACGAGCCCTCCCAGGCTGTCTACGCGAGACAAATGCTCGGCACCTTGGCCAGCGAACTGCTCGATGAAGGCATGCGCTTCAGTCCTGACAAGGGTCTGGTCGCAGCCATCAATGAGCGTGTCGCTGACATCGACCGCATGCTCACCGATCAGCTCAACGAGATCCTCCACCACCCCGACTTCCAGGCGCTCGAGGGCTCCTGGCAGGGGCTCAGGGACTTCGTCTTCGGAACTGAGACGTCTACTCGCCTGAAAATTCGCCTCATGGTGGCCTCCAAGTCAGAGTTGCTCAAAGACCTTGAGTCGGCTGTCGACTATGACATGAGCGTTCTCTTTCGCAAGGTCTACGAAGAAGAGTACGGCACCTTTGGTGGGAATCCATATTCAATGCTGATTGGCGACTACTACTTTGGTCGTCACCCACAAGACATCTCTCTACTCGAGCGGATCTCGAAGGTTGCTGCCGCTGCGCACGCGCCTTTTGTCTCTGCCGCGTCCCCTGCGCTCTTCGATATGCGTTCTTTCCAAGAACTCGGCACGCCGCGTGACCTTTCAAAGGTGTTCGAGAGTGCCGAGCTCGTGAGCTGGAATGGCCTTCGCGACTCGGAGGATTCTCGATACGTGGCGCTCACGCTTCCTCGTTACGCTGCCCGCCTACCCTATGGGGCAAAGACCAGGCCGGTTGAGAAGTTCAATTTCGAAGAGGATGTCGACGGCCGAGATCACGACAAATACCTCTGGTCGAATGCCTGCTACCTCATGGGTCTGAAAATCACAGACGCATTTGCCAAGTACGGCTGGACGACCGCCATTCGAGGTGTAGAGGGCGGCGGTAAGGTGGAGGGAATGACCGCGCATGCCTTCAAAACAGATGAAGGCGACGTGGTGCTGAAGTGCCCAACTGAGGTCACGATTACAGATCGTCGTGAAAAAGAGCTTAACGACCTGGGGTTCATTGCAATCGTGAACGCAAAGGGCTCCAATGTGGCTGCATTCTTTGGAGGCCAAACGGTCAACAAGCCCAAGACATATGACAAGGATGCGGCCAACGCAAACGCCCAGTTGTCTTCGCGTCTTCCCTACATGATGGCTGCCTCACGATTCGCTCACTACATCAAGGTGATCATGCGGGATAAGGTGGGGAGCTTCCAGACCAAAGAGACGGTTTCTCAGTACCTCAACAACTGGATCTCAGCATACGTTTGCCTCAATGAGAGTGCCCCTCAAGCGACAAAGGCTCGACTGCCGCTTGCCAATGCTCGGATTGACGTCAGCGAAGTGGCTGGAAAGCCCGGGGTCTATCAAGCCGTCGTCTTTGTGCGCCCCCATTTCCAAATGGAAGAACTCAAAGCATCCATCCGTATGGTGGCTGAGCTCCCCGCAGCGGCTGGTTAACTTACTAGAACCCATCTAATACTGGAGCACCCTCATGAGCATGAGTGACATTTACACCCTTACCATCCCGGGCGTTACGGGTAACGACCTATTCTCGGAAGAGATCGTCGCCAAGAGCATCATCTGCATTACTTGGGAGATTGCGGCAAACCTCCCCATGCAGCTTGACATTGCGAATGCAGAGCGTACCTCCGGCCGCGTGGTGATGAGCGATATGAAGTTCACCAAAATGGTCGACCTCTCAACCACGGCGCTCTACTCTGCCTGTGCGGCTGGAAGCACATTTGAGGTTGCCACCCTCAAGATCGGCCGAACCGCAGGTGGCGTGTACTCCCCACAAATGGAATGGACCATGACGAACGCCATGATCTCGTCCATTCACACCCATGGGCAAGGGCGAGGCCAGATGCCAATCGACACCTTCACCATCAGTTTCACTGGCATCAGTCTGCTCTACTCTCAGCAAGACAACACAGCGGGCATCGCTGGCAGTGACTTCTTTGGCTGGGATCTGGCAACCAACACCCCGATCGAGAGCCAGTAAACCGCCCTCCCAGGGGCGGCCTTGGGCAGAGCCGACGGAGTCATCATGGCAAAGCTCGGTCCCGGTGGCGTCCCCCCCCTCTTCGATAGGCTGGTTACTCCGGCTGAGGGGGTGGCGCCCAGTCGCATGGACCTACCCGAGGTCAGGGCGTCCCTGCAGCGAAGTCTTGAGGCCTTGGTCTCGTCGCGTTCACCAAAGCCCATCGACCGCTATCTCTCCGATCCACTCACCACTTTGGACTGGGGGATTCCCGATTTCGGGTCGCTCTCTCCCAGCACGGAAGCCGATAGACGACTCATGTCGAAGGTCATCGAAAGGGCCATCCGCATCTTTGAACCCAGGCTGCAAAGTGCCCAAGTCAGGGCCATCTCCCCGAGCGGTGCCTCGGGGGTGATCGCTCGATTTGAGATCCAGGCGAGCGTTAACCTTCATCCCTTGATGGAGCAGCTAAGCTTTTCCGTAGGAGTGAACCGTGCGCAGTGACCACGATCATGACCTACTGAGCTATTTCGGACAGGAGCTCGCAGCACTGCGAGAGTCTGCACAAGATTTTGCGAGGCGACACCCTCGAGTTGCCCAAGGCCTTGACCTGACTGGGCAAGAGTCCCGGGACCCCCATGTTGAGCGGCTCATTGAGTCCTTTGCTTTTCTCACCGGGCGACTTCAGCGAGACCTGGATCGGGAGTTTCCACGGGTGGCCAGCGGCATTCTGGAAAATGTGTGCCCTTCCCTGCTATCACCCGTTCCATCGATGAGTGTTGCCCAGCTCAGCACAGGAGGCAGCACAGTC
>CAMAZF010000036.1 GCA_945862985.1 Bordetella parapertussis | reverse complement strand
GGCGCCATGATAAAAAACGTCAGAAACAGGGCCAAGCCCACCAAGACCTGATTGGGCGGCGTCTGGGCCGTACCCAATGCAGTCCTGAGAATCGACATCACGATGATGATGCGTATGAAGGAGGTCATCATGAGCAGCAGCGACGGCAGAACCGTCAACACTGTCATAAGGGCGAGAAGCTCAAGCGTGAGGCTGTAACGAGAGCCCTCCACGGTCACCGCGGGCAGTCCCTGCGCCTGTGCAAAGACCGGCAGGAGGAGTGTCAGAAAGACGACAAGGATTCGGCGGTAAGGGCTCATACCCCTCACTTATTCAATAAGCGTGCCAGTCCTTTGTGTTGTTGGAGGTTGGAGGTCAAGGGTGAGGGACTGGCCGCAACCGACCGGTCTGCTGGCCATTCCGAGATCATGGAAATGTCTTGGGGGCTGACTCCAATCAGCAGGTCCCGGTCTCGCACACGAACCATCACCAGCTTTTGGCGAGGCCCCACCGAGAAGCTCTCGAGGTGTTCGATCTGCCGACCCTGGCCTTTTGGCCCCATCTGGCTGCGCTTCATAAACCAGAGGACAAAGGCCAAGAGCCCCACCACCAGCAGAAAACTGCTGATGAACTGGAGCCAATCAATGGGGGGCATCAAACAACCTTACGCGATCTGCTTCAGGCGATCCGCCGCCGGAACCACGCGCGTCAGACGAATCCCGTAGCGATCGTTGACCAGCACAATCTCGCCTTGGGCCACCACGGTGTTGTTTACCAGCAGATCGAGGGGCTCGCCGGCCAGACGATCCAGCTCGACCACGCTGCCCTGGCTCAGGCGCAGCAGATCACGAATCTTCAATGAGGCTCGGCCCACCTCAATGGAGATGGTGACCGGAATGTTCTGAAGCACCTCAGGGTTAATCTGCCCGTTCTCGCCGGTGGCTGAATCGCCTAAAAGTTTTTCTTCTTCTGTGGTGGGAGTATCCATGGCTCCAATCCTCTTTAAGCGGCAGCTGACTCAGGAAGAATCGGCTTGCCAGTGATATCGATGGCGTTCTGAATTTGCACGGCGAGCTGAGCATCCACGATGCCCACATCCACGTCATAGGTGGGAATGTCCACAATATTGACGCGCGCAAGGTCTTGCTTCTTAAAGTAGAGCACGTCTCCCACTTTGAGATGAGTCAGGGTATGGAGGGTGGTCTGCAACGTACCCAGCACCGTCTGAAGCTCAAGCTCCGACTCAAACACCGCCTCGCGCAGGTTGTTTCTCCAGACCTGCTCAGACGTCTCATTGGCATCGCCCGTCTGAACCCGACTGCGCAGCACGTCACGAATTGGCTTGAGCGAGGCATACGGATAGACGAGATCGATGAAGGAGCCTGGGCCGCTGTCCACCTCAAAACGGCTCAGAACCACCAGATCGCCCTCATCGGCAATCTGAGCAAACTGGGGATTGATCTCTGCACTCACCACTCGGAAGTCGAGCTTGAGCAGCGGCGCCCAGGCCTCTCGAAGTGACTTGGAGAACACATCGATGATGATGCCAATCACTCGGGTTTCAGTCGGTGTGAACAGCCGCGTGGGCGGAAGTGGGCCCTTGTTGATGCCCGTTCCAAATCCGCCAAAGAAAATGTCTAAGGAGTTAAAGATGACATTGGGCTCGATGACCACCAACGAATTGCCCCGCAGAGGGTCCACTCGAACCATGTTCACCGACAGCGGCGACTTGAGCATCCGAAGGTAGTCGCCGTAACGGACGATCTCTGCCTTCAGAGGGGTGATCTTGGGGGTGGACCGCAACACCTCCACCAGCCCCAGACGAAAGAGCCGAAGGAAGCGCTCATTGATCATCTCAATGGCGCCCACATTGATGCCCAGGGTGCTGTCCTCACTGGCCAGATCGTGCTTTCGTACATGGACTTTCTGGTTGAACCCAGTGTCCACGGCGATGGCGCCAGAACTCACCCCCTCTTGCAGGGCAGCGAGTTCTTCTTCAGAGAGGAGGCTATTGGCAACCATATCGGCGCTTACTGAACCACGAACTCAGTGAACAAGACCTGCTCGATGCCACCGAAATCCTCATACTTTTCCAGAACCGCATTCATGGCCAGGCGAATGCGCTCTGCCAAGTCCAGTCGGAAGGTGGGCTTCTCCACTTCGGCTTCTGTGACCTGACGCATCACATCCAAAGTGGCTGAGCGCAACGCAAACTCGTGCTTATTGATGTTGTCGATGACCTTCTGGTCGTAGTGGGTCATGATGGCCACGGTCACCTGCATCACCTTGCGCGAACCCGACAGGTTCGCCAGCAAGGGACGGCTGAGCTCGTGATATTTGCTCTCGAACTTGGTGGCCGCAGGTGCATCCTTCTTGACCTTTTCCGGGCCATCAGGGGTGTCTTTGGAGTTGGGCAGAGGCTTACCGTCTGGGCCCAACTTCGGACCTTCTTCGCCCTCCGCCTTAGCCTTCTCTTCCTCAGCCTTCTTCAGGAGTTCCTCGACGGAATTAGGGTCGGGCTCGCTGAAAAAGCCGGTGAGCGCCAGGGTGCCCAAGACCGAGATCACCACGAGCAGCAAGATACCTACGATGAGCAGCACCAGCTTGAGGGGAAACCCCTTCTTCTTGCCGCCTTCTTGTTGTTCCTGTTCGTCAGCCATGTTTATGTCCTTCCCATCTTCCATTAAACCCAGATACTCAAACCTTCTGAAAGGCCAGAGACCCCATGTCTCTGTTCAACCTCAGCCCCCGGAGCTGCGGGTGTGTTGCGCTGCTCGGTGTCTCGTCCGGACGACTGTCCGCCGGACTGTCGACGCTGTTCGGATCCGACACCCAAGTAAGCAACATCGGTGCCAGACTGCTCCAAAGCGCTCCTCAGTTTAGGCAGATTTTCTTGCAAAAGATCCCGGGTCGTTCCGTGAACGGCCCGAAATATTGCCTCCAATTCTCCCCCATTCCAGTTGAGTTCCACCTCAATAGGGCCAAGATCGGCAGGGTGTAGCTCAAGCTCGACCTTCCAGTGCCCCTGTTGGATCTGCTGGATCAGCCGTTGACCCATGAGTTCCCCAAACTTCTGAGAGAGCTGCTGAGCAAGCATTCGAGCGGTTTCGCCGCCCATCTGACCTTGACCCAATCCAGCACCGCTCCCCTCACCTGCAGACTGAACCCCAGATGATGCCCCCCCTTCTGAGAGTCCCTCAAATACTTGCCCGGATGCAGAGAGGTAGGCTTGAGTACTCGCCACACGACGAGTGGGCGCTTCGAGTCCAACAGCCAAATCTTCAAACAGACTGGAGAACTCCGAGAGATCCAACGGCGGCAAAACACCCCTGGAATCTTGACTCGAAACCGAGGCCACAAAGCCCAATTGCCGATCGAGATAGGCTTTCCATTGTTCCTGGACGACCATGACTTTCAAGCTTGTTTGCGATCGCACACTTTCAGGGTGCTCTCTTTCCAAGGTCGTCAGATTTTCAAAAGATTGACTCCCAGCCTCGGGCACGAGGGGCCCCAAGCCCTTCTCCACAGGCATTGGGGTTGTTGCAGCCTCTGACCGGGCCGCCTCCACTTGCACCACCCCTGCCGGAACGAACGCGCTCAGCACATCCCCTTCGCCATAGGACCTCTTCGGCTCAAATCCACCCAAGCCCTTCTCCACAGGCATTGGGGTTGTTGCGGCCTCGGACCGGGCCGCCTCCACTTGCACCACCCCAGCCGGAACGAACGCGCTCAGCACATCCCCTTCGCCAAAGGACCTCTTCGGCTCAATTCCACCCAGGCCCAGCTCAGCCACCGCGTGATCAGTGGATTCAAACGGATCTATCTGCGCGATTGGGCGAGCTTGAAGCTGGGCTAGGGCACCCAATGGAATGCCCTGGCTCTGGGCAAATGAGACCAGCTCCTCATCCGGAACCGGCTCAGCTGGGACCACCAACGTCAGGTTGGAACCCAAGGCAAGCTCCTGGAGGGTCGGCAGGGTTTCTGCTTGGGCCTGTTGGGCTATGTCTGGGCTTTCAGCTTCCAACAAGGCTTGCTGTGCGGCTGCATTCGCGGGAGCCTCGGCATCAGATTGCCGCTCCGCCTGAAGGCGTGAAAAGGCCTTAGCGAACGCCGAACCGAAGTCAAAATCAGACGACGTTACGGGCTCAGATCCCGCCGGCTCAATGGGAGAGCGACTTTCAAGAGACTGTGAGAGTGAAAAGAGCGATGAGAGTGCGTCGTTCATGGGGCGGAATGACCTTGCCGAAGGTGTCAGTGTCAGCAACTGCTGCAACAAGCGGACCAAACTGACGGCACAACACTTGCATAACCCTCCTCGTGAAGCACCCCCACACACCTAACTCATTGAAATAATTCAGATGGCCACTCTCAGCTTGTCGAATCTCCGTCAACAGTTCGAGAAAATCGACACCGTCGGTCTGGGGATTCCATTCCTCGTCATGATGATCATGGCCATGCTGGTGCTGCCGCTCCCGCCCTGGTTGCTGGACATTCTGTTCACGTTCAATCTGCTGGTGGGACTCATCGTGCTGATGGTGGCCATTGGCATCACCCGTCCACTGGAGTTTTCCAGTTTCCCCGCCGTGTTGCTTCTCACCACGATGCTTCGCCTAGCGCTCAATGTGGCCTCCACCCGAGTGGTCTTGGTCGATGGGCATGAGGGCCCAGACGCGGCCGGAAAGGTGATTGAGGCCTTCGGGGCCTTTGTCATTGCTGGAAACTACTTCGTCGGAATCATCGTGTTTGCCATCTTGGTGATCATCAACTTTATGGTGATCACGAAGGGCGCCGGCCGAATCTCTGAGGTGATGGCTCGCTTCACGCTCGATGCCATGCCCGGTAAGCAAATGGCCATTGACGCAGACCTGAATGCCGGCATCATCGACCAGGAGACCGCCAAGCGGCGAAGGGCAGAAATCAGCCAGGAATCGGATTTCTTCGGCTCCATGGATGGTGCCTCTAAGTTCGTCAAGGGCGATGCGATGGCCGGACTGATCATTCTCTTCATTAATATTCTGGGCGGAATGGTCGTAGGCATGCTCCAGCATGACCTCAGCTTCCAAGATGCAGGCCAAACCTACGTGCTGCTAACCATTGGCGACGGCCTTGTCGCTCAGATCCCAGCCCTGTTCCTGTCTTTGGCAACCGCCATCATCGTGAGCCGAGTGACCACCGATGAGAACATGACCAATCAGGCCAAGTCTCAGCTCTCAAACCCAACTGCCCTGTTCATCTCGTCTGGCATTCTTGGTCTCCTGGGCGTCGTGCCTGGAATGCCAAGCATGGTGTTTCTCACCCTGAGTGCCGCTGCCGCCGGCCTCGGTTATATGGTCCTCAAGCAACGGGACAACGACCCCGAACGAAAGGCCGCGCAAGAGGCAGAACAGGCTGCAGCCGATGCTCCAAAAGAGTTGGACTGGGACGATGTGGACTCTGTGGATGTCATTGGATTGGAAATCGGGTATGGCCTGATCCCTCTCGTCAATGGAGAGACTGGTGGAGCCCTGATGAACCGAGTTAAGGGCGTTCGAAAGAAGCTTTCCGCTGAGCTGGGTTACTTAGTCCAACCGGTCCGCATCAGAGACTCTCTGAACCTTGACCCCGACAGCTATCGCATCATTCTCAATGGTGTGACCCGCGGCAAGGGCGAGGTCAAGGCCGGTCGCGAACTCGCCATCAGTCCCGGCCAGGTCTATGGCACGCTAGAGGGTATTCCCACCAAAGACCCAGCATTTGGACTCGACGCGGTCTGGATCGACCCCTCGCAGCGAGACTACGCACGGACCCTCGGCTACACAGTGGTTGATGCAGCGACAGCCATCGCCACTCATCTCAATAAGGTGCTTCGCGATGGTGCCGCCGAACTGCTCAGTCACGATGAAACTCAGGCTCTACTCGACAAGCTCGCCACCCGATTCCCCAAGCTGGTCGAGGATCTTGTCCCCGCCAAGCTCCCGCTGGGGGTCGTCACGAGGGTCCTTCAAAACATGTTGGAAGAGGGGGTCTCCATTCGAGACATGCGCTCCATCATGGAGGCACTCTCAGAAGCATGCTCCAAAACTCAGGACCCAGTGGAACTCACCAGCCTGGTTCGACCACGCCTGGGAAGAATGATTGTCCAGCCGCTTTTGGACGAGAACGACAGTCTTGCGGTCATGACCCTGGACCCATCACTGGAGCAGATCCTGCATAACGTCGTTCAGCAGCACAAGGGGGACGCTTCAAACATCGTGCTGGAGCCCAGCCTCGCCGAGGGACTCTTCCGCTCGCTACGAGATGCAACCCGTCAAGTGGAAGACGACGGACAAAACGCCGTGCTGGTGGTCTCACCTGTGCTTCGGCCATGGCTTTCAAAATCTGCTCGGCATCGTGTCGATGGTCTGACGGTCCTGTCTTACAGCGAAATCCCCGACGATCAGAGCGTCAAGGTCATTCAGACCGTGGACGTAGCTGGTCGCGTTGAATAACCCCTGGAGTAAAGAGAATGGAACTCAAGCGCATCATTGCAAAGGACCTCAGAGCCGCCACCGAAATGGCGGTTGCACAGTTCGGACCGGAGACCCTCGTGATCAGCCACGAGATGGTTGGGGGACGCACCGAGGTGATTGTCGCGGTCGACGTAGAGCCAGACCCCTCCGCTCTCTTGGATTCAAGGCCTCAGACTCCAATCGCAAGACCATCCTCAGCTGTGGGTTCAGACCCAGGTTTTGAGCAGGCCCTTCAACATGAGATCCATGGGCCAGACTCATCGGACCGAAACGCCATCCGAGCCCGAGAGATTGTGGACCTCGTTCGCCAAGAAATGGCCGCACTCAAGCAGGAATTTCAACTGGCGAACCGGGCCCAGCCACTCATGGCCCCAATGACTCAGAACAAATTCGCTCGACAATTGGATCGCGCGTTGGAGAGTGACCATGCGCCTCTTGGATTGAGGATGCTTCTGGCTGAAGAGCTCACTTCAGTCGAGAGTACGGCCGAGGCGCTCAGTCGATTAAAGGGCATTCTGCAGGCGACCGTTGGAGACCGCGCGCCGCTCAGCGGCCCCCTCTCAGGATTTCATGCGCTGATGGGTCCCTCAGGGTCTGGCAAAACCACCATGATCGCAAAGCTCGCGCATCAGGCTGCGGAGGCGCACGGTGCAGATCGCGTAGCGATCATCTCGTGGGCCGACTCGCGCGCAGGGGCTTGGCAGCAACTTCAGCTGAGCTGCGCTCGAATCGGAGTGGACTGTCTGAGGAGTCAGGATCCCGCGCTACTACCAGCGCTCCTAGAGGATATCGGCCCCAAGGCGTGCGTGTTGATAGACACCCCAGGAACTGAACTCGCGCGCTTTAGGCAACTGCTTCAAGAACTCTCGCCTGAGACGGCGCTTCATCTCGTCCTGCCTGCAGACGTGGCAACCCACCAAGCAGAGCGCCTGCTTCGTGGGCATCCCTGGCAGAGTCTCATGCTCACCAAACTGGACGAAGCACATCATGTCTGGGGGACCATTCAAGCGCTGTCTCATGTTCCGACCGTCCTTTGGGAGCGGGCCTCATTGGGAGATTCGCACCAGGCATGGCAGCCCATGTCCGTTCGAGAGCTCGTTCAGTTTGCAATCAGCCGACTGAGCGCTCAGGGTCTGGATTCAGGCCCGGAGTCAGGAATCAACCAGACGGATAGAATGCCAATGTATGAAATGAACTCCTCGGCCAGCTCCTGGGCCATAGCCCAGCAAGCCGGCAGAACACTGGATAGACGCTACTCGTGAATCAGTCTCAACCCATCGTGCTGGGCATTGCCAGCGGAAAAGGCGGTGTCGGTAAAACGACTTTGTCCGTCAACTTGTCCGTTGCGCTCGTGCAGGCGGGATACAAAACCATGCTGTTTGATGGGGATATGGGGCTTGCAAATGCCCAAATCGCACTGGGTCAGCGAGTCCAGCACCACTTCGGGCATGTGCTCGCCGGTGAAAAATCTCTTCAAGAGATCGTGGTGAAGACGCCCCAAGGCGTCTGGCTTATCCCAGGTGGATCCGGCGTACAGGAGCTGGCCACACTTGGCACGCAAGCCACTGGCGCCATCATTCAAGCGTTCTCCGAACTCGAACAGGAGGTGGATTACCTGATCGTTGACGGAGCGGCCGGAATCTCAACTCAGGTGGTGACCTTCATGATCGCAGCGGATCGTAGGCTCATTGTTGTGAAGGACGAGCCATCATCGATTGCTGACGCCTACGGGATGATTAAAGTGTTGGCTCAGGAGGGGGTTTCGGAGGAGATCTATCTCGTTCCCAATATGGTCCCTTCCCAAGAAGCCGGCCAGCTATTGTACAAACGCCTCGCAGAGGTGGTCAGAAAATTTCTGGGAATCACGGTGGGCTACCTCGGCAGCATCTCTGCAGATGAACTGGTGCTTGCAGCACTCAGGCAGCAGAAGACGGTTGTTGAGCACACCCCCGGTACGATCGCGTCACGTGATTACCGTAAGCTTGCAGAGATGCTTCGTACCCTTCCCCTTCCGAAGCCCAACGACGGGACTTTGGGTTTCTTTTCCGATCGTCCTTTTAAGGCGAGGTCAGCCTAATGCCGCCGCGAGGTCAAAACCCTTACGCCCCTTCAGACGAGTTTGAATCGCTTGTCACGGCCCATCTCGGGCTCGTCAAGCGCGTTGCGCTCCACCTTCGTGTTCGCTTGATGTCGTTTATGGACCTCGACGAACTCATTCAAGTGGGTGTTGTTGGCCTGCTGGAAGCAGCAAAATCATACGACCCCACCAAGGGAGTTCCATTCGAGCATTTTGCGCACAGCCGGGTGCGTGGTGCCATCATCGACGAAGTGCGTCGCATGTCGAGCCTTCCCCGTTCTGCAGTCGCCATTCACAAGCAGCACAACGAGGAGGCTAGGCAGCTCTCCACCTCTCTCGGTCGAGAACCCTCACAGGCAGAGATGGCGGCTGCGCTGGGCAAAGATGTGGATGATTTTCAAGAAGAACGTCGAAAGGCAGCGCAATTCCAAACGGTGTATCTTGAGGACGTGGCTGAACAAGCGCTGAGTGTCCCAGATGACAGCATGAGGCAGCCCGACGTCTTGGCTGAAGAATCTGAGTTCATGGCAGCACTTGTTTCAGCGATTGGCCAGTTACCCGAACGGGACCAAATGGTAATGTCGCTCTATTACCAGGAGGAGCTTAACCTCAAGGAGATTGGTGCTGTGCTAGACGTATCCGAGTCGCGAGTCAGCCAAATCCTCTCGGCAAACGTCAAAAAGTTGCGTAAGATTTTGGGCGTAGCGGCCTAGAAGTGTCTGGCGCTCTTCAATTTTGACCCTAAGGAATCTCCTTGTTCGGAAAACTTTTCGGTAGCGCCCAAAAAGATGAAATGCTCAAGGCCAAACAAGCCTTTGAACAGGCCGTTGAGGCGCAAGGCGATAGTCGAGAGATTCGCGCGCTGCGGATTCGGGTGGCTCTTCGGTGCCGTGCGGTGCTCGATAAGACCTTCATTGAAGGCGCTGAAAAAACGGCTGAACATGCGGAAGCCAGTATGTTGGCCATTGCAGCAGACGAGGAAAAGCCTCCTGCGCCCAAGCCTTCCTCGTTCCAAACCATCAAATCCGTCAACGGCGACATCCTCGCCTACGTTCCTCTCCCCATTGCCGAGGAAATGTTCACGATTGGTGCAAAGTACCAGATGGAGGAGATCACCGCCGAACAGGCCATTGAGTTCGCGCAAGGGGTCGCTGACAAGATTTCTGAGCAGCTCAAGCTGGACAAGCCCATCGAAGCGCTGAACTTTCTGCGTGAGCAACTCTCTGAAGAAAATGGCGATGGTGACCCAGGAACCGAGGACAAATCCCAGGAATAAGGGTTTAACCCAAACCCTGAGCACCGTCTCTCTCAAGGTCTGGCTTGATCAGCCGATCCCCTAGAGGCCATGGATACCTTCCTTCTTTTCTCCATTCTGGTTCTCATTTCCATCATCGTGGTGCTCATGCTCACGCTGGTGGATCAGATGCGGGAAGTTAAAAATGCCGTCCTCCCATCTGATGCCACACAGACTGAGACTCCACAAGAAGAGGGTTCCGAGGAGACATCCTCCGCGACCCCGGACGCCGGCTCAGGGCCAGACCAAGCATTTGGTGGCATTTCTGGAAAAAAACTCTGGGATCTCATGACCGGAAAGCCGCTCCCAGATCTGGATCCCGCAAAGGCGACCGAGTTGCGTCCTCGCTATCAGGTGGTGCTCACCAAACACATCGAAGAACTGTTTCAAGAGGGCGTAGACCACAGCAAAACGGGTGGCTCCAAGCCCGCTTCGAATCGTCGCACCATCACAGGTCTCAGGGGATCGGTAGTGTCCTGGATTCCCCAACCCCAGGCAGATGCCATCTATCAGGCTGGTTTTGATTCCCTCAATGGCGCAGAAACAGGGCTTACGACACTTCGTAGCAGCCTGACTGAGGCCTGCAACGCCCTTTTCAGTCGGACTGGACTGGAGCCGAAAGGGGCTCAATTGGCGAAAAAGCTGCTTCCTGGAGGGGGTGAGAGTGTTCTGGATTCACTCTCCCCTGAAGAGGCCGCTCTTCTAGGCGATGTGAGCCCACAGGCACTCCCGGCACCTGAAAACGCTAAAGCAGCAGCCTAAGCGTCCGATACTCTTTTTGCGGCGCCAATCTGCGCTGCATTAACGAGACTAAGGACCAGACATGCGTAATCTGAAGCGAGCCCTCAATGCTTACGGTGAGGTAAAGGTATCGACTGGAGTTGCCACCGCAGACAGCGTCCAACTCATCCAAATGCTGTTCGACGGTCTCCTTGAGAACCTCCGCGCAGCGGAGGGCCAGATTCAGCGCAGGGAGATTGAGGAGAAGAGCCGTAGCCTCACCAGAGCAGGAAAGATCGTTCTGGGCCTTCAAAGCGCACTCGACTTCAAGGCCGGCGGTGATATTGCCCGAAACCTGGACGAACTCTATAGCTACGTGACGCGACGTCTCCTACACATCAATCTCCACAACGATCTTGATGCGCTTGCAGAAGTCCTGAGCCTGATGGGAGAAATTCGGGAAGCCTGGTCAAGCCTTCCCCAGGCACTCTCCCCACAGGGCGCTGACACCGCCGCTGCGCGCAGCCCCATGGGTCTGCGACTGGCCTCCTAAGGCAAGCCTGGCTGGCCCTCCCGATGGGGTGGGCCGCTATTTCTTTCCGAACGCGTCCCGCATCGCCTCGCGGGTGGTGTCGAACCGCTGAGACGATTCGCAGTTCGCAGTCAGTTTGACCTGAGGAGCCGCATTCGCCTCAGGGCCCTCAAAGTTAAAGTCCTTCAACGCCGCATTGGCCACAATCTTGATGCGCTGATTAGACATGGCGCGCAGCGTGGCCTGACCACCACTGAAGGTCGCCGTGGGTCCGCTGGGCATGGCTTTGGCCATGAACACCTCATCTGGCACCCCACACTCATTCACCAGCGTCACCGTGACGTTGATGGGGGTCGGAGGGCCAACATCCTCCAGGGCCAAATAGAGGAAAACCCCGAAGAACGCCAGGCCTACGATTCCGCCGACAATAGTGAGCACCCGCTTGAGATCGCTGGTGGAGATGTCTTCCATAATCAGAGCTCGGCATGATTGAGATGAGGTCATTATCCATGAGGTTAAATTTCAGAGCCCTTCCCGATGCCCTCCAGGCGTTTCGGACTCAGCATGTCAACGCCACCTTCAGGCGTAAGGTCTACCTCTTACTCAATGTCCAGCCGAGGCCAGACCACCTCCAAGTGATCATTGAAAAAACCCTGATGGTGCTCATTGCCCTCTCGGTGTTGTCGGTGATTCTCGAGTCGATTGGCGGATTGCACGAAACGTACGAGGCGGTCTTTTTCTGGACCGAGGCCGTATTCGTGACCATCTTCACCCTTGAATTGGCCGCGCGGATCTACGCCGCCCCTGAAGACCCCAAGTTCCACCATTGCCATCCGCTCAGGCTTCGCTTCTTGCTGCGGCCAGGCCAGCTCATTGATCTCGTCGCCATTCTCCCCTTCTACCTCTCGCTGCTATTCCCTGGCGAACTGGATCTTAGGTTCTTGCGCGTGTTTCGATTGCTCAGGGTGCTCAAGCTTCTGAGACACAGCCGTGCCTCCCGCACCCTGGTGAATGTGCTGCAGAAAGAGTGGCCGGTCATCGCCTCGGCCGTCTTCATCATGCTGCTGTTTGTCGTGGCCACCGCGAGCATTGGGTTCTTATTTGAGCATGAGGCCCAGCCTGATAAATTTGAGAACATTCCTCAATCAATCTACTGGGCGGTCATCACCCTGGCCTCGGTGGGGTACGGCGACATCTCTCCAGTCACCGAGGGTGGTCGAATCGCCACGGTCATTGCCTCTCTTGCAGGCATTGGCATCTTTGCCCTGCCAGCAGCCATTCTGTCCTCAGCCTTCGTGGATCAGCTTCATCGCGATCGGGAGCAGCTGCGTGAAGACTTGGCCAAAGCACTCGAGGATGGTGAGCTCTCTGAGTCTGAGCGTAAGCATATTGTCCGTCGGGCCGAGTCGCTCAGCCTCACTGAGGAGGAGATCAACCAGACCATCAGGAGACATGCTGAGGCCGCTGAGCGTCAGCGCAATCAGATCGGGCCCCACATGGCACTCGAGAGCGCGAGCTGGGACTCGAATCCCGAGTTCGCCCTGACTCAGTTCCGGCTGAGCCTGGCCTGGATGCAGGCAGCCACCAGGAACACACCCGCCGAGAGTCCCATCCACCAGATCATGAAAGACCCAGAGCGGACCAACGATGTGGAGAGAGCGGTCTGGACAGCACTTCGCGGCAAGACCTAGCAACGGCTCGCTGCGAGCTGCTCCCTGCTAGCTGGTGAATCGATCCGATCGCGCCTCTGCCCAGAGGCTCCCATAGGGCTGAGGGAGCATGGCGACGGAGGCGGTGTCTTTCAGTAGGTCGCCGGGCATCAGACGATCCAGCTGACTCGACAAGCGTTGAGCCCGCCCCTGCTTGTCTCGCACCATGATCTTGTCCGCAGTCAGCTGTGAAGGACTGGAGAGGCCCGCAGCACCCAGCAGCTCAGACAGCATATGGAGGGTGTTGGCATGGTAGTAGTACACCCGTTCGGCCTTGTCCGTGACCACCACTGCCCGTTGACGCCAAGGGTCTTGGGTCGCGACCCCCGTGGGGCAATGGTCGGTATGGCAGCTGCGAGACTGAATACAGCCCAGAGCAAACATAAAGCCCCGGGCGGAGTTACACCAGTCTGCCCCCAAGGCTAGGCAACGGGCGATATCAAAGGCCGAGATCACCTTGCCGCTCGCACCAATGCGAACCCGGTCTCGAAGGCCCGCGCCCACCAGGCTGTTATGAACCAGCTGAAGACCGTCACGCAGCGGCATGCCCATGTGGTCGGCAAACTCAACGGGCGCGGCACCGGTTCCCCCCTCCGCACCGTCGACCACCACGAAGTCAGGAGTCTCTTGGCGCTGAACCATGGCCTTCACCAGACTGAACCACTCCACAGGATCCCCTACACAGAGCTTGATGCCCACCGGCTTGCCACCAGATCGCTCACGCAGCAATCCAATGAAGTCCAGCAGCTCCAGCGGGGTTGAGAAGGCCGAATGCTTTGCGGGACTCACACAGTCCTCCCCCATGGGGACCCCCCTGGCCTGAGCAATCTCGATGCTGATCTTGGCCGCCGGGAGCACACCGCCATGGCCTGGTTTGGCCCCTTGTGACAGCTTGATCTCAATCATCTTGACCTGAGGGTCCAC
>CAMAZF010000035.1 GCA_945862985.1 Bordetella parapertussis | reverse complement strand
ATTGCGGCAACCCTGTTGGCCATGATGACCTTATGTCTTGGGCTTTCATGGTGGACCGATCCAGCCTTCGCAGAGTGGCTTATGGGCACATAGCGCGGAGATGCGCCGCCCTTAGACCGGCCGTTGTGAGATAATGACTCCGCCACTTGGACGGCTAGCTCAGTGGTAGAGCACTGCCTTCACACGGCAGGGGTCACAGGTTCGAACCCTGTGCCGTCCACCACTCCAAACCTTGCGCTTTCAGTGACCTTCAGCACTGACCTCCCCCACGCTCAGACCCAAAGGTAGTTAACGTTTTTGTTAACTACCTCTGTGTGATTATTTTGTGTGGTTTGCGAGCAGGGCGTGCTCATGGGGATGGGGTGGTTGGGCGGAGGGTCAGAGGCTTGGGGAATGCCATGCCAAAGAATTTGCGGGCTCGGACTTGACAGACATGGTAGCTTGAACAGATGCCCCAGAGAAGTGTTCATTCACGCCTTTTAGCGATTGCGCTTCTGCTCAGCGTTGCGCTGAGCCATCTGTATGGTGCGTGGCACGGGGTTGCCCACTTTGCCCACCAGGGGCACGATGCGCAGCGCGCATCACGGTCGAGTGTTGGAGCGGTTGACGTAGTCACGTTTTCGTCGACCACTTATGAGCTTGTCGCGAAGTGGTCCGCACTGCAGGCCGCTTCTGAAGGCCATTCGGAATCCGACTATCAACACAGTTGCGTAAGTTTAGATGGGCTTTGTGCTGGCCTGACGCCGGTAAGTGCTCCGATGGTGGGGCCGAGCACACCGCCATCTTCGTTTTTTCTCCTCGCCACCTCATTGCCGCTGCGCGGTCACCTTGCTTGGGTACACGCGAGCGCGCGAGCCCCTCCGGGAATTTCCATCGTCTAGATCGATGCCTCCGCCCAATTCCACGGGCGAAATTGAAATTCTTGGGAGAAAGAAATGCACGCACGCATTCCGCTTGCTATTTGTATTGCCGCACTATTTGCAAACACCGGCTTAGTCCACGCACAAGAGAAGCCGGTCACTCTAGATTCTGTTGTAGTGATTGGGGAACGAGTCCAACCAGAGGCCATGGCCAAGCCACTCTCGGTCATTGACTCCGATGAACTCAGCCGTCGCCAGGCGAGCAACCTCGGGGAAACCTTGCGGGGGCTGCCTGGGGTATCCGCAACGGGATTCGGGCCAAACTCAAGCCGTCCAATTATTCGTGGACAAGACGGCGACCGGGTCAAGATTCTGCAGAACTCGGCTCCGACCAACGATGTCTCTGCGATGAGTTTTGACCATGCGGTGGGCGTGAGCCCTTATGCGCTAGAGCAGGTAGAGATTCTACGGGGGCCCTCTGCCTTGCTGTACGGGGGGAGTGCGGTTGGTGGCGTGGTGAACATGGTGAACCGCCGCATTTTGCGCAATCGATTGGATGAAGTGAGTCGATCTGTGGATCTACGGGTGAATTCAGTCAATAACAACCGTCAAGGTGCATTTGAGTTGGAGTCGCCATTGGAAGGTGATTGGTTCTTGCACCTCGATGCCTTTGCACAAAAAAATGGTGAGACACGAACGCCGCTCTTTACCGATAACGGAGAAGATCCGGTGACGGGACGACGTGTTCGCAACAGTTCGGCGGATTCAAAGGGCTTGGGTCTGGGGGTCTCCAAGGTTGTCGGCACCAATCACTGGGGGTTTTCCGTCGAATCCGACCAGTCCAACTACGGGGTTCCAAAGGAGACTGCGACCACCATCGGCATGAATCGCCACCGTCTTGGCTTCGCAGCAGATCAGGCGTTGGGAAGTGGTTTGCTGGATCGAATTCGCCTACGGGCGGGCGTGACTGACTACCAGCACAAGGAACTAGAGGATGGCGCCGTGGCCTCAACCTTTAAAAACCAGGCCAATGATGTTCGGCTGGAGTTGGGCCACCGGGCAGTGGCCGGCTGGAAAGGCTTGGTGGGCATGCAGTGGGAGTATTCCGATCTGAATGTCCTATCCGAGGAAGAACCTCTGATGCCTCGGACTAAGTCACCTAAATTGGGCTTGTTTGTGCTGGAAGAGACTGAGCTGGGCACAGGCACACTTCGAATGGGTGGTCGGATAGAACAGGCCCAGGTCAAGGCTGATCGGACGTTTAGTGTGGCTGGGTACGGTGACGGCGATGACGATGGTGTTGATGATGAAGGCACCATCACGACCTCCGGTGCCGCCCAATCCAAGCCCTTCACACCCGTCTCGGCCTCCGTGGAGTACAGCCTGCCACTCTCGGCCGGCACGAGCCTGGGCAGTTCGCTCTCGCATGTGCAGCGGGCCCCTTCGAACTACGAGCTATTTGCCATGGGTGTTCACCATGCGAGCGGTCTATTTGAGGCGGGTAACACCGGCTTGGGCAAGGAGAAGGGAAACCACCTGGATCTGACTCTGACGCATTCGCTGGGCAAGAGCCGACTGAAGGCTTCGGCGTTTTACAGCCGGTATTCAAACTACCTGACGCTGATCAAACGATCCGGAGCAAACGAGGATTTCTATCACGCGCATGAAGACGGGGACATAGAGGCGGTACCCGTATACGACTACTCGGGTGTCGGGGCCAAGTTCTATGGCGCCGAGCTGGAATATGGGACCTCTTTTACCCAGGGCAGTTGGACCATTTCACCGAAGCTGACCTATGACTACGTCATTGGAAAGCGAACCTCCAACAATGCTTACATTCCTAGGCTCACGCCCCAGCGGCTAACGCCTGCCCTTGATCTACGATCCGGGCCTTGGCTGCTTCGTGCAGAGGTCCAGTTGGTCGGCAAGGCCAAGCTGGGTGAAAACGAGACCGTGCAGGCCGCCGGATATTCCTTGGTGAATTTGCTGGTGCAGCATCAGAGTGGACGTCACGTCTGGTTCATCAAAGGTACCAACCTAACCAATCGATTGGCGTTTAACGCCAACACCGTGGATGAAGTCCGCCAATTCACACCCATTGCTGGCCGAGCGGTGGAGGCCGGCGTACGGGTGTTCTTCTAGCGTAGCGGAGTTTCCAGGTGTGATTTTTACCTTTAGGAATCGGCACGGAAAGGCGTTTCTTCACTTGTCTATAGACACCGAGTAGGGTCTGCTCTCTGGCTGTCCTGTTTCCGGGCACTTCGCCGGCAGGCCCTGCTCGTGAGCAGACCCAGATTCTGAGCAGGACCTGCGCCCGTGAGTGAATTACTTTTTAACTACAGCAGCTCAGAATCTGTATAGAGAATACATAGGCTCCGCGGACTTGGGAGCGAAGTAGCGGTACTTGAGAGGGCGATTGGCAGGAGGTGCCCAGGGAAAGGATCTGCTCTAAGATGATTGCCAGTATGGCCACCCTCACTGAACTGCCCAGCGACTTGCCACAACCGCTAGATGATGGTGCTGCCGATCATCTCTTGGGGATGAAATTACCTCGGCTCGCCCTGCAGGCAACAACGGGCGCGGAAATCCATGTTGGAGCAATCCCAGGTCTGCTCGTTGTGTATTGCTACCCCATGACCGGGCAGCCCAATGTTGCGCTGCCCGAGGGCTGGGACCAGATCCCGGGGGCAAGAGGATGTACGCCGCAGAGTTGCTCTTTTCGGGATCAATATCAAAAAATTCAAGACCTTGGTGCGGCTGTGATGGGCTTGAGCGTGCAGAGCACCGAGTATCAGACGGAGATGGCCCAGCGACTGCATCTGCCCTTCCCGGTGCTGAGTGATGCTGATTACTCGTTTCAGCAGGCACTGAGGCTGCCCACTTTTCAGGCCGCCGGTATGACCCTTCTGAAGAGGCTGACTCTGATCGCCAAGGACGGACTGATCGTCGCTGTCCATTACCCGGTGTTCCCGAGTGATAGCGATCCTCAGTGGGTGATCGAGCAACTGAAATCTTTAACCACAGGTCATTGAGAAGCCGAATCGCAGGTTGCCTCACGGTCGAACATGTGAAGCTCTATGGATACCTGAATAAAGGCCTTACGCCTACGAAGGATCACTTCACCGCTCTCAGTTACTCGACTAAGTTGCAACTTCACACGGCAGGGGTCACCGGGTCGAACCCTGTGCCGTCCACCACTCCAAACACATCAACCGCCGATATACGACATTCTTAAATTCGCACGGCTCAGGTCGCCCACCCGAGTGACCCCCATCAGTTTCATGTCTCTCTCGATTTCCGCTTTAAACAATGCCAATGCCCTCTCCACTCCTGGCTGGCCGGCAGCGGCCAAGGCGTATAAGTAACCCCGTCCAATCCCAACTGCCTTGGCCCCCATAGAGAGCGCCTTCACGACATGAGTGCCCCTCTGAACACCGCCATCCATCATCACATCGATGCGGTCACCGACGGCATCCACAACCTCACCCAGTTGATCAAAGGCAGTGCGGGAACCATCAAGCTGGCGACCGCCATGGTTTGACAGCACGATACCCGCACAACCAATGTCCGCAGCATGCCTTGCGTCCTCTGTAGTCATCACCCCCTTGAGACAAAACTTCCCGCCCCATTCAGCGACCATCCTCTCGACATCATCCCAAGTCATGGAGGGATCCAACATGTTGGTGAAATAGCTTCCGATCGAGCTTGATCCGCCGTCCATCTTGACGTGCTCCTCAAGCTGCGGAAGCCGAAAGTGCTCATGTGTGAGGTAATTCATCGCCCAAGCCGGCTTCATCACAAACTGTGCGATGCCTCCGAGCGTCAGACGAAAAGGAATTGAAAAGCCGGTTCGCAGGTCACGCTCTCGGTTACCCCCTGTAATGGAGTCAACGGTGAGCATCATCACCTCAACACCAGCCTCCTTGGCTCGAGACATCATGGCGGAGTTCAGACCGCGGTCCTTGTGAAAGTAGAACTGATAGACCTGCGGGTTCTTGTGCCTCTGGCGCAATTCTTCCAGTGAGACCGTTCCCAAGGACGACACCCCAAACATCGTGCCGAACTTCTCCGCAGCTGCAGCCACGGCCCGTTCGCCCTCATGATGAAAAAGCCGCTGCAATGCTGTGGGAGAGCAATAGATGGGTAGCGCAAGTCTCTGGCCCATGACCGTCACGGACAGATCAACCTGCGACACTCCACGAAGAACCGATGGCAGCAGATCGACACGCTCGAATGATGAGGTGTTTCTTCTCAAGGTCACCTCATCGTCGGCGCCACCATCGATGTAATTGAAGATGGGGCCTGGCAGACGGCGCTTGGCAAGACGCCTAAAATCTTGGAAGTTGTGACAACTCGTCAGCATCCAAACCACTCCTTGCGATCAACCACGACAACCATACCCCATGACTTGGGTTAAGTAGGTAGAGCGCCCATGAAGCTCATCGACTTTACTCAACTCAAGCGCGACTGTCGGGATGCTCAACTTTGGCCCCAAAAATTGACCCTAATGCTGTTGTTGTCTCTAGGAAGGAGGCGCCGTGGCGAACGTATAGTAGTACTGTGATCAAGTTCAGCTCAAAGATTGCGTCTGGTCTGTTGGCAGTACTCTTGGTGCTCCAGGGGCCAGCCATCGCAGCAATGAATTGCCACGCGCCAGTAGACCGTGAGAATCAGACGGCCCAATCCTCAGCGCATGGAAGCCATGAGCACGACTACGCAGGTCACGATGTAAGCCCAAACGAGCCGAGTGATCAATGGGTAAATGCTGCCGACACTTGCGCATTCTGCTCACACTTTTGCTCCGCCGCTCAAGCGCTCAATACCCTCGGTGTAACGGCTGCTTTAGATCTCTCACGATCAACACCGATCCAAGGCTCTTGCGAATGCTTCTCGAGTGTCGTACTCGAGGGGTTATTGCGACCTCCTCGCTCCTGATACAGCGCTAAGACCGGCGACAGAGCCCCTCAAGGAACAACCTGGAGGATCTGTCGATCTCGCTCAATTTCATCAGGAGTCATCATGAAACATCAAATCGCTGCCATCGCGATGGCAGTCGCTCTGTTCCTATGGAGCGCCCACAAAAGCTCACTTGGAGCTGCAGAGAGTCGCGCAGGGGCTCCCCCAACCCCACCCTCAAACCACTGGGTTGACGCCAACGAGCGCGTCGGGCAGGCCGGCGGATGGAAGGCTTATGCCCGAGAGATCAGCGCTGCGAAGAAAAACGCCTCAGGCTCAGAGAACACAACTAAAACGAAGCGGCCACTACTCACGCTCGAGGCCGCGCTGCAGCGGGCGCATTCGCTCAACCCATCCATTGCTCAAGCGCTCAGCAACGTCGAGAGAGATTCCAAAGCCTACCCAACCTTATCGGACCACCAGCGAGCTGCGCTTGGCCTCGAGGCCCGTTTGGAGTCCGATACCCAGGCACTCTATTTTGCGGCAGTGGCAGCCAACGAGAGGCTTCGATATCAGCAGCAGGTCGTTGAGGTGGCAGCCGTAGCGTCGGAATTAGCTCATCGGATGCAAAAGGTCGGGAATCTCAACCGCTTGCATCAATCTGAGGAGGCGCTCTCACTCGCAGAGATGGAGGGGAGCCTGTCGACTGCTCAACTTCAGGCCAGGGCAGCTACAGAGCAGCTCATCCAGCGGCTCCAGCTCAGCGGCGCGGAGGCCTCATTCACACTGCCCGCGCACCTGCCGCCTCTGCCCACCGGGGGCTCCCCTCCGGACATCTCGAGAGTCGATTCAGCGCTCATCGCGTCACCGGCAATTGCCCCCGCGCAGATTAAGGCGCAGTCCGAGGCTCGACACGCACTCCACACACGGGACGAGGCCTTTAGGCTTGCAGTGCACTACCGCGATACGGTCCTGCCTCTGCAGAAACAAATTTCCGAGGAGCATTTGCTGCATTACAACGGGATGATCATTGGGATCTTCGAGTTACTCAAAGACGCAAAGAAGCAGGTTCAAGCCGTGCAGTCGACGATGGACGCACTCCGCGCCTATTGGCTGGCTGAGGCAGCACTGACCCCAAAACTCCTTGCCCTGCGCGAGGAACTACTCACAACGAGGAGAGACGCATGGAAATGAGCACTCGACGTCGTTTCTTAGCCGGTGCAGCCATCTCATCGGTAACCTTGGCTGCAGCAAGCGTGAATCGGCCATCCCTGGCGGCACTCCCCGAGCCAGTGTTTCAAGACAAACCCGATACGCAGCCGCCACTGATTCCAAGTAACGGACAGCCCTACAATCCGGTCGTCACCCTCAATGGCTGGACTCTGCCATGGCGCATGAACAACGGTGTGAAGGAGTTCCATCTGGTAGCCGAGCCTGTAGTGCGCGAGATGGCTCCGGGATTCAAAGCCCACCTCTGGGGCTACAACGGACAATCTCCTGGGCCAACCATTGAGGTCGTCGAGGGCGATCTCGTGAGGATTTTTGTCACCAATCGACTGCCTGAGCACACCTCAATACATTGGCACGGCCAGCGACTTCCCAATGGCATGGATGGCGTGACAGGGCTCAACCAACCCGGAATCCCCTCGGGTAAGACCTTTGTCTATGAGTTCACGGCTCGTCGGCCCGGCACCTTCATGTATCACCCGCACGCCGATGAAATGACTCAAATGGCAATGGGCATGATGGGCTTCTGGGTGACACACCCAAAGGGAAAGCACCCACTCATCGACCCTGTCGATCGTGATTTCTGTTTCCTGCTCAATGCCTATGACATCGACCCTGGTAGTTACACCCCGAAGATCATGACCATGCTGGACTTCAATATCTGGTCATGGAACAGCCGCGTTTTCCCAGGCATTGACTCACTCAATGTGCGTCTGAATGACAAAGTGCGCCTACGCATCGGAAACCTCACCATGACCAATCACCCCATTCACCTACACGGACATGAGTTTCTGGTCACGGGCACGGATGGTGGGCCCACACCCAAGACCACCCGGCGATACGAGGTCACGCAGGATATTGCCGTAGGCCAGATGCGGCAATTGGAGTTTTTGGCTGATGAGGAGGGGGACTGGGCATTCCACTGTCACAAGTCACACCACACCATGAATGCCATGGGCCATGACGTTCCAACACTGATTGGCGTGGATCACACGGGACTGGCCAGCCGCATTGGCAAGCTCATTCCCGACTACATGGTCATGGGGGAGCGGGGTATGGCCGATATGGCCGAGATGGAGATGCCCCTGCCGGAGAATACCGCTCCCATGATGACCGGAGAGGGGCCCTACGGTTCGGTTGAGATGGGTGGCATGTTTAGTGTGCTCAAAGTCAGACGCACCCAGAAGCCAGGCGACTACTCCAACCCGGGTTGGTTCAAGCAACCACCAGGTACCCAGGCCTACGAATGGAAGGGTCCTCCGCTCGCGGAACCCAAACGATCCATTGATAGCGGCCCAAGCGCCATGCCGAGGAAGTCATCGACGGAAGTGGAGGTTCAGGTGCGCAAACCAGGAAAGTCGTCCAGTCACGGACACCATTGATCTTAGACCTCAAGGATATTCAAAATGAAAAATGCCTCACTTAAGTCAAATCAACTCCCCACCCTGCCGATTGTGGTGTTCATAGGTACCCTCCTGTTTAACACTGCGGCCCTCGCTCACGGCCCATCTGGACACAAAGAATCAGGTGGTATCCAGTCCAATACGCTTAAGGAACAGACCGCCTGGGGTATTGCAGGTGACTCGAAACAAGTGACTCGTACTATTCAGGTCGTGATGAGTGACAAGATGCGCTTCGCTCCTGATGTCCTCACCGTCAAGAAAGGTGAAACGATTCGGTTTGAGGTTCGTAATGCGGGTAAGGTTTTACACGAGATGGTGATCGGTACTCGTCAAGAACTCGATGCACACGCCGAGATGATGAAGAAGCATCCCAACATGGAGCATGACGAGGCCTATATGGCCCACGTGTCTGCCGGCAAAAAGGCCGATATCGTCTGGCTCTTTAACCGCGAGGGAGACTTTGAATTTGCCTGCCTCATTTCGGGCCACTACGAGGCTGGTATGCGCGGAAAGATCAAGGTGACGCTATGAGCCCCTCCTTGAAACGAAGAGCAGTCACGCTCCGTGGTGCCTCGATCATCATTGGACTGATGGGTATATCGCCAATCTCATACTCCCTTGCCCAGGCCTCCAAGCCGCTGGTCGAGGTCTGGAAATCGCCGACCTGCGGATGCTGCAAGGGCTGGGTGAACTACCTGGAGGCTCATGGATTCGAGGTGAGGGTATATGACCACGGCAACCATGCAAAGCGCGCAGAGCTTCGCCTCCCCTTGGAGTACGCCTCTTGCCACACGGCACTGGTCCAAGGCTATGTCCTCGAGGGTCACGTCCCCGTGCGGGAGATTCATCGGCTCTTGAGAGAGCAGCCAAGAGCCCTCGGGCTTGCCGTGCCGAACATGCCCATCGGTTCACCGGGCATGGATGGGCCTCAATACGGTGGCCAGAAGGATCCCTTTGACGTCCTGCTCGTAGAGCGATCCGGCCAAGCCGGGGTATACGCACAGTATCCAGAAAAGAAAGCGAGGCGCTCATGAGAGGCACCATCAAGTTCACTGCAGCGCTCGGTATCGTCGGGACCATGATCACGAGCGCTCACGCCGAGTGGGTTGCCGGAGAGGTTCGTCGCATCGATGCGGCAAACTCAAAGCTCACCATCAAACATGGGGAGATTAAGTCCCTAGACATGCCGCCGATGACGATGGTCTTTTATGTAAAGGACCCAGCCCTCCTCAACGGCTTAAGCCTGCAAGACAAAATTGAGTTTCAGGCCACGAGCGAGGGCACCAAATACTTCATGACTGCCGTGAGGCGGTAGAGGGTCCTCAGATCATCGATCGGAGTCGCTTCCTGTTTCTAACCCCTCTTGCTTTTGGGGCTCTCGAAGCCAAACCCCCCGCTTTTTCAGATCCGGCGAGCAACCACCACAGCGGCTGCAGAGCCGACGCCCACCATGGAACACCACACACGCAGAGCCCATGGGAGTTTGCCTCCCGCCCCCAATGCTGCCTCATCTCGATGATGAATCTCATCTGCTTGGCACCGCTCGAGTAGTGAGAGAAGTCCATCTGGCCCACCGTCACGTATCAAGTACTCGATCTGATGCTGATAATGTCTGTCGACAAAAGTCTCTACTGCAGCGATGGTGGCGTAGACCGCCCGTCGACCCATGAGTGCGGGCAACGCTCCGGTGAGCCAACCAGCGAGACGCCACGGTCCAAGCAGTCGGCTACGGCGGTTGGGTGGGAGCCAATTCTCGATGAGCCGTAGGTGCTCTGACTCTGTTTGACCATGCTGAGTCGCAAACGCAATCAGCGCTTGATCTGATCTCCACCGCGCCACCGCAATGATGCCGCGGTAAATGCTCACTGCGCCCGTTTCACCGGCATGATCTGATCGAAGCTCGCGCTCCAAAAAGAACGAGAGCCGAGTGGGGCGCACCATCATGATGTCAGACACACAGTCTCCTGCGCTCCATGCTGAGTATGCTGGAGCTGGATTCAATGAAAAAGCCCTGGAGGTCTCCCCCCAGGGCCTTTCGAACTTCAACCAACTTACTTCTTGGGTGCTTCTTTTTCTTTGTTCTTAGCTGCTTCTTTGCACTCTTTCTTGTCTTTGTTCTCAGCCTTGGCGCAATCGACTTTTTCAGCCTTCTTGTCGTCCATTTTTCCGCCACCATGGCTCATGGCCATAGCAGGTGCAGAAGCGATAAACAAAGCAGCGGTCAGTGCAGTTAATACTGTTTTCATAGGGTCACCTTAAAAGAAATTAAAAATGAAGAGTTGTGAGATTAGATTTGCCCGAATGCGTCGTGAGGATGGCTCATTCGAGGATGCGAGTATGGAAAGGTGCAGTCAACGCCGTCAAGCGCTTTCGCCAAGAGGGAACGCCGTACATGTTTAAAACCACCCATCTTCTTCTAATCGCCCTCTTTGGCATGGGGTTGATTCAACCACTTCTTGCACAAACAAGAAGCATTCCAGCCGACCATCAGGTCATTCTGAAAATAGACGCCGAATCATCCAACTCCCTCAATGGAGAACTCAGCCAGGCCATGGGTGCATGGCGAGCGCGACCTGACGATGTCGTCCTCGCGACGACCGCTGCAAGACACGCCTTCGTCGCCGCCTTAGACCAAGGCGATGCCCGGTGGCTGGGAAATGCTCAGGCCGTCCTCGCACGCTGGTGGAAACAGGCAGATGTCGTACCAGCCGAGACCCTATTTGTTCGGGGTCTCGTTCGACAAGGCTTGCATGATTTTGCAGGTGCCCAGGTGGATATTGCGCGTGCCATCGAGAAGGACCCTCAGCAACCCGAATACTGGTCGTGGCATTTGGCTATTGATATGGTGCAGGCCAGACTCCAGCAGGCCCAAAAAACTTGCGACGAAATCGGAGTGCGTTTCGGAGACATAGAACAACAGAGCTGCCAGGCGGTCCTTCATTACCGCACTGGTCACCCACAAAGGGGTATCACCCTGCTCAATAGACTGGCCAGGCATCCAGACCAACAAGGCCCTCGTGCGAAAGAATGGATTGCGTTTCACCTCGGCGAGGCCTATCGGGTGGCTGGCGACCGCCAGCGAGCAATAAAAGTCTGGCTCTCCCACATGCAGCAGGCGAATCAGCAGCCACATGCCATGCTCGTTTCAGCGGTTGAACTCCTCAACGACTTGGGTCGCCACGAGGAGGCCTTCACCCTTAATCGTCGAAAAGCACGCTCGGATGCCTTACTCGTTCAGGCCATTCGCTCGGCGCAGGCCCTGCAGCGACCCGAAGCGGATGCTCTCGTGGACGAGTTCAAAAGGCGCCTTGCATATCAACAACAACGCGGTGATCTCCTGAATGAGCGGCCAGTCGTCGCCTTTCAACTCGATGTGCACGACCGACCAGATCAAGCACTTGCACTGGCCGAGTCGGCATGGGTCACTCAACGCGAGCCCGCCGATGCCATGCTCTATGCCAGAGCAGCCGTTCGCGTAAAGAGCGGCGCTGCTGCAAAGAGTCTTTTGGCCTGGAGGGCAGAAACGGGCTACCGAGAGCCCCAACTGGAAAAGCTTTTCACAGACCTTCAAGCCATCAGTGACAGTGCAAACATGAGGCACGGAAAATGACCTCCCTCATCGATCCCCAGCGGGAAGTTGCCTGGCTTAAGTCCCTCATCCGTGCCATCAGCATTACTTTCGGACTCTTGCTCCTGCAAGCGCCGTCGTGGGGCCACTCGGGCAGCAACACGTTTATTGAGCTGCGAGAGGAGCCCCCCGGCCTCATCGTGCGCGTGGACCTCCCGCTCCGAGACCTCGCCCTGGCGTTCGATCTTGACCTCAACCGTGATGCAGAGATCACCTGGGGCGAACTCAAGCAGCAGCAGGCCATGATCAATGAATGGCTCTTAAAGGGCATAGAGCTTCAAACACCTCAGGGCCCATGCAGACTTGAGGGACTTCAATGGGCCATTGCCGAGTATGGGATAGAGCGCCATCTGAGCGTTGAGGCGACGAGCAACTGCCTTGCCATAAGCCCAGGAGAGGCCATCTCTCTTCGCTATGGCCTGTTCTTTGATCAAAACGCCCTGCACCGAGCACTGGTCAAAGGACAGATCAGCGATACATCCTGGAGCGCGGTACTCAGCCAAGACCGTCCGCAAGCAACGCTGAATCCAAGGGCGAATAGCATGTCTGCAGTGCTCCTTAACTTCCTCGTTGAGGGGGTTTGGCATATTTGGATTGGCATAGACCACATTTTGTTTCTGCTGGCCCTGCTGCTGCCGAGTGTCTATCAACGTCGCGGCGATCGCTTTGGAGACTGGCAGCCATACTCCAACATCCGCCCGGCTGCACTCCATATTCTGACGATCGTCACCTCCTTCACTGTAGCCCACTCCATCACGCTCGGGCTTGCTGCTCTGGGCTTGGTCACTGTTCCGTCAGAGATCGTTGAACCTGTCATTGCGGCCTCTGTCGTGATGGCTGCACTTGGCAATCTACATCGACGAACGGTCCACTACCGGTGGCAGATCGCTTTTGGGCTGGGTCTTGTACATGGCTTTGGATTTGCAAGTGTTCTGCAAGACCTCGGACTACCCTCGGGGCAACTCGTGACCGCGCTCATCGGATTCAACGTGGGAGTAGAGCTCGGGCAAGTGGCGATCGTGTTGATCTTTGTACCGCTGGCCTGGGCACTTCGACACACACACCTCTACCGCTGGGGGATTCTGGTGTTGGGCTCTCTCGCTATTGCTGCCATCGGACTGACCTGGTTTATCGAGCGAGTGATGGGCACGATGTCATGAGCAGGCCCACTCAGCGTCGAGTCTCGACCCTTGCCCCGCGGTTCATCGTCAAGACAAGCGGAGGCTCGACAAGAACCAGTCACCCAGGACAAGCCCACCAAAGATGAGAACAAACAACGCGGTGAGTACCGCAAAGGTGATGACGGCCTTTTTCTTGGCCTTTGTGGCTCGATTTTCATTCATGGCTGGAGTCTATAGGCTCACCGCCTCTCTCGTCCGATCGTGCGCCTATGTCCCTACGGGCCGCTCATGAATCCCTCAGGGCGCATAGTGAGGGCGCTAGGCTGGGACCTCTGCAAACATTCTCGACTCGCATGCGAATCCCAATAGACAAGCAAAACTCAGTGCTTGCGAGAGGCCTGCTCCTTTGTGGCCTCTTTTTGGCTCCCTCGTGGAGTGGCGCCGCTACATTTGCTTGTCTCTACGAGTCAGGCGGAGGTGTCGCGTGGGAGGGGTTTTCGCGATCCATCCAGGAGTTTCCCCCGAGGCGGCCGTTCTTCATGACCGAGTCGCACCTCACTCCTGAAGCAGCCGCCGTCGCAATGAACTCCTCAAGCACGTTCGTCTGTGCAAAGAGAAGAGCCAGCGCCACATACTGCACCAGTGACCGAGGTGAAACCATCGCCTTTGACCCGCTCGCTGCGAAAGGCCTTGTCCAGGTCCCCACTCATTGAAAAAAGAAAGGTTTAATGAATTGACGTCAATCCATCCCCATCGAATTGTCGTTGTTGGCGGCGGCGCCGGAGGGCTTGAATTAGCCACCCGTTTGGGCCGCAAGTATGGTCGAGGTAGCCGCGTCCACGTGACCCTGGTCGACAAGAATCGCACCCACATTTGGAAGCCCAAGCTGCATGAGATTGCTATCCATGGCACCCTGAAAACCACACTCTTCACCCTCGCAAGAATGATCACCAAGCAGACCAACCCAACCGTCAAACTCCACTGATTTCCGAAGGTTCCAATATGTCCCTGCCCAGTATCCCCCTCACCCGTCTCGACGGTGCAC
>CAMAZF010000034.1 GCA_945862985.1 Bordetella parapertussis | reverse complement strand
ATTCCTGCCAACCTGCTTCGCAGCCTTGAAGTCACCCTCAACGGACGCGTAATCTTCTCCGCGACACTCGACGCTGGCCTCTCAGCCAATCCGCTGGTCAGTTTTCCATTGAAGGTCAGCTCAGCCGGCACCCTACGCGCGGTCTGGAGAGGAGACCGAGGCTTTGAGGCTCAGGCAGAGGCTGCGCTGGTGCTATGAGGAGGGTCTGTGAAGTCCTCTGCTTGCTCACACTCACCTTGCTGGCCCCGTTCAGCTCCCTTCAGGCCAACCCCCCTCGCTCTAGCTTCCTGGACATGAGCCCACAGAACCAGGCCCTGCAGTTGAACGCAGAGCAGTCCCCGGCGCTACTTGAACGCCTGGAGGGCGAGCGGACCTGGGCGACTCAGTGCCTCTCCTGCCATGGAGCCGTCTCGTCCATGGGGAACCAGGTGAGCCAATTTCCTCGACTGCACCAAGGTCAGATCCAGCGACTCTCCGATCAGGTCAATCACTGCAGAGTGACGCGGCTTGGGCAGCCCGCACTGAGCGTGCATGATCCCGCGCTCTTGAGCCTGACGCTCGTCCTGCAACAGGCCGCGCACGAGCTGCCTTGGTCACCCGTCTCCCCCAGTGACGGGAAGGCTGCGACTGCCTTGCTGGCCCGGGGCAAGCATCTCTTTGAGGCCCGCATGGGTCAACTCAATCTCTCGTGTGCCCAGTGCCACGACGCACTGGCTGGCCAGCGCCTCGGGGGCGCCGTGATCCCGCAAGGACACCCCAACGGCTACCCGCTGTATCGGCTGGAATGGCAGGCGGTGGGAAGCCTGGAGCGTCGCATCCGGAACTGCAACGTGGGGGTACGCGCGGACCCGTTTACACCGGACAGTGACGACATGAAAGCCCTGGTGGGATATTTGGCCCATCGCGCCCGAGGGCTGCCACTCGAAGGCATGGCGGTTCGTCCATAATGGGGGCATGGTTCGCCCTACTCTTCGCCTTAAGCTTCGTTCTGCTCTCCTTGCGCTGAGCCTGGTGCTGACAGCGCCTCAGGCCCTTGCCCTCAAGCCCATGCCAGAGGTCTCCAAAGGGACCAAGGCCGAACGTTTTCCGGGAGATCCGGCCACGCACAAGGTGGTCTACATGTTCAACCAGGCCGACCTCGCCTATCAGACCTCGGTCATGAATTCGATCCAGGCCATGATCAAGACGTATGGGGATGACGTTGCCATCGCTGTGGTGGCCATCGGTCCGGGCATTCATGCCTTGGCCAAGACACCCAAGCGCGAGACTCACCAAGAGATCACCCAGAGAATCGAAAACTTCGCCAAAAGCTATGGCGTTCGATTCATTGCCTGCGGCAACACCATGAACACCGTTGGATATGCAGAGGCAGACATGAGGCCTTTTGCAGAGTATTCCTTGGTCGGCGCGGCTGCCCTGATGCGACTGCAAGAAGAAGGCTTCAAGCCGATCTTCTGGTAAGCACCGCGAGCCCCTTGAGGTACTCGCCCTCTGGAAAGCAGAGCGTCTGGGGATGATCTGGGGCTGCTGCCATGCGGGCCATCACAAAACCATCCACACCCGCATCGTGCCCCGCTCCTGCCACAATCTTGTGAAAGAGCTCTGGCCCCACGCCACCCGAGCAAGAAAACGTGAGGAGAAGCCCACCCGGTGAGAGCAGCTTGAGGGCCAATCGGTTGATGTCTTTGTAGGCCCGAGACGCCCGATCTGCATGCGCAGCACTGGGCGCAAACTTTGGGGGGTCCAACACAATCGCATCAAACTGCTCTCCCCTCTTGAGTGCCTCACGCAGGGTTTGATTGACATCTGCATCCCGCGCCTCATGCCGCTCGGGTGCGTACCCGTTGAGCTGCACATGAGCCTGTGCCCGCATCAAGGCCGGTGCGGACGAGTCCACGCTGATCACCTGCTGAGCCCCACCCCGAAGCGCTGCCACGCTAAAGCCACCCGTATAGCAATAGCAGTTCAGCACACGCCCAATCCCCATGCGCTTGACCCACTGAGCGAAGGCCCATCGATTGTCACGCTGATCGAGATAGAAGCCCGTCTTATGCCCCTCAGCCACATCCAGGGTGAGCTGCCAGTCATGCTCTTGAATCTGAACCTCGGTGCTGCCTTCTCCCTTGAGCCAGCCTTTGGTGAGCGAGAGCCCCTCCAGCTGGCGAACCCCTGAATCCGATCGCTCAAACATGCGGGGGATGCCGGTGAGTTCTACCAGGGATTGCACGATCTCGGGCTTCCAACGCTCCGTGCCCGAAGAGAGGAACTGGACGCTCAACAGGTCAGCGTACCGATCGACGATCAGGCCAGGCAGACCGTCTGCTTCACCGTGAACCAGGCGCACACCATTGCTTTCGATGGGCAGCCGAGCGCGCATGGCGATGGCCTCGGAGAGCTTGCGATTGAAGAAGGCTGCATCAATGCGCTCGTCTTCAATGAAACTCCAGGCGCGCAAGCGGATTTGAGAGCTGGGACTGAAGGCGGCCCAGCAGAGAAATTGCCCTGTGGCGGACTCCACACGGACGGTTTCTCCGGGATCAGCCTTGCCTTTGTCGACGCTGCCTTGAAAGATCCAGGGATGATGACGAAACAGGGAGCGGTCTTTTCCCTCACGCAGGCGCACGGTTTTCATGGCGACAGTGTAGCGAGGTCATGCATGCGAGGTGCTGCAAGGTTTGATGGGGGTTTCTCATGATTGAGTAGGATGATGTGAACTGGGACATTGAGTCGGCGGAAGATCGTCGTAAAAACTTTTTTGGAGATCGATTTGAGGCTGAGACAAATCGAGGTCTTACACGCCATATTGCAGACGGGCTCGGTGACCGGGGCAGCAAAGCTGCTGAACGTCTCTCAACCCTCAGTGAGCACGGTCCTACAACACACCGAGTCACAACTTGGAGTTCGGCTGTTCGAGAGAGCAGGCGGTCGCCTGAGAGCCTCTCCAGAGGCTGAAGCCCTTTTCCCAGAGATCTCCGATATTTTCCGACGAGTAAACCGTGTCAGCCAGAACGCGAGATCCCTAGCAAAGGGCCGCCTGGGACGCATCAATATTGCAGGCACCCTGGCGCTCACAAATGGATACATCGTGGATGCGGTCTCAATCTTTGCCAAGAGTCACCCGGAAGTTGATGTCACCATCCATTCGCTACAAACACCAGACATCATCGATCGCGTCGTGTCGAGGGAATTGAATCTCGGAGTGTGTTACGGACAGATCAATAACAGCGGCCTCCAAACAGAAGAGCTGACCAGATCCGAGATGATCTGCGTGATGCCTGAGACACACCCGCTTGCCCAAAAGACTGGGGTGGAGATGCGAGATCTTGAGGGGGAGACCCTCATCACCTATGACGATGGAGATGTGCTCCGAGCCAAAGTAGAGACACTCTTCGAAGCATCCAAGGTTCAACCGGTCCTCTCGTTGAAAGTCAGCCAGACCATCACTGCCATTCGGTTAGTCCACAAGGGCGTTGGCCTGGCACTTCTGGAGCCCTTCTATTTTGCAGCGACACAACCTCTGGGATTGGTGGCCCGCCCCATCAAGCCCGCACAGCCCCTCTCAGCGGAGTTAATCAGGCCTACCGATGTTGTGGAGTCAGCGGCATTGTCTGCATTCTTGACGATCCTCCGCTCCATCGCCAGGGGCGATGCCTCTGTGACTTAGGCCACTGAATCCAAGGGTCCCCCGCGCGGACCCAGCCATCCCCATATTTTTTCTTTAGTGGCCACCCCACCATTGCTATTAGCCACAGACTGACCTCCGTCGCTAGATTGTTGCAAGGCTGTGACTCCCGCAAGTTCTAGGGGGGCTCAGCCGCAAAGGAGGGGGGATCCGATGTTAGATGAGTTGCCGTCGAGGGTGGAGGTACTCAAGAGTTTTCAGCTGCCCAATGGCAAGGTGGGGAAGTTCTACTCCCTGCCCGAGTTGGAGCGAAAGGGCGTGGGTAGGATCTCCCGGCTTCCGGTGTCCATCAGACTTCTCCTCGAGTCAGCCGTTCGAAACTTTGACGGAACGAAAGTCACCACGGAGCACATCAAGGAATTGGCAGGATGGCAGCCAAAAGAGGAACGCCAGAGAGAAGTTCCGCTTGTGCCCGCTCGTATTCTTCTCCAAGACCTTAACGGGGTTCCCCTGATCGCAGACCTGGCAGCCATGCGTGATGCCGCGTTGGACCTTGGTTGTGACCCCGCTCTCATTGAACCACTGGTCCATGTTGATCTGGTCGTCGACCACTCCGTTCAAGCGGACAGCGTTCGCTCTCCGCGCTCCCTTCAGCACAACATGCAGCTTGAGTTTCAGCGAAATCACGAGCGATATCGCTTCCTAAAATGGGGAGCACAGGCGTTCTCCGGCGTCAATGTGATCCCTCCCGGAGTGGGTATATGCCATCAGGTGAATCTCGAGCGTTTGTCACAAGGCGTGTGCGAGAAAGATGGCGTGTATTTCCCCGATACCGTGGTCTGCCCTGATTCACACACGACGATGATCAACGGAATCGGAATACTCGGATGGGGAGTCGGCGGGATTGAGGCTGAGGCGGGAATGCTTGGACAACCCGTCTACTTCAGAACACCCGACGTGACTGGAGTCGAATTGGTGGGGCGTATCTCAGCCGGAGTCTCTGCAACAGATATCGTGCTGAGCATCACGGAACGACTCAGAAACGAGGGTGTCGTCGGAGACTTCGTCGAGTTTTTCGGGACTGGGGTAGAAGCGCTGTCCGTTCCAACACGAGCCACCATCGCAAATATGGCCCCGGAGTATGGGGCCTTCATCGGCTTCTTCCCCACCGACGAGGCCGTTCTCGAATACTTTCGACAAACCGATCGCCCCACGGAGTTACTCAAAGCCTACCTCACGGAACAGGGCCTCTTCGGGATCCCTCTGGCAAGTGAGATCGACTATTCACGTGTCATCACCATTGACCTCTCTGAGGTGGTGCCCTGTATTGCCGGACCTCGCCGCCCTCAGGATCGAATCCCACTGACCCGAGCAAAACAGGTCATTCGAGATCTACTCAGGACTCCCGCATCTGAAGGAGGGTATGGCGTCAATCCGGACAGTGGCCGAGTCGACGTCACATCCACCATCGATGGCAGTACGTTCTCAATTGGTCATGGAGATGTACTGATTGCAGCGATTACATCGTGCACCAACACATCGAATCCATCGGTCATGATGGCAGCCGGCCTTCTCGCCAGAAAAGCGGTAAACCTAGGACTGACCGTTTCCCAGCAGGTCAAGACTTCACTTGCACCAGGATCTCGCGCTGTGACTGATTACCTCGGTCGTGCCGACTTACTGGCGCCACTTTCAGCACTTGGCTTTGATGTCGTGGCGTACGGGTGCACCACGTGTATCGGCTTCTCTGGCCCACTTGACCCCCACATTGAGCGGACGCTCGACGAGCAGCAGCTGGTTGGCTGTGCTGTTCTCTCCGGAAATCGAAACTTTGAGGCACGCATTCACGGGGGTATCAAGGCCAACTTTCTCGCTTCTCCAGCGCTGGTCGTCGCTTATGCGCTTGCCGGAACGATCGACATTGACCTCACGACGGAGCCGCTTGGTACCGATCAGAAAGGCGCCCCGGTCTACTTACACGATCTCTGGCCAAGTGATAGCGAGGTTGAGGCCATGGTCCGGGCCCACGTGAGCTTGGATTCCTTCCGTGCGACATCCGATTTGAATCTTGGGGGTGAAGACTGGGACGCCCTCCCCTCCGGATCCGGACAGATTTACAACTGGCCAGAATCGACTTACCTTCTGCGCCCTCCCTTCTACGAGAATTTCGATCTTGAGCCGGAGCCCAAAAAGCGCATCACTCGGGCACGCGCTCTTGCAATTTTCGGGAACTCCCTCACAACCGACCATATCAGTCCGGCCGGTGAAATTCGGTTAGAGACCCCTGCCGGAGCGTATCTGCAAGAGCAGATGGTTCAGCCGCAGGACTTCAACTCCTATGGGTCTCGTCGAGGTAATCATGAGGTGATGATGCGCGGCACCTTTGCGAATCGCCGCATCAAGAACTTGATGTTGCCGAGCCGCGAGGACGGCGCGCCTGACGAAGGTGGACGCACCCAGTATTTCTCAAGCACAGGTCAGGCCGAGATCGTGTCTATCTACGATGCGGCGATGAACTACTTGCTCGACGGCACCCCCATGTTGGTGTTTGGTGGCAAGGAGTATGGAACCGGATCTGCGCGAGATTGGGCGGCAAAAGGCACCCGGCTTTTGGGTATGGATGCCGTGATCGTTGAGAGCTTTGAGCGCATTCATCGATCCAACCTGGTTCTTCTCGGCGTGTTGCCACTGGAGTTTGCCCCTGGGTTCACGCGAGCCAGTGTTGGGATCGATGGATCGGAGACCTTCAGCGTGTTAGGACTGGATGAACCCTTAACCCCTAGACAGAGAGCTCGGCTGATCGTCACTCGCCGTGAGGGCAGCCAGGTCGAGGTTCCGCTTTTGGTCCGTCTCGACACCCCCATTGAGGTCGAGTACTACCGGCACGGAGGCATCGTGCCCCTGGTGTTGAGGGAGTTCTTCAACAAGCCCATGGAGAGTCAGTCATGACGATGCAAACTCCCCTCCAAGCAGTCTATCTGCGAGGCGGAACCAGCAAGGGCGTTACCTGTAGGCCACACCCCTATGGGCAGCAAATCGACGGGATGGGCGGTGGCACCTGCAGCACAAAGAGGGTTGTCATCGAGGAGCCTAATACGCCGCGAAACCCATCGCGGAGCAGTTCATTGCCGGGGCTCACATGAGCCAGGGCTTTGGAGGTGTCGACCTAGCGGAAGACAACATCATGTGTTCACACAAGGAGAGAAGATCATGAATAGAAACCCAAGCCGTCGCGCCTTCACCGCAAAGACATTGCAGATCGCCGGCGCAACAATGGCGATGTCTGCTGGACTGCCTGCAGTCGCTCAAGGCGTTAGCTATGCTGGAAAAACTGTGGAATGGGTCGTCCCCTTCGGGACGGGGGGTGGAACAGATGTGTGGGCGCGTTTCCTTGCACCCTTCCTATCCAAGTACCTGCCCGGAAATCCGAATGTTGTTGTGCGTAATGTCCCAGGTGGTGGCTCCATCACCGGTGCGAATCAATTCGCTGCCGATGCAAAACCTGATGGATTGAGCATTCTGGGCACCTCTGGATCCACTCAGTTTCCATACCTGCTTGGCGACCGCCGAGTGCGATATGACTACAAGAACTGGGAAGTCATCATGGCCGGCCCGACAGGTGGCGTGGCCTACATCAACCCCAGTTTTGGAGTCAGTTCAGTGCGCGACTTAGGTAAAGTCCGCGGACAGAAGCTTGTTTACGGAAACCAAGGAGCGACCTCGCTAGATCTCGTACCATTGCTGAGCTTCAGAATGCTTGGCCTCAATGTGCAACACGTCTTCGGCATGAAGTCTCGAGGAGAGGGGCGCCTTGCGTTTGAGCGTGGAGAAGCCACCATCGACTATCAGACCAGCTCGGCCTACATCAAGAATTCGCTCCCCCTCGTCAAAGCAGGAAAGGCTGTACCTCTTTTCAGCTGGGGTGTTCTTGATGCAAAGGGCAATCTCGTGCGGGATCCAGCATTTCCTGACCTGCCTCACTTTGCAGAGGCCTACGAGATGCTCAACGGTAAGCCGCCCTCCGGCAACGAATGGGACGCTGTGCGGGCCTTCTTGATCTCCGGCTTTCCGGCAAACAAGCTTTTGGTGGTGCCCAAGGGCACGCCTCGCGAGGTCGTAGAGACCTTGCGTCAAGCGTTCAGAGACATGCGAAACGACCCCGAGTACCAAGCGGGCGTCGTGAAGGTGCTGGGCGGCTATGAGCAGTCCATTGATCAAGCCGCCGAAGCCACATTCAAGCTGGGCACGACTATTGCGGACCCAGCGCGTGAATTGGTTCGCTCTGTCTTGTCGAAAGACTTCAATGTGGCGTTTTAAAGCGCTTTCGTCACACAACTTAAGTTGACGACCCATCGGTGCGACCTCCCTCGCACCGATATTTTTTTCGGCCCTATTGTTTTGTGACTTGTGTAGTCCCCAAAAATAAGCTGAGGAGACCTCCATGTTGGAATCGATGCAAACCGCCTTTTTAGGCCTGATGAACTTCCAACACCTGGGCTTCATGTTGCTCGGGATCGTCATTGGCCTCGGCGTCGGGATCTTGCCGGGCTTGGGAGGAATAGCCGGCATGTCATTGCTCATGCCATTCATTTACGGCATGGATCCAGTCTCCGCAATCGCCATGCTCATTGGTATGGTGGCTGTCATTCCGACGGGGGACACCTTTACCTCAGTGCTCATGGGAATCCCTGGGTCTAGTGCCAGTCAGGCGACCGTGCTTGACGGTTATCCCCTGGCGAAGAAGGGGCAGGCGGCACGTGCGTTGAGCGCAGCGTTCTCGGCCTCTTTGCTTGGCGGTGTATTTGGCGCTGTGTTGTTGACCGGTTTCGTAGTGGTGGCAAAGCCCATCATCTTGATGTTTTCAACTGCAGAGCTGTTTATGCTCGCGGTGCTCGGGCTTTCGGTGGTGGGCATTTTGGCTGGTAAAAGCATGATCCGAGGCCTTGCCGCATGCGGACTCGGTATTGTGGTTGGTGCAATTGGCGCTGCACCCGCAACGGGTGAGACCCGAATCGACCTCGGATTCGACTACCTCATGGACGGAGTGCCACTGGTTATTCTGGGACTCGGTCTGTTCGCGATTCCCGAATTGACGGAACTGATGCGTCGCCAAAAATCTATTGCGTCTACCTCCACCCTCGGAGCGGGCTGGCTCCAAGGCGTCAAGGACACCTTCAAACATTGGTTCCTCGTCTTGCGCTCTGCAACCCTGGGAACTTTCATTGGCGCCATCCCAGGCCTGGGCGGAGGGGTGGTGGACTGGCTGGCCTACGGTCATGCAGTCCAGTCGAGCAAGGACAAAAGCCAATACGGCAAGGGTGAAATCAAGGGTGTCATCGCGCCTGAGTCCGCGAACAATGCTTTGCAAGGGGGCGCACTGATGCCAACCCTGCTGTTTGGCATTCCTGGATCCGGTTCCATGGCAGTGTTCCTGGCTGGTATGGCGTTACTTGGCTTACAGCCTGGTCCGAGCATGGTAACCACCAACCTGGATCTCACTTACACCGTCGCCTGGACCCTGGCTATGGCCAGTGTCATCGGAGCCTTCATTTGTTTCATGCTGGCCGCTCCAATCTCACGCCTGACCTTCATACCATTTAACCTCGTTGCACCAGCCATGATCATGCTGATCTGCTTTGCCGCCTTCCAGGCACGTCGCGACATTTCAGATCTATTTCTGTTGTTTGGGATTGGACTCCTTGGTGTTTTCTTGCGTCGATTCGGCTGGCCCCGCCCGGCCGTGCTGATCGGATTCGTCCTCTCACCCCAGGTCGAGAACTACCTGTATCAGGCCGTACAGTTCTACGGCGCGGACTTCCTACAGCGACCCGGCGTGCTCATCATTGGGGCCTTGTCCGTCATCACGATCGCCATGTCGGTCCGCAGCCGCGTATCCGAAGATGGTGCCGTGATCTCGAATGAGAGCGCCCCAACCCAAGCAGCACCCTCCTCGAGTTTGGCCTTGGGCGGAACCACCTTAAGCGAACGATGGCCCCAACTACTCTTTACGGGGTTTGCGATGTTGATTTTCATCTATGCCGCCTACAGCAGCTATGCGCTGTCTTTCCTCGGAGCCGTATTCCCCCTATCCACAGCGTTGTTGATGCTCCTCGCAACGACCTACCTCATTTGGCACATCTCCAAAGGCCCAGTTGGCCACGGCACGCATTACGACCAGGAGCTGGCAGCCAAAGTCAGTGGAGAACATGATGGAAGCAGTGTCTGGCCGTCACTTGGTTGGTTTGCCTTGCTATTCGCCGCCACCGCACTGATTGGCTACATCCTGGCGTTGTCCCTCTTTGTCACCGCCTACTTACTGATGCGCACTTCGCTAGGCTGGGCCCGGAGCCTCATCTACACGGCGCTATGTGTAGGCTTCATGACGACCCTGGGGCACTACCTCACCCTCAACTTCCCTGCCGGAGTCTTACAGCGCATGGTGGAGTTACCCTGGCCACTGAAGTAATGGCAATTCAACATACACGCTCGATGTAAGCGATTCGAATATGACTGGGCTCGATCCATCACAGAACGTCAGACTCAGTTCGCTCCTGAACAGGCGACCCTTCATAAAAGATGGAGAACTGTTTTTCCCCTTGAGTTACATGCGTGGAGGTACCTCCACAGGGGTCTTGATCTGGGGCCCGCATATCGCGCCGTATGAGGCGTTGCGCGAGGAGATCATTCGTCGGGTGATGGGGGTTCCCGTGAGCGGCGAACTGAGAGGAAATCGACAGATCACTGGCTTGGGGCGCGGACCGGCCACGAGCAATAAAGTGTTCGTGATCGAGGCGGCCGACGGCATTCATGCCGACTTCAAAAGCACTCTGGCCCAGTTAGCCGCTGAGAAATCCGCCATCGACTGGAGCGTCAACTGCGGAAACATGTCCGCTGCAATACCGATCTTCTTGCTTCATCACGGTCTGATCAGACCCGGTAACCCAATCAGCGAGGTGCGGGTGTTGAACACCAACACGTCTGTCATTACGGATTGCCGTGTGCGTACGCCGGGAGGACGTCCCACCATACCCGCAGACACCGAGATTCCAGGGGTTTACGGGGCATTTCCAGGTGTGGAATTAAGCCTTCGCAGCCCTGTTGGAGCAAAGACTGGCAAGCTACTACCCACTGGCCGTGTTCGGGACACTTTTGACGGAGTTGAGGTCAGCTGCGTTGACGTGGCCGTGCCGATGGTGATCATGAGCGCCCGCTCCATGGGCTTACGTGGTGACGAAACGGTGTCCAGCCTAAACGCCAACGAAGGGCTCAAGTCAAGGTTACGCTCGATATGGGTGCATGCGGGTCTATCCATGCGGCTCCAGAGAAATGGCGTCCCCATGACGCCTGAAGAGCTCGCGGGCAGCGATACCATTCCAAAGGTTTGCCTCATATCACCGCCAACTCAAGGGGGGCATATCTCTGCACGCTATTTCACGCCGCAGGAGTCTCATGCCGCCCTTGCCGTCACCGGCGGATGTTGCTTGGCGACCGCCTGTCTCATTCCGGGTACCACAGCCCACGCGATTGCAACGGGCCTCGAACCACTCGGTTCCCAAGGGAGCGAGCGCGTTGTATCGATGGAGAACCCGGCAGGCATTTTGCGCGCTCGAGTCTTCGGTCGAGATGATGGGCAAGACAGCCTTGCCTTTCCTTGGGTGTCCTATGAGCGCAATGCACAGTTGTTCATGGACGGGTTCTTTCAGATCTACGAGCCCTCAGAGGCGCTCGTGCAGAAGGCGCACAGCCTAGGCGATTTCGTTTCTCATTAATTGGACGGAGGAAGCAAAATGAAGATTGCAATCCTGGAGGATTACCAAGACGCTGTTCGCCATCTGCCCTGCTTTTCCTTGCTTCAGGGTCATGAGGTCGACGTGTTTACCGAACCCATGGACGACGATGCCATGGCTCGATGCTTGTCTGAACACGAGGCCGTGGTTCTCATTCGTGAGCGCACCCACATCACCGCTGAACTGCTGGACCGACTTCCCCGCTTGCGGCTCATTTCCCAAACCGGAAAAGTGAGCGGAAACGTGGACATGGCGGCGGCGCAGCAACGCGGCGTGACCGTGTTGGAGGGCGTGGGCGACCCAACCGCTCCAGCCGAGCTCAGCTGGGCACTGCTCATGACCGCCTACCGTCGACTGCCGCAATACGTGAATCACCTCAAGAGAGGCCATTGGCAGCAGGTTTCCAACGACCGCGCTCACAACACCCTTGGAAGAGCGCTCAAGGGCGATGTGTTGGGCATTTGGGGCTACGGAAAAATCGGTCAGCGGATGGCGGGATACGCGCGCGCATTTGGCATGGAGGTCATGGTTTGGGGGCGTGAGGCCAGCCTGGAGTTGGCGCTATCCCATGGCCACCGAGTGGCCGCATCCAAAGAAGCTTTCTTCATGGAGGCTGATGTGGTCACCCTTCATTTGCGACTCAATGAGGCAACCCGTAGCATCGTCAACACAGGGGATCTGGCTCTCATGAAGCCGACCAGCTTGTTGTTGAATACGAGTAGAGCCGAACTCATTGCGCCAGGTGCACTGCTCGCGGCGCTCAAGCTAGGGAGACCGGGCTTCGCAGCACTAGACGTATTCGAACAAGAGCCCCTGCCCCATAACGACCCATTGCTGACCATGGACAATGTGGTGGCTACGCCTCATCTGGGCTACGTGGAACAAAAGGGCTATGAGTTGTACTTCTCGGCCGCCCTGCGCAATGTCCTGACATTTTCGGCTCAGAGTGCCTCTAGATGAACCCGCCAAGGTCGACCTCGCCGGACGACTCGGTCAGATTTCGTCATGCCGTGGCAGGTGATCTGCCAGCGCTGGTTGGCATGCTGGCCGACGATCCACTTGGTGCTCTGCGAGAGTGCGTATCCGATCCACTCCCCCCGTCTTACGTCGCAGCGTTTGAGGCCATAGAGCGGGACGCGAACATCGAACTCATCGTTGCTGAAAGTCCGCAGGGTGAGGTGGTCGGCATGCTTCAGCTGACTTTCACGCCATTTATCACTCACCAGGGAGCATGGCGGGCTGGCATTGAGGGCGTTCGGATTGCTCGCCACATGCGTCGCTCAGGGCTCGGCCAAGAACTGATGGCCTGGGCCATCGACAGAGCTCGGAAACGTCACTGCCAAGTCATTCAGCTCACAACAGACAAGGGGCGGCACGATGCACTTCAGTTTTACGCCAAGCTTGGGTTCATGGCCACACATGAAGGCTTGAAGCTCAAGCTAGTGCCGCATCCTTTGGACTAATCGGCTCAAGGCCCGAGCATCGATGATCCCCATGCAGACCCACCTCACCTCACGCCTGGGAACATTGGTTTTGGCTCTCACTGGTGCAATCCTGTTTCAAGCACTCAGTCTGCCGCTTCCTTTCCTCTTCGGCCCAATGACGGCTTGCCTGATCGCTGCATTGGCCGGAGCGCCACTCAAAGAGATTGGCAAAATCTCGACAGCTGCGAGGACGATCCTCGGGGTAGCGATCGGGGCCTCCATCACCCCAGACACCGTAAGCCGTGTACCCCAACTGTTGGGTAGCCTCGCGCTCATCCCTCTTTATGTTGCAATGATCGGGCTCATTGGAGTGCCGTTCTTTCGTCGCCTCGGATACGACCCGGTGACGGCATGGTACGCAGCCATGCCCGGCGGACTCCCTGACATGGTGGCATTCGGAAAAGACGCTGGCGGAGACGTTCGTGCTCTGGCCCTCATTCACGCCACTCGCGTGCTCGTAATCATTACCTTAGCCCCCATCATCATGACCTTTGTCTATGGGGCTCACTTATCGGCGCCACTGGGTGACCCAGCACTCAACCTGCCATCTGTGGAGTTGGCCCTGATGGCTGCCTCAGCTTTGATCGGATGGAAAGTGGGTGAGAGAGTGGGGCTTTTTGGTGCCTCCATTCTCGGGCCCATGATGATCACTGCGGCCCTATCGCTGGGAGGCCTCATTCATTCCCGCCCCCCTGTTGAAGCCATTGTCTTCGCTCAGCTTTTCATTGGTATTGGCATCGGCACACAATATGTCGGTGTGACCATTCGCGAACTCCGCAGCTTCATTTACTCCGGTGTTTCATTTGTCATCATTTTGGCGGTACTCGCTGCAATCTTGACCGAGATTGTCACCGTGACTGGCCTTGCCAACCCCATTGAGGGGTTTCTGGCTTTCGCGCCAGGCGGTCAGGCAGAAATGATCATATTGGGAATCGCCGCTGGATCTGACCTCGGATTTATCGTGGTGCACCATTTGGCTCGCGTGGTAATTGTGATTACCGGAGCTCCCATCGCCGCTCGGATAGCCGGAGTCAGGAAGCAAAATCCACAGGCTAATACAGATGCATAAAGATGATCTGGCTAAACAGCGGACCGCTGCTGACGTCGACGTTCCGCGGCTTGATTACGCCGAATTTCATCTGGCGTATTCGGTACGAAGCGAGGGACAGGAACCGGCTTTCGGTTATCGTCTACTGCCACCATAGTGAAAAAACAACTATTCACATGCCGACTCGCTTGAGTTCGAATATTCTCAGAAACAACCCGAATTCCGATTTCCATTGATGTCCTTCCTGTTGCGTTGACACTTGCCAAAAAATGCACCAACTCACCGACATGGATCGGCTCCCGAAAGGTGACATTCTCAACCGCGAGGGTTACCACATAGCAGGATGCATAGCGGCTCGCACAGGCGTAGGCCACTTGATCGAGGAGCTTCAAAATCGTTCCTCCATGGACATTCCCCGCAAAATTTGCCGTGTCTGGCGTCATGAGGACTGTCATGGTCAACTGATGGCTTGGAAGATTTTCCATTAAAAATATTGCCCTATTTATTTGATAAGAATAATACTTCAAATGGTACCCATTAAATACACGCCCCTTTAACAGGTTCATAAAAATATGAAAGTTCATATTCTCGACGATTGGTTTGATACGCTCAAAACGCTACCAAGCTTTAATATGCTCAATGGTCATGATGTGACCATTTGGACAGACCACACAGAGGACTTAGATACCTTGTCCAAGCGTTTGCAACCAGCTGAAGCCCTGATCCTCTTTCGCGAACGCACCGCAATTAGAGCGCCCCTAATTGAGCGGCTTCCAAACCTGCGATTGATTAGCCAACGCAGTGTCTATCCCCACATTGATATTCAATCCTGTACTGCAAATGGTGTGCTCGTCTGCTCCAACCAACATGGAGACACGCCCTCTTATGCTGCCGCTGAGCTCACCTTCGCGCTGATTCTTGCGACCGCACGCCAAATTCCACAACAGATGTCGGCTCTTCAGGCGGGGCGGTGGCAACTCGCACCTGGACAAACACTTCGAGGCCGCAGGTTGGGGCTTTATGGCTATGGCCGAATCGGCAGAGAGGTCGCTGTCTACGCTCGCGCCTTTGGAATGGAGGTGATCTGGTGGGCTTCTGAGGCGGGGCGCCAGCGCGCATTAGCAGATGGTGAGCAGATCGCGCCCAGCCGGACAGCTTTCTTCGCAGAAAGTGATTTTGTTTCCTTACATGTGCGCCTGAAGCCAGAGACCAGAGGGATTATCAAACTGGAGGATCTTTTGGTCATGAAACCATCGGCAGGCTTTATCAACACCTCTCGATCAGGTCTTATAGTTCCCGGAGCGATCGAGGTCGCCATAGAGGCAGGACGCCCCGGGCGCTTTGCGCTAGATGTTTATGATCGTGAACCCATGACGTCACCGGTTGACCCTTTGGTCTTGCATCCCAATGTCATTGCGACCCCTCACATCGGCTACGTGACCGAGGATGAGTTCGATCTTCAATTTTCCGATATTTACGAGCAGGTCAACGCTTTCGCAGCGGGGAGCCCCATCCACGTGATTAATCCAACGGCTCTTGGACATGCAGTCCCCTGACCCTTCTGAGCGTGGGTGACCTCGATCCG
>CAMAZF010000033.1 GCA_945862985.1 Bordetella parapertussis | reverse complement strand
TCTGGTCATAGCCCTTGGCCTCACCACCAAACTTCGTCGACAACACCGTCGTGATCGCCGCAGTCAGCGTCGTCTTACCATGGTCCACGTGACCAATCGTCCCTACGTTCACATGCGGCTTGGTCCGCTCAAACTTGCCCTTGGCCATTTCCGATTCCTTTAACTAATTAATCAACTGGGTTGTGGGAGGGTGTTACTTGGTTCGGCTGCTCATGACAGCCTCTGCCACGTTCTTCGGTGCTTCTGAGTAGTGCTTAAATTCCATGGTGTAGGTTGCACGACCCTGGGTGAGTGACCGAAGGGTCGTAGAGTAACCAAACATCTCGGCGAGAGGAACCTCGGCCTTGATGACCTTGCCGCCACCCACCATGTCGTCCATGCCCTGGACCATGCCGCGGCGGGAGGACAAGTCGCCCATGACGGTTCCTGCGTAATCTTCGGGCGTTTCCACCTCTACAGCCATCATGGGTTCGAGCAGAACCGGGTTGGCCTTGCGCATGCCATCCTTAAAGCCCATCGACGCTGCCAGTTCAAAGGCAATCTGCGAGGAGTCCACGTCGTGATACGAGCCATCAAACAGGGTGACCTTGATGTCAACCACGGGAAAGCCTGCAAGCACGCCTGAATTCATGGTGTCCTCACAGCCCTTGTCGACCGAGGGAATGAATTCGCGGGGCACCACACCACCCTTGATCGCGTCGACGAATTCGTAGCCCTTGCCCTCTTCTTGTGGGTCGAGCTTGAGCCAGACATGACCAAACTGGCCCTTACCGCCTGACTGCTTGACGTATTTGCCTTCGATCTCGACGGACTTGCGAATGGTTTCACGGTAGGCGACCTGGGGCTTGCCCACGGTGGCCTCGACGCCAAACTCACGCTTCATGCGGTCAACGAGAATCTCCAGGTGCAATTCGCCCATGCCGGAGATGATGGTCTGGCCAGATTCCTCGTCTGTCCTCACGCGGAAAGACGGGTCTTCTTTGGCCAGACGATTCAGTGCGATACCCATTTTCTCCTGGTCGGCCTTGGTCTTGGGCTCCACTGCCTGGGAAATCACGGGCTCAGGAAACTCCATGCGCTCGAGCACAATGACGGACTCGGGATCACACAGGGTGTCTCCGGTCGTGACCTCTTTAAGGCCCACAGCCGCAGCAATGTCACCTGCAAGAATCTCAGAGATTTCTTCACGCTGGTTGGCGTGCATCTGGAGCAGACGACCGATTCGCTCTTTCTTGCCTTTCACGGAGTTCAGCACGGTGTCGCCAGACTTCAGCACGCCAGAGTAGACCCGAACGAAGGTGAGCTGGCCCACGAAGGGATCGTTCATCAGCTTGAATGCCAAGGCCGAGAACTTCTCTTTGTCGTCGGCCTTGCGATGGGCTTCTGCACCGTCTTCGTCTGTTCCCGCGACTGGGGGGATTTCGATGGGGCTGGGCAGAAACTGGATCACGGCATCGAGCATGCGCTGCACGCCCTTGTTCTTGAAGGCCGAACCACAGAGCATGGGCTGGATCTCGCCCGCAATGGTGCGTGCGCGGATGCCTTGCATGATCTCTTCCTCAGACAGGGCACCGCCCTCGAGGTATTTGTTCATGAGATCTTCGTTGAACTCGGCTGCCGCCTCCACCATCTTCTCGCGCCACTCTTCAGACACAGCCTGGAGCTCGGCGGGAATCTCTGCGTATTCGAACTTAGTGCCTTGGCTGGCCTCATCCCAGAGGATGGCCTTCATCTTGATAAGGTCCACCACGCCCTTGAAGTTTTCTTCAGCGCCAATCGGCACCACGATGGGCACCGGATTGGCGCGCAGGCGGGTCTTCATCTGCTCGACCACCTTGAAGAAGTTCGCGCCGGTGCGGTCCATTTTGTTCACGAACGCCAGACGGGGCACCTTGTACTTGTTGGCCTGACGCCAGACGGTTTCGGACTGGGGCTGCACACCACCCACCGCGCAATAGACCATGCATGCACCATCCAACACACGCATCGAGCGCTCGACCTCAATGGTGAAGTCCACGTGTCCCGGGGTGTCGATGATGTTGATGCGATGCTCGGGCAGGGATCCATCCATCCCCTTCCAGAAGGTGGTGGTGGCGGCCGAGGTGATGGTAATGCCGCGCTCTTGCTCTTGCTCCATCCAGTCCATAGTCGCAGCACCGTCGTGGACCTCACCGATCTTGTGATTCACGCCGGTGTAAAACAGGACGCGCTCCGTGGTGGTGGTCTTTCCTGCGTCGATGTGGGCGCTGATGCCGATGTTGCGGTAGCGCTCAATGGGGGTCTTGCGAGCCATGGATCTTCCTTTTGGGACAGATTAGAAACGGAAATGGGAGAAGGCCTTGTTGGCCTCTGCCATGCGGTGAACTTCATCGCGGCGCTTGACAGCACCACCACGACCTTCAGCAGCTTCGAGGAGTTCGCCTGCAAGGCGCAGGTTCATGGACTTCTCTCCACGCTTCTTGGCGGCCTCTCGCAGCCAGCGCATGGCCAGTGCCATGCGGCGTGCGGGACGGACTTCAACCGGAACCTGGTAGTTCGCACCACCCACACGACGGCTCTTCACCTCGACGAGAGGCTTGGCGTTGTTCAGTGCAGACTGGAAGACGTCCATGGGGTTCTTCTTGGCGACTTTTTCGATCTGCTCGAAGGCGCCGTAAACGATGCGCTCTGCCACAGCTTTCTTGCCATGGAGCATGACGACGTTCATGAATTTCGAGACATCCTCACTGCCGAACTTGGGATCAGGCAGGACAATACGTTTGGGAACTTCGCGACGACGGGGCATGTGGACTTCCTTTACCAGTTGCGTTTCAGTTGAACCTGATCGACTGAACAGGCTCAGTCGGCAGACCACTCTTCAAAAGAGGAGCGCGCCAACCCTTACTCCATACCAAAGAACCCGCCTGAACGCGCTCCATCAGAGCGCGCCAGCACGGGAAGTGATTTACTTCTTGCCGTCTGCCTTCGCAGCACCGGCCTTCGGGCGCTTGGCACCGTACTTCGAGCGCGACTGACGACGGTCTTTGACGCCCTGCAGGTCCAGGGACCCGCGCACGATGTGGTAGCGCACACCTGGCAGGTCCTTCACCCGGCCACCGCGGATCAGCACCACCGAGTGCTCTTGAAGGTTGTGGCCCTCACCGCCAATGTAAGAGATGACCTCAAAACCATTGGTCAGGCGCACTTTGGCGACCTTACGCAGTGCTGAGTTTGGCTTCTTAGGCGTCGTGGTGTAGACACGGGTGCAAACGCCGCGGCGCTGGGGGCAAGACTCGAGCGCAGGGCTCTTGCTCTTGATGATTTCGCTGACGCGGGGTTTGCGCACCAGCTGATTAATGGTTGGCATTGCTTATTCCTTCAACTGTTCTGGTCTGAATTTCACTGCGATTGGTGAAAAGCCCTCGATTTTTGGGCTTTTCACCTAGGCTGTCAAGCCGATTCTCCTTGAGCGTCTTCTGCGCCGGCATCCTCGGGCCCAGAAAACAGGGCCTCCGCCTCCAAAGCGGCCTGTTCCGCGAGGGTCTTGGCTTCTGCTGCCTCGGCCTGTTCGCGGTCTTTGCGCGCTTTGTGGAACGCCAATCCAGTACCCGCGGGGATGAGACGGCCCACGATGACGTTTTCCTTGAGGCCACGCAGATCATCCTTCTTGCCCATGATGGCTGCCTCGGTGAGCACTCGCGTGGTCTCTTGGAATGAGGCCGCGGAGATAAAGGAATCGGTCGACAGCGAGGCCTTCGTGATGCCCAGCAGGAGGTTGTCATAGAGCGCAGGACGGCCGCCCTCAGCCTCTACCCGATCATTCTCCTCGAGCAGGTCCGAACGCTCCACCTGTTCACCTGGAATGAAGCGCGTATTGCCGGGATCGTTGACCTGAACGCGACGCAGCATCTGACGCACGATGACCTCAATATGCTTGTCGTTGATCTTCACACCCTGGAGCCGGTAGACGTCCTGCACCTCGTCCACGATGTAGCGCGCCAAAGCCTCGATACCCAACAGACGAAGAATGTCTTGGGGGTCGGCTGGGCCATCCACGATCATTTCGCCCTTGTTGACGATCTGACCATCGTGCACGAGCACGCTCTTCTCTTTGGGGATGAGGAACTCCTGGGCAATGCCATCCATGTCCGTGATCACCAGACGCTGCTTGCCCTTGGTGTCCTTTCCAAACGAGGCCGTGCCCGTGACCTCTGCCAGCATGCCCGCATCTTTGGGTGAGCGTGCTTCAAACAGCTCGGCCACTCGAGGCAGACCTCCGGTGATGTCACGCGTCTTCTGAGACTCTTGGGGAATACGCGCCAGAACCTCACCCACCGCGACGTCTTGACCGTCACGGACCGTGATCAGCGCGCCCACGGGGAAACTGATGTTCACAGCGTGATCGGTTCCAGCGATTTTGACTTCCTCACCAGAGGCATCGATCAGTTTGACCTGAGGACGCACCCCTTTAGAGGCTGCGCTTCTGCGCTTGGCGTCAATGACCACCAGGGTAGACAAGCCAGTGACATCGTCGATCTGTTTGGCAACGGTGACGCCTTCTTCCACGTTCTCAAAGCGGATCGTTCCAGCGTACTCGGTGATGATGGGGCGAGTCAGCGGATCCCAGGTTGCAAGAATCGCTCCTGCCTTGACCCCATGGCCATCGACCATGGAGAGCGTTGCGCCATAGGGAACCTTGTGACGCTCGCGCTCACGGCCGTTGTCATCGACGATCAAGACCTCGCCCGACCGGGAGATCACAATGGGCTCACCCTTCGCGTTGTTCACGTAACGCATGGTGGCCGTGAAGCGAATGGTTCCATTGGACTTGGCTTCAATGCTGGACTGAGCCGCAGTCCGAGACGCAGCACCGCCGATGTGGAAGGTCCGCATGGTGAGCTGGGTGCCCGGCTCACCAATCGACTGAGCGGCGATCACGCCCACGGCCTCACCCACATTCACCAGGTGGCCGCGGCCGAGGTCACGTCCGTAGCACTTTGCACAGAGGCCGTAACGCGTGGCACAGGTCAGTGGCGTGCGAACGCGAACCTCATCAATGCCCAGACGCTCAATGTCATCGACCATGTCCTCGTTGAGCACCTCACCCGATTCGATGAGGGTCTCTTGGGTTTCAGGGTTCACCACCTCAGAGGCAGTGACGCGGCCGAGAATCCGATCTCTCAGGGCTTCAATCACCTCACCGCCCTCGACGAGGGCTTTCATGGTGATGCCGTTGTCGGTTTTACAGTCGTCCTCAATGACCACCAGATCCTGGGTCACATCCACGAGACGACGAGTCAGGTAGCCCGAGTTTGCGGTCTTGAGCGCCGTATCGGCCAGACCCTTACGAGCACCGTGCGTGGAGATGAAGTACTGAAGCACGTTGAGGCCTTCACGGAAGTTCGCCGTGATCGGGGTCTCAATGATCGAGCCGTCTGGCTTGGCCATCAGGCCTCGCATGCCAGCCAGCTGGCGAATCTGTGCTGCGGATCCACGCGCCCCTGAGTCAGCCATCATGTAGATGGAATTGAAAGACTCTTGTCGGACTTCTTGGCCGTGACGGTCGGTAACCTGCTCACTCGCGAGCTGATCCATCATGGCCTTACCGACTTGGTCACCCGCACGTCCCCAGATGTCAACCACCTTGTTGTAGCGCTCGCCAGAAGTGACGAGGCCCGAGGCGTACTGCTGCTCGATTTCTTTGACCTCGGTCTCCGCGCGGCTGAGGATATCGACCTTCTGGCTCGGCACGAGCATGTCATCCACACAGATCGAGATGCCTGCGCGAGTGGCCAGCGTGAAGCCAGATTGAAGAAGCTTGTCAGCCAGAATGACGGTGGCGCGAAGCCCGCAACGGCGGAAAGAGGCATTGATGAGGCGTGAAATCTCTTTCTTCTTGAGGGCCTTGTTGATGTGGGAGAAGGGCAGCCCCGCAGGGAGGATCCGAGAGAGCAAGGCACGGCCAACCGTCGTCTCATAACGAACGATCTTGGGCGTATGAACCCCAGTCTCACGATTGACCTCGACTTCCTGTAGGCGCACCGTGACACGGCTTCCGAGCTCCACCTCCTTGTTGGCGTAAGCGCGATCGAGCTCCTTCACGTCTGCGAAGAACATGCCCTCGCCGCGTCCATTGACCTTCTCTCGTGTGGCGTAGTAGAGGCCCAGCACGATGTCTTGCGACGGAACAATTGAAGGCTCGCCGTTGGACGGGAAGAGCACGTTGTTTGACGCCAGCATGAGTGTGCGGGCTTCCATCTGCGCTTCGAGTGAGAGCGGGACGTGAACCGCCATCTGGTCACCGTCAAAGTCGGCGTTGAAGGCCGCGCACACGAGGGGGTGAAGCTGGATGGCCTTGCCCTCGATGAGGACCGGCTCAAACGCCTGGATGCCCAGGCGGTGAAGCGTAGGCGCCCGGTTGAGCATCACGGGATGCTCGCGAATCACTTCTTCCAGGATGTCCCAGACCTCAGGGACCTGTTGCTCCACCAGCTTCTTGGCCGCCTTGATGGTGGTTGCCATGCCGCGCAGCTCGAGCTTATTGAAGATGAAGGGCTTGAAGAGTTCCAGAGCCATGAGCTTGGGCAGGCCGCACTGATGGAGCTTGAGCTGCGGGCCCACCACAATCACGGAGCGACCGGAGTAATCCACGCGTTTGCCCAAGAGGTTCTGACGGAAACGTCCGCCTTTGCCCTTGATCATGTCTGCCAGGGACTTCAGCGCCCGCTTGTTGGCGCCGGTCATGGCCTTGCCACGACGGCCGTTGTCGAGCAGGGAATCAACCGACTCCTGCAGCATCCGCTTCTCGTTGCGCACGATGATCTCAGGCGCACGCAGCTCGAGCAGGCGCTTGAGGCGGTTGTTTCGATTGATCACTCGACGATAGAGGTCGTTGAGGTCGGAGGTGGCAAAGCGGCCACCGTCGAGCGGCACCAGTGGGCGAAGCTCTGGGGGCAGCACCGGCAGCACCTGCATCACCATCCAGTCGGGCTTCACGCCAGACTTCTGGAAGCCCTCGAGCACCTTGAGCCGCTTGGCAATCTTTTTAATCTTGGCATCTGAAGAGGTTTCGGCCAGATCTTTGCGCAGCGTCTCCACTTCGCGATCCAGATCGATGGAGGAGAGCAGAGCTGCAATGCCCTCTGCTCCCATGACCGCCTCAAACTCTCCATCGCCATACTGCTCAACCTTGGCGATGTAGTCGTCTTCCGACATGATTTGAGCGCGCTTGAGCGGCGTCATGCCAGGCTCAATGACCACATAGGCTTCAAAATAAAGCACGCGCTCAATGTCGCGCAGGGTCATGTCCAGAACCATGCCCAGACGGGATGGCAGGGACTTGAGGAACCAGATGTGCGCAATCGGGCTTGCGAGTTCGATGTGACCCATGCGCTCTCGGCGAACCTTGGCGAGGGTGACCTCCACGCCGCACTTCTCGCAGATCACGCCTCGGTGCTTGAGGCGCTTGTACTTGCCGCAGAGACACTCGTAGTCCTTGACCGGGCCAAAAATCTTGGCGCAGAAAAGGCCGTCACGCTCGGGCTTGAAGGTGCGGTAGTTGATGGTCTCTGGCTTCTTGACTTCGCCATAGGACCAAGAACGGATCTTGTCCGGCGATGCAAGGCCGATGCGGATGGCGTCAAACTGCTGGTCCTGTTGGACCTGCTTAAAGAGATCGAGCAGTGCTTTCATGGCGAAGCGTTCCTCTTGTTATTGACGTTCGAGGTCAATGTCGATGCCGAGTGAACGGATCTCTTTGACCAACACATTGAAGGACTCAGGCATGCCCGCATCGATGATGTGGTCGCCCTTGACGATGTTTTCGTACACACGCGTGCGCCCACCGACGTCGTCGGACTTCACGGTGAGCATCTCCTGCAAGGTATAGGCCGCGCCATACGCCTCGAGTGCCCAGACCTCCATCTCACCAAAGCGCTGACCACCAAACTGGGCCTTACCACCCAGCGGCTGCTGGGTCACCAGTGAGTAGGGTCCCGTCGAGCGGGCGTGCATCTTGTCATCGACCAGGTGGTGGAGCTTGAGCATGTGCATATAGCCCACCGTGGTGAAGCGATCGAATGCCTCGCCCGTGCGGCCGTCATACAGCTGAACCTGGGTGCGGGTCGCCGAGAGTCCCACGCGCTTTGCAACCGCCTCGGGATAGGCGAGGCTGAGCATCTGACGAATCTCGGACTCGTGTGCACCGTCGAAGACGGGGGTTGCAAATGGAACGCCGTCTCGCAGATTGTCTGCAAGTTCCAACACCTCGTGATCCGACAGTGAGGCGATGTCCTCGGGCTTTCCGGTCTGGTTGTAGATGCCCTCGAGCGCCTTGCGCACCTCACCAACGGCAGCCTGCGCCACCAGCATCTCACCGATACGCTGACCCATGCCCTTGGCCGCCCAGCCCAGGTGCGTCTCAAGAATCTGGCCCACGTTCATCCGTGAAGGCACGCCCAGCGGGTTGAGCACGATGTCCACGGGGCGTCCATCCGCCATGTGCGGCATGTCCTCGACTGGGACGATCCGGGAGACCACACCCTTGTTTCCGTGACGTCCGGCCATCTTGTCGCCAGGCTGCAAACGACGCTTGACTGCCAGATAGACCTTGACCATCTTCAGCACACCCGGAGGCAGTTCATCGCCCTGCGTAAGCTTGCGATGTTTCTCTTGATAGGCCAGATCAAAGGAGTGGCGCTTTTGCTCCAGCGCCTCTTTGAGCGACTCGAGCTGGCTGGCCGAAGTCTCGTCGGAGAGACGAATATCAAACCAGTGATAGCGATCCAGTTCAGCAAGGTAGGCCGCCGAGATCGCTTCACCTTTGGCGAGCTTCTTCGGACCGCCATTGGCTGACTGGCCAATGAGCAGCTTCTCAATTCGTTGGAAAGCATCCGCCTCCACGATTCGGAGCTGGTCATTGAGATCTTTGCGGAAGCGTCCGAGTTCTTCATCGATGATCTGCTGAGCACGCTTGTCACGCTGGATGCCTTCACGGGTGAAGACCTGCACATCAATGACGGTGCCGCTCATGCCAGAGGGCACTCGCAGCGAGGTGTCTTTCACGTCGGAAGCCTTCTCACCGAAAATCGCACGCAGCAGCTTTTCCTCAGGCGTGAGCTGAGTCTCGCCTTTCGGGGTGACCTTACCGACAAGCACGTCGCCAGCCTGAACTTCCGCACCGATGTAGACCACGCCGGCATCGTCAAGACGTCCGAGCTGAGCTTCAGAGAGATTCGAGATGTCGCGTGTGATCTCCTCAGGTCCCAGCTTGGTGTCACGAGCAAAGACCGAGAGCTCCTCAATGTGAATCGAGGTGTAGCGGTCTTCTGCGACCACGCGTTCAGAGATGAGGATGGAGTCCTCAAAGTTGTATCCGTTCCAGGGCATGAAGGCCACCAGCATGTTCTGACCCAGTGCGAGCTCGCCCAGGTCCGTCGACGCTCCGTCGGCCACCACGTCTCCTCGACTCACCACATCACCCTTGCGCACCACAGGGCGCTGGTTGATGTTGGTGTTCTGGTTCGAACGGGTGTATTTGATGAGGTTGTAGATGTCGACGCCGGACTCGCCCACTTGGGTTTCGGCATCGCTCACCCGAATCACGATTCGGCGGGAGTCCACATAATCCACCACGCCGCCTCGACGCGCCTGAACCACTGTGCCCGAGTCCACTGCGCAGGTGCGCTCAATGCCGGTGCCGACGAGCGGCTTCTGAGGACGCAGGCAAGGCACAGCCTGACGCTGCATGTTGGATCCCATCAGCGCACGGTTGGCGTCATCGTGCTCCAGGAACGGGATGAGTGAGGCCGCAACCGACACAATCTGTGAAGGCGCTACGTCCATGTACTCCACTTTCTCTGGGCCAGAGAGCGTGGTCTCACCATTGACGCGGACTGAGACCAGATCACCTGTGAGACGGCCAGACTCATCCACCGAGGCGTTCGCCTGAGCGATGACATAACGGCCCTCTTCGATGGCTGAAAGGTATTCGATCTGATCGGTCACACGGCTGTCGATGACCTTTCGATAGGGCGTCTCTAGAAAGCCGTACTCGTTCAGACGGGCATACAAGGCCAGTGAGTTGATCAGACCAATGTTGGGTCCCTCAGGCGTCTCAATGGGGCAGACCCGGCCATAGTGGGTCGGGTGAACGTCACGCACCTCAAAGCCAGCACGCTCTCGAGTCAGGCCGCCGGGTCCGAGTGCAGACACCCGACGCTTGTGGGTGATCTCTGACAAGGGGTTGGTCTGGTCCATGAACTGCGAGAGCTGGCTCGAGCCAAAGAACTCGCGGATCGCTGCCGAGATGGGCTTGCTGTTGATCAGGTCGTGGGGCATGAGGTTATCGGCCTCTGCCTGGCCCAGCCGCTCCTTGACCGCACGCTCCACGCGAACCAGGCCAGAGCGGAACTGGTTCTCAGCCAACTCACCCACGCAGCGCACACGGCGATTGCCCAGGTGGTCGATGTCGTCAATCTCGCCGCGCCCGTTGCGCAGTTCGACCAACACCTTGATGGTGTCGAGAATGTCGTCGTTTGAGAGCACCATGGGTCCCAGTACTTCGTCACGACCCAGGCGGCGGTTGAATTTCATGCGGCCCACTTTGGAGAGGTCGTAAGATTCCTCTGCAAAGAACAGTCGGTTAAACAAGGCTTCGACTGCATCTTCCGTGGGCGGCTCACCGGGGCGCATCATGCGATAAATGGCGACCCGCGCGGAGAGCTGGTCAGGGGTCTCGTCCAGGCGCAGCGTGCTCGAGATGTATGGCCCGTGATCCAGGTCGTTGGTGTAGAGCGTCGCCATGTCGCGAATGTTGGCGTCGCGAAGCTTGACGAGCAGCTCTTCGGTGATCTCATCATTGGCCTTGGCAATGAGCTCACCCGTTTCGGAGTCAATCAGATTGGTGGCCACAATACGGCCAAGCAGGTAATCATCTGGAACCGAAACCCGCTTGAGGCCTGCCTTTTCGATGTCGCGAATATGCTTGGCATTGATGCGCTTGTCTTTGGCCACAATGACCTGGCCATCTTTGTCGACGATGTCGAAACGAGCTTGTTCGCCCCGCAAACGATCGGCCACCAGCTCCATCTGGGCGCCTTGAGGCATGAGCTGAAAGTGGTCAAAACTAAAAAAGTGCGCAAGGATCTGTTCGGGGCTGAGGCCAAGCGCCTTCATCAGGATGGTCACGGGCATCTTGCGACGACGATCCACCCGGAAGTACAGGATGTCCTTCGGGTCGAACTCAAAATCAAGCCATGAGCCGCGGTAAGGAATGATGCGGGCTGAGAACAAGAGCTTGCCCGAGCTGTGGGTCTTGCCGCGGTCATGCTCAAAGAATGCGCCCGGCGAGCGATGCAACTGGCTCACGATCACTCGCTCAGTCCCGTTGATCACAAAAGATCCGGTGTCGGTGATGAGCGGCAGCTCGCCCATGTAAACCTCTTGCTCCTTCACTTCTTTCACGGTGGGCTTGGCGGCCTCACGGTCCAGAATGACCAGGCGCACGCGAGCACGCAGGGGGGCCGCAAACGTCAATCCCCGCTGTTGACACTCCTTCATGTCGAAGGGAGGCGTCCCGAGCTGATAGTGCACAAATTCAAGGCGTGCCATGCCGTTGTGACTGGTGATGGGAAAAATAGACTGGAAGGCCGCCTGAAGGCCATCCTCAATCCGGGTCTCTGGCGTGGTGTCGGCCTGGAGAAAACTGCGATAAGACTGCAGCTGGGTCTCGAGCAGATAGGGCACCTGCAGCACGGGCGGGCGCTTTGCAAAGCTCTTACGGATGCGTTTCTTTTCAGTAAATGTGTAGGCCATGACGGGTCCTCAGGGTCTGAAAGAGAGGGACTGACTCTGCAATGGGCTCGAAGTCGAGGTTTGGGCCCATGGCAGAGTCAGCCCCAGCCGGATGTCCGGCGGGGCTAAACCAACAACTTGACTTACTTGAGCTCGACCTTGGCACCGGCCTCTTCGAGCTGTTTCTTCAGGGCCTCTGCGTCGGCCTTGGAGATGCCTTCTTTGACAGGCTTGGGTGCGCCATCCACGAGGTCCTTGGCTTCTTTCAAGCCCAGGCCAGTGGCTGCGCGAACGACCTTAATGACTTCAACCTTCTTGTCGCCAGCTGCGGCCAGGACAACGGTGAACTCGGTCTTCTCTTCAGCGGCTGCTGCACCGCCGCCAGCGGCGGGTGCGGCGGCAACGGCCACCGTTGCTGCAGCTGCGGACACACCAAACTTCTCTTCCATCATCTTGATCAGCTCGGAGAGCTCGAGAACGCTCATTGCGCCAACTGCTTCCAAGATGTCTTCTTTGCTCATTGCCATGTGAAAAACTCCGAATAAATTAAAACGTTAGACAGACGTGGTTAGGCTGCAGCCTGTTCGCGCTGATCCTTGAGCGCTGCGACCGTGCGAACAAACTTCGACGGAACAGCATTGAGGGTCTGCACAAACGTGGTTGCGGGAGCCTGCATCGTGCCAAGCAGCTTGGCCAACAATTCGTCGCGCGAGGGCAATGAGGCCAAGGCCTTCACACCATTCGCATCGAGCAGAGAGTTGGGCAAAGCGCCGCCCTTGATCACCAGTTGTTCGTTGCCCTTCGCAAAATCAGCCAAGACTTTTGCAGGTGCAACGGGATCTGAGGAAATGCCATAGATGAGCGGACCGACCAGATGGTCGGAGAGCTTCTCAAATGGCGAACCCGCAACGGCACGTCGAACCAGCGTGTTCTTGAGAACACGGAGGTAGACGCCCGACTGACGGGCCTGACGGCGGAGCTCGGTGATGCGGCCAACCGTAAGACCACGGTACTCTGCGATCACGATCGACTGAGCCTGGCCAACCTGTGCCAGAACATCATCGATAATGACTGCTTTTGCTTCGCGGTTAAGTGCCACAGTGGACTCCTACTGTTTCCCGCCCTGCCGAGGCAGTTTGGGGGTGGTTAAAACCGGCGACCGTCGAACGCATCAATGAACCGAGGTTCTGCTGTGTTCTTCGGGACCGCCATCTACGCTGGGACCGGCTGACTGCCCGGAATTAAGTCGAAACCCCAACGGTCTTTGACAACCTGCTGGCCACGGCACAAGGCCCCAGCCAGCAGCCCAAAGTTCTTAATTGGCCTGCTGAGACTGCACCAGAGACTGCGTCTCCACGCGTATGCCTGGCCCCATGGTCGTCGAGATGGCGACCTTGCGCAGGTAGACGCCCTTGGAGGAGGATGGCTTGGCACGCTGCAGGGCTTCGATCAGCGCGAGGAGGTTGGACTTCAGCGCGGCAGGCTCGAAAGAGGCCTGGCCAATGGTGCAATGAATGATGCCGGCCTTGTCGGTTCGGTACTGAATTTGACCGGCCTTCGCGTTCTTCACAGCGGTGGCCACATCGGGAGTGACCGTTCCGACCTTCGGGTTGGGCATCAATCCGCGAGGGCCCAGGATTTGGCCGAGCTGACCGACCAGACGCATGGCATCAGGAGATGCGATGACCACGTCAAAATCCATCTGTCCTGCCTTGATGCTGGCTGCGAGATCATCCATACCCACGATCTCCGCGCCGGCTGCTTTGGCCTGATCGGCCTTCTCGCCTTGCGCGAAAACAGCAACACGAGCGGTCTTGCCGGTTCCGGCTGGCAACACAATCGAGCCCCGAACAATCTGGTCAGATTTCTTGGCGTCCACGCCCAGCTGAACGGCGACATCCACCGACTCAGTGAACTTTGCAGTGGCGCATTCTTTGGCGAGTGCAATGGCCTCATCGGCCGTATAGACGCGAGCGCGATCCACTTTGGATCGAACGGCGAGGCTGCGCTTAGAAACGTTTGCCATGATTAGAGTCCCTCCACGGTGATGCCCATGCTACGGGCGCTGCCTGCGATGGTCCGAACGGCAGCCTCAAGGTCGGCTGCGGTCAAGTCGGGTTGTTTGGTCTTGGCGATTTCCTCGCACTGAGCACGCGTGATGACCCCAACTTTGTCGGTGTGCGGCTTGGACGACCCTTTGTCGATCTTGGCAGCCTTCTTGATGAGGATTGACGCGGGAGGCGTCTTCATCACGAAGGTGAAGGTCTTGTCTGCGAAGGCAGTGATGACGCAAGGAATCGGTAGGCCCGGCTCCATGCCTTGGGTCTGCGCGTTAAACGCCTTACAGAACTCCATGATGTTCAGGCCACGTTGGCCCAGCGCGGGACCAATCGGGGGCGAGGGGTTGGCCTTGCCGGCCGGCACCTGCAGCTTGATGTAACCAATAATCTTCTTTGCCATGATGGCTCCTTCGTGAGTTCAACCGCAGCCCCTGAGAGGCCGCTCCTCTTGCACCAGGCCAGACTGCAGCCTGAGTGCCCCTAAACGGTCAGATCAATCAGAGTTTCTCGACCTGACCGAATTCCAGCTCCACAGGTGTTGAGCGACCGAAAATGGTCACCGACACCCGCAGACGATTCTTGTCGTAATTCACTTCTTCCACATTGCCGTTGAAGTCTGTGAACGGGCCTTCCTTGACACGGACCACCTCACCCACTTCAAACAGCACTTTCGGACGGGGCTTTTCAACCCCCTCTTGCATCTGGGCCATGATCTTGTCGACCTCGGCCTGTGAGATGGGAGTCGGCTTGCTCGCCGTTCCTCCGACAAACCCAGTGACCTTGTTGGTGTTCTTGACCAGGTGCCAGGTCTGCTCGTTCATCTCCATCTCGACAAGGACATATCCTGGGAAGAAGCGCCGCTCAGAGAGCGCCTTCTGCCCACCCCTGACCTCAATGACCTCCTCAGTGGGCACCAGAATCTGACCGAACTGCTCCTGCATGCCAGCCCGATCGATGCGTTCCTGAATGGCGCGCGAGACGCTTTTTTCCATGCCAGAAAAGGCATGCACGACATACCAACGTTTCGTCATTAACGCTTCCATCCCAGCAAGAGGTCGTACAGCACCCATTCAAGCGATTTATCAGTGAGCCAGAGAAAAATGGCCATCACCAACACAAATACGAAAACAACACCGGTCATCTGGCCCGTTTCTTTGCGCGAGGGCCAATGCACTCGCTTGGCTTCAGCCTGCGACTCCTTCGCAAAGCCAATGAACTGGCGGCCCGAAGGGCTCACCAACCCCAATGCCACCGCGAGGGCCAGCCCGACCAGCAAGAGCCCGAGACCCAGGAGGGCCTGCTGTTCACCCGCCCAATGAAAACCCACCACTCCAGCTAAAAAAGCCAGGACGGACGCCGCCAGCAAGAGGCGGTTTTTCCATGGCGAAACATCTTGTACGTCAGTGACCATCAGGTGGCTTTCAAGGCTTCATTGAAAACAGGCGCGGCGCCCGAAGGCGCCGGTGGCAGGGGCAGAGGGAATCGAACCCCCAACCTTCGGTTTTGGAGACCGACGCTCTGCCAGTTGAGCTATACCCCTTTGCGCCTTAATCGTTGCGTCCGGCTGCTTACTCGATGACTTTTGCGACGACGCCTGCGCCGACGGTACGGCCACCCTCACGGATCGCAAAGCGCAATCCCTGCTCCATCGCAATCGGAGCAATCAAGGTCACCACCATCTTCACATTGTCTCCAGGCATCACCATCTCAGTACCCG
>CAMAZF010000032.1 GCA_945862985.1 Bordetella parapertussis | reverse complement strand
GCCGTGCTCAACCCAGAAATCTGCGCCGTACTCATCGCAGCAATGTCTCGCGTCTCAATCGCCGCAATCTGCGCCGTGCTCAACTCATCAATCTGTGCATCCGTCAAAGCAGTCACCTGCCGCGTGTTCAACGCAGCCACCTGCTTCGTATCAAATGAAGCCACCTGCGCCGTACCCAGCGCAGCCACCTGCGCCGTGCTCAACGCATCCACCTGACGCGTCGTCAGCGCTGCGACTTGGGCCGTGCTCAACCCAGAAATCTGCGCCGTACTCATCGCAGCAATGTCTCGCGTCTCAATCGCCGCCACCTGCGCCGTGCTCAGGTTCGAGACCTGCGCAGCCGTTAACGCTGCAGCCTGCCGCGTGTTCAACGCTGCCACCTGCTTCGTATCAAATGCAGAGACCTGCGCCGTGCTGAGCGCCGCCACCTGCGCCGTGCTCAACGCATCCACCTGACGCGTCGTCAGCGCTGCCACTTGGGCCGTGCTCAACCCAGAAATCTGCGCCGTCGTCATCACGGCAATGTCTCGCGTCTCAATTGCAGCTAGCTGACTGGTCCCCATGCTGGAGACCTGAGCTGTGGTCAAGGCTGCGGCTTGTCCGGTCGTGATGGCAGCAATCTGTTTTGTGTCAAGCGCAGCGAGTTGGGCTGTCGTCAGCGTTGACAACTGCGAAGTGCCAATGGCTGCAATGTCGCGAGTTTCAATGGAGGCGAGTTGCTCTGTCGTAAGGACCGCGACTTGGGCGGTAGAGAGCGTCGCGAACTGGAGCGTGGTCATAGCGACCATCTGCTGAGTAGAGAAGTTGTCGATGTCTTCAACTTCGAGGGCTGCCACCTGCTCCGTGTTCAGCGCTGAGACCTTCACGCCCATGTACTGCATCTGGGTTTCGATAAGCCCGACGATTTGCTCTGCAGAGAGCGCTTGAATCTGGCGGGTAGAGAGCGCAGTGAACTGCGATTCCGTGAGCCCCGAGACTGCGGCAGTCGCAACCAGTCGAACCTGAGTGGTGGTCAGGGACGCTATGTCGGACGTCGCGACCGAGGATATCGTCGCGTTGCTCCAACCCGTTACTGTCGAATTTTCGATGGCCATCGTCAGTCCTTATCGCTTCCTGAGGGCGAAATTCGCCCACTTTTTCTAGTTCTCTCAATGGTCGGCGGTTTAAATGAAAACTTTAGTGTCCTCGCCCATAAACCCGCTTGAATAATCCTTAAAGCGGACAAGCAAATTTAGTGCCGACGCTTCTCTGACGTCTGATTAAATCGCTGAATGGCCGCCGCATCCATCTGTTTGAGGTCGGCGATGGCTCGGTTATTTCGCACCCGCTCATCCTCACGTTCCTGAAGAGATTCCATCTTTTGCTCCTCCCTCCGGGCTTTCACATAGGTGTCCGCCTGCCGACGCCGGTGCTCTAACAGAACGAGTTTTTCGCGCTCGATACTCTGCAGCGCGATTGAGAGGTTGGTCATGAAGACGTTGATGACGCGAATATCGGACATCTGAAGACGCTTTTCGGGAGACTTCAACCGGGCGGCATTCTCCTGTAAGAGAGCACCCACTTGCATTCTCCGCTGCTCCAGTCTTTGAATGAGATCGTCGATCTGAGCCAGAGTCCTGCGCGCATCCTCAGACTTTTTCTCCGCCAGTTTGCCCAGAATCTCCCAGGGTTTGCTCATGCACCCCTCCCAAACCGCCCAGCCGGGGCTGCCTTAGGCCTTTGCTGCTGTGCGGCACGTTGCGCTGCAGTGGCTTGCGCCTGGGCTTGCGCTTGCGCGGCCTGGTGTTTGGCCTCAGCCTCATGGGTCAGGCGAGCAATCATCTGCTGGGTCTCATCAAAGCCCACACTCTCCTCCATGCTCTGGACGAGGAACTGCTCCATCACCGGACGAAGCCGGATGGCCTCATCCAAGTCTGGGTTGGCACCTTGTTGGTAAGCGCCCACTTGTATAAGATCGAGATTCTGCTGGTAGAGCGACCAGAGCCTTCGGAACCGGTTGGCACGCTTAAGCTGGTCTGGTGGCAGCAGGTTCTGGATCACCCGAGACACACTTCCATTGAGGTCAATCGCGGGGTAATGGGCCGCATCCGCCAAGGCTCGCGACAGCATCACCTGACCATCCAATGACGCCCGTGCAATGTCCACAATGGGGTCGTTGCCATCATCCCCCTCCGCCAGAACCGTATAAATGGCGGTGATGCTTCCATGCCCAAAGCGGCCCACGCCGGCGCGCTCTATTAGGTTGGGCAGCAGGCTAAACACCGAAGGGGGGTAGCCTTTGGCCGTAGGGGGTTCTCCCACCGCCAAGCCAATCTCCCGTTGGGCGTGCGCAACGCGGGTGAGGCTGTCGACCAACAGCAGAACATTCTTGCCCCGGTCCCGAAAATACTCAGCAATGAGGTGGGCGTACTGGGTGGCCTTGAGCCGAAGAATGGCGGAGACATTCGCAGGAGCCGCCACCACCACGCTTCGCGAGAGGCCCTCCGGGCCCAGACTCTCCTGGATAAAGGCCTGCACCTCTCGTCCACGCTCACCAATCAGGCCAATCACCACCAGGTCTGCTTTGGTGAAGCGGGTCATCATGCCCAGAAGGCTGCTCTTTCCCACGCCGGAGCCTGCCACCAAGCCCACACGCTGGCCCTTGCCCATGGTGAGCAGGCCATTCACTGCCTTTACCCCCACATCCAACACATCGTGAATGGGGCCTCTCTCCATCGGGTTGACGGGCAGGCCGAGCAGGCTCAACAAATCCTTACACTCTGGATTGGGCATGCCGTCTAGCGCCTCCCCCCTTGGCCCCACCACGCGCCCCAGCAACTCCGGGCCAACCGGCGCCCGTGCGGAAGACTCCACCACATGGACTCTAGCGCCTGGGCCAATGCCCCGGGGCTCTGAAAACGGCATCAGAAAGAGCGTCTGGTCCTGAAACCCGACCACCTCTGCCTCCACCCGATGATGCTCATCACCCACCACCTCGCAGACGGAACCCAAAGGAGCCATGAGGCCACGCGCCTCTAAAGTGAGTCCGACCACGCGAGCCAGAGTACCCATCCGTGCAGGGGGTGGCGCTTGGCAACGAAGCAGAGCCTGGTCGACGAGATCAGTCAGCATCAATCACCTCGTCTAGAACGTCATCCATGGCCTCTTTCACCAGGTCCATGTTTTTGAGAAAGCTGGCTGGCGGTTCGGCCTGTTCATCCTGAACCAGCGCTCTCCACAATGCTTTATGCCGCGTCTCAATCATGTCCTCAATCACCGCCCCATTCATACTCACGCGCAGACTTCCGGGCGTGAGCGTCTCCTCGGCTCGCAGCTCAAGGGTGTCGGGGGGTTGAAGGTCACCCGCCTTGATCTGAGCAAGGTCGGAGGGGTTTAAGTAAACCGCCACGGGCGAACGGGTCTCTTGCCCAAGTTCGGCGAGGGAGCGGTCAATTAATCTGGAAATGGCGGCGGACGAGAGCGAGAGCTCGCCGCGCACCATTTGCTCGGCCAAATGCATCGCCAGACGTTTCATCGGTTCGTGAAACGCGGTTGTGTCTCTCGCCTGCCTGGCGAGGTCATCTGCGAGTTTGTTCAGACGATCTGCTGCGGCACGGGCGGGCGCTTCAAACTCATCACGCAGCTGAGCCTCCAACTCATCTCTCGCCTGGGTTCGCCCCTGTTCGATCAGGGCCTCACGCTGGGCATCGAGCTCTGCTCGGGCCCCCTCCGCTGCCTCTTGCTGTCCGCGCGTCAGCCCCTCCACGAGGCCCTCGGCTCGCCCTTCAGCAAAGGCTTGTTGACGCATCTCCTCGAGCGCCGCCTCATCCAACAGGTGACGGCTCACGCTATCCTCTGAGGAAGCCGTGGACTCTGGCAAATCATTCTCGTCAGAACCACTGGCCGCTAACTCTGGCAGCGCCTCTGCTGGAAGATCCTCTGTGGCCTCAGGCGCAGTCGCTTCAGGCTCAGCCCCCTCAGGCGCAGCCGCCTCAGGCTCTGCTGGCTCAGGCGTGATCGGCGCTTCATCCATCATCGGAGTCCCGGCAGGCTCCTCGGACGGCGGAACCTCATGAGTCCCTTGAATCACCGGTTTGGCCTCAAACGGCAACAGGAAGGGCTTATGCACCACCTTCTCGGGCAGGCCTTTTTTAAAGCCCGAATTGCCTTTCCTAGCAGTGAGGCTCAGCTCTATGTCGGTGTGAGCCTGCTCTTGAAAGAGTGCCCCCGCTTGCGCGGGCTTGGCAATCTTCGAACGAACCGGGGGCCGCTTGCGAGGCCAGAGCTCCGCATCAAACAAAATCGTCTCCACGGCCGGCTAGCATGATCTCGCCCTTGTCGGAGAGCTTCTTGGCCAGTCGCATGATGCCCTTCTGAGCATCCTCCACGTCGGTCAAACGCAGAGGACCCTTGGCCTCCATCTCGTCGATGAACATGGCCCGTGCGCGGGTGGACATATTCCCAAAGAACTTTTCCTTGACCGGCTCGGTGGCGCCTTTGAGGGCCACCATCAGCTGGTCCTGTTCCACAGAGCGCATGAGGGTCTGGATGCTTCGATTGTCCACGCCTGAGAGGTTCTCAAAGGAGAACATGTTGTCCTGCACCTTCTGGGAGAGGTCTGCGTCCAATGCTGTAAGGCCATTGAGGATGGGCGCCTCCAGGTCACTCTTGGTGAAGTTCATGATGCGGGCGGCCGCCTTCACGCCACCGAATGTGGAACTCTTGGCCGAGGAGCTCTTCGAGAACTGATCCTTCATGATGGCCTCGAGCTCCTGCATGGCAGAGGGCTGAACAGTCTCAAGCGCCGCCACACGCTGCAGCACCTCGGGTCGTACCTCCTGCGGTAGGAAAGCCAGCACGTCGGCGGCCACATCAAACTCACACACAGACAGGATGATGGCAATCACCTGAGGGTGTTCCAGCCGAATCATGTCGGCAATCGAACGCGCATCCATCCACCGCAGAATGTCCAGCCCTTTACTAGAGGCACCCGGCATGATGCGAGAGAGGACCGAGGCCGCCTTGTCTTCGCCCAGTGCCCGCTTGAGCACGTTTTCTACATAGTCGCTGCTGCCCAGGCCCAGGCTGGTCTGCTTCTTGATGGTGGAAATAAAGTCATCGAGCACGGCATTGACGGCCTCTTGTGAAAGGTCGGCCACCTGGGTCATGGCTGCGCCCAAGGATTGAACCTCCTTGGGGTTCAGGTATTTGATGATGTCCGCAGCCTGCTGCTCTCCCAGCAGCAGCATCAAGACGGCCGCGCGCTGGATGTTGGTCAGTTCTTCCAGCTCTCGCTGCACGGACTCGGGCAGCGGCGCGGGGCCGACTGGGGTGGCTGGAGCAGCAGCGGCTGGGGTTTGGGTCTCTTCAGGCATGGTTCTGTCTCCCTCGCATTAGGACTTGGCTGGCTCGCCCTGAGGCTTCATGAGGGCCCGGAAGACGTTGGCGACACGGCCAGAGTCCTCTGACACCAGGAAGCGGATGAGCGCAACCTTGTCATCATACGAATTTGCGGTATTAAGCATGTCAATGGAGATGCTGGACTTCTTGGGCTTGAGCTTGGCCTTGATCTCCTCAAGGCTCTCCCCCTCGCCCATTTCCACCATGCCCATCTCATCCACGGAGAGTTCGGTCGCCTTCGCCTCGGACGCGAGAATCGCCTTACCATCCGGGCCCATCACCATCTCTCCTGAGGCGAGCTTCTCTGCAATCACTGCATCTTGCTCAGCCTTGGCCTTGGCCTCAGCAGTAGCCTGATGCTCCAACTGGATGCGGGCCAGTTGCTCTGCGGTCATGGTGCGTCCCGTCAGGAAGTTAATGACCGGGTTCACGATGGTCAGCAGAATCACCAAGAAAATGAGGGCCGCAATCGCAATTTTCACGTTCTCCATGATGGCCTCGTCGGCATACCAGGCCACTACAGGCTCATCAGGCGGTGCAAAGCGGGCGGGCACCACAGTCACCACATCACCACGACCCTCCTGGAACCCAACCACGCCTTTAACCAAGCTGGTGAGGCGCTCGATCTCCTCAGGGCTATAGCCGTGGAGCATGGCGGGCTTGGCGGCGACGTCAGCTGTCGCATTCGCGCCTTCGGCGGGCTTAGCCTCAGCAGGCGCGGCTCCCTCGGGCATGGGCCGCTCGTTCACCACCACGGCCACCGATACGCGCTGCACGGTTCCCATAGGGTTCTTCACATAACGAACGGTCTTGTCCATTTCGTAGTTTCGGGTGGCGCGTTTGGAGAGGGTGGTGTTCTCCTGTAAAAGGTCGTCGGTGCTGGCACCCGTCTGGTCCGTCTGCTCGACTGGAGGGGGCGGCGCGTTGGTGAGCGAGCCCGGTACACCCTCAGCGTTGAGTCGCTGCGTGCGGTCTTCCGCCAAGACCTCGGATCGGGTCTTGGGGCCTGACTTGTTGCGATCGAAGTCCTCAGTGGCGGCCTCAACCTGCGTGAAGTCCAGAGCGATGTCCACCTGCGAGCGCACATTGGCCTCGCCCAGGACCGGCACCAGGATCTGCATGATGCGGTTGCGATAGGTGTCCTCGACATTCTGCTTATGGGCGAGCTGGGCCTCGGTCAGGCCCATGGGCGTGTTCTCTTTGCGGTTGGTGAGCAGGTTGCCAATGTTGTCGACCACGCTCACATGCTGAGCCGCCAGGTAGGGCACGCTGGAAGACACCAGATGGACAATGGCATCGACCTGACCCGCCGTGACGGTGCGTCCTTGGAAAGGTGTCACCACCACAGAGGCCTTAGGCTGGGCGCGGTCCCGCACGAACACGCTCTGCTTGGGCAGCGCCAGATGCACGCGAGCAAATTGAATGGTGGCGATCTGCGTGATGCTGTGGGCCAGCTCGTTTTCAAGTGCCTTGATGTATTTCACCTGCTCCATGAACTGGCTGGTGGTCATGGCGTTCTCGGTGCTCAGCGCCTCAATGCCCGTGGGGGTGGGCTGCTTGGGAATGCCCTTAGAGGCCAGATAAATGCGGGCCTCGTGGTATTTGTTCTCGGGGACCATCATGGAGCCCGTGCTGGTGTCTACCTTCACATCAAATGACGCGAGCTTCAAGGCCTCAATGGCCGCCTGCTGGTCAGACTCCTGCATCCCTGGCAGCAGGGCCCGGTAGTTCACCGGCGTGTTCATCATGTTGTAGAGGCCGACAAACACGACCACCACAAACATGGCAACCAGCGCCGGGATGGCCTTCTTGGCCGAAGGCGACTGAAGCGTGAGTTTGAGTGCGGAGAGCACACCGTTGTTCTGCGATCCAGGAATGCGATCGATGCCTTTTTCGAGTGCCTGAACGGCCTTCTCGGAGGCCACATTCGTGGCAGCTACGGCCTTGCCTGCAGCATTGCTCACGGTGGCGAGAGCCCCAGCAGCAGGGCCAGCAGCACCTGAAGCACCGGCAGCGCCAGCGGGTACGGGAAGAGCGGGATTATCAGCAGCCATGATTCAGTCCTTGGTTACACCGGCATGTTCAGAATGTCTTCGTAGGCCTTCATGACCTTGTTGCGAATCTGCAGCGTGGCCTCAAAGGCCAGCGAGGATTTCTGCATGCTCAGCACCACATCGGTCAGAGGAACGTTTTCGCCTTTTTCATACGCAGCCCGCAGGTCAGCCGAACGCTGCTGCAGGTCATTCACATTCGAGATCGAGCTCTTGACCACCTCACCGAATGTGGGCTTGGTGGGTGCGGGCTTGTTGACCGAGAGGCCTTCAATGACACCGCCAAACTCGGGAGCCGCTGGCGCAGCAGGTGCACTTGCGCCTGGCTGCGTCTTGGCTTGGAAGGCCCGGATCTGGGCCATCATGTCGGCAATGCCTGCCGCCTGTCCGGTTTTCTCAATCATGCGGCACCTGCAATTCGGAACTGGGCCATCTTGTAGCGCAGCGTACGTGGGCTAATGCCCAGACGCTTGGCGGCTTCGGCCTTGGTGGGGGAGGTCTCAATGGCACGCAGAATCATCTGGTGCTCATTGGTCTTTACGGCGTCTTGCAGACGGATGGGCTCGTCGTTCATAGCGCTGCATTCGCGCTCGACAGGAGTCACCTGGACGACCTCCGGACTCAACCCAGGAAGCGCTGACCAGTTCAGTTGGGTCTGCTCACCCTCCGGCATATCGTCGAACAGCAGGTGCTCGAGACCAATCCGATCTCCATGGGAGAGCACCAGGGCGCGCTGAATGACATTGTCGAGCTCACGCACATTCCCTGGCCAAGCGTATGACCTCAATGCGCGAAGCGCTTCGTCTGTGAGCACAGGGGCCTGTGTGAGCCCTTGCGCCAAGGCTTGGCGAGCCGCGAACTGGGCCGCCATGGGCAGGATGTCGTCTGGCCGCTCCTTGAGCGAGGGGATAGACAAGCGAAAGGTACTGATGCGGAAGTACAGGTCCTCACGAAACTCGCGCGCCTCCATAGCAGCACGCAAGTCCTTGTTGGTGGCCGCGACCAATCGAAAATCAACCTCGACAGCCTGCTGTCCCCCAAGGCGGGTGAGCTTTTTCTCCTGAAGCACCCGAAGGAGCTTGGCCTGCAGGACCAGAGGCATCTCGCCAATCTCATCCAGAAAAACCGTGCCGCCCTGCGCCTGTTCAAAGATGCCTTTGTGTTGAGCAATGGCTCCGGTGTAGGCACCCTTCTCATGGCCAAAGAGCATGTCCTCCATGAGGTGCTCTGGAATGGCGCCGCAGTTAAGGGCAACAAAGGGGCCCGATGCTCTGGGAGAGCTCTCATGAATCACCGTAGCCAATACTTCCTTGCCGGCCCCTGTTGGCCCGGTGATAAGGGTAGTCACCTGCGCTGCGGCCACACGTTGGGCCAATGCCAGCAGTTTCTGGCTGGTGGGGTCCACAAAAACGAAGGTTTTGGGCGCAGGGCGCACACTGGCACCCGCAGGAGGCTCTGCCCTGACGGGTTCTGCCTTTGCGAGTTCTCCTTTGGTGCTCTGACCCATCTGGGCCACGGCCTGCGTCACGAGGGTCAGTGCTTGGCTCCAGCTCGCCTCAGAAAAGTCGTCTGAGGGAATGACATGACAGGCACCAGCTCGCATGGCCTCCACAGCCAGGCCAAACTCATTCGAGTGGATTCGGCAGACCACTGGCACGTCCTGCTTGAAGCCTCGTAGCAAGGCCCGAACTTCTTCAAAGAGTTCAATGCGGCCCACCAGACGCACCACCACCACCGAGGCGGTCTTGAGTGCAGTCCGTAGATCATCGAGGGTGCGGACAGGCAGCAGGCGCAGGCCCGCAGCCGCAAGCCGGCTTCGCTCAACCTCTCCGGCAGGCTGATGTGGGTCCAGCCAGAGCGCGTTGCAGTCGATTGGATCGGTCACCTTGTCCCCCTTCCGTGAATGTCAGGGGAACAGAAGCAACCCTCATGCCACTAGCGGCGACGCTTTTCCGACGGCAAGCCGATAGGGGGAATAGGATTGCCGGTGCCCTATCGGGGGCAGTCTGAGTAGGCGCTCGAACGGCAGCGGCGAGCCATTGCGGAGGCCAGATCCATCTGAGGTTGCTTGAGGCGATGGCTGGTAAAGGCGAGCAGGTCGTCTAGGCCCTGGCCCGCGAAGCCATTCATCTGAGACACCAGCAGCCAAGCATGGGCCCCGACCAAGTCTGGCTTGCCCGCCTCCTCATTCAACATGAGATAAGCCGACATGAACTGCGCTCCCACATGGGCCTTTCGGGCCGCGCGAAGAAAATGAGACTTTGCAGCGATGAGATCTTGCCGAGTCCCCTTCCCCTCCAGGTGATGCACAGCAAGCAAGTAAAGCGCATCGGGAAGTTCCTGGGCCGCAGCTTTTTTGAGCCAGAAGACGGCCTGACTGTTATTGACCTCGACGCCATAGCCATTGTGATAGAGGGAAGCCACGTTGAATTGCGCCTCGGGCAAGCCCTGGTCTGCGGCTTTGCGGTACCAGTTCATGGCTTCTACGTAACTCTGCGTGACGCCCATTCCTCGCTCGTACATAAAACCCAAGTTGTTCTGGGCCCGAGCCTCGCCCGCATCCGCCTGAGGGCGAAAGGCCCTCAGCGCCGTGGCGTAGTGCTTTCGGTCTATCGCCTTCAATCCCGCCTCTAACTCTGGACTGAAGGGGCGATTGGGGTCCGTTTGCGTGAGGGCCTGCGCCCAGGCGCCAGAGCACAACAGAAAGCCGACAACAAAAGCAACGATGCGCATACTCAACTCATGATGATTAGATCCGATGCTCAAAGTATGGCTCAAAAAATCTGGATCTCGACTGGCCTTGTCCTGGCACTTTTATGGGGATCTTTTTCGCCTGCGGTAAATGCCCAAGGCTCCCCACAGCCAAACGCTCCCCTGCCCTCAGGGCCTGATGCAACGGGTGGCGCAGCCATTAACGGCTGTATCCTGATTGATGGCACCACCTTTGAACTCTCAGGCTCCGAGGCCTTTCTGGTGAGGAAGGGTTCAGCTTCTGTGGCTCTGGTTCGCACCAGCCAGTTCCTTCCCGCGGGGCTCACCTCCCTGCGCTTTCATTCGGCAGAACTCTGCGTGCGGGGCGCGAAATCTCAGTTCGTGGTGAATGAGGTCACCTACTTCGTCTCCAACATTGTGCCCATTTCGGGTGAAAACAACACCCGCATCGCAAGAGTGAACGAATCTGGAACCGCGGCAACGGTTACGGCGCGCTGACGCGCCAGGGCACACGACTAAACGCGGAGATTGACGAGGCGTCCACGAGGCTTGAGTTTGGGCTTGGATGGCTTACGCTCAATGGGTTGCACAAGCGGCATATCCGTCTTCGGGGTAAAACCCATACAAATCCGACCGTCGGCGGAGACCACCTCGAGGCAAGGCGTGATCTTGCTCTTAAAGCCCATGAGCTTGCATGAATAGGGCATGCGAGGGTCCCAGCTGATGGCAAAGTAGTGACATGACCAGCAGTCAGGTCGCTTTTGCTCAGTCGTCTCGGTCTTTTCGGATGTAGTCAATGTAGATCCTACGCAAGACCTGCAGCAGGAAGAGGGCCGCAAACGCGTATCCGACCACGGCTGTCATGTCGAGCCCCTCGGGAAATTCGATGCGAATGCCCAGAAAAATCATCATAACCAGGGGCACCGCAAAAATGAGATAGACCCGAACCTGCCGACAGACTTTGCAGGGCGGCTTGACCGAGACCAGCGAGGTCGGCTTCTTCGGCTTTTGCGGGCTGGGCGTCATGCATTCAGTTTAATCTAGCCTTGCAGCAGCTGCAGAACACTCTGTTGGCTCTGATTGGCCTGGGCCAAAACGGCGGTGGCTGCCTGTTGCATGAGCTGGGTTTTGGCCAGTTCCGTGGAGGCTCGTGCGTAATCCGCGTCTTCAATCTGAGACCTTGAGGCCGCCTGATTCATCGAGGCATTGCTCAGGGTGTCCATGGCGTACTGAAGACGGTTCATGACTGCACCCATCACAGCGCGGGTGGCATTGACCTTATCCATGACTGCATCCAGCTTCGAGAGCACTGAGCTGGCATCATCTCGAGTACTAATCTTGTTCTTTTGAACTGCGTCGTCTACGTCACCCGTGATAGTACTGGTGATGGGGCCGCCCTTGCCAAAATCGGCCAAGTCAATGGTGATGAGCTGCCCAGCCGAGGCCCCGACTTGGAAGGAGATCCGACCCGTTCGGGGAGGGGTCATCTTGGAGGTGGCCTCGTCTACTTCGCCGCCAAAGGTACCTTCCTGAAAACCGAGATCCAGAAACTTGGACTCGGTGGTATAGCCATTCGCTCCCGGGGTCACGGTAAAGGCCGGGGCAGGAACTCGCGGGTCGGTGGGGAATGTTCCCTGCGTCAACTCCGAACCAATCAGCTTCACTCGGCCATAGACCGTTGCAGCGCCAGTCGAGGTTGCAGCAGCAGAGGCGATGCCCGTCACTGCAGACGAGGGAATGGTCGTTCCAAGTCCGAACTCCGTAGCAGCGACCGATGAGTCGTGCCAGACCGATAGATTGCGGCCATCAACGGTTTCAAGCACCAGGCCGCCGAGCTCAGACTTTGACGCGTGTACGCCATGACGCCCGGTGTACGTATTGATACGCGCCACCACCTCATCCACTCGCTCAGAGCTGGTCGAACCAATTGCAAAGTCCACGGAGATTTCCACCCCGTTAACAAAGAGTGACTGATCGCCCGTCGTGACAGCGACTGTAGCCTCGGTCCCCTCGATCTTCGCCGGTATGGTCTCAGCCCTCACTTGGGTGCTTGCAGACATTCGGTTAATCGCTGCAGCAATCGAGATTGCGCTTGCAGCCCGGTGACTGGTGAGCGAGGTCGTGTCAGAGACATCGTCATCGCCCGCGATGGACGCAGGAATCGCAATTCCATTGATTCGTAGATCACCTGCTGCCATTGCTGAAATGTCATCAGCGTCTGTGACAACAGCGCGTAAAGCAGTGGTAAGGGTCGATACATTGTCCTGAAAACTACCCAGCGGAATGCGAGCGCGTGTAATGTCCCCTGTGGCTGTGGTTTCAATCAGAATCTCTGTCTCTACCCGGGCCTCCAGTGCGTAGGTTCCAGCCTGAACGCCCGTTCGAAGCCCAGTGCGGTTGGCAAAATTTGCCGCACTGGTGTCTAAATCCTCAAATTGGACCTCAATGTTTCGACCATCCTCTGTACGAAGCTGGACACCCAATGCGTCCATACCAGTATCTACAGCAACAACGCCTGTGAGGTGACTAATAAAATTGACCGCTTCCACTACCGCCTCACGAGACGCACGAGTATTGTTAAGCACAGTCGTGATCTCAGGCGTGGAATAGCCGTTGATCATCAAGCGTCCGTTCGCAACACCCCCTGGGTCCATTCCAGAACCGCCCAACACATTTGGGTTGACGACTGCAGCAACGCCCGTCTCATCAGTCTTTCTGTTGATGGCTGCTGCAATAGCAATGGCACTTCCGGCTGCGTTGTTGGACGGAGAAAGCAGATCATCGTCCGCGTACGAGGGGCCAATATTCACCCCATTGATGTGCAGATCATTGGATCGGAGCGGCGGGATAGTACCCTCGACATCAATGGATAAAGACACCTCACGCCCCTCAAGTGAGGCGTTCTGAGGGTCACCGTTTTCGTCGAGCACCTTGAATGTATAGGTGAGCGGGGTAGAGATGACTTTCGCATTCTCCCCACTGGCCAAGAAAAGGATGGAGGTTTCGTCGGAATTTGGATCTGGATTCGTCGGATCACCGCTCAGTGTCAGCGTACCCGTCAGCGTGATCTCCTCTCCACGATTGGTGAGGAAGGTGGCGGTCACCGAATCACCATCAGCCTCATCTCCCACTAGCGAGATGTTGAGGCTTCCAGCCTTGAGAAACTCCCCGTTGAGATTGAAGGCTTCCACGGAGTCATCTGCAGCGTCAACGGGGCCAAACCGAGTCACACTTCCAATGCCTATCGATAGCTTGTCATCGACGAGGTTGTTGCTATTGGTTCCAGCCAAATCGTAGAGCTCATCAGTCTCGTCGGAGTTGTAAGAAATTCGAACGATCGTGTCGTCTCCGTTCGAATCCGCTATGACAGTCACGGTACGACCTGAACTGCTGTTAAATGCTGAGTCATTTGTGAGCGCCGCAGCAACCTGAGCCGCAATCTCTAAGTCATCAACCGTACCATCACCATCATCATCGCTGAATCGAACTGTAATTTGGCTGCTGTCCTGGAGCGTAATGGTCTCCTCGTCGCCGTCATTCTTGCTTTCTCCGTCAAGCTCAATTTGCTCAACCACGCCATAGTCGCGCCCCGAGAGTACCCGAGTCGTTGTCGGATTAATGAAAACGGAGTCGAACTCGTCAACTGAGGTAGCCTTGTAAACGGGTCTTTCACCGACCGGCACTCCCGTCGACCCATTCAGAATCTTGAAACCGTTCCACTCGGTCATCTCTGCGGTTCTTGCGATTTCCTGCTTAAGCTGCTGGAACTCGAGGTCCAAGTAGCTGCGCTGCTCGTTGTTGTTGGTGTCGTTGATCGCCTGAATGGCCAGCTCGCGCATGCGTTGAAGCATGTCGGTGATCTCATTCGTCGCACCTTCAGCGGTCTGAATCAGCGCAATCGCATCGCCAGCGTTCCGAAACGCCTGGTCCAGGGACCGAATCTGTTGGGTCATGCGCGTCGCAATCGCAAGACCGGCAGCGTCGTCTCCTGCGGTGTTGATCCGTTTGCCCGAAGAGAGCTGCTCCATGGCCTTGGTCAAGGATCGACCGGTGACCTGAAGCGCATTCTGACTAAACAGAGCCTTGGTGTTCGTATTGATAACCGACATTCTTCTTCTCCTTATCGACAGGACCTAGCCTGCGAGCCCTCCCCGATCGCACGGGGCCGAGTGAACCATTCAAAGCACGCCACGTGCCAACTCATTCCAACCTTGGGCAATAGGAATGTGATTAAAAAGTTTTTTGATTTCATATGCTTGGAAGGGTCGGCAGTTCCTGTCGACAAAGCGGCAATGAGTTGCCGATTAGTCTTCGAGCAGGCCGAACTGTGCTGAGAGCGCCTTGAATTCAGCCTCCAGCTCCTTGTTTTCGGGAAACTTCTCGTGTGCAGTGATCACCGCATTCATGGCCTCTGCTGGCTCCAAAGAGCAGCGAAGTGCTCGAACCAACATGAGGTGGGTGGTGACCGGAGAACGATCTCCCTGAACCTCAATCAGTTTGCGCAAGTACACCACCGACTCATCCCAGCTCTCGGAAAGCATGGCGACAAGGCTTGATATGGCCAGAACATCCTCGCTCTCTGGATAGAGCGTGATGGCGGCGGCACTCAGGGCCTCTGCCATGGGAATGTTCTTATTTGCAACGAGGTGAGAGATGGCTTCGCGGATCTCAGCGGGCGTGTAGCCCGAGAGAAGATCTTGGGGGAAGATGGAGAGATCTGAGTGACCCATCAGATTCTGAAAAAGCTGCTGCGACATGGTTTAGCCCTCCAAGGCTGTTGAACAATGCAACAGCCAAAGCAAACCAAGTGCCAAATAAAAAAGCCGGCGGGGATGCCGCCGGCTTTGGGTCCTACGAGGAAAAACTTACTGCAGGAGAGCCAAGACGCCCTGGGCAGATTGGTTTGCCTGAGCCAGCATGGCGGTTGCAGCCTGCTGAATGATCTGGGCTCGAGCCAGTTCGGTGGTCTCGGTCGCGTAGTCAGCGTCCAGAATGCGGCTGCGTGAGGCAGACATATTCTGAGAGGCTTCCGACAGGTTGCTCACCACGTAGTCGAGACGATTCATGAAGGCACCCGCCTTGGCCTGCGCGGCTGAGACCTGTGTGATGGCCGCGTCAACCACAGTCAGCGCTTCCGCAGCGCCGGAGATAGAGGTCAGGCTAATTTCAGAAACCTTCTTGCCATCGTCGGTCCCACCGAAGGTACCCTCTCTAAATCCCAGCGCCGTAAAGTTGGCGTAGCCCTCTGCGCCTGCTGAAACATCAAACTCGACGTCAGAGCTCAGCGTTACCCTGGAATAATGAGTGATGGCCTGCTGATGGTCATCCGTGCCATCTGCCCCCGTACCCACGGCAACATCGGTCAATCCAAGTGCTGCCGCATCGGAGTCAGTCGCGATCGAAATGTTGCGCCCATCTTCAGCAACCAGTTGCATGGCACCATTGAAGTTCGAAGCCGTTACTCCAGTCCTGTCAGAGTAGGTGTTCAGCAGATTCACCATGTCATCAATCGTATAGGTGGTGAGGCTGGTCGAGATATCAACACCATTCAAGTGGATTTTGGTCGTCGCAGCCGCAGTAAACGCGGTTCCACGAAGAACATTGGGGGCAGCCGTCGCAGTCACGCCATGGTCGCTAGTGCGTTCATTGATCGCCGCTGCAATGGCGATCGCACTCGCGCTCTTGTAAGAACTTCCGCCACTCGCTGCCTCGTGCGAGAACTGATCATCCGCGCCAGCAGC
>CAMAZF010000031.1 GCA_945862985.1 Bordetella parapertussis | reverse complement strand
CCGCCCATGCGATATTCCTCCACGAGAGCAACCTTGGCCCCATACTGCGCAGCAATTCGGGCTGCGCGTACGCCGCCAGAGCCTCCTCCAATCACGATCAGGTCGTACATTCCCGCTCCTTTTATGACCATGCTTCGGATTATGCTTGCTTTGTGATGCCTGACGCCTTTGCCTTTGTCGACATTGAAACCTCTGGATCGACTCCGAGCCGTGATGGCATTACGGAGGTCGCCGTGATCACCTGGGATGCGGGCCAGGTGGAGCGCTGGTCTACCCTGGTCAACCCGCAGCGTTCCATTCCAGAGTTCATCCAGGGCCTCACGGGGATCACCAACGAGATGGTGGCCCACGCGCCCTTGTTTGACGAAGTGGTGCCAGAGCTCAAGCGAAGGCTCGAGGGGCGGGTGTTTGTTGCCCATAACGCGCGTTTTGACTATGCCTTCATCAAGCAGGGCTTTCTGGCCGCAGGTGAGGATCTGCGTGCGCCCACCCTCTGCACCGTCAAGCTCTCCCGAAAGCTATTCCCGAAAGAGGCCAAGCACAATCTCGATGCGATCACTTCTCGACACGGGCTACAGGCGCAGGGTCGACATCGCGCCATGGCCGATGCAGATCTGCTGCTTCAGTTCTGGGAAACCTTAAGGAACGACATCCCAGCTGAGATCCTCGAGGGAGCGGTTCAAGAGCTCCTAGGGCGCCCCAGTCTGCCCTCTCATCTTGATCCGAGCCTGCTGATGGAGCTGCCGACGGGCCCTGGGGTTTACCTCTTTTATGGTGAGAACGATCTGCCGATCTACATTGGAAAATCCAAGACGATTCGCTCTCGGGTATTGGCGCATTTCTCCAGTGACGTTCGGTCGTCCAAGGAACTGAGCCTTGCGCAGCAGGTGCGTCGTGTGGAGTGGCGAGAAACGCACGGAGAGGTGGGGGCCTTGCTGCTGGAGGCTGAGCTGGTGAAGGCCATGAAGCCCACCCACAACCGACAGCTGCGTCTCAACCAGAACGTTTGCACGCTGGTGCTCTCCTTGCCGCAAGATTTTCCTCAGGTACGCCCTCTGTCGCTGGATGAGGCCTGGCCGGATGGGGTGGGACGCTCTTATGGGCTCTTTCAATCCATGACGGAGGCCAAGCGCAGCATTCGTGCACTCTGCGAGGAGCATGGACTCTGTCAGGCTGTTCTGGGCATCGAGAAGCGTAAGCCCGGTGAAGCCTGTTTCGGTCGACAGCTTCGAAAATGCCAGGGCGCCTGTGAGGGAGGCGAGTCACTCGAGCGTCATCACTTGCGTCTCATGACGGCGCTCACCAAGATCAAAGTCAGGGACTGGCCTTTCCCCGGCCCGGCGTATCTGAAGGAGGGCGATGCGATCTTGGTCTTTCAGGATTGGGCCTACCTGGGCACGGCCCAGTCTGAGGCCGACCTGGAGGATTGCCTCGCAGGCCGGCGTCAGGTTCAGTTTGACCGAGACACCTATCGAATTCTGCTCAAGGTGGTCGGGCAGATGCAGCGAATTGATCCTGGTCAATACCGACGCTCCTCCCAGACGGCTTACTGAAGACTGATCGACTTCACTCAGAGAGGTACACCATGTTCAAAAACATTCTGGTTCCCACCGATGGCTCCGAGCTCTCCATGCGGGCAGCACATCAGGCCATCACCCTTGCGAAGTCACTGGGCGCAAAGATCACCGCCTTTCACTCTGCCCCCGACTATCAGAGCGGAGTCTATGCAGGCTACGCCATGGAAGGCTTCTATTTGCCTGAAGACATCGGCAAGCGAGTGGAGGAAAACGCGCGGGGCTATGTGGGTGATATTGAGAAAGCCTGTCAGGCTGCGGGTGTCCCTTGTGCTGCGGTGTATGTGCTGAGTGTGCGTGTCAGCGAAAGCATCGTGAGTGCGGCAGAGCAGTACGGCTGCGACCTGATCGCGATGGCCTCACACGGACATACTGGCCTGGTGGGCGCGCTGTTGGGCAGCGAGACTCAAAAGGTTTTGGCGCATGCCAAGGTGCCGGTGTTGGTCGTCCGATAAGCATGGCGGCCCGGGCTGTCCCGGGCGCCTCTCACTGCCCCAGTTTGAGCAGGTCTTGGCCTTCGCCGAGGGACAACAACCCCGCCTTGCTGTAGAGCCCAAGCTTGCCGCGCGTGTCAGTGATGTCAAGGTTTCGCATGGTGAGCTGACCAATGCGGTCCGCGGGCGAGAATGGGGCATCCTCCACCTTTTCCATGCTGAGCCGTTCTGCGGCATAGGTGAGGTTTGGGCTCTCGGTGTTCAGAATGCTGTAGTCATTGCCTCGGCGCAGCTCGAGTGTCACCTCGCCGGTGATGGCACGGGCCACCCAGCGTTGGGCCGTTTCTCGCAGCATGATGGCTTGGGGGTCAAACCATCGGCCCTGATAGAGCAGGCGTCCCAGCTTAAGGCCGTTGATGCGGTATTGCTCGATGGTGTCTTCATTGTGAATGCCTGAGACCAGCCGCTCGTAGGCAATGTGCAAGAGCGCCATGCCTGGGGCCTCATAAATGCCGCGGCTCTTGGCCTCAATGATTCGGTTCTCGATCTGGTCGCACATGCCAAGGCCGTGTCGTCCTCCTATCTCGTTTGCTTTGAGAAAGAGCTCGACGGCACTGTCGAAAGTCTGGCCATTGAGCGCGACGGGCTGACCCTCTTCGAATCGGACCGTCACTTCTTCTGGCTTCACTGGGCAGTCTTCTCGCCAGAACGCAACGCCCATGATGGGATTGACGATGCGCACGCTTGCAGACAGCTCTTCGAGATCTTTGGCCTCGTGCGTCGCACCCAGCATATTGCTGTCGGTGCTGTAGGCCTTCTCCACGCTCATTTTGTAATCAAAGCCGTTGGCGATGAGAAACTCGCTCATCTCTTTTCGGCCGCCCAGTTCGTCAATAAACCGCTGATCCAGCCAAGGCTTGTAAATCTTGAGGCTGGGGTTGGTGAGCAGTCCGTATCGATAGAAGCGCTCGATGTCGTTGCCCTTGAAGGTGGAGCCATCGCCCCAGATGTTGACATCGTCTTCCTTCATCGCAGCCACCAGCATCGTGCCAGTCACGGCGCGACCGAGGGGTGTCGTGTTGAAGTAGGTGGCCCCACCCGTGCGGATATGGAACGCGCCGGTCTGAATGGCGGCAATACCCTCATGGGCCAGTTGGACTCGGCAATCGATCAACCGCGCCAGCTCTGCTCCGTAAGCCTTCGCCTTGCGCGGAATCTCATCGTAGTCGCTTTCGTCGGGCTGTCCGAGGTTCGCGGTATAGGCGAATGGAATGGCGCCCTTTTGGCGCATCCAGAGCAAGGCTGCGCTGGTGTCCAGGCCCCCAGAGAATGCGATGCCGACCTTTTGGCCGGAGGGAAGGCTTTGGAGAATGGTGGACATGGCTTATCCGAAGTGGCAGATGTAGTGAAAGGCCTCGCTCACGCGAATATCGAAGCCGCCATTCTCAGGCACGGAGAACGACTGACCAGGCGCGCAGACCTGCCAATGGTCTTGGCCATGGACACGGTACTCGCAGGAGCCGCCCGTGCACTCCATGACTTCTGGGGCGCCAATGTTGAAGGTGAGCGTGGAGGGCAGAATCACACCGACAGATTTTCGGCTGCCGTCTGCGAAATGAACGGTGTGGCTCACACATTTGCCGTCAAAAAAGACGTTGGCACGCGTGGAGACGCTGGATGGGGTCAGGGTTTCGGTTGTCATGCCCGCATTTTAGCGGCACTCACGCCACTTCACGCTTCCCTCTTGATACCCCGGGGGGTTTGGGAGTAGATTGAGGAATGGCCCGCCCACTGCTTTGGTTCCGACACCCCGACGACGAGACCCCCTGGATCAATGAGACCGCAGTGCGTATTCGCGCGGGCATCTTGTTGGCTATTCCCATTTTTATGGCCTTTACGCTCTGGGACATCGTGATGGGGAGCAAATGGGTGGTGACCGGGAATGTGGTGAACGACACCTTCGATACGGACTTCGATGGGCGCATTCTCTATATGGTCGAAGCGGTTCGGCGCACGTACGACTACACCGTGCAGACCTGGATTCTGTTCTACACCCTCTTTGAGATGCTGGCGGGTATGACGGTGGCCACCTCGTATCTCTCCCCAACAGTCTGGCTCTCCACTTTTCTGGCCCGCAAGGCCAGGCCCTATTGGAAGCCGCTCGCACCGAAGCGTTTTGCCTGGAGCATCGGCGCGAGCATGGTTTGCATTTGCCTGGTGTTTTTCCACCCCGAGGTCTTTGCGGGCTGGGTGAATACGCTCTTTCAGTCCACAGTCCTTCCCACCACCGAGCAATTCATGCCTCGCTGGCTGCCACTGGTGATGGTCTGGCTCTGCCTCGGGTTCATGTGGCTTGAGGCCACGCTGGGATTCTGTGTGGGGTGTCAGATTCACGCAGGCCTGGTGAAGCTTGGCCTGGTGAGAGACGAGTGCGAGGCCTGCAATAACCTCGAGCGTTAAAGCGCCTCGTACTTCATGCGCTTCACCGTGAGCATGTCCACGCCCTCGATGCGAATGAGCTGAGTCGAGTCTTTGCGTTCCGGCGCGTGAAGATCGCCCTCGTTATAGAGGTGCGCGTCACCGGGCTTGAGGCTGTAGCTTTTGATGGCACGCACCTGTCCTGCCTGGGTCTCTGAGGCCGGTGACACCAGTTCAAAGTCGGTCATATGGGTTTCCCCACGAGCCTGCCCATAGATGGCCCATGAGTGCCCGTGATCGTGTGGGCCGCTCGATTTGGGGCCAACATAGGTGTGGATCAAAACGCAGAACCCCAGGTCGGGATCCTCATACACCTTATTGCGCTCTGGCTGATTGGGGTAGACCTCGGCCTCAAGGAACTCGGAGTCCCTTAAAAGCGCTTGAAGCGCGGCACACACCTGTGCGCGGCCAGAGGGTCCAGGATGGTCAGTAAGCGATCTCTTTGATCGTTCGATGAAGCTGACGAGCGCTGGATGCATGGGAGCCTTTCGCTAAAGCTTTTGGTTTTGATCTTGCTGGGACATCTGCTTTTTAACCCACCAGGCGATAAAAATGGGCATGCCGATGAGAAAAACAATCACTGCCAGGCTCAGAAAGCCGTAGTCGGTCAGGAAAAGGTCGTGGATGAGTTTCATGGTCAGTTCTCCTTGAGTGCCCTCAGTCTGCAACGAGGGGCCCACAGCGATGTTGACCTATGTCATAGACCCAGAGAGAGCCCTTTGCTTAGAGTACCGCCGCGAGTTCGGCAGCCTCGCGAATGGCCCGCTTGGCGTCGAGTCCCTGAGCGTCCCTCGCACCGCCAATGACATGGCATGTAAGGCCCTGAGCTCGAAGCGAGGCCTCCAGCGGGTTGTAGGGCGTTTGACCGGCGCAGAGCACCAAGGTGTCGAAGGGCAGGGTCTCGACCTGTCCGTTGGCATCAGCAATCTCGAGCCCAGCCGCCGTAATGGCCTTGTACTGAATGCCGCTTCGCATCTTGACTCCATGAAGCTTGAGCGCGCTGCGATGGATCCATCCGGTTGTTTTCCCAAGACCCTCTCCGGGCTTTCCAGCCCGTCTTTGGAGCAGGGTGATCTGACGCGATGCAGGCAAGGCCGCTGGGCCTTGAGGGCTCAATCCGCCTCGGTTTTGAGCAGGATCGGTGACGCCCCATTGATGCAGCCAGTCCGATAGGCCTTGAGCATCGTGGGGAAGGTGGTCCTCACGACAGAGATACTCCGCGACGTCAAATCCAATGCCACCCGCGCCGACGATCAGCACCCTCTGCCCAACCTTGCCCTGTCCTCGGAGCACATCGGTGTACCGCACCACTCTCGGGTCGTCCTGGCCCGGAATGTGTGGGTCGCGGGGCAACACACCCGTGGCCAGCACAACGGCTTCAAAGCCTTGGAGGGCTTTGGAATCGACAGTCGCCCCAAGGTGCTCGACCACGCCAGTGATGTCCAGTCGCTTGCGCATATAGCGAAGCATTTCGTGGAATTCCTCTTTGCCCGGAATCTGCTTGGCCATGTTGAGTTGCCCGCCAATTTCAGGACTGGCCTCAAAGAGGTGGACTTCATGACCTCGCTCGGCTGCATACGCTGCGGCCGTGAGCCCTGAGGGACCCGCCCCTACGATGGCAATGCGCTTGCGCTGCACAGTTGGGCGGAAAACCAGGCTGGTCTCGGCACAGGCCCTTGGATTGACGAGGCACGAGGCGACCTTACTTTCAAATACGTGATCCAGACAGGCTTGGTTGCAGGCAATGCAGGTGTTGATTTCGTCCGCTCGACCTTGTGCCGCCTTCTTGACGAATTCGGCATCGGCCAAGAAAGGCCGCGCCATCGAGACCATATCGGCTTGTTGACTGCTGAGAATCTGCTCTGCGATTTCGGGCGTATTGATGCGATTGGTGGTGATGACGGGCGTTTGGATGCCTGCGTTGCGAAGGGCCTCTCGCATGCGCTGGGTGACCCAGGCAAAGGCAGCTCGTGGGACGCTGGTCGCAATGGTGGGAACCCTCGCCTCGTGCCAGCCAATCCCGCTGTTGATCAGCGTGGCTCCAGCTTGGCTGATGGCCTTGCCCAGCTGAACCGTCTCCTCAAATGTGCTTCCCGATGGGATCAGGTCCAGCATGGAGAGACGGTAGATGAGAATGAAGTCCTTTCCCACGGCCTCTCGTGTGCGCTGAACAATCTCAATGGGCAGCCGAATCCGGTTCTCATAAGAGCCGCCCCAGGCATCTCGCCTCTGGTTGGTTGCGCTGACAATGAACTGATTGATGAAGTAGCCCTCGGAGCCCATGATCTCGACCCCGTCGTACCCCGCCTCTTGCGCAAGCACTGCACTCCTGACAAAGGCTCTGATCTGTCGCTCGACCCCAGCGCTGCTGAGCGCCCAGGGTGTGATGGGGGTGATCGGGGATTTGATTCGACTGGGTGCCACAATGAAGGGGTGGTAGCCGTAGCGTCCCGCATGCAGAATCTGCATCGCAATTTTTCCGCCCTCGGCATGCACGGCCTCCGTGAGCACGCGATGGCGACGTGCGTCCGCACGGGTGCGCATACTGCCCGCAAAGGGCTTGCTCCAGCCCGCAATATTGGGTGCGAAGCCCCCTGTCACCATGAGTCCGACCCCTCCAGCTGCACGCTCTCGGAAATAGGCAGCCAGTGGGCTGAGATCGCTGCGATCCTCCAGTCCCGTGTGCATGGAGCCCATCAGCACGCGATTGCGAAGCGTGGTGAATCCAAGGTCGAGCGGTGCGAGTAGGTGAGGGTAGGGCATGTTAGGGGGTGAGATAGCGGCGGCAGGACCAGACTTGTTCTGCGGAGCGTAATTGGTTTGAGGCCACATTGAAACGCAGGGTCTCCCCTGAGTCCGCCTGGTAGAGGCGATCCACTCCAGTCTCCTCACGAAAACGATAGGCCCGACCTGCAAGGCGCATCTCGGTTGGGCTCATCTCGAGGTCAATCTCTTGTCTGCTGCCATCTGCCAGTGTGAGGCTGCAATGAAACTCCTGGGTCCTGACCACACAGCCCGAAACGAGGGCGAAAGAAGTCATGGTCATGAGTGTGGCAAATGGAATTTTTCTCTTGAAATGGGCGGCGAATGCCCCCACTCTGGTGACCATGGAAAAAAATCTCATCTCGGTCTCAGTCAACACGCAGTATTTGCCCCACGAGTCTAATCCGCGTGAACAGATGTTTACCTTCGCTTACACGGTTACCTTGACCAATCGTGGCGCTCTGCCCGCTCAGGTGATTGCGCGTCACTGGGTGATTGAGGACGCCGCCGGCCATCGACAGGAGGTCCGAGGTCTGGGCGTGGTGGGGCAACAGCCTTTTCTGCAGCCGGGTGAGTCGTTCGAGTACACCAGCGGAACTCGCATTCAGAGTCCTTTGGGCAGCATGCAGGGCAGCTACACCTGTATTGCCGACGACGCGGAAGTCTTTCGGGCGGACATCCCGGTGTTTACCTTGCGTGCACCCGATGACGTCACGGGCCCTGCTGCTGCAGCGGTGGTGTTGCACTAGGGTCGCTCTCTCTCTCTTCATACCGCCTTGCGAATCTCGCGGGTTACGCTGCCCAGGCAGGCTGCGATGATCAAGGCGCACACCAGAATGGAAATACCCAACGCGTCCCAGGGCATGGTCTCACCTCGAAGCACACGACCCATGATCTGGAACTGAGCGAGCGCTGGAACCCATGCGTGCCATGGCTCATCGGCGCTGGGGTTTAAAAAACTGATGGCTGGAATAAACGAGGCGCCGAGAACCACGAACGTACTGGTGGCCTGCGCTTCCCGAAAAGTCTTGCTCCGAATGGCAACGGCCATGAGCATGGCGGCCAATGCACCCCCGAGGGGAATCAAGATCGCGACAAAGGCGATGGCCTCTCGAGGACCGAATTGGAAAAGAGCAGAGAGGGTCTCGCTTGCGATGAGCCACTGGCTCGGAATAAAGCTAAACGAACTGAGTACCGTGATGAGCATGGCCACCGTCGTGACAGCTCCCCATTTCCCGATGACCAATGCCCATGAGGAGGCGGGTGTCATGAGGAGTGGCTCGAGGCTTCTGCGCTCGCGCTCACCCGCAGTGGTGTCGAGCGCGGCGGTCAGTGCACCGTACACCACGGCCATCAGAATGAAGTAGGGAACCATCGAGGTTAACTGCGCACCCATAGGAGAGGTGCCAGCCAGATCCAATCCGCTCACCTCAATCGGCTGCAAGAGCTCCCTTGACAGCCCGAGCGAGGCAAGCGTCAGGATGCCAGTCTCTCGCTGGAATCCTCTCAGCAGGTTCTCTGCTCTTCGAGCCCCTGCAACTGCTGACTTGTGGTCACTGTTGCTGAGCACCGTCGCCTTGGGCTGCAGGCCTTGAGAGAGAAGCGCATCAAACTGCTTTTCGAGTTCGATGACCGGCTTGTCAAGGTCTCCACGTCGAATGAGGGTTTCATAGTCGGCCGGTGCCTCCTCAACGAGGAGGTTCTGACGTTGAAGGTAGTTCACCAGTCGAGGCGACTCTACGAGGCTCGAAACCATGATGGTCCGCGCCTCTACCTGCCGCTCCATGCTGCTGATGAGGCTTGAGAGCATCAGCAGGATAAAAGGCCCCATCGCAACGCTGCCGATCAGAATGGCTGTGAGCGTGCGTCGGTCGCGAAGGGCATCTACCACTTCTTTTTTCAGGACTGCGACGAAGCGTTGAATCATGACGCAAGGCCTCTCGGGATCTGCGCATCAGCGGGGAAGGCGAGTCGAACAAAGGCCTCTTCAAAGTCGTTGGTTCCGGCCTGTTCCTTCAGCGCATCCACGCTGCCCTCGGCCACACAACGACCTTGAGCCACGACCACCACATGGTCGCAGAGGCGCTCAACCTCCTGCATCACATGGGTGGAGAAAATGATCGCCTTACCGGTCGCATCTCTGAGGGCTCGCAGACTTTCCCTCAGGGCACGAGTCGACACGACATCGAGCCCATTGGTGGGCTCATCCAGGATGAGGTTTGCAGGGTTGTGAATCATGGCGCGTGCCAGTGCAACCTTCATGCGCTCTCCCTGACTGAACCCCTCGGTTCTTCGCTCGAGGAGAGGGCCCATTTCCAGCATCTCCGAGATGCGATCGATCGCTGCATGTGATTCGTGCAGAGAGAGCCCATAGAGGGAGCCGTAATATGCAATGTTCTCGCGCGCGGTAAGCCGACCGTAAAGGCCTCGGGCATCAGACAGCACGCCCAGTCGGCTCATGGCCTTCGACCGATCGGTGGCGACTGAAATGCCATCGATGGTGGCAGATCCAGAATCTGGCGAGATGAGTCCGGCCACCATTCTCAGGGTGGTGGTCTTGCCCGCCCCATTCGGGCCCAGCAGCCCGGTGATACAGCCGTCTCGAGCGCAGAAGCTCACTTGATCGACAGCGCGAACCTCGGTCGCCTTCTTGCCACGGCCCGATCGAAAAGTCTTGGAGAGTTGATGAATCTCGATCATGGTCGGGCTCCCACGGGCACGAACGCCATGGGGGAGGGAAGGTTGCGCGCACAGTCGAGCCGAACGGCCTGAGCCTGCTCGTCTGTCTCCGCATTGATGAATTCGAACAGCGTGTCGCGCATACAGTTAAGACCCATCACGCCGTGTCCTGCATTCGGCACCACCTCATGCCTTGCTTTGTCGCCCAGGAGTCTGGCGACTCGCGCTCCGTGATGGGGTGGCGTCACCGGGTCGGCACCGCCCGAGAGGAGAACGACGGGTGAGGAGGTGGGCCTGATCTGATAGAACTCAGGGTCAACCTTGGCTCGAGGCCATGTTTTGCAGGCCAATCGATAGCTCTGCAACCCAGCTTCAACGGCCTTCAGGGCATCGTCGCTCTGGTTCGGGGGGCGCACCCCGGGCACTTGCCCCTCAATCACAGGCATATCCTCCGAGCAGAGCACTGAGAAGTGCATGGCACGGGCCATCGGACGTCTGGGGTGAGTGTTCATCAGGGAGAGCAGGCCAAGAAAGGGGTCCCAGTCTCCTGAGGCTGCCTGGGTGATGGCGTGCGGCAGGAGAGACGCCACCGGTGGAGCGTAGAGCGCCAAACGGCTCAACTCCCACATCAGGTCAGACGGCATGGAGAACCTCTCGGCCTGGCCGGTGATCGGATGTCTGCCTTGAATGGTGACATTGGCCTGGCTCAGCAGAGCAGTCCACTGCGCTCTGAGCTTGGGGAATTGTGCTTGACAGTGAGGGTCAGCCTCACAGCGGTCGAAATGTTGAAGGAGCGCTGCTCGCGCATCGGCACCCATCGAGAGCGGAAGCGCGCCGTCTGGCGGCGCCAAGCCATCGAGTACCAAGCGGCGCACCCGATTGGGAAAGAGCCGGAGGTACTCGAGCCCTGCTCTGGTGCCATAAGACCCACCAATCAGATTGATCTGATTGGCTCCCAGCGCAGCGCGGACCGCATCCAGGTCTTGCATGGCAAGGGTGGTGGTGAAGGCGGTCAGGTCTCCGTAGGGCAATGCCTGGGCGGCCTCCAGGCATGCCTGCAGCTGCTTGGATACGAAGGAGAGGTCCACGTTCTGAGACATCGGGGCAGTCGGTGACGGGTTGGGGCAGTGCAGAGGTGCGCTCTGTCCGGTTCCGCGTTGATCCACCAAGACGAGGTCACGCCGGTTGAGCAGGCGTCCAAACTGCCCCTCTAGCGTGGGGGCCAGCTCGATGGCGCTCTGCCCGGGGCCGCCCGCGAGAAAGAAGACTGGGTCCGGCTTTGCAACGCGCGATCGCGCCGGCAGCACCACCACTCGGATCTGAATCGCAGCGTCCTTGTTGGACGAGGGATGCTGCGGGTTCAGGGGTCGCGCGATCCAGCCGCAGCGAGCCTCACGCCCCAATCCCTGCACTCTGCAAGGCTTGAGGTCAATCGTTGGCTGAGTCTGCGCGATGGCCCAATCAGGGGCCAGCAGTGCAAGGCCCAGCGCAATGACAGCGCAAGGCCTTACTGGCCAGCGCGAACGCCGAGCTTGCGCAGGATGGTCTCCATGAGGCACCAACGGGTGATTGCACTCTGTAGCAGATTCGCCCCCACGAAGGCGGTAAAGGCCAGCCACCACTCGCTCACGAAGAGAGGGCTTGAGGGAATGGCCATGGCCAGCGACAACAGAATGAAGGTTCCAGCGATGAGTCGAACGATTTGCCATGAGGTCATGATAAGTGCTCCTTTTTGCGAGTCGCGTAGTAAAGGGTAGGGATAACCACGAGGGTCAGAATGGTGGACACAAAAATGCCGAAGATGAGCGAGATCGCGAGCCCGTTGAAGATGGGGTCATCCAAAATGAAGAAGGCCCCCAGCATGGCGGCAAAACCGGTCAGCAGAATGGGCTGAGCGCGTGTGATGGCCGAGCGCACGATGGCCTCTTTCAAAGGAACCCCTTCGGACAGCTGGAGGTGGATAAAGTCCACCAGCAGAATGGAGTTACGCACAATGATGCCAGCCAGCGCGATCATCCCGATCATGCTGGTGGCGGTGTACTGAGCGCCAAAGAGCGCATGGCCAGGCATCACGCCAATGATGGTGAGCGGGATGGGTGCCATGATGATCAGGGGCGTGAGATAGGAACCAAACTGGGCCACCACGAGCAGGTAGATCAGGATGAGCCCCACTGCATAGGCCGCACCCATGTCCCGGAAGGTCTCGTAGGTCACCTGCCACTCACCATCCCATTTGATGGCATAGCCTCTCCAGGGGTCGGTGGGCTGACTGATGAAGTACTCCTCAATCGATCCCCCGTTGGGCGCCTGAATGTCGCTGATCTCGCCTCGCATCGAAAAGAGACCATAGAGTGGGCTGTCAATGCGCCCCGCCATGTCTGCAACCACATAGTTCACAGGCAGGAGATCTTTGCGGTAGATGGGCTGCTCCTGAGTGGTGTCGCGCACCGTCACCAGCTCTCGAATGGGAATGGTCTGTCCGCCGGCAGCCCGCACCCGAAGCGAGAGCAAGCTGTCGAGGTCGCCCTGGCGATGTGAAGGAAGTTGAACCAGCGCCGGGGCAGCGTATTTGCTTCCATCGTGAACGAAGGTGGCGCTCTCTCCGGATAGGCCTGCTCGGAGGGTGGTGACGATGTCTGCTGACGACACGCCAAGGCTGGCTGCACGACTGCGGTTCACCGCCAGAACGAAACGCGGAGCATTCGCAATGCTGCTGTCGTCCACATCCACGACGCTCTCAGTCTTCTCAAACACCGCTCGTACCTGCTTGGCCAAGCGCCTACGCCCCTCTTCTTCAGGGCCATAGATCTCGGCGACGATCGGTGCCAAGACTGGAGGACCGGGCGGGACCTCGACCACCTTCACATTGGCATTGAAAGGCTTGGCAATGGCTTGAAGCTGGGGGCGAAGGCGAGTCGCAATGGCATGGCTCTGCTCCTTGCGCTCGCCCTTGGGTAGGAGGTTGACTTGGATGTCACCGACGTCTGGTCCGCTGCGCAGGTAATACTGCCGAACGAGCCCGTTGAAGTTGATGGGGGAAGCAGTCCCAACGTAGGCCTGATAGTGCGCAACGTCTGGCACGGTGGAGAGGTGTGCCGTCAGTGCACGCATGACCGCCGCGGTCTCCTCCATCGGGGTGCCTGCAGGCATGTCGACCACCACCTGCAGCTCGGACTTATTGTCGAACGGGAGCATCTTGAGTTGGACCAGTCCCATCACGGGCAGCAGCACGGAGAGTCCGATCAGGCCGAGCACCGCGAGGCCCAGCTTCATTCGGGCCTTGGCCCCCGTGGCATCGTCGAGCAGGGGCTTAAAGATGCGCTCAAACCAGGGAGCCATGGCCGCGGTGAGCCGGCTCGTGTGCTCATGCTCAGAATGACTACCCTCTGGCGCTGATGGCGCGTGTGACTTCATCCAGAGGTTCGCGAGCCAGGGCGTCACCACGAAGGCGATGGCCAGTGACAGCAGCATCCCCATGCTGGCGTTGATGGGGATCGGGCTCATGTAGGGTCCCATCAGACCTGACACGAAGGCCATGGGAAGCAATGCTGCAATCACGGTGAAGGTGGCCAGAATGGTCGGTCCGCCCACTTCGTCGACAGCGTGCGGAATGATCTGGAGCAGCGTCTTGTTGGGGTAGAGCGCCTGGTGTCGGTGAATGTTCTCGACCACGACAATGGCGTCATCCACCAGAATGCCAATCGAAAAAATCAGCGCAAACAACGACACGCGATTCAGAGTGAACCCCCAGGCCCAGGATGCAAAGAGGGTTGCGGCCAGGGTCAGCACCACAGCAGCCCCCACAATGGCAGCCTCTCTTCGCCCAAGCGCGAGGTAGACGAGTGCCACCACGGAGAGCGTGGCAAACAAGAGTTTCTGGATCAGCTTTTGTGCTTTGTCGTTGGCTGTCTCTCCGTAGTTACGAGTCTCCACGAGCACCACGTCGTCCGGAATGATGGTGCCTTTCAAGTCAGTGACCCTGGCCATCACCGCTTGGGCCACATCAATCGCATTCTCTCCAGGCTTTTTGGTCACCGAGAGGGTGACGGCGGTCTGCTCTGGCCCGGGTGCCTTGGGACCATAGCCGTGCCAGACCGATTGACTCGCCACGGGAGGGCCTTCACGAACCTGGGCGACATCCCGAAGGTAGATGGGACGGCCCTCACGTGCCCCGACGACCAGCTCAGCCACTTCCTGGGCATTTGCGAGGTAAGGGCCTGCGTCAATTTGGACTGAGCGGTTGCTGCTGGTGAGACGACCAACCGGTAAACCTTGGTTTGCGGACTGCAAAGCGGCACGAAGATCAGAGACCGTGAGGCCGGCGGTGGCCATTCGCTCGGGGTCGATCTCAACCAAGACGGCGCGTCCAGGCCCGCCGAGGGTCTCAACCTCTCGGGTACCGGGCACTCGTTTGAGTTCGGACTCGATGCTGTGTGCCACCCGTTGGAGGTCGTAGGCACCCGTCTCTGGATTCTGCGAATACAACGTCAGGGAGAGGATGGGCACGTCGTCAATCCCTTGGGGCTTGATGAGGGGCTCACCCACGCCCAGTCCTTTGGGAAGCCAGTCTGCGTGGTCTCGAATGGTGTCGTGAAGGCGAACGAGGGCCTCCGTTCGCGGGACACCCACTTCAAACTGGACGGTGAGAACGGCCAGTCCGGGACGAGAGACCGACATGACATGCTCAATGCCGGCAATCTGCGAGAGCACTTGTTCGCCGGGAATGGCCACCATCTGTTCGACCTCTCTTACCGCCGCTCCAGGGAAGGGGACGATCACGTTGGCCATCGTGACATTGATCTGCGGCTCTTCCTCGCGCGGTGTGACGAGCACCGCAAAGATTCCGAGCAAGAGGCTCAGAATGGCGAGCAACGGGGTGATCTGAGCAGATTGAAAAGCGCGGGCAATGCGGCCGGAAATTCCGAGAGGCTGACTCATGATCTGCCCTTAACGAAGCCGAGCGGCTGCTTGGGGGTCTTGAGCGATGGTCTCGCCCACACGAAGTCCGGCGAGGACCTCCACCCGTCCATCGCGACTCCGGCCTAAGCGAACCTGACGCAGCTGAGGGCGACCATTGGCATCAATCACATAGACCGCGGTGAGCTCTCCTCGGAGGAGGACAGCCGAGTCTGGAATCTCCGGGGCGCCGCTGGCGTTGCTTGAATCGCCTGCAGCAGGAATCCAGACCCTTGCGAAGGAGCCCGGAAGGATGGTGCTCGGAACAGAGCCAAGGCTGAGTCGAAGCTCTGCGGTCTGACTCTGCCCCAGCTGCGGCAGCAGCTCTGCGCGGAGTGGTGCTCGCAGCGCAGTGCCCAGTCCGGGAAGCTCAATGCGAAGCGCCCCCAAGCGTCCAGACAGAGCGCCCAGAAGACTCTCAGGCACTGAGGAGGTTACGCGCAGTGCGCTGGGGTCATAGATGTCCATGAGGGCGCGGCCCGGCATGGCCATATCGCCGGGGAGCGCGGTGACCGCCGAGATAACGCCTGAATAGGGGGCTTCCACCATGTAGAAGTTGGCTTGAGTGCTTGCAGCACGGGATTGCGCTTGCAGCGCGGTGGCTTGCGCTTGGGCTGCATCGAAGGCAGCCTGCGCCCGGTCCAGGGCTCCTTGGCTGATGTACTGCTTCCTAAAGAGCGCCTGCTGGCGCTCCAGCTCTTTTTTGGCGATCGAGAGGTTCACTTCAGCCGCTTGGCGTTGGGCCTCCACACCGGCGGCATTGAGCTGCGCAGCACGAGCGTCTATGCGGACCAAGGGCTGGCCAGCTTGAACACGGTCGCCTGCCCGGACCATGACTTCAAGAATGGTGCCTGGGACTTGGCTCGAGAGCGTGGCTTGTCGGATGGCCTCCACTCGCCCGTCAAGACTCTTGGTCAGCGCACCTCCGGCAGCCGACTCCACCTTGAGCGTGGCCAGGGCGGGCTGTGTCGGGCTGGGCTTTTGCGGCGCTTGCGCGTGGGCGGAGAGGATGGTCTCCGCGATCAGCGCGGCACCAGACGCCAGGAGCATGAGGGACAGGGTCAGTCG
>CAMAZF010000030.1 GCA_945862985.1 Bordetella parapertussis | reverse complement strand
CGCCAAGCCCTTCTCGCCCTGGTCTGTATTGTCTTTCTTGGGGCGATCGCGCTACCGCTGGTCGCAGTGATGGGCTTTGGCCTTCTCGCCTGGTCAGACCTCTCGGCACTTGAGGCGATGGCCGGCTCCGTGCTGCCGGTCTATCTTTTGAACAGCCTCATGCTCTGTCTGGGAGCACTCTTCGTCGCCATGCTGCTGGGCGTGGCGCCCGCTTGGTTTCTCACTCAGTACCAGTTTCCTGGCAGGACAGTTCTTCAATGGTTTCCGGTTCTTCCCATGGCCATCCCGGCCTATGTGGTGGCTTACGCGCTCACCGATGCACTGGACTACTCGGGATGGCTCGCGACAGCCATCCGACCGGGTTGGGGGGAGATCTTTGGCGTCGATGCCTTCGGTCGAGCGCTCTGGCCCGAGATTCGATCTCTCTGGGGTGCCAGTGTGGTGCTCGGTCTTGCGCTGAGCCCATACATCTACCTCTTGGTCCGAACCGCGTTTGAGGAGGGGCAGGGAAGTCTGCTCGACGCGGGGCGCTCTTTGGGTTTAAGCCGTCGTGAGGCCTTTTTTCGGCTGGCGCTTCCCCTCGCAAGACCTGCACTCGTCGCGGGGTCAGCACTGGTCGTGATGGAGACGCTCGCCGACTACGGCACGGTGGCCTTCTTCTCAGTTCAAACGCTCTCCACGGGCCTCTTTAAGACGTGGTTTAGCTATGGCGATCGCAACGGGGCTGCATTTTTGGGACTCATCATGCTGGCGTTTGCAGTCCTGCTGCTGTCCGTTGAGCGGCAGAGCAGGGGAAGAGCGCAGTTCGGCTCTGTGGGGGCTCGAAAGCTCGAGCGGATCGAACTTCGCGGGTTTGCGCTGTTCTGGGTTCCGCTCATGTGCTCGCTCTCCGGGTTGCTCGGCTTCTTCGCGCCAGCCGCACTGCTCTTGAAAGCGGCCTCTGAGGCCGAGGCGCAAGCAAACTGGGTGAGCCTCCTCACCCAGGCAGCCCAGACCGGGCTCTATGGCCTTTACGGCCTGGCGATCATCCTGCCGACGGCCACGGTATTGGCCTATGGATCGAGACTCTGGCCTGGAAGCTGGATGGCTCAGGCCATCCGTTGGGCCTCCTCCGGCTATGCGGTGCCCGGATTGGTGGTTGCCGTAGGTCTACTCGCTCTGTCTGCCCTCACCACATCAGCGATGGCAGCCTGGTTTGATTGGCGGATGACCCTCACCACAACGAGTGCACTCGTCCTGGGGGGCTACCTCACGAGGTTCTTTACGGTTGGATTCTCCAGTGTGGAGACCAGTCTCTCTCGAATCCGAACCAGCCTGGATTGGTCGGCACGGAGTCTCGGTCTCAGTGTGGTCCAGGTCCTGGCGCGTCTCCATCTGCCCATGATGAGGCGAGGCCTCTTTGTGGCTGGCCTGCTCGTCTTCGTCGACATTGTGAAAGAGTTGCCTGTCACGCTGGTACTTCGTCCGATGAACGTGGAGACCCTGGCTGTCTCAGCGCATCACCTTGCCGCGGATGAGCGCCTTGCCGATGCAGCCTGGCCCTCATTGGCCATTGCCTTGGTGGGTTTGATTCCCGTCTTGCTTCTCGGCCCGAGAGGCCGCTAGCTCGTATGACTCTTTTGTGACGCCCCCCGAAACCCGGGGGTCTCTCGCCTATAATCCGCGCATGCCAGGCCAGATCCTCGAGTCAATGGACTCCCAAGACCCAAGTCTTGTCGCTGCCGTTGATCTCGGCTCGAACTCCTTTCACCTGTTGGTCGGCCGTGTCGAGCAAACGCCTGTTGGCCCTCAGATCATTCCTATCGATAGCCTAAAGGATGCCGTTCGGCTGGCCTCGGGCCTCTCACCAGACAAGCGACTGGATGCTGCTTCGCAAGCGCGCGCCCTAGGCAGTCTTGCTCGATTTGGTGAGCGCCTGCGGGCGCTGCATCCCGATCATGTCCGTGCGGTGGCTACCAATACCTTCCGAGTGGCCAAGAACGGCCCGGAGTTTCTGCAGACCTGTGAGGCTGCGCTTGGATTTCCGATTGAGGTGATCGCTGGAAAAGAAGAGGCGCGCCTCATTTACAACGGCGTAGCCCACTCTCTTGCGGCCGATGGAAGCCGCCGACTGGTCGTGGACATTGGGGGTGGGTCTACGGAGTTCATCATTGGCACGGATTACACGCCGGAGATGCTGGAGAGCGTTTTCGTGGGCTGTATTCGGTTCACCCACGATTATTTCCCCGGTGGCGAGGTGACCCGCAATGGGTTTAAGGAGGCCGTGCTTGAGGCCCGACGTGAGATCCAGGTCATCAGTCAGGCCTACCGAAAGATGGGCTGGGATCAGGCCGTGGGCTCGTCGGGGACGGCCAAGGCCATCACCGAGATGCAGATTGCGATGGGGGAAACACATCAAGGCCTCACGCGAGACGGCATGGAGCAGATCCGATCGGCACTGATTCGCGAGCGCACTCTGGAGCCTGAAAAGTTTCCCGGAGTGAAGCCGGAGCGTTTGCAGGTCCTACCGGGTGGCCTCTCCATCATGCTGGCGATCTTTGAAGAGCTGGGCCTCGAGCAAATGCAGTACTCCGACGGCGCGCTGAGACTTGGCGTGCTCTATGACGTGTTGGGACGGGGCCGCAAGGACGACATGCGGTACTACACCGTTTCGCAGTTCATGGACCGTTACGGGGTTGATGCTGCGCAGGCTGAACGTGTCTCGGCCATGGCCCTCTCTTTGTGGGAGGCCGCTGCGGTGGGAAGTATGGAGGAGCGCAGAGAGATGGCCATGTTGATCGGCTGGGCCTGTCAACTGCTCGAGGTGGGGCATTCCATCTCACACAACAGCTACCACAAGCATTCTGCGTACATCGTTTCGAATGCCGACATGCCGGGGTTCTCGCGCAGAGATCAACGGGTCATGTCAACCTTCGTGTTGGGCCATGTTGGAAAGCTCGCCAAGGTCCAGCCCGGGCTTGGCACGGAATCCCAACGCCTGGCGCTGGTTTGTATTCGATTGGCTGCGATTTTTTATCGCAACAGGTCTAAGGCAAAGCTGCCTCAGATTGCAGTGGGGCAGAGGGGCAGAAAGCTCTCGATCACCATTGATGCGGAGTGGCTCAAACGCCACCCCTTGACTCGGCACAGCCTGGAGCAGGAGTGCTCAGAATGGCGAAAAGTAGGGGTTGAACTCGAGGTCGTCTAGAGATCGCCAGAGCTGGATGAACTTTGCAATCATTTGGCGGCGGGTCCTTGGAATGAGGCGCTGGTCCGAGCAAGCCCAAAGTGACGAGCATATTTGGGGTTCATCTGACTCAGGGAGAGCAGCATCAAGAAGTCAGCGGTGTTGAAGTCTGGGTCCCAAGAGGGGGCGGAACAGACCTTTGCGCCCACGCGAACATAACCCTTGATCAGAGGTGGCTCCACGGCCCCTTCGTCGCGCTCGAGGCGATCGAGCGGGAGCTCGTGTTTGGGAAAGCCAAGGTGTTGAGGCTCGGCGAGCGCCTTAGAAGAAAGGCTGTCCCAGATGGAGGCGGCAGCCCGTCCGCCGTCTCTCATGCTCACAGAGGCGCAGCCGATGAGGTGCTCGAAACCATAGTGACGCATGTACTGTGCAATACCGGACCAGAGCAGCATGATGACGGCTCCATTGCGGTGTGATGGGTGCACGCAGGACCGTCCAAGCTCCACCATCGAGGGGCGAAGCGCGTCCAGGCGATTGATGAAGAATTCGGACTCAGAGTAGTAGCCACCAAGGTGCTGTGCCGCGCTTGGGGGAAGGATTCGGTAGGTGCCCACGACATCCATCGTCTGGGCGTCGCGTACGAGAAGGTGGTCGCAGTGGGCGTCATAGAAATCCTCATCGACGCCAGGGATCTTGGTCTGGATATTGGCTTGATACTCTTCGGTGAAGACCTGGTAACGCAGACGTTGTGCATCACGAAGGTCGTCTAGGTTTCTGGCGAGGCCCAGAGAATATCGTTCGTCTCGCTGCCCACCCAGCAGCATTGAGAGAGTCTCGGGATGCGAGAACATCTCGGTCCGAGCGAGAAGCTTTCCAGCCAAGGGTGCATTCATGGTTCTGAAATCCTTCCTTCTTAATGCGTGAACCCAGTTTGGGACGGGTAGATTAAGGAGAAGTTTCTTCAAGGTGAACTTTCTGTGACATCCGCGCGGATAGGGGCTTTCCAGGGGGATGCGGGGACGAGATAGCCTCTGAACTGTCGCGTGGCCTCGGGCCATGTGAACTGGCTGGCCCAGCGCAGCACTGCGGATCGATCGCAGTCCAAGGCCTTCATCGCAGCATCGGCAAGATCCTCTGACAGGACGCCAGCCTCAGGGCCAACCACATCCAAGGGGCCAGCCACTGGAAAGGCTGCGACGGGGGTTCCACAAGCCATAGCCTCGGCCATCACCAGGCCGAAGGTATCGGTCCTGCTCGGGAAGACGAAGACGCTGGCCTGGTTGTACACCTCAGCCAACGCCTGCCCCTTCTTGACTCCCATCCAGTGAATGTCTGGGTAGCGACTCTGTAATGCGGCCATCTGTGGGCCGTCCCCCACCACCCATTTCTCACCAGGCAAGTGGAGGCGGAGAAAGGCCTCTATGTTTTTCTCGACCGCCACCCGTCCGACATACAGGAAGACAGGCCGCTCGGGACGGGTGACTCCCATGGGGCAAAAGAGGTCGGTGTCGACGCCCCGACTCCAATGGCGCAGTTGGCCAAACCCTCGCGACTGGAGCTCTGAGATGATCGTTCTGCTTGGGACCATCACCCCACTCGAGGGGCGATGAAAGCGACGCAGCACAGCTGCACTGACGCTCACTGGCAAGCCTGTTCTTGCCTGCACATACTCTGGGAACCTGGTGTGGTACGCCGTGGTGAATTGGAGCCCATGCCTGAGAGCGATGGCTCTGGCTGCCCATCCCAGGGGGCCTTCAGTTGCAATGTGCAGGGCATCTGGATCAAAGGCGTCTATCTCTTTTGAGATGCGCCGTCCAGGAAGGAGAGCCAGTCGAATTTCAGGGTAGGTCGGGCAAGGAATGGTGTTGTGGCCTTCCGGGGTCAGAAAACGTACTGAGAGACCCTGTCGCTCGAGTTCAGAGCCGGTGGCCTGGAGCGTTCTGACCACGCCGTTGACCTGAGGGGTCCAGGCGTCTGTGACGATCATCACCCGCTTCATGCGGGTTCAAGGGCGGGCGTTGCAATGGGCCGTTCCGCAGGCATCCCTGAGCGGTAAGGCCAGAACACCAGCTTGAGCTCTCCGGTGTGGGTCTCGACCAGTGCGGAGAGGCTCTCCACCCAGTCTCCATCATTGCAATAGAGGACACCATCAATCTCGCGAATCTCGGCCTTGTGGATATGGCCGCAGACCACGCCGTCGTATCCGCGCCGACGCGCCTCCGAGACCAGTGCCTCCTCAAAGTCAGTGATGAAGTTCACTGCGTTCTTCACTTTGACTTTGAGGTATTGGGAAAGGGACCAGTAACCCATGCCAAGCCGGTGGCGCAGGCGGTTGTAGTGATTGTTGATTGCCAGGAGCCAGGTGTAGGCAGCGTCTCCCAGGTGGGCAAGCCACTTTGCATGTTGAACCACGCCATCGAAAAGGTCGCCGTGGGTGACCCAGAGTCTGCGACCGTCTTTCATGGTGTGGACAGCCTCATCGACGATGTCGATGTCTCCAAAGGCCATTCCAAGAAAATTGCGCAGCACCTCGTCATGGTTGCCTGCGATGTAGGTGACCTTGGTGCCTTTGCGGGCCTTTCGAAGGACCTTTTGGACCACGTCGTTGTGGCTTTGCTTCCAGTACCAGCTTTTTCGGAGCTGCCAGCCGTCAATGATGTCGCCCACGAGATAGAGACTGTCGCTCTCGTTGTGCTTGAGAAAATCGAGGAGGTAGTCTGCCTTGCAGCCAGGCGTGCCGAGATGGATGTCGGAGATCCAGATTGCTCGATAATGAAATGCAACTGGGTCGTTCTGCATGAGGTCGTTTGCCGTCATGGACACTCAGAATCCACCTCCCGAATGACATAAGCATGTCGAATCGATGACCCTTTTATGACTTTGAGTCTCGTGTGGATTGCTGATAGACTCTCGGCTTGCCTTTTGACGGCAGGCGCGTAGCTCAGCTGGTTAGAGCACCACCTTGACATGGTGGGGGTCGTTGGTTCGAGTCCAATCGCGCCTACCAGAATTCAGCCGGATAACCACATGATTGATTGTGTTTATCCGGCTTTCTGGTTTCTAGGGCCTGCATTTTTGGGACGTATTTGGGACTTATTCGCGCTTAGCGCGGCCTCCAAAAGCTTCCTCTCTCTGCCCTTGTCTGCCCCATCGATCCACCGGGCGTATTTCTCAAACAGCATTTTCGTATTGGCGTGACCTAGCTGACGCGCGATGTAGGCTGGGTTCACTCCAGCCATCAATGCTGTCGTGGCGTAAGTGTGCCGGGTGTTGTATGCGCGGCGATGACGAATGCCGAGGCGCTTGAGTGTCGGTGTCCAGTAGTGATCCCGCTGGCTACGTTCGTCATGCCACGGCTTACCTGTGACCGGGTTCTCAAAAATATCAACTCGGTTGCCATCCTTGTCTTTTTTCATGAACGTATATTTCTTCATGATGGCCAGCGCTTCCAGCGCTCGATCAACCAGATCTACATCGCGTTCAGCGTGTGTCTTGGAGCCGTCACGCTCAGAACCCCGAAAAGTGCGGACCCTCTGTACTCGTGCCGTCTTGAGATTTGAGTCGATATCAGTCCATTGGTGCGCAATCTGCTCTTCCGGTCGCTCGCCGGTATAAAAGGCAAACAAGTAATACGCGTAGACACGCTCGTCGTAATGCTGGGCCATATCAGCAAGAATTTCGTCTCGCTCGTCTGCTGTCAGCGGGTCTGGAAGCTTTTTCACCACCTTCAGGTTCTTGATGCCGACCATTGGGTTATCGGCGGCACGACGCCCGCTATATTCGAATTCAAAGATCCCGCGAAGCACGATGAGATAGTTATTGGCACTCTTTGCTGAGGCCCAAGGCGTGCCGCCTATCTTGGATGACAAAATCTGAAAGGTTAGCTGGTCGATTGGCGTTTTCTCGTCAAATTTCTGCTTCCACATAGCAACCGCATTTGAGTACTGATCTTTCGTGGCAGCCTGAAGCTGTCCTTTCGATTGAAGCCACAAATCTGCCACCGTGCCGAATGAGTTGACGGCCTTTTTCAGTGCTCTTGGCGAGTCAGGGAAAAACTCGGCGTAATCAAATACACCTTGAGCAATCCGCCGCTTTACATCAGCGGCCAGCCGCGTCGCGTATTTGAGATTTGCGGGAGTCGGTTCGAGTGACTTGCCGTTGAGCGTCACCCGCTCTCGGATAGTCTCTCCGTTAAGGACGAATTTAATACGGATACTGCTTTCTCTCGCCTCAACCCCGGAGCCGCTTCTACCCATTGCATATACCCCTTGATGCTGATGAAAATCCCGCCGTCAGGCGATCGCCGAAACTCTCTACCCTCGATCCACTTACCATCCTCAATCTTGCGCCGAATTGCTTTTTGCGTCAGGCCGGTTATTGTGGCCGCTAGTGAGATCGTCACGTAGGGTGCCGGTGACAGTAACGGTGCATTCTCAGCCATCATAGATCTCCTGGTGATCAATCCGCTTTTCGGCAATTGCAATTTCAGTTGCAACTGCGAAAATCCACAAGGCGTTATTGAATCAGACGTACCCCTCCAAACCGAGGGTTAAAAACGCACATATCGCGAGCATTTCAATTTTTTTGTGCGGTTGATCGCCGCGTGGGTGCGATTTTCGATTGCTGCAAATAAAAGTCTAACCTCCCACTTTGATCTTCTTGAAAACGCTGGGTTATGAGAACGCATTTTGTGTAGCAGCCTGACCACGCAAAATTGGGGCTTAGCGATTCTCGAAAACCATTCTTGAAATAAAATTCTCAATAAAGTACTATTCAACGAGTTTTGAGAATTTTGGAGGTTGTCATGTTGATTGGCTATGCGCGTGTCTCGACCACAGATCAAAATTTGGCTCTCCAGATCGATGCGTTGTCCAAGGCCGGTTGCGAAAAGATCTTTGACGACAAGCTCAGTGGAACCCGTGCTGACCGTCCAGGCTTGGCCCGCGCCATGGAAGCGATGCGCAAAGATGACACCCTGGTCGTCTGGAAACTTGATCGGCTGGGGCGAAGCGTGAAGAACCTTGTTGATCTAGTCAGTGACCTTCAAAAGCAAGGTGTCCATTTCAAGAGCCTGACTGACTCGATCGATACGGGCACCCCGTCCGGGCGGTTCTTTTTCCACGTAATGGCCAGTCTCGCTGAAATGGAGCGAGAACTGACTGCTGAACGAACTCGCGCCGGTTTGGAAGTCGCGCGTCAGCTTGGCCGAAAGGGTGGGCGCAAACGGCAAATGACAGACAGCAAGATCGAGTCTGCCAAGAAACTGCTGGCCACAGGAGTACCGCCCAGAGATGTCGCCGCCAATCTTGGCATTTCGGTCCCCACCCTGTACCGCTGGATTCCTGCTTCATCGACTCAGAATTAGACAGCGGCCCGAAGCGAGCCCCCTACGGAGGGGGTGAAAGGTTGCAACCGTAACCATCCTGGTCATGCTCGTTCCATAGCAATTTTATGGAGCATGTCGTGACAACGAAGCACTGCCTCGCTTGCGGCAAGGAATTTACGCCACACCCCCAAGTTCGAAACCATTCTTTCTGCTCAGCACCGGGATGTCAGCGGGAGCGGCACCGCCGATGGCAAAAAGCCAAGCGAGCGGAGGATGCTAACTACAGAAAGGTCGATGCCGAATATAGCCAAGCCTGGGCATATAACCATGCTGACTACTGGGGCGAGTATCGGGAAAAGAATCCCGATTACGTTAAGAAGAATCGAGAGCAGCAGCAAAAACGCAATCTCAAGAATCGTAAGGGTGCCAGCCCTGTAGAAGATGGCCTTTTTTCATCCCTGCCGTCAGGCCGCTATCAGCTGATACGTCTCGATGCGGCAGGAATTGCAAATGGGAACGTGTGGATTGTCGAAATCAAGGCAATCGCTTGTGGCGCAATAGTTTCCACGGATTCTCACGAGTGATTGCAAATGAGACCGTGATAGACCCAAGAATTTCGCACGGATAACTTCCGCCCGAAATGCTCTCAACACGATCCTTTCGGTGCAACTTTTCACCCAGTAGCAGCCTGAAGGGTGCCGGCGCTCGTGTCGTATTTATCAGAAAGAGAGCCGGGACATGAACTCAACAGGGATGGCCTCACTGCATGGCAAACAACGACATAAATCAGGGGGCAGCAGTTCAGGGCTCAATTTTCCGCGCAGCCGAATATGTGCGGATGTCCACAGAACACCAGCAATATTCCACCGAAAACCAAGCCGACAAGATTCGTGAATACGCTGCGAAACGTGGCATCGAAATCGTCAAGACCTATGCCGATGCCGGGAAAAGCGGCCTGAGCATCGACGGGCGCGAAGCACTGCAGCGGCTCATCAATGACGTTCAAACCGGAGTTGCCGATTTTCAGGTGATCTTGGTCTATGACGTCAGCCGCTGGGGCCGATTCCAGGATGCAGATGAGTCGGCCTACTACGAGTACATCTGTAAGCGCAAAGGCATCTCGGTGACGTATGTCGCCGAACAATTTGAAAACGACGGATCTCCTGTTTCAACCATCGTAAAAGGCGTCAAACGGGCGATGGCCGGGGAATACAGCCGGGAATTGTCCGCCAAGGTATTCGCCGGGCAGTGCCGACTGATTGAACTTGGCTATCGCCAAGGTGGCCCGGCAGGATATGCCCTTCGCCGGGTGCTCATTGATCAGAACGGTTCCGTCAAAACTGAGCTGACGCGCGGCGAACACAAGAGTCTGCAAACCGATCGCGTCATTCTGATGCCTGGCCCGGACGAAGAAATTCGCATCGTGAACCTGATCTATCAATGGTTCATCGAAGAGGGCCTCACCGAATCAGGCATCGCCGGCCGACTCAACGGCATGAAGGTCCGCACCGATCTCGATCGGGAGTGGACGCGCACCACAGTACAGGAGGTCCTCACCAACGAAAAGTACATCGGCAACAATGTATACAACCGGAAGTCGTTCAAGCTCAAGAAAGCCCGCGTGGTCAATCCGCCGGATATGTGGATCCGCAAGGAAGGAGCCTTCGATCCGATTGTGCCGCCAGAAATGTTCTACACCGTCCAAGGCATTATTCGTGAGCGAGCCAGGCGCTACAGCGATGAGGAATTGATCGAGCGCTTGCGTCAGCTCTACCAGAAGCACGGCTTTCTCTCGGGCATGATCATCAACGAAACCGCCGACATGCCATCGGCTGCTGTCTATGCGCACCGGTTCGAGAGCTTGATCCGGGCTTACCAGATGGTGGGTTACACGCCGGATCGTGATTACCGTTACCTGGAGATCAATCGCTACCTTCGGCAGTTGCATCCACAGGTTATCGCCCAAGCCGAGTCTGAGATCGCTGCTATCGGCGGCTCCGTGGTCCGCGATTCGGCCACTGACATCTTGCTCGTGAATGACGAATTCACGGTGTCACTGGTGCTGGCGCGAAGCCATACTTACGACACTGGCAGCCATCGCTGGAAAATTCGGTTCGACACCAGCCTGAATCCGGATATTACTGTCGCTATCAGGCTCGATTACGCCAACCAGGGCATTCTCGACTACTACCTGCTGCCCAAGCTGGACTTCGGGCAACCCCGGCTGAATCTTGCCGACCAGAACGCCATTGAATTTGACTGCTATCGGTTCGACAACCTGACCTACCTTTACGGCATGGCTGCTCGATCACGGGTCAGGAGAGCAGCATGACCACGCCGAAGGTTCGTGATAGCGAACTCAAGATGATCCCAATTGACCGTATCGATGTCCTCAATCCACGGGACCGCAATAAACGCGTATTCGAAGAGATCGTAGGCAACATCAAGTCTATCGGCTTGAAGAAACCGATTACGGTCACACCCCGTTTGGGTCCTGATGGCTCCGAACGTTACCTGCTGGTTTGCGGCGAAGGCCGCCTGAATGCCTTCCGTAATCTTGGCGAAGCAGGAATTCCTGCTTTGATCGTTGATGTCACCGACGACGAGGCATTTCTCATGAGCCTGGCGGAAAACATCGCACGCCGCCATCGCCGGCCACTGGAGATTCTGGCTGAGATCAAGCAACTGCATGACAAGGGTTACAGCCCGAAAGAGATTTCGACCAAGACCGGTCTGGTCAATAAATACGTTACCGGCATCCTGACTTTGCTCCAGCAGGGTGAAGAGCGGTTGCTGATTGCCGTTGAGCGCGGGCAAATCCCCCTTAATGCCGCCCTCGACATTGTTGGTGCTGGCGACGATAACAACGCAATGCAAATCGCCCTGCAGGAAGCCTACGAAAGCGGAAAACTGCGTGGCCGGCAGCTGCTCCAAGCGAAAAGAATCGTCGAGCGACGGCAGACGCTGGGCCGATCAAACGCTAGCAATCGGGGCCGGAAGAAAGTCGAGGTTTCCTCATCCAGCCTGGTCCGCACCTACCAGCACGCCGTTGAGCGACAGAAGTTGACCATCAAAAAGGCTGAACTAGCGCAGCAGCGGCTGTTGTTTGTTGTCAGCGCACTGCGCAAGCTGTTTTCCGATGAAAACTTCATCAATCTGCTGCGCGCCGAGGGATTGAATACCCTCCCACAGTACATCGCGGATCGAATTCACTCGGCGGGCGGAAAGGCATGAGCAAAGTCCCCCTCGGGTTTATACCCAAAACACTCATGGTCCCCGTCGAACAGATATTGCCGTCCCGAAAGGCTCCGGATGGGTTAATCAATTCCGTCAAGTTCATACAGATCCGGGCATCCATCGAACACATCGGTCTGATAGAACCCTTGTCGGTCACGGAGGCGAATGAAGCCTCCGGACACCACACCGTGCTCGACGGCCATCTGCGCCTGATCGCCTTGAAAGATCTCGGCCATCAAGTGGTTCCCTGCCTGGTGGCAACAGACGACGAGGCCTACACCTACAACAGCCGGATTAATCGACTATCAACCATCCAAGAGCATTTTATGATTCGCCGCGCCGTTGAACGTGGCGTCTCGGTGGAGAGCCTAGCCAAAACACTCTGTGTCGACGTCAGCCACATAATGAAAAAGGTATCGCTGCTCGATGGCATTTGCCCGGAAGCGGCCGAGCTGCTAAGAGACCGGCAGTTTTCCGTCGAGATTTCACGCGTCCTGCGAAAAATGAAGCCCACTCGGCAGGTCGAGTGTGTCGATTTGATGATTCTCGCCAACAACATTACCGTCAGCTATGCCGAGGCACTGCTCGTTGCCACGCCAGTCGAGTTACTCATAGACGGCAAGAAACTCGAGAAGCTGGCAGGTGTCACCCCAGAGCAAATGGCTCGCATGGAGCGCGAAATGACCAATTTGCAGGGGCAGTACAAGCAAATCGAGGAAAGCTATTCCAACGATGTTCTCGAACTGACACTGGCACAACGCTATCTGTCGAAAATTCTGAAAAACCAGCTCGTCGAGAAATTCATAAAACAGCATCAGCCCGACATCCTGGAACAACTCCTGGTTATCGTGGAGATGACGGCACTTGACCAGTAGAATCGACCCGCCTCACAAACCACAATGAAGCTGAATTTGCCTGGCTACCGCATGACTACGGTGGCTCATCTGGTGCGCCTAAGTGGTGAGACAATGCCACTTGCAAATCCACTATTGACAGGCCAATTTTGTCTTCTGAAACCATCAGCCTCAGCCAGATCGAATCCCACCTTTGGGAATCCGCAAACATATTGCGTGGCCCCGTCGATGCGGCTGACTTCAAGACCTACATCTTCCCACTGCTGTTTTTCAAGCGTATCTGCGATGTCTGGGACGAGGAATACGAAGAGATAGTCGCCGACACCGGCGATGCCGAGCTAGCCCTGTTCCCCGAGTCGCATCGTTTCCAGATCCCCGACGACTGCCATTGGAACGATGTCCGTGCTGTCGCTACCAATGTCGGCAATGCCCTGCAGCGGGCCATGCGCGAGATCGAAAAAGCCAACCCGGAAACCCTTTATGGCGTTTTCGGCGATGCTCAGTGGACAAACAAGGACCGCCTGTCCGACGCCCTGCTCAAAGACCTAATCGAGCATTTCTCGCGCATCTCCTTCGGCAACCAGGACATCAATTCCGATTTACTCGGCGACGCCTATGAATACCTGATCAAGAAGTTTGCTGACGCCACCAACAAAAAAGCCGGCGAGTTCTACACCCCGCGCAGCGTTGTGCGTCTGATGATCGAGATGCTCGATCCGCGTGAGGGCGAAACCATTTACGACCCGGCCTGCGGTACCGGCGGCATGCTACTTGCCGCCGTGCAGCACGTTAAAGAACGCGATGGCGACGTAAAGCGGTTGTGGGGCAAGCTTTTTGGCCAGGAGAAAAATCTCACCACCTCATCCATTGCCCGCATGAACTTGTTCCTGCACGGCATTGAGGATTTCCAGATCGTTCGCGGTGACACCCTGCGCAATCCGGCATTTTTTGAGGTGGATCGCCTCGCCAACTTCGATTGCGTCATCGCCAATCCGCCGTTCTCCCTTGAGAAGTGGGGCGAGGAGCAATGGGTTAATGACCCCTTCGGCCGCAATTTTGCAGGCCTGCCACCGTCCAGTAGCGGCGACTTCGCCTGGGTTCAGCACATGGTCAAGTCAATGGCCGAAGTTAAAGGCCGCATGGCGGTGGTCCTTCCGCAGGGAGCATTGTTCCGCAAAGGGGCTGAAGGCAGCATCCGTCAAAAGCTGTTGGAAATGGATTTAGTCGAGGGCGTCATCGGGCTCGCACCCAATCTGTTCTATGGCACCGGCTTGGCTGCCTGCATCCTGGTCCTGCGCAAGAAGAAACCCGCCGCACGACGCAAGAAAGTCATGATCGCCGATGCTTCACGCCTGTTCCGACGTGGGCGAGCGCAGAATTACCTGGAACCGGAGCATGCCCTCGACATCCGGCGCTGGTTCGAGAAGTTCGAGGATGTGCAAGACGCCGTGCGCATCGTCGGCATCGACGAAATCCAAGCGGAAGACTGGACGCTCAACATTTCCCGTTATGTCCTGCCGCCCTTGCAGGAGGATATTCCGCCGCTCCCCGAAGCAATTGCCGCTTTCAAAGATGCCTTGATCAGTTGCCGCGAAGCTGAAGACCGGCTGTCCAAGGTAATGACCGAGGGAGGCTGGCTGCAATGAGCACCCGGATAACTCAACAAGAGCTCGAATCCTACCTCTGGGGCGCCGCCGTCCTGTTGCGTGGCCTGATCGACGCCGGCGACTACAAGCAATTCATTTTCCCGCTACTGTTCTTTAAGCGTGTCTCCGACGTTTGGGAAGAGGAATACCAGGCAGCGCTGGCCGATTCCGATGGCGACCTGTCCTATGCCGAATTCGCCGAGAACCACCGCTTTCAGATTCCCGAAGGGGCTCGCTGGAGCGAAGTGCGGCAGACACCGAAGAACGTGGGCATGTCCATCCAGTCTGCCCTGCGACAACTAGAAGCGGCCAACTCCGATCTACTGGCGGGAATCTTTGGCGATGCCCCATGGACCAACCGTGAGCGCCTGCCGGATGAAACGCTCAAGAACCTGATCGAGCACTTCTCGACCCAGACCCTCTCGGTTGCCAACGTGCCCGAGGACGAACTGGGCAATGCCTACGAATTCCTCATCAAGAAATTTGCCGACGACTCCGGTCATACCGCCGCTGAGTTCTATACCAACCGCACTGTTGTGCACCTGATGACGCAATTGCTCGCGCCCCAAGCCGGCGAGTCGATCTACGACCCCACGTGTGGCACGGGCGGCATGCTCATCTCGGCGCTGGCCGAGGTCAAGCGCAGCGGCGGCGAATATCGCACACTCAAGCTTTACGGGCAGGAACGCAACCTGATCACCTCCGGTATCGCCCGGATGAATCTGTTCCTGCACGGCGTCGAAGACTTCCAGATTATTCGCGGCGACACGCTGGCCGATCCCAAGCATATCGAGGGTGACCGCCTGCGCAAGTTCGACGTGATCCTGGCCAATCCGCCGTACTCCATCAAGCAGTGGGATCGAGAGGCGTGGTCGCAAGACAAATGGGGCCGCAACTTCCTGGGCACCCCGCCCCAAGGTCGTGCTGACTACGCATTTCAGCAACACATTCTGGCCAGCCTGAGCGACAAGGGGCGTTGCGCGATTCTCTGGCCTCACGGCGTGCTATTCCGCAACGAAGAGCAGACCATGCGCGCCAAGATGGTCGAACTGGATTGGGTTGAGGCGGTTATCGGCCTGGGGCCAAACCTGTTCTACAACTCGCCGATGGAGTCCTGCATCGTCGTGTGCAACCGGCGCAAGCCCGCCGCGCGCAAAGGCAAGGTGCTATTCATTGATGCCTTGAACGAAGTCACGCGCGAACGGGCGCAGAGCTTTCTCACGCCCCAGCATCAAGAACGCATCTTGGCGGCGTTCCGCGCCTTTAGCGCCGTGCCGGGCTTTTGCGAAGTGGCTACGGCAAAGCAGATCACCGCCAACGGAGCCAATCTGTCGATACCGATGTATGTTAAGCGACAGACCGTCACCACCAACGCTGGCGGCACAGAGCCCGCTTCGCTTTCCGCTGCCTGGGCGCAATGGCAAACTGATGGCCGAGCGTTTTGGCAGCAGATGGATGCCCTGGTCGAAACGCTCGATGGCTTGGCAACAGAACAAGGAGACCGGAATGCGTAGCGCGCAGGACTTGCTCGACGAACTCAATGCATCCGATGAGTCGCCACGCATCGAAGCCAAGCGCTCGCGTGAAATTGGCAAGTCGCTGCTGCAAACCGTTATTGCCTTCGCCAATGAGCCAGGGCTAAAAGGAGGCTGGCTGCTGCTTGGCGTAGATTGGAAGATCAACGAAAAGGGCGACACCGTTTATTGGCCAGAAGGCATCGCCGACCCAGACAAGGCGCAGAAAGACCTGGCCACACAATGCGCCAGTGTGTTTAACCATCCGTTGCGGCCGGAAATTTCCGTCGAACGCATTGACGGCAAGACCCTGATCGTCGTTTTCGTGGCCGAGGCCGATCCCCGGCAAAAGCCCGTCTACATCAAAGCCACCGGCCTACCGCGTGGTGCCTACCGACGCATTGGCTCCACAGACCAGCACTGCACCGACGAAGATATTTGGGTGTTGCGCGGCGATACCCAGCCCCAGCACGGCCCGGACCAGGCGGTGCTGCCAGATGCCCGCATGGACGATTTCGACCCCACCGCGATTTCCGAATACCGCCGCGTGCGTGCTCGCCTCAATCCACGGGCAGAAGAACTCGGCTATGGCGACGATGACTTACTGGAAGCCTTGGGAGCAATCCGCCGGGTTGATGACCACCTTCAGCCGACGCTAGCCGGCATCCTGCTGTTCGGTAAATCCATGGCGCTGCGTCGCTTGCTGCCGATGGTGCGCATTGACTACATCCGTGTGCCCGGCACCGAATGGATCGAAGACCCGCACCAGCGCTTCCAGTCCATTGATATCCGTAAACCGCTTCTGCTGGCGTTGCCACAGGCCGAAGCCAGCATCGTCGATGAGCTGCCCAAGGGGTTTCACCTCCCGGAAGGCGAATTGCACAGCATCCAGGAACCGATTGTTCCGCGCAAAGTAATTCGCGAGGCGCTGGCCAATGCGGTCATGCACCGCAATTACCTGCAGCACAGCCCGATCCAGATCATCCGTTACAGCAACCGCATTGAGATTCG
>CAMAZF010000029.1 GCA_945862985.1 Bordetella parapertussis | reverse complement strand
TCATCGGGTGCCCAGGCAGACTCACGACCTCTGCGCTTGAGCAGGCGAAGCGATTCGTTCGCGACGATCTGATGAAAGTAGCTGCTCAGCTGTGCACGGCCCTGGTCACGGGCCTGGCTTTTCCACAACCGAACCAATGATTCTTGGATCACGTCCTCGGCGAGGGCTCGGTCTTGCAACAGGCGATAGGCGAGCGCGAAGGCCCGCGGTCGCAGAAGCCCGACCAGTTCGACCGCGTGCTGGCGAGCTTCACGGCCTGTTCCGTTGCGAGCCTTCGCAAGCAGGCCCCAGCCATCCGAGAGGGCGAGGCTAGCGGGCACTGCAATCACGGCGGTACTCGAGCACGCGCCCCCAGCTGTCTTTGATGGGGATATCGGTGCAACCCACAGGAGGGGCCTCGATGGCGGGAAATGCCATCCAGACTGGGGCGGGATGCACCGAGTAAAGCGGCGCGTGGTAGCTGAGCAATGCGGCTGAAGAAGACACGACCCACGGGGCTGCAGCGACCGAAGTGACGCGTGCGACAGGCACCCAGGATGGAGCGTGCGCGTGGTGGTGATGGCGGTGCCTTGCATGGACTTTCACCAGGGTGACGCCCGCCACTGCGGCAAGGGCCGCCTGCTCTCGATCACCCCAGGCCAAGGCTGCAGGTGCGGCAAACACACCGGCCAGGCCAATCAACAGCCCCAGAGAGAACACAGGCGCGCTCAACAGGCTCATACGCTGCATGGCTGGACTCCTTTACTGACCAGGAGGCCGGGGCGGTGCGGGAGGAGCAGGTGGTGCCGCAGGCAGTGGAGGTTTGGGCATCGCCTTAAAGAGGCGTTCACGCTCCTCGGGGCTCAGTTTTGACCAGATGCGACGACGCTCTTCTTGGAGCACTCGACGCTCCTCGGGGGACATGCCTTCGATGATGCGGCGACGCTCTTCACGCCATTTTTGACGGTCCTCCGGGGACATCTTTTTCCAGTCGCCTCGAGCCTTCTCCATGATTTGCTTGCGTACCTCTGGCGGGAGTTGTTCGATGCGTGCGCGCATCTCAGCCTTCACGGCCTGACGCTGCTCGGGCGTGAGGTCCTTGAGTTGAGCGCGCAGTGCCTTCATTTTTTCGCGACGCTGCTCGGGCGTGAGGTTCACCATATCGCCCGGATTGGGCAGCACCAGGCCCGGCGGAAGCGGCGAGGGTGGGGCAGGTGGAGGGGGAGGAACCTGCGCCCAGGCCTGGGCGGTGAGCGCCAAGAAGGCACCCAGCACGGTCGACTTCAGAAGAGAGGGGTTTAACTTCATGTGTGCTCCGGGAGAGTAAGAGGGATTCATGGCTTAAACCCTCGAGCGCCCCAAAAACTTACGCTAGACCCGGTAATAACTGCGATACCAGTCCACAAACCGCTGAATGCCCGTCCGCAGTGGGGTGTAGGGCGCAAAGCCCGTGAGCGCCTTGAGCTGATCGGTCGCGGCATAGGTGGCCGGCACATCACCTGGCTGCATGGGCAGAAGCTGCTTTTTGGCGGTCATGCCCAACGCAGCCTCAATCGCCTCGATGAACTCGGTGAGTGGCTCGGGATGGTGGTTGCCAATGTTCAGCACCCGGTGAGGGGCGGTCTGATCAAAGGCAAAGTCATCGCCCGCTGGTTCGGGCACTGGCGGGTGCTCGAGCACCCGCACCACACCCTCAACAATGTCATCCACATAGGTGAAGTCGCGCTGCATCTGGCCGTGGTTGTAGACCTCGATGGTCTCGCCCGCCAGAATGGCCTTCACGAATTTGAAGGCTGCCATATCAGGCCGGCCCCAGGGCCCATACACCGTAAAGAATCTCAGGCCAGTGGCGGGGATGCCAAAGAGATGGCTGTAGGTGTGGCCCATCAGCTCATTGGCCTTCTTGGTGGCCGCATAGAGCGACACGGGTCGATCGACATCCTGGTCCTCAGAGAAGGGGAGCTTGGTGTTGCCCCCATACACACTGGAGGAACTGGCGTAGACCAGATGGGCCTTGGGCTGACCCGGACGAATCTGACTGCGCACCCCCTCGAGGATGTTCAGAAACCCAGTGATATTGCTGTCAATGTAGGCGTGCGGGTGCGTGAGCGAATAGCGCACCCCGGCCTGCGCAGCCAGGTGCACCACCCCATCAAAGTGATGCTGCTCAAACAAGGCCGTCATGGCTGCTCGGTCTTCGAGCGAGGCCCTGACGCACTCGAACTGATCGGCCTGCGGGTGCAGCCCAATGCGCTCAAGCCTCGCCTCCTTGAGGGTGGGGTCGTAGTAGTCGTTCAGATTGTCGAGCCCAACCACGCGATGGCCCTGGCTGAGCAGGCGCTCGCTCACATAACTGCCAATGAAGCCGGCCGCGCCGGTGACAAGGATGGTTTTAGGTCCGGTAGACACGATCGTGATCCCCAATATCAACCAGAAAAATGGATTGGTCTTGAATGTAGAGCTCTAGCGTGATGCGCTGAGAGAGATCAATCGAGATGGAATGCAGCCCCTCCAACGGACCCGACAAGGCGTGAAGACGAAGCGATGGATGGTGTGGATTCACGCTGAGCACCTGGAGGGTTCGAAGATATCGATGGTGCAGATTGGGATGACGACGAAGCCACTTTTTCAGCCGCTTCTCATAAGACGGCGTGAAATGAAGGCTATAGGTCAAGCCATCTCTTTCTGAATACGGCTGAGATGGGCCTCCGGAGTCTCCGACAGTGACTGGCCCGATGCCACTTCCTCGCGAACCTCCATCCAGGCACGCTCCAGCTCACACTCCCGAAGGTAGTGGTAATGCTCCAAACTCATCACCACATAACGATCCTGACCCCGAACAGAGACCACGGCCTCTGAACGATCAGATAAGGCGCTCTCGATCACAGAGACCCCTTTTGTCTTGAGGTCGTTGGCACTGATGACGTTCAAAGCACGCTCCTAAGGACGCTTTTTATCGCACGATGAATCGCACTATAAAACGCATGATGGGCCCTGGCAACCCTGATCATGCCACCCAATCCCTCGGCTTGATCACCTCATACAGCTTCGCCTCGGGAGACCCTTGCTCGGGTGACCAGTCGTACCGCCACTTCACAATGGGGGGAAGGCTCATGAGAATGCTCTCGGCGCGGCCACCGCTCTGCAGCCCGAAGTGGGTGCCTCGGTCATAGACCAGATTGAATTCCACATAGCGTCCACGACGATAGGCCTGGAAATCTCGTTCGCGCTCGCCGTAGACCATCTCGCGTCTGCGTTGCACGATAGGAAGGTAGGCATTGACCACGCTGTCTCCAACCGCGCGCGTCATGGCAAAACTCTGCTCAAAGCCAAGTTCTGCGAAGTCATCAAAAAAGACCCCGCCGACACCGCGAGCCTCGGCCCGGTGCTTGAGGTAGAAATACTCATCACACCACTTCTTGAAGCGTGGGTAATAGTCCGCCCCAAAGGGCGCGAGCGCCTGCTGGCAGGTGCGGTGGAAATGCACCGCATCCTCCTCGAAGGGGTAGTAGGGCGTGAGGTCCATCCCACCCCCGAACCACCAGATGTCCTCCTCGCCGTCGCGCGTGGCCTTGGCCACCAACACGCGCACATTCGCATGCACGGTGGGCACATAGGGATTGCGCGGGTGAAACACCAACGACACGCCAATGGCCTCGAAGCCCCGGCCCGCGAGCTCGGGCCGATTGGCTGTGGCGGACGGGGGCAGGCGATCTCCACGCACATGGGAGAAACCCACTCCGGCCCGCTCCATAAGCTGGCCCTCTTCGAGCAGACGGGAGCGGCCATCTCCCCTCAACGGAGCGTCATCGGGCTTGGTCCAGGCATCTTCAAAAAAGGGCTGGCCGTCCGCCTGCTCCACGGCTGAAGTGATGCGGTCTTGGAGCCCGAGAAAGTAGTCGCGCAGCTCTTGAATATTCACACTCATCACGAGGCCTTCCCACCGGTGCGGCCAATCGCCTCATAGACCAAACCATACGACGTGGGCACTGAGGGCTCATAGAGATTTCGGCCATCGAAGATGCGTTTGGACTTGAGCTTGGTGGCCATGCCTTCAAAGTCTGGACTCCGGAACTCCTTCCACTCTGTGACGATGACCAGTGCGTCCGCACCCTCGAGTGCATCCACAGCGCGCTTCGCGTAATCGATGCTGTCACCCAACACGCGATGGGCTTCCTCCATGGCAACCGGATCGTAGGCGTGCACAGTAGCGCCCCGCTCGAGCAGCGCCTGAATGAGCACTCGACTGGGCGCCTCGCGCATGTCATCTGTATTGGGCTTAAAGGCGAGACCCCAGAGCGCAAAACGTTTGCCGACCAGGTTTCGACCGAAGGCCCGCTCAATCTTTTTCACCAAGACCGACTTCTGCGCATCGTTGGCGTCTTCTACAGCATTCAAAACCTTCAGATCATGTCCGTGCTCACTGGCCGTCTTGATGAGCGCCTTTACATCCTTCGGGAAGCAGGAGCCACCATAGCCACAGCCCGAGTAGAGGAAGCTGTAGCCAATGCGTGAATCCGATCCGATGCCGAGTCGTACCTGCTCAATGTCTGCCCCCAGCGTCTCGGCCAGGTTGGCCAGCTCATTCATGAAGGAAATGCGGGTGGCCAGCATGGCGTTGGCGGCATACTTGGTGAGCTCTGCCGAGCGCACATCCATCACCATCAGTTTGTCGTGATTGCGCTGAAATGGGGCGTAGATTTGACGCATGACCTCTACGGCACGGGGGTGGTCTGCTCCAATCACAATCCGATCGGGCCGCTGAAAATCTTCGACCGCTGCCCCCTCTTTGAGGAACTCAGGGTTCGAGACCACGTAGTAGGGGATGCTGGCGCCTCGCTCCGCCAGGGCCTTGGCCATCTCTGCGCGGACTTTATCGGCCGTGCCCACCGGCACGGTGCTCTTATCTACCACAATCTTTTCAGACTGCATGTGTAATCCGATGGCGCGAGCGGCGGCTAAGACGTATTTGAGATCGGCAGACCCATCCTCATCCGGTGGGGTGCCCACGGCGATGAACTGAACCAGACCAAAGGCGACGCTGTCCTCCACCGAGGTGGTGAAACGCAGACGACCCGCGGCGACGTTCTTACGCACCACCTCTAGGAGCCCGGGCTCGTGAATGGGGATGCCGCCCTCATTCAGAATCTTGATTTTGTTGGCATCTAAATCGAGGCAGAGCACATCGTTGCCCGCATCCGCCAGGCAAGCGCCAGTGACCAGGCCCACATAGCCCGTGCCGACAATTGAAATCTTCATTCCGCCATACTCCCTTTCTTGTTTTAGGAATTCTACCGAGAGATCACCATGCTCATCCTCATCAAGCTCGCAACCTGGATGCTGTCCCCGCTGGGAATCTTCTTTTCCCTGCTCTTCATGGGCGCGCTATTTAAACGGGTCAGAACCCTGTGTTGGGGACTCGGCGTGTTCAGCCTTGTGGTGTTTTCAAATGAATGGGTGGCCCATCAGGTCTTGCTGCCACTGGAAATGCGCGCGCAGCGTCTTCATGAAACTCAGAAAGCGGAGTGGACCCTTCAACAGAAGCGCCCTCTGGCCATTGTGGTGCTGGGGGGAGGGATGTCTGCCCCCATTCCCCCGCTTCGTTTATTTCCAGAACTCCACGATGCGTCTGATCGGGTCTGGCATGGAGCGCGTTTATTTAAACAAGGTGTGGCCGACAAGGTCATTGTGTCAGGTGGACTGAGCCCGGGGCTCCAAGCAGGCCAACTCTTAACCGAGGCGCAAGCGATGGCCGAGTTTATGGAGGCGTTGGGGGTCCCTCGAGATGCCATCATTCTGGAGTCTCAGGCCCGAACCACTCGTGAAAATGCGGAGAAAACCCGAGAGATCCTTGAAAGACTCCTGCCTCAAGAATCAAAGGGCGGATATTCAATTGCACTCGTGACCTCTGCGAGTCATATGGCCAGATCGATTCGAAATTTCGAGAACCAGGGCTTTCAAGTATTGCCCTACCCCATTGATTTTCAATCAGGGCTCGCTGATAAGCCGTTTTACCGATTCCTTCTTCCAAATGCTGAGGCACTTGAGCAAAACCAGGCCAGCATCAAGGAATGGATCGCAAATTGGATCGGCTATTAGTCTGATATTAGAAATAGGAATATAATTTGAGACCCTAGGCATTATGTCTAGAGTTTAAATTTATTCAAAGGACACCGATGGCCACTTATTCAGAAATGCTCGCGCAGATTGAAGAGCTGCAGAAGCAAGCCCAGAAACAGCGTAAGGAGGAGTACTCCTCCGTTCTCAAAACCATCAAGCGTCAAATCGCCGAATATGGCATCACCGCCGAAGAGCTTGGTTTTTCAGCGGGTGCAGCCCCCGCGAAGCGCGGTCGCAAAGCAGGCCGTCCCGCTGCTGCGAAACCCGGTCGCAAGCCCCGCGCCAAGCGCGCCACAGCGGGTACCAAGGTGGCCCCTAAGTACAAAGACGATGCAGGCAACACCTGGACGGGCCGAGGCAAAATGCCCACCTGGCTGGCCAAGTCTGTCGCCGAAGGCCGCACCCTCGAGTCCTTCCTGATTCAAGCCAACGCCTAAAAAGCTCTGCTACACTGCCCGTCATGATTCTCGTGACGGGTGGTGCAGGCTTCATTGGAAGCAATTTTGTTCATCAATGGCTGAGCGCCGAAGATGAACCTCTCATTAATCTCGACGCCCTGACCTATGCAGGGAATCTCGAGAGCCTTCAGTCTATCGAATCACACTCTAAATATCGCTTCGTGCATGGCGATATTCTGAATGCAGGCCTTCTGGCCCAACTTTTTCAAGAAAATCCCATTCGGGCCATCGTGCATTTCGCGGCAGAGTCGCATGTCGACCGATCCATTCACGGCCCAGAAGCGTTTGTGAAAACCAATATTCAAGGGACCTACACCCTGCTCCAGGCCGCCTTGGCGCACTGGAGGGCCTTGCCCCCAGCCCAGCAGTCAGCATTTAGGTTTCTGCATGTCTCCACCGACGAGGTCTATGGATCATTAAGTCTGGATGACCCTGCCTTCGAGGAGACCACACCGTATGCGCCCAATAGTCCTTATTCGGCCAGCAAAGCTGCCAGTGATCACCTGGTCAGGGCTTGGCACCACACCTATGGCCTGCCGGTGCTCACCACCAACTGCTCCAATAACTACGGGCCCTATCAATTCCCTGAAAAGCTGATTCCCCTCATCATCGCCAACGCACTGGCTGGAAAGCCCCTGCCCATTTATGGGGACGGGATGAATATCCGAGATTGGCTGTATGTGGGTGATCACTGCGCTGGAATTCGTTGTGTTTTGGAGGCAGGTGTCCCCGGAGAGACATACAACATTGGCGGCTGGAACGAGCGACCGAATATTGAGATTGTTCGCACCATCTGCCAACTGCTGGATTCCAAAAGCCCCAACACGGCCGCAAAGGCCGGGGGTCGTCACGAGCAACTGGTGACCTTTGTCAAAGATCGACCGGGGCATGACCGTCGATATGCAATCAACGCAAACAAGATTTATCAGACGCTGGGCTGGAAACCCGCCGAGACGTTTGAGACGGGAATCGAGAAAACCATTGACTGGTATTTATCGAATCAAGACTGGGTGGCACGGGTTCAGTCTGGTGATTATCAGCGCTGGATTCATCAGCAGTATGGCCAAGGAGCTTCCACATGAATCGACGCGGCATCATTCTGGCGGGCGGATCAGGCACTCGACTGCACCCAGCCACCCTCGCAGTGAGTAAACAGCTGCTGCCTGTTTACGACAAGCCGATGGTCTATTACCCGCTCTCCATTCTCATGCTGGCGGGGCTTCGCGACATTCTGCTGATTTCCACCCCGCAGGACACCCCTCGGTTTCAGCAGCTCTTGGGCGATGGTCAGCAGTGGGGCTTGCGTCTGAGTTATGCCGTTCAGCCCTCGCCAGATGGCCTGGCCCAGGCCTTCATCATCGGAGAAGACTTTCTTCAAGGCGAGCCCAGCGCCCTCATCCTGGGCGATAACCTCTTCTACGGCAACGACCTTGCACCCCAGCTGCGCGCTACCCACCAGCAGACGGCGGGTGCCACTGTGTTTGCCTACCCCGTCACCGACCCTGAGCGCTACGGCGTAGTGGAGTTCAACGGACAGGGCCAGGCCGTCTCCCTAGAGGAGAAGCCCGCTGAACCCAAGAGCCGTTACGCGGTGACCGGGCTCTACTTCTACGACCATCAGGTGGTCGAGCGCGCCAAGGCCCTTGAGCCCTCAGCCCGTGGCGAACTGGAGATCACCGACCTCAATCGCATCTACCTCGAGGCCGGAGAGCTGCAAGTGAACGTGATGGGCCGCGGCCATGCCTGGCTCGACACCGGCACCCACGACTCGCTCCTTGAGGCGAGTCAGTTCATCCAGACCATCGAGAAGCGTCAGGGCTTGAAGGTGTCCTGCCCGGAGGAAATTGCCTGGCGCAGGGGCTGGATTGATGATGCTCAGCTCAAATCCCTCGCAGCACCGCTCTCCAAGACGGGTTATGGGCAATACCTGCTGCGCCTTTTAGACGCCCCCGTGTTTACCTCCCCCACATGAAGATGGGTCGGCTCGCTCCCTTTGCAGACGTGCTGCTCATTGAGCCGCGGGTCTTTTGCGATGCACGCGGGTTCTTTTTGGAGAGCTTTAGCGCCAGGGTGCTCGCCGAGCACGGCCTGCAGCAGACCTTCGTGCAGGACAATCATTCACGGTCCAATAAGGGGGTCTTGCGCGGGCTGCATTTTCAGCGCGGTGCCATGGCCCAGGGTAAGCTGTTTCGTGTCTCACGCGGCGCGGTGTATGACGTGGTGGTGGACCTTCGTGAGTCCTCCCCCACTTTCGGGCAGGCTGCAGGACATCTGCTGAGCGAGATCAATCACCACCAGCTCTACGTGCCTCCTGGCTACGGGCATGGATTTCTGGTGCTGGAGGACGGCACCGATTTTCTCTACAAGACCACGCAGTTCTATGCCCCCGAGACCGAAGGCGCCGTGCACTGGAATGACCCCGCACTCAAGATTCATTGGCCGCTTGCGGAGCTTGGCATCTCAGAACCACTGGTCTCTGGGAAGGATGCGCAAGCGCCCACCCTGGCCCAGGCCCAGGCACAGGGCCTGCTCTTCGCTTGAAGCCCCTCATCCTGGGCTCTACCGGACAGCTGGGCCGGTGCCTCAGCGCTCAAGCGCAATCGATGGGCCTGTCATTTGCGGGTACCGACCGAAGCCAACTGGACTTCAGCCAATGCATGCACGACACCGCAGGGTTTGAGGCCAGACTTCAGCAGCTCATTGAGACCCACGCCCCCACCCATCTGCTGGTTTCAGCAGCCTACACCGCGGTCGATAAGGCTCAGACCGAGCCCGAGCTCGCCCATGCCATCAATGCCACGGCGCTGGGATGCATGGGTGCGGTGGCCCGCCAATTCCATCTACCGGTCGTGCACTTCTCCACTGACTACGTCTTCAACGGACAGAAGCCGCTGGAGCAGCGCTACCACCCAACCGACCCCATCGACCCCCAGAGTGTCTATGGGCAAACCAAAGCGGCTGGAGAGCAAGCCCTGCTGGCGAGCGGCGCGCAGGCGGTGGTGTTTCGCACCAGCTGGGTGTTCTCTGCCCACGGGGCGAATTTTGTGAAGACCATGCTTCGCCTGGCGCAGGAGCGGAATCATCTGAAGGTGGTGTCGGATCAGGTGGGTGCCCCGACCAGCGCAGAGTGGCTGGCTGAGGTAGCACTGGAGGCTTGCGCTCTCTTGCGGGCAGAACACCAGGGTGTCTACCACCTCACCGCCAGCGGATCCATCAGCTGGCATGGGTTTGCTCAGCGTCTTCTGGCTGAGGCCCGATCCTTATCGCCCGAGCGGGCCTGGACCATTCAGTCGAATGATCAGATCGAAGCCATCACCACCGAGCAGTTCAACGCGCCAGCCCCCAGGCCGCGCAACTCCCAGCTCGACTGCAGCACCACGGAGGCTGACTTCCAAATCAAACGGCCCGTCTGGCAAGACCAGATGCGGGCCGTTCTCAAGGCACTGCTGCCTTAGCCTTACTTCACGCGGTTGCGGTACTCGTTCGTACGGGTATCGATCTCGATCTTGTCACCGATCTCCACGAATGCGGGCACCGAGATTTCAAAATCCGTGGGGGCAATGCGCGCAGGCTTCATGACCTTGCCAGAGGTATCGCCCTTGACGGCCGGCTCGGTGTAAGCCACCTCGCGAACCACCGAGGTGGGCATCTCCACCGAAATGGCGCGGCCGTCATAAAACACCACCTCGACGGGCATGCCGTCTTCGAGATAGTTCAACACATCGCCCATGGAGTCAGACTCGACCTCAAACTGATTGAACTCTGCATCCATAAAGACATACATGGGGTCTGCGAAGTAGGAGTAGGTCGCCTCTTTGCGATCGAGCACGAGGTCCTCGAACTTCTCGTCTGCTTTGAAGACCTGCTCGGAGCCGGAGCCAGAGAGCAGGCTCTTGTACTTCATCTTCACCACGGCCGCGTTACGGCCAGACTTGTTGTATTCGGCCTTCAGCACAACCTGAGGCTGACCGTCGAGCATGAAGACATTACCGACGCGGAGTTCTTGAGCGATTTTCATGATGCGTGTTTTTGGGGTGGGTGGGAAAGGGATAGCCCTAGATTCTAGCCGACTCTGCCCTTTCATCCAGAAGGGCCAGGAGGCGAGTCTCTAGTGCAGGCTGCTCTGCCAATCCTCGGCAGGCGTCCTGGAGGTGGTCTCGCATTGGGGCCCAGTCCGCCAGCATGCCCTTCCAACAGGCCGAGATGCTGGGGTGCTCAGCCATGCCATTGAAAACAAAATGCATGGCCTCGAGGTGCACCATGGCATGCGAGGGCCGAAAGATCTGGTCGAGCCATCCTTCGAGCTTGTCTCGATGCGCCAGGCCCTCCTGACGATAGGGCTGCCAGACAAAAGGCACGCGCCACGGGCTTGCGGCTGCCCAGTGAGCCCTCACAAACGAATCCTCCCCGCGCACGAAATTCAAGTCGCAGGCCTGCAGGGCCAGGTCAAATTCGTCGTGGGTGAGAGAGAGCCCCTGCGGCCGATAGAGCATCGCCCTTTCAAACCCCGCTGGCAGTCCATGCCGCTCAAAGGCCTTCTGCAGCAGAGACCACGGTGCATCTGCATAGCCAAATCCCATCACAAGGAATGTGGAGTCGTCTGCCCCCAGCTGCGCCCGCATGGCCCTGCGTTGGGATTCAGTCGCATCTGACCAGGTGCCCCGAATCAGGCCCGGCCCTCGAGCCGAGAAGCTCGGCGCCAGCCAGATTCGCTGAGCAGCGGGACCCTTGGAATTAACGGCCATGCCGCCTTGGGGGTTGAGTGCTCGCCGCACGGCCTGATCCGGCGACTTAAGGCCCTGGCAATCGCTGGCCCAGGGTTCGGTTGCGAGATAGTCGAGGCAGACGCGTCGGGTGCGCGCACCCAGGGAGTAGGCCCGCTCCAGGATGAGCCGAAACTCCAGCGGCGCCTCGTGCTGAAAAGCCTCAATCACCAGGTCGGGAACCGCGCTCTCATCCAGATTCGGGGGCTGGATGGAGACATGAACGCCTGGCGGAAGATTGGGCTGCATCTGATCCAACAGGGCCACCTGGTCAATCACCACAGTGGTCTCGCAGCCGCGAGCCGCGAGTCCCTTGGCCAGTCGCAGGCAGACGCCTGCATCGCCGTAATGGTCCACCACGTGGCAGAAGACGATGGCCTGGTTGTCGCGGTTCATAGGATGAGTATGCAGTCCTGGCATCTCAATTGCTTTAATCCCCTCAACCTTTTAAGACTCTCCGCACACCATGATCCGATGAGCAGCATCAACGCCAATTCCGTGAGCACGGTCGCCCAACTGTCGCTGGTGAAGACCGAGCGCCAGATGGCTACTGCCATGCAGCGGCTGTCGACTGGACTGAAAATCAACTCAGCCGGTGACAGCCCCGTCGGCATTTCGACAGCCAGCCTGCTGAATCAGAAAGTATTGGGCCTGACCAAAGCCGTGGAGAACGTGAATTCTGCCGTGGCGCTCCTGCAAGTCGCGGATGGCGCCACTGCCAAACTCTCTGACCAGCTCACCCGCATGCGGGAGCTCGCCATGCAGGCCGTCTCAGACACCCTTTCCTCTGACCAGAAGGGCTACCTGGACGTCGAGTTTCAGGAGCTTCGCAAAGAGGCGGCTCGCACCATTGAACAGACCACCTGGAGTGGTGAACCCCTGCTCAATGGCAAAGGGGGCCAACCTGTCGGCGAGGTACCGGTCTATCGGGTCACCTCTTCCACCATCCAGAGCGAGAGTCTCCTGAGCTCGGAGCCAGCCTTCTCTGTGGAGGGCGTTGGGCTCACCGAGGACAACCTCTCCAACGAATTCGTTGGGCCGAGCAGCTGGCGCTTGGCTGGCACCCTTCAAGCCTCCATCGCCAATAATCAAGTCACTGCAACCTACACCGTGGGTGACGCGGTTTACACCCTCAGTCCCAAGACCTTTGATCCCGCGCTGGGTCGGGTCGTCTTCTCCGACGATGACGGCCTCAACGGCCTGGTGTTGAGGGGGACCGTGATCTTTCGGGTCGAAGATGAGAATGACGCGGCCATCGACCTTACGGGCGATACCGTCACACTGACTGCAGCCTACTCAGGCGCGCTCTCTGCAGTCTCGCAGGGAGACCTGCAGGTCAACGGCGTAGACATTGGATCGAGCAAGGCTGAGGACGATACGCTCTCGCCACCCAGCAATGCACAGGCGAGCGCCATTGCCAGGGCGGCAGCCATCAATCGAGTGAGCGAGCACACAGGTGTGCACGCCAAGGTGAACGAGAACATCATGACCGGCACCGCAATGAGTCGGGGCCCTGAGGTGTCTGGGCGTATCACGATCAACGGTGAAACCACCAAGCTCGTAAGCTCTGTTCCAAACAATCCCGAGGAAACCCGTCGCAGGCTCGTTTTTGCGATCAATGCCATCAGCGAGAAAACGGGGGTCACCGCCATCAATGCCGGTGCCGACGAGCGAGGCATGACCCTTGTTGCAAAGGACGGGCGCAACATCGAAATCAGCTTCGAGACTGGCGCAGACCCGGACACCTTCGGGGCACGCATGGGCCTCAGGCAGGGAGTTCAAACTGCTTCGATCTCACTTGAAGCCAAGATTGGGGCGCCCATCACGCTCACCTCAGAGACCCTCGGAGACATCTCAAGCACCGGCTTTCAGGCAGGCGAGTATGAAGAGAACCGAGCGGTATTCAAGACCGCCGCTCGCCCCCCACTACAGCCCTCTGTTGCTCAGGTGGATGCGGTGCGGATTGAAGGGCCCGTGAATACGCAGTACACCCAAATTCTGATCAACGACACCCTTGTCACCACCACCAATCGTAACCGCGTGAATGAGCAAGACGTGCGGGATGACCTGATCACAGCCATCAACAGCGCATCCAGTAGCCTCGGTGTCACGGCCTCCCGCGGTCGAACCGAATATGAACTCCTGATCACCTCGAGCACCCCTGGCACTCCGTTCTCGGTGGAGATCCCCACACAAATCCAGAGCGCTACGCTCATCCCTGAATCCATCACTGAAAATCACCTCGCCAAGCCCACCCTGCTGACTGATGGCTCTTTGGTGATCAACGGAGAACCCATCCGTGCCACCCGTGCGGAAGATGACCTCGTCTCCGACGAGACCACCCTCACAAGTAAGCGGGCTGCCAGCGCCATTGCGATGGCTGCTGCAATCAACGAGTCCAGCGCAAAAACGGGGGTCATCGCTCAGGCGACGCCCGCGCAGATTGAGGGGGTGGTCGTAGACACCTCCACGATGGCCTCGGGCGACTACACGCTCTATCTGAACGGCGTTGGCGTGAGTATTCCCGTCATCAAGGATGAGTTGCCCATCGAACGCCGGGTCAGCGTGATGAACGCCATCAATGCAACCTTTGGTCTACACGGTGTCGAGGCCGTTGATAACGACTATGGAATCACCCTCTCCACTCGGGACGGTCGCAACTTGTCCGCCTGGTACGACTCTTCCATCGTTGGACTCTCAGCGGCCACCTTTGGTCTAGATGCCGGAGACGGAGGGACGCAGATCACCTCCATCACCCTTGAGGACATCCCCGTAGAGAACCCTCAGCGATCAGGGTCGGTGGGAGGACTCTCGGTCAGCTATTCCAACTACCGTCGGGGCACCGAGACCATTCGAATCGATGACCTCGTCAATGGGTTCAATACGAACAACGCCAATGCTGGTGCGATACAGGTTGACGGGGACGGCCATACATTCAAGGTGCTTGAACCCGGCCGGCGGGTCTACATGGGCACGCTCAACGAGACCGATCTCACGGCCTCGAGTGGGGGGAACCTGGACCTGACCGTCAACACGGGGTTGATCAATGGGGATATCCGAGGGTTCAACAATCAAGCCGCTCCGACTGGCGGTTGGAGTGTCTCGGCCGCCATGGCTCTGCTCAATGGCGTGAGCACACTCTCCGTCAATAACCGGGGCGTGACGACCCCCGTCCCATACCCCAATCTCGGCGTCAGCGAGAGTGATGTCACCTCTGGCAGTTTCAGAACCGAAATGGTGAATGGAAGCACCGGAATTTTTGCTGCAGACGGCTCGCTGGCCCTAATCAGTGAGGGTCTACAACTCACCTCACCGGGGGGTACTGTGCGAGGCCCCACCATGGTCTCCACGAGCCGCATGACGCTGGATGCAGGTGACTCCGTTTCGTTCAATTTCAAGGCGACCGCTGGTGATGACACCTATGCGCTATATGCGTATCTCATTGACCCGGACCGCCCCAACGAGCCCATTCTGGTGACCGACCAATCTGGAGCGAATTCGACTGCGGGCGTCTCAAGCTTCACAAATGTGAGCAAGACACTCGGCGCGAACGAGAGTGGCAGTTACTACCTCGTGGTAGTGGGCGGATCAAAAGATGCCAATAATGACGGCATCGCGGGTGCGACCATTGAAGTAGACAGCTTCACCACGACGGTCGCCAGCGACAGCGGTGTGCGGTTTACCGCCAACGACTTCAGCCTGATTGAGCAAAACCTCGTCTATACCGACAGCATCAACGTAGACGTCGCTATCAACGGGGTGACCCTTCAGCCTGCAGTGGGTGTCAATGCACAGGCCACAGCGACCAACCTCTATAACGAGCTTCTCACAGCCCTCAGCAACGGCACCATCCAGAATATCTCGGTCAGTGCTCCCATCAACGGACAAATTCAGATCACGAGCACCCGCGCGGGTCTTCCCTTCACCGTCACACAGGCCCGTGTGGGAGGCGATGATGGACTCTCGATCAGCACGGAGACGCTGGTTGCCAATGCGGTCGACTCGGGCGCCGTGCGCGGAATTGAAAATGCGACTGAAACCAGCAGCGGTGCGACGACAGTCTATGGTGGCGTTGCACTCTACTCCTCTGAACCCATTCAGACCGATGCCCTGCTCGCGGTCACCGACCAGCCCCAGGCCCGTCCGTTTACCCTCACCGTCGGCGCAGCAGGCTATGCAGAGTCCAGCAGCTTCTATAGCCTTGGCTTTCAGACGGGCTCCTTCGGTGGCCAGTCAAGCCGAGACCTCAGCCCGCCAGATGTCAGCCGATTCACATTCCAGATTGGTACGGTGGACGATGAGCAGCTCGCGATTGACCTGCCCAACCTGGCGCGCGTGGGCAGCGCCACGCGGGAGATTGTGTTCGGCGAACCCGGTGGGCCAGATGATTCAGGCCTCACGCTGGTTGGACGCGATGCAGCCACCGAAGTCCTCGATATTGTGGACCGAGCACTCGAAGAGCTGAGCGCCCAACGCGCCAATCTCGGGGGAGCAAGCAGCCGCCTTGCCCTTCGAATCACCACCCTTGGCGAGGAGCAGCTCAACTTTTCTGCGGCACGGTCTGCTGTAGAGGACTTGGACTACGCGCTTGAAGCGAGTGAGTTGGCCAAGACGCAGATCATGAAAGAGGCCACCACGGCCGTCATCTCTCAAGCCAATACCAGCATGCGACGCGTGCTCGACCTGTTGAGGTCATAACCCTCGCTTCCTCTAGAATTGGGTCATGCCTCAGCGCCTGATCCTCGCCTCACAATCCCCCCGTCGAAAGCAGCTGCTCGAGCAGCTGGCGCCCCTGATGGGCCTGGAGGTGGTCGTACTCAAACCCGATGCAGCAGAGGACGCAGAGGCGCTCGAAATCCCAAGAGACTCAGAGGATCCGCGGGCCTATGTGGAGCGGGTGACCCGCGCGAAGCTCTCTGCTGGCCTGAGTCGGGCGCAGCGACATCATCTCGAGCAGCTGCCCGTCTTGGCCAGTGACACCACGGTGGCTCTGGGTGGCGAGATTTTTGGCAAGCCCGCCGACGCAGCAGACGCCATGCGCATGCTGAGGCGACTCTCCGGCCAGGTCCACGAGGTGCTCACCGCAGTCGCCGTCGCAAGGGGCGCTGACGAGGCCCCTCTGCTCTGCCTGAGCAGCTCACAAGTGAAGTTTGCAACCCTCTCAGAGGCATGGATGGAATGGGTGGTTCAAACGGGCGAACCCATGGACAAGGCTGGCGGGTATGCCATCCAGGGTCATGCGGGGGCTCAGATTGAATGGGTTCGCGGCAGCCCCTCAGGCATCATGGGGCTCCCGCTCTTCGAGACCCAAACGCTGCTTCAGACACTCTTTCAGAACCCCGCATGAACGCCCACCTCACCCCCCACGCGGAAGAGATTTTCCTGCAGGCCACGCCCTTTGAATCCCGCGCGGCCCGCCTCATCCAAGGCGTGGTGCAGGAGATTGAGGTTGAGCGGGTGGCCCAGCGTGGCGCCGTGGGGAACATTGTGATGGGCCGAATCACCCGCGTGCTGCCTGGCATGCAGGCCGCGTTTGTCGAGGCTGGGTTCTCGCGCACTGGGTTTCTTCATGTGGCCGATGTCTGGCAGGCCAGACTGCAAGACGGCCAAAAGCTCGAAGCGCCCCGCCCCATTGAGCGCGTGCTCTATGAGGGCCAACAGTTGATGGTGCAGGTCTTAAAGGACCCGCTGGGTAGCAAGGGGGCCCGTCTCTCGACGCAGCTCTCAATTGCCGGGCGCTACCTGGTCTATCTGCCCTACCGCCTTCGCAGCGACGAGGCAGAGCCCCGCATTGGCATCAGTCAGCGGATAGCAGACCCTGAAGCCCGAGAAGCCCTCAAAGCCCGGCTGCTCTCGCTCACCTGCGCAGATGAGCAGGGCAGCTTCATTGCCCGGACCTCTGCCGAAGATGCGAGTGACGAGGCCCTCCAACACGACATGGCCTACCTGCGACAGCGGTGGGCCGAGATTCTGGCAGCAAGCCATCAGGCCAGTGCAGGGACTGTCCTCTATAAAGAACTCAACCTGCCTCAACGCGTGCTTCGCGACTGGGTGAGCGACAAGACGGCTCGAGTGCTGGTGGACGACCCCTATCGCGTCGATGGCCT
>CAMAZF010000028.1 GCA_945862985.1 Bordetella parapertussis | reverse complement strand
CATCATCGTGACCCATCCCTGTCTGGAGAGAGATCTTCGTCTCGCCGTTGCGGAACTCATTCAGCTTCCCAGCATTCTTGAACAGACGGTCACCCTTCGAGTGGAGCACTTCGCATGACGCTTCAGTTTCGTTCGACGCGTTCAGATGCGTTACTCGGCGGATTTACCGATGTCTTGCTCGAGGGCCTTGCGCCCGACGGAGGCTTGGCTATGCCTCAGCGCATTCCAAGCGTCTCTCTTGGGCAGCTGGTGAGATGGTCAAACCTGCCTTATCCCAATTTGGCTGCAGAGGTCATCGGCTGCTTTGCGACCGATATTGCTCCCGATACGCTGCTTGATTTGACGCGGGCGACATACACCCGTGACTGCTTCGGTGATTCGCGTGTCGCCCCTTTATCGCACTTAGCTGACGAGGAGGGGGCACCGATCGGTCTGCTGGAGCTGTCCAATGGGCCTACCCTCGCATTCAAGGACATGGCCATGCAGTTTCTGGGACACGCCTTTGAACATGTCCTGCACGCGAGAGGTCAGACGCTCTCCGTTCTCGGAGCCACGTCTGGTGATACGGGCAGCGCGGCCGAGTATGCGATGCGTGGCAAGCAGGCAGTCCGAGTGTTCATGCTCTCGCCCGAGGGGCGCATGAGTCCCTTTCAGCGGGCTCAGATGTATTCCCTGCAAGATCCCAATATCTTCAACATCACCGTTCCAGGGAGCTTTGATGTCTGTCAGGATCTGGTGAAGGCCGTCTCTTCGGACCTTGGCTTCAAGGCCGCTCAGCGCATCGGCGCTGTGAATTCCATCAACTGGGGGCGCATCACCGCCCAGACGGTGTATTACTTCTCTGGCTATTTTCAGGCGGTAGAGCGCTACGGACTCTCCATCGGTGATCGAGTGTCGTTCAGTGTGCCGTCGGGTAATTTTGGCAATGTGCTCTCGGGATATGTTGCTCAGCGTATGGGGCTGCCCATCGATCAGTTGGTGGTGGCGACCAACGAGAATAACGTTCTAGATGAGTTCTTCACCACGGGACGCTATCGACCCCGGTCTATTCAAGAAACACAGGTCACCTCGAGCCCCTCCATGGACATCTCGAAAGCCTCAAACTTTGAGCGATTTGTCTTTGAGATGCTTGAGGGAGATGCTCAGAGGCTCGCGCGGCTCTGGGCGCAACTCGCCGAACAGGGAGAGTTTCAGATCGCTCCATCAGACCCGGCATGGGCACTGGTTCGCGCCTCGGGACTGGTTTCAGGAACCAGCACGCATGCGATGCGACTGGAGACCATCGGTAGCACCTATCGTCGCTACGGCCGGATCATCGATCCGCACACGGCAGATGGCCTGAACGTGGCGCGCCGTTTTCTCAAGTCGGGGCAGCCCATGATCTGTCTCGAAACTGCGCTGCCCGTTAAGTTTTCCGAGACCATTGAAGAGGTCTTGGGGCGTCCAGCACCCAGGCCTTCAGGGTTGGATGGTCTTGAGGACCTTCCGCAGCGCGTTTTCCCCATGGCGGCAGATGTCGAGCGTTTGAAGTCTTTCATCGTTGAGCACAGCCAATGAGGGGCCTCGGGTGAGAAGCCTGGAATCGGCGCTGATCGAGCTCTTGGCTCGGGCCCCTACCGCACCCGAGGCTGAGTCGGTCTCGCTTGCGGGCGCACGTGGAAGGGTTTTGGCGGAGCCCATTCGTTCCCCCATAGACGTCCCCGGTTTTGACAACGCCCAGATGGACGGCTTTGCGGTCTGTTCGGTGGCCGTCATGCCTGGGCACTCCATGCCAGTCTCTCAAAGGATTGCAGCGGGGCATGTCGGTGTGCCCCTAGAGGCAGGCACCGCAGCGCGAATATTTACGGGAGCGCCCATTCCCCCAGGCGCCACAGCGGTGGTGATGCAGGAGGACGCCGCTGTCTCCGAGGACGGCCAATCTGTCAGCTTTCAGGTGGTGCCTCCTGAGGGCCAGTTCATCCGTCCCCGGGGGGGAGACCTGTCCGTAGGGGCTGAGGTGCTCCCTGCTGGCCGGCGATTGCAAGCGGCTGATCTCGGACTTCTCGCGAGCGTGGGCATTGAGTCATTGAAGGTTCATCGCCCCCTCAAGCTCGCAGTTTTTTCAAGTGGAGATGAGCTGGTACAGCCAGGACATCCACTTCAAGCCGGCCAGATCTATGACAGCAATCGACCCATGATGCTCTCGATGGCTGCAGCCCTTGGCACGGAAGTCACCGACCTTGGGGTCTTGCCTGACAGGGCGGATATCACTCGTGAGGCACTTGCTCGCGCGGGCGCTGAATATGATGTGGTCCTTACCTGCGGCGGCGTATCGGTCGGGGAAGAAGATCACGTCAAGGCGGCCGTCAGGGCCGAAGGCTCATTGGACCTTTGGCAGGTCGCCATCAAGCCGGGCAAGCCGTTTGCCTTTGGGCGAGTGGGCCAGGCGGCCTTTGTCGGGCTACCGGGCAACCCTGTGTCGGCATGGGTCACGTTCGTCTTGCTGGTGAGACCCTTTCTTCTGAGGGCAGCCGGTGTTCAGCGTGTTGAGCCTCAGAAGCTGGTGGTGCCCGCTGATTTCTCCTGGCCTCGGCCCGATCGACGCCAGGAATTTCTGAGGGGTTGGCTGCAGCCTGACGGTCGTGCGCGAATGCAAGAGAAGCAGAACTCACAGCTGCTCACGTCGGTGACCCAGTCGGATTGCCTGATCACGGTGCCCGCCCAGACGCCCATTCATCCTGGTGATCCAGTGAATGTACTTTTGTTCGAATCTTTGGTGCGATAAGGGAACCATGCCTGGTCAGCTTCACATTCGCTTTTTCGCATCGCTTCGTGAGCGACTGCAGTTGCAGAGCCTCTCGCTGGATTGGGATGCTGGAGATGTCTCCTCCCTGCGAAGCGTTTTGGTCTCCCGCGGCGAGGCCTGGGCTGACTTTGCATATCCTGCCCAGGTTCGCGTGGCGGTGAATCAGGTCATGGCCGATGAATCCACGCTGGTTCGACCGGGCGATGAAGTGGCTTTTTTCCCCCCGGTGACAGGCGGCTAGCCTCCATGCGATCCCCCCGCGTCCTGGTCCAGGAGGAGGATTTCTCGGTGGATGCCTGCCTTGATCAGCTCCGTCGGCTCGAGTCGGGAGACTGGAACCGACAGGTTGGAGCCTTGGCCAGCTTTGTGGGAACCGTGCGCGAACGCAACAACGGCGATGCAGTCTCTGAGCTCACCCTGGAACACTACCCAGGCATGACAGAACAGTCGATCGAGCGCATCATTCAACAAGCGGAGGGCCGCTGGCCAATCTACTCTGCATTGGTCATCCATCGCATCGGAACCCTCGCACCCGCCGACCAGATTGTCTTCGTCGGTGTCTCGAGTGCACATCGGGAGGCCGCGCTTGAGGCCTGTGCATTCATCATGGATTTTCTCAAGACCGAGGCACCGTTCTGGAAACGGGAGCAGACGCCTGACGGAGCTCGATGGGTGGATGCGAGAGACTCGGACGAGCAGGCCAAGAGGCGCTGGATTCAAGCGCAGGAATCTCCACGAGGCACTTGAAATTCTGGTGCCGAGCACCCACCTATGGCTTAAGACCGAATGAGGAGTCAAGCCATGAGAATCGACAAACTGACCACAGCCTTTCAGCAAGCGCTCGCCGATGCGCAGAGCCTTGCGCTGGGCCATGACAACCCCAATATTGAGCCCCTGCACCTTCTGGTTTCACTGCTCGACCAGTCAGAGGGCAGTACGCGCTCCTTGCTGTCGCGTGCTGGTTGTAATGTTCAAAAACTTGCACAAGAGGCACGGACTGGGCTCGATCGGCTGCCGAAGGTTCAGGCAGTGTCCGGTGATATTCATGTGGGCTCGGAGCTCAATCGGGTTCTCAACCTGACCGACCGAGAGGCGCAGAAACGGGGCGATCAGTTCATCGCGAGCGAGCTCTTCTTATTGGCTCTGGCCGATGACAAGGGAGAGGCTGGAAAGCTCATGCGCGAGTCTGGGCTGTCACGCAAGAACCTTGAGATGGCCATTGATGCCGTTCGTGGGGGCTCCGGGGTCGACAGCCAGGAGGCCGAGGGGCAGCGAGAGGCGCTCAAGAAATATACGGTAGACCTCACTGAACGGGCCATGGCCGGAAAGCTCGACCCAGTCATTGGTCGAGACGACGAGATTCGCCGATGCATTCAAATTCTCCAGCGCCGAACCAAGAACAATCCAGTGCTGATTGGTGAGCCGGGCGTGGGTAAGACTGCCATCGCCGAAGGGCTCGCCCAACGCATCGTGAATGGAGAGGTGCCCGAGGGGCTCAAGGGTAAAAAGGTGCTCACCCTTGACATGGCAGCCCTCTTGGCTGGGGCCAAATTTCGTGGAGAGTTTGAGGAGCGTCTGAAGGCTGTGTTGAAAGACGTCGCCTCCATGGCGGAGCAGGGGAGCCATCCCATTGTCTTTATCGACGAGATCCACACCATGGTGGGAGCCGGTAAGGCCGAGGGAGCGATGGATGCAGGGAATATGCTCAAGCCCGCGCTCTCGCGTGGTGAATTGCATTGCATCGGCGCCACCACGTTGGACGAATATCGCAAGTACATCGAGAAGGATGCCGCGCTGGAACGTCGGTTCCAGAAAGTACTGGTGGACGAGCCATCTGTCGAGGCGACCATCGCCATTCTGCGTGGCCTTCAAGAGCGCTATGAACTCCATCACGGTGTCGAGATCACTGATCCGGCCATCGTCGCGGCAGCAGAGCTGTCTCACCGTTACATCACGGATCGGTTCCTCCCCGACAAGGCCATTGACCTGATCGACGAGGCCGCCAGCCGCATCAAGATGGAGATCGACTCCAAGCCAGAGCGCATGGATAAGCTGGATCGTCGTCTCATTCAGCTCAAGATTGAGCGAGAGGCAGTGCGCAAAGAGAAGGATGAGGCCTCTAAGCGGCGCTTCGATCTCATTGAGGAGGAGATCGCACGCCTCTCGAGAGAGGCATCGGATCTTGAGGAAATCTGGCGTGCTGAGAAGGCTGCGGTGCAAGGCACCCAACACATCAAAGAGGAGATCGAGCGGCTGCGTCTGGAGATTGAACAGCACACCCGAAAGGGGGACTGGCAAAAGGTCTCTGAGCTGCAATACGGGCGGCTGCCCGAGCTCGAGGCAAAGCTCAAGGTGGCGGATGCAATTGCCGATCAGGGGGGAACCGCTGACGCCGAGAAGGCTGCTCGGCCCAGGTTGCTGCGAACCCAAGTGGGTGCTGAAGAGATTGCCGAGGTCGTCTCCCGCGCCACGGGTATTCCAGTCTCAAAGATGATGCAAGGCGAACGTGAGAAGCTGTTGGGCATGGAGACGCATCTGCATCAGCGCGTGGTGGGACAGAATGAGGCGGTTGGGCTGGTGTCCGATGCCATTCGTCGCTCACGTGCGGGCCTCTCCGATCCCAATCGACCCTACGGCTCCTTTCTCTTTCTGGGTCCTACCGGAGTGGGTAAGACGGAGCTTTGCAAGGCTCTGGCGCAGTTTCTCTTTGATTCGGAGGAGCACCTGGTCCGGGTGGATATGAGTGAGTTCATGGAGAAGCATTCGGTCTCCAGACTGATTGGCGCGCCTCCGGGATATGTGGGCTACGAGGAGGGCGGAACGCTTACCGAGGCGGTGCGTCGTAAACCTTACAGCGTGATCCTGCTTGACGAGGTCGAGAAGGCTCACCCCGATGTATTCAACGTCCTGCTGCAGGTCTTGGATGACGGTCGGCTCACGGATGGGCAGGGACGCACGGTTGATTTTCGCAACACCGTCGTGGTGATGACCTCGAATCTGGGTTCACATGAAATTCAACGCCTGGCCGGGGGACCGAATGACGAGATCAAGGCCGCAGTGATGCAAGAGGTGAAGTCGCACTTTCGGCCAGAGTTCATCAACCGAATTGATGAGGTCGTGGTCTTTCATGGCCTGGGTGCCGATCATGTACGGTCGATCGCGCGGATTCAGCTGGAGCGCCTTGCTGCACGCTTGGTTGAGCGAGACATGCGTCTGGAGGTCTCCGATGCGGCGCTGGATGAGGTGGCCAAAGTTGGATTTGACCCGCTCTATGGGGCACGTCCTCTTAAACGCGCCATCCAGAGCCAGATTGAGAATCCCGTTGCTCGCCTCATTCTGGAGGGACGGTTCGGGCCGAACGACGTCATTCCGGTGGATCTGGTAGACGGACAGTTCTCTTTTGAGCGAGTGGTCCATTGAGCTCCACGGCCGATCTCGTTGATTCCACGCTCTGGCGTCGCTTCCTCTGCATGGGGTATGAGGGCTTCCTTCTGGTTGGTCCCGTGATGGTTCTGGCGTTCCTGTACGGGGTGTTGGTGAATCAGACGGATGCCGCCGGTGATCCTGGCCATTGGAAGGCCCTTGGGTTGCAGGCCGTCTTGTTCGCTGCGCTCTTGTTCTATTTTGGCTGGGGCTGGAGTAGGGGTCGTGTCACGCTGCCAATGCAGACCCTTGGCCTGCGGGTGGTCGATGCCGCCACGGGGGGGGCCATCTCCCTTCCCCGTGCCATGGGTCGCGCGGTGGTTGGGAGCCTGTTCGTATTCTCTGGGCTTTGGCTGGTCGGGGCGTGGCTGCATCGGGACCGTCAACCCCCCTATGACCGGCTGTTCAAGACTCGCCTGGTGTATCGCCCGCTGGTTCGTCGATAGCGCCAGAACGTATTTGACCAGTTATGGCACCGCGGCATACCATATTGGGCTTGCCGCAACCATTGGCAAGAGACTGACTGAATGCGATAAACCGTCGGGTCGCTACCCACAAGGTGTGCTGACCTGCCGATCCATCAGCTCAAAGGCCCTGCCTTCATGTCTGTGTCGTTGATGCCTCTCTGAGGCGTGAATGGCGCCGGCGGGTGGGGATCACTAGAACTGTTTAGGACCGAAACTATGGAAATGACTGGCGCAGAAATCCTGGTGCGTTGCCTCCAGGAAGAAAAGATTGAGCACTTGTTTGGCTACCCCGGTGGGGCCGTGCTCTACATCTACGACGAAATCTTCAAGCAAGACAAAGTTAAACACATCCTCGTGCGGCACGAGCAGGCTGCTGTCCATGCGGCTGATGCCTATGCGCGTTCCACGGAGAAGGTGGGCTGCTGCATTGTGACGAGTGGTCCAGGGCTCACCAACGCGGTCACTGGAATTGCAACCGCGTACATGGACTCCATCCCCATGGTCATCATCTCGGGGCAGGTACCCACCCATGCCATTGGGCTCGACGCCTTTCAAGAGTGCGACACCGTTGGCATCACCAGGCCCTGTGTGAAGCACAACTTCCTGGTGAAGGACGTCAAAGACCTCGCGTCCACCATCAAGAAAGCGTTTTACATCGCCAAGACGGGCCGACCGGGCCCCGTGCTGGTCGACGTGCCCAAAGACGTCACCCGAAATCGCTGCAAGTTTGAGTATCCCGAGAGCGTGACCATGCGCTCCTACAACCCGGTGGTCAAAGGGCACTCGGGTCAGATTAAGAAGGCCGTTCAGATGATATTGGGTGCTGAGCGTCCCATGATCTACACCGGCGGAGGCGTCATCCTCTCGAATGCCTCGGCAGAGCTGAATGAGCTGGTCGATCTGTTGGGCTACCCTTGCACCAACACGCTCATGGGCCTCGGCGCCTATCGTGCCTCTGATTCAAAATTCCTTGGTATGCCCGGGATGCACGGGACGTATGAGTGCAACATGGCCATGCAGCATTGCGATGTGCTGGTGGCCATTGGTGCACGATTTGATGACCGTGTGATTGGGAACCCCAAGCACTTCGCCCAGAACCCACGCAAGATCATTCACGTGGATGTGGACCCTTCGTCTATCTCCAAGCGGGTGAGGGTCGACACGCCCATTGTGGGAGATGTGAAAGAGGTCTTGACCGAAATGCTCGTCCAACTCAAAGAGGCATTGGCGGCGGGCCACAAGCCCGCAGAGAAGCCGCTGTCTTCCTGGTGGGCCCAGATCGAGCAGTGGCGTGCCATGAACTGCCTCGCGTATAAGCCCAGTACGGAGGTCATCAAGCCTCAGTCCGTGGTGGAGGCCGTGTGGAGGCTCACGCAAGGCGATGCCTTTGTCACCTCCGACGTCGGTCAGCATCAAATGTGGGCCGCCCAGTACTACCGGTTCGACAAACCCCGCCGTTGGATTAACTCCGGTGGGCTCGGGACCATGGGAGTAGGGCTGCCCTACGCCATGGGCGTGAAGTTTGCCCATCCCGATTCAGAGGTGGTCTGCATCACCGGCGAGGCCTCCATCCAAATGAATATTCAGGAGCTCTCCACCTGCCAGCAGTATCAGATCCCAGTCAAAATCGTGAACCTCAACAACCGGTACTTGGGCATGGTTCGCCAATGGCAAGAGATCGAATACGGCAGCCGCTATGCGGAGTCCTACATGGATTCCCTCCCAGATTTCGTGAAACTGGCTGAGTCGTATGGCCACGTGGGCATGCGCATCGACAAACCTGCCGATGTGGAGCCGGCCCTGAAAGAGGCGCTGGCTCAGAAAAACCGCTTGGTCTTCCTTGACTTCATCACAGACCAGACTGAGAACGTGTGGCCCATGGTGCAGGCTGGTAAAGGCCTGACCGAGATGCTCCTCGGTTCAGAAGATCTATAAGGAGCGCACACCATGAAACACATCATTTCCATTCTTTTGGAAAACGAGCCCGGTGCACTCTCCCGCGTGGTCGGTCTGTTCTCTGCCCGCGGCTACAACATTGAGACGCTCACCGTGGCCCCCACGGAAGATCCATCGTTGTCCCGCATGACCATCGTCACGCGTGGCTCAGAGGACATCATCGAGCAGATCACCAAGCATCTGAATCGCCTGATCGATGTCGTAAAGGTCATCGACCTCTCCGACCACGCCCATATTGAGCGCGAGCTCATGATGGTGAAGGTTCGCGCCGTGGGAAAGGAGCGCGAAGAAATGAAGCGTATGGCCGATATCTTCCGTGGCCGCATCATCGATGTGACCGAAAAGACCTACACCATCGAATTAACGGGTGACAGCAGTAAGCTTGACGCGTTCATCGAGGCCCTTGAAGAAGGCAGCATTCTCGAGACCGTTCGCACGGGATCCTCCGGCATCTCCCGCGGTGAGAGAACTCTCCGCGCTTAATCCTCTTTCTGAAAGGACGACAACATGAACGTTTACTACGATAAAGACTGTGACCTCTCCCTCCTGAAAGGCAAGAAGGTTGCCATCATTGGATACGGCTCTCAGGGCCACGCGCACGCGCAGAACCTGAACGATAGCGGCGTGAAGGTGGTGGTCGGCGTCCGCAAGGGCGGCCCCTCCTGGACGAAGGTCGAGAAGGCCGGGCTGTCAGTGGCCGAGATTAAAGATGCGGTTCAGGGCGCAGATATCGTCATGTTGCTGATGCCCGATGAGACCATCGCCTCGGTCTATGCCCATGAAGTCGAGCCCAACATGAAGGAAGGCGCAGCGTTGGCCTTCGCACACGGCTTCAATGTCCACTATGGCCAGGTGAACCCACGCAAAGACCTCGATGTCATCATGATTGCCCCCAAGGCCCCGGGCCACACCGTGCGAAGCACCTATACCCAAGGGGGCGGTGTGCCTCATCTCATCGCGGTTCATGCAGACCAGTCTGGGAACGCCCGCAGTCTGGCACTGGCCTACGCCAGCGCCAATGGCGGCGGCAAGGCTGGCATCATCGAGACCAACTTCCGTGAAGAGACCGAGACCGACCTCTTCGGAGAGCAGGCTGTGCTTTGTGGTGGCACCGTTGAGCTCATCAAGGCCGGGTTTGAGACTCTGGTTGAAGCGGGTTATGCGCCCGAGATGGCTTATTTTGAGTGTCTGCACGAACTCAAACTCATCGTGGACCTCATCTATGAGGGCGGCATCGCCAACATGAATTACTCCATCTCCAACAACGCAGAGTACGGTGAGTACGTCACCGGGCCTCGCGTCGTGACCGAGCAGACGAAGGAGGCGATGCGTGAGTGCCTTCGCAACATTCAGACGGGCGAATACGCCAAGAGCTTCATTCTGGAGAACCGGGCAGGTGCACCCACGCTGCTCTCGCGCCGTCGCCTCACTGCTGAGCATCAGATCGAGCAGGTGGGTGAGAAGCTGCGGGCCATGATGCCCTGGATCAAGGCCAATAAGCTGGTTGATCAGACCCGTAACTAAGCAACCCCAAAAAGGCCTCGCACCTTGAACATGCCCGATATTCGCCATTGGCCTCATCCCATCATTGCCCGTGAGGGGTGGGCTTTTCTGGCGGGGTCCGTGTTTTTGGCCCTGGTGCTGGGCTGGGTGGAACTCGATTCGCTGGCCCTGCTGGTCTGGGTGTTTGTCTTGTTCGTGTTGCAGTTTTTTCGGGACCCTGCTCGGGTCCCACCTCCAGATACCGAGGCCATCACCAGCCCCGCCGATGGGCAGATCGTCTATGTGGGTGCCGCGCCGGACCCATTCACAGGCGCGGATTCACTCAAGATCAGTGTGTTCATGAATGTCTTCAATGTGCACTCGAATCGCGCGCCGATTCAAGGGCGCGTGGGGCAGGTCGCCTACAGCCCTGGAAAGTTTGTGAATGCCGCGCTCGACAAGGCGTCTTCAGAGAACGAGCGCAATGCGGTAGAAATCACGGACGATCAGGGCCGACGCCTCTCTTGTGTCCAGGTAGCGGGTCTGATCGCACGCCGTATCCTCTGCTATGTCCAGACGGGGGATCGGGTGGATCGCGGGATGCGCTACGGCTTTATTCGCTTTGGCTCTCGCGTTGATGTTTTCCTCCCCGTCGGCAGCCAGCCCCTGGTTGCCGTGGGCCAGAAGGTCAGTGCGCATGCGACAGCCCTTGCTCATTGGCCTCAAGCGCCCCAAGATGCGGGGCATGAATAGCCTAAGACCTCGACGGCGGCAGAGCATTTACCTGCTGCCCAATCTCTTCACCACGGCCTGCCTTTTCTCTGGCTTCTACGCCATCGTGATGGCGATGAATAACCAGTTTGCTCAGGCATCCGTGGCCATCTTTGTGGCGATGGTGCTCGACAGCCTGGATGGTCGAGTTGCTCGCCTCACCAACACCACCTCCGATTTTGGCGCGAACTACGACAGCCTTGCGGATATGGTGTCGTTCGGCGTTGCGCCGGCCCTCATCATGTACGAGTGGGCGCTACAGGGAATGGGTAAGCTGGGCTGGCTCGCCGCGTTCATCTACGTCGCGGGTGCAGCGCTGCGCTTGGCGCGTTTTAACACCAACATTGGTGTGGTGGATAAGCGTTTTTTCCAGGGCCTTCCCAGTCCAGCTGCTGCAGCCTTGGTGGCCGGGCTCGTATGGCTTGTCACCGATCTGCGAGAGTCCAAGCTCATCGATGGCAGTGTGTCCGACCTTCGTTGGCTGGCCTGGGCCGTGACGGTGTATGCCGGGGTGACCATGGTCAGCAATGTGCCGTTTTACAGCTTTAAGGACGTTAACCTGCGTCGCAGCGTGCCCTTCATTTTTATTGCGATTGGTGCCTTGCTCCTGGTTCTGATCTCCCAAGATCCGCCCAGCAGTCTCTTCCTGATCGTGACCGCTTATGCGCTCTCGGGGTATGTCATCTTTGCTTGGCAGAAATACCAAGGCAAAGATGTGGTTTTATTTGTTGAATCAAAAAGCAAAGATAGTTAGTCTATTCCTATCATGACCGACAAACTCATTATTTTCGACACCACGTTGCGCGATGGGGAGCAGAGTCCCGGCGCCTCCATGACCAAGGACGAAAAAGTCCGTATTGCTCGTCAATTGGAGCGACTGCGCGTAGATGTGATCGAGGCTGGGTTTGCGGCAGCCAGCCCCGGAGATTTCGAGGCGGTGAAGGCTGTGGCCGAGAACATCAAGGAAAGCACGGTCTGTAGCCTCTCTCGCGCAACCGAGAGCGACATCCGAGCGGCTGGCGAAGCGATCGCACCCGCTGCGCGCAAGCGCATTCACACCTTCATTGCCACCAGCCCCATTCATATGGAGAAGAAGCTGCGAATGCAGCCTGACCAGGTGGTCGAGGCTGCAGTGGCCGCTGTCAAGATGGCGCTTCGCTACACCGACGATGTGGAGTTTTCTGCTGAGGACGCGGTGCGATCCGATCTCGATTTTCTCGTTCGCATTTTCGAAGCGGTGATCAAAGCCGGTGCGACCACCATCAATGTGCCCGACACGGTGGGCTATAGCGTGCCCACCCAGTGGGGGGACCGAATGGCTCAACTCATTGCGCGAACGCCAGGTGCGGATCGGGTGATCTGGTCCACGCATTGCCATAACGACCTGGGAATGGCCGTGGCGAACTCGCTTTCTGCAGTGCTTGCCGGTGCTCGACAGGTCGAGTGCACCATCAATGGCCTGGGAGAGCGCGCAGGGAACGCCAGCCTCGAAGAGATTGTGATGGCCGTTCGCACTCGTTCAGACGTTTTTGGCTGTGCCCCGAACATTGACGCGACGCAGATCGTTCCGGCGTCTCGGCTGGTTTCTCAGATTACTGGCTATCCAGTGCAGCCCAACAAGGCCATTGTCGGGGCGAACGCCTTTGCACATGAGTCTGGAATTCACCAAGACGGCGTGCTCAAGCACCGTGAGACCTACGAGATCATGCGCGCAGAAGACGTGGGCTGGACCGCAAACCGCATCGTGCTTGGAAAGCTCTCTGGTCGCAACGCGTTCCGCCAGCGGCTTCAGGCGATTGGGATTGAGCTAGAGAGTGAGCAGGCGCTCAATGAAGCGTTCACCCGATTCAAAGATCTGGCCGACCGCAAGTCGGAGATCTTTGACGAAGATTTGCAGGCTCTGGTCAGTGGTGAAACCGAGCCCAATGTCGAGCAGTTTCAGCTGATCTCCCTGAGCCAGCGGTCGGAAATGGGCGAGAAGCCAGTCTCCAGGGTGGTTTTCTCGGCGCATGGCAAGGAGGTCTCCTCTGAATCAGAGGGCAACGGGCCCGTCGATGCGACGGTGAGGGCCATTGAAGATCAGGTCAAGAGCGGGGCCGAGCTGTTGCTGTTCTCTGTCAACGCCATCACCACAGGCACTGAGTCTCAGGGCGAGGTGACCATGCGTCTCTCCAAGGATGGCCGCATCGTGAATGGCATGGGTGCCGACCCGGACATTGTGGTGGCCTCGGCAAAGGCCTATCTCAATGCCCTCAACCGCCTCTCGAGTGCCCCTAGGGTGAATCCGCAACAACCCTAATTGGTGTATCATCTCGCGTTCAGCACGGCTAGGCCCGGCAGCCTACGCCGCAAGTTCATTTCTTTTTTTAAGGAATCTGCCAAATGACGACCGCAAATCTGTCGAAGTCCGACATCGTTTCTCAGTATCAGCGTAAACCCAGTGACACTGGGTCTCCCGAAGTCCAGGTCGCCTTGCTCACCGGCCGCATCAACGAACTCACCGAGCATTTCAAGGTCCATCAGAAAGACCATCACTCCCGGCGCGGCCTCCTCAAGATGGTCTCGCGTCGTCGCAAGCTTCTCGACTACCTCAAGCGCACCGACCTGCCCAGCTACCGCACGCTCATTGAGCGTCTGGGTCTGCGCAAGTAAACAATGCCCGGGCAACCTGCGCTGTTGCCGTTTATTGGGTCTGAGCCTGGGCACATCATGGGATGTGCCCGTCCTCGCTCGTCCTAAAACCCATACAAAGGATCCCCCGTGTTCAATATTGCGAAAGAGTCGTTTCAGTTTGGGCAGCACACCATCACCCTCGAGACTGGAGAGATTGCTCGTCAGGCGACCGGCGCCGTGATGGTCAGCATGGAAGACACCGTGGTCTTGGCGACCGTGGTGGCTGCCAAGTCCGCCAAGCCAGGCCAAGATTTCTTCCCGCTCACGGTCGACTACATTGAGAAGACCTACGCTGCAGGCAAAATCCCCGGCGGGTTTTTCAAGCGCGAGGGCCGTCCCTCTGAGAAAGAGACGCTCACGTCGCGCCTCATTGATCGCCCCCTGCGTCCGCTCTTTCCCGAGGGCTTCTACAACGAAGTCCAAGTGGTCATTCATGTTCTGTCGCTGAACCCCGAGATCGATCCCGATATTCCTGCCATGATTGGCGCCTCTGCTGCGCTGGCCATCTCGGGCGTTCCTTTCAATGGTCCAATTGGTGCGGCTCGAGTGGGTTATGTCGATGGCCAGTACCTGCTCAATCCCACCGCCACGCAGCTCAAGACCTCTCGCCTCGACCTGGTTGTGGCCGGAACAGAGTCAGCGGTATTGATGGTCGAATCCGAGGCAGATCAGCTATCCGAAGAGATCATGCTGGGTGCGGTCGTGTTTGGTCACGATCAAATGCGTGCAGCCATTCATGCCATTGACCGGCTGGTGGAGAAGGCTGGTAAGCCAGAGTGGGACTGGCAGCCTGCAGCGAAGGACGAAGCACTGGTCGCTCGGATCACTGCCATTGCTGAGGCAGACCTGAAGGCCGCCTACCTCATCCGCAACAAGCAAGAGCGTTCACAGAAGCTGAAAGAGATCTATGCCAAGGTGGACACCCAGCTGGATGCGGATGTCGCAGCCGGGACAGTGAACGCACCCCAGGGCAACATCGTAAACGACACCTTGTTCAGCCTTGAGGCTGCTGTGGTTCGTGGACAAATCCTGAACGGTGAGCCCCGAATCGACGGACGGGATACCCGTACGGTACGGCCCATCTCCATTCGCAATGGCGTGCTGCCTAGAACCCACGGCTCCGCACTGTTCACCCGTGGCGAGACGCAGGCGTTGGTCGTTGCAACCTTGGGCACTGCGCGTGACGAGCAGGTCATTGACGCGCTGGGCGGTGAGTACCGTGATCGCTTCATGCTCCACTACAACATGCCCCCGTTTGCGACCGGCGAAACCGGGCGCGTGGGGACGCCTAAGCGTCGTGAAATTGGTCATGGTCGGCTCGCAAAGCGCGCGCTGGTCGCCGTGTTGCCGAAGCCCGAAGATTTTGCGTACTCCATGCGCGTTGTCTCTGAGATTACCGAATCCAACGGCTCGTCTTCTATGGCCTCCGTCTGTGGTGGCTGTCTTGCACTGATGGATGCGGGTGTTCCACTCAAGGCCCATGTTGCAGGCATTGCCATGGGTCTCATCAAAGAGGGCGGACGCTTCGCCGTCTTGACCGATATTCTCGGTGATGAGGATCACCTCGGCGACATGGACTTCAAGGTCGCAGGAACCGAGACCGGCGTGACTGCACTTCAAATGGACATCAAGATCCAAGGCATCACCAAAGAGATCATGCAGGTTGCGTTGGCCCAAGCCCTCGAGGCTCGGGTTCACATCCTCGGCAAGATGAAGACCGCCATGGGTACCGCGCGCACTGAGCTGTCTGAGTTTGCGCCACGTCTCTACACCATGAAGATCAATCCCGAGCGTATTCGTGACGTGATTGGCAAGGGCGGTGCCACCATCCGCGCCATCACAGAAGAGACCGGTACCCAGATCGACATCCAGGAGGACGGCAGCATCACTGTGGCAGCCACTTCTGGTGACGCTGCTCGTGCCGCCATGAAGCGCATCGAGGAGCTCACTGCTGAAGTGGAAGTGGGCAAGGCCTATGAAGGCACGGTCCTGCGCTTGCTTGAGTTCGGTGCGATCGTTCAGGTCCTTCCAGGAAAAGATGGACTCCTGCACATCTCCCAGATTGCCAATGAGCGCGTGAATCAGGTTTCTGATTACGTGAAGGAAGGCCAGATCGTCCGAGTGAAGGTGATTGAGGCCGACGAGAAGGGTCGTCTGCGCCTGTCCATGAAGGCCCTGCTCGAAGAGCAGAAGCCCAGTTCAGATGGGTCTGAGGTCCTGTTGACCAGCGTGGTGGCTGCTGCTGCAGCCAGCACGTCCAGCGATGTGGACGGCTCTGCCGGCTCCGCTGACTGAATGCTCGTGCCGCATGCGTAAGCCGCTGGTCATCGGTAACTGGAAAATGAATGGCGACATGGCGTCCAACGAGGCGCTCCTGTCGTCATTGCTCCAATGCTCAGAGAATCTGCTCGCTGCGGGAACCTTTGACGCGGGCTTTGCGGTGCCCGCGCCCTACCTGTTTCAGGCTGCAGTCCGATGCCGGGGGAGAGGGCTGATGTGGGGCGCTCAAGACCTGTCGGATCAGGGTTCAGGGGCGTTTACGGGAGAGATCTCCGTCGCCATGCTCCAGGATTTTGAGGCGAGCTTTGCTCTGGTGGGGCACTCCGAGCGTCGTGCGCGCGCACACGAATCTGATGAACTCGTCTGTGCCAAGGCCAGAGCGGCCCTTCAGGGCGGTCTCATGCCTGTGATCTGCGTCGGGGAGTCACTCGAGCAGCGAGAGCAGGGTCGCGCCCAAGAGGTGGTCTCAGGACAGGTTTTGGCTGCTTTGGACTGTGCGCAGTCATTGGAAGAGGCACAGCATTGTGTGGTCGCCTACGAGCCCATCTGGGCGATCGGAACGGGCAGAACGGCCAGCGCAGTCGATGCACAGACCATGCATGTTCGCATTCGCGAGGTGGCCGACTCACGCTGGCCTGGCCTCGGCAATAGCCTTCGCGTGCTCTACGGCGGCAGCGTGAATGCAGAGAATGCGGAGACCTTGCTGTCGCAACCCGATGTGGACGGCGCCCTCGTGGGTGGCGCTTCGCTGAAGGCAGATCAAATGTCATGTATTCTTCGGGCCGCAGCAACGCGTGTGGCCGCGTTGCAAGAGGGAGGTGTATGACCGTGTCCGTGCTTGAGAGTCTTTTGCTGGTCGTTCAATTGGTGTCCGCACTCGGCATCATCGTGCTCGTTTTGCTGCAACAGGGCAAAGGGGCAGACATGGGCGCGGCCTTTGGCGCGGGCAGTGCGGGTTCGGTCTTCGGGTCCTCAGGATCTGCGAATTTCCTCTCCCGTACCACGGCCATTCTTGCTGTCTTGTTCTTCGTTTGCACTCTGGGGCTCTCCTACCTGGCGAGCGCGAGTCTTCGGCAGCCTGCCGCAGGAGGCGCTATCATGGAGAGCATTCCGGGGGCTGTATCCGTGCCACCTGCTGTCGATCCCAGCGTTCCCAGTGCGTCCTCTGCACCGGCTGCTGCCGACACCAAGAAGGAGCAGCCCGCCAAGCAGTAAGGTTGTCATATGCACGTCCTGCCGACGTGGTGAAATTGGTAGACACGCTATCTTGAGGGGGTAGTGGCGAAAGCTGTGCGAGTTCGAGTCTCGCCGTCGGCACCAAATACGTTGTTCCACGATGCGCCTGTTGGGGCATCCTTCGTTCAGGGAAGCGCATGAGCCTCGAAAACTATCTTCCGGTTCTGCTGTTTATTGGCGTGGGCTTGGCTGTAGGTGTGGTCCCCATGCTGTTGGGCAAACTCATTGGCCCCTCTAAACCCGACACAGCGAAGCTTTCTCCCTACGAATGTGGCTTTGAGGCCTTCGAGGATGCCCGCATGCAGTTTGATGTGCGGTACTACCTGGTCGCCATCCTCTTTATTCTTTTCGACCTCGAAATTGCCTTCCTGTTTCCTTGGGCAGTGGTCCTTCAAGACATTGGGATCTTCGGCTTCCTCTCCATGATGGTCTTCCTCGGCATTCTCGTGCTGGGGTTTGTCTATGAGTGGATGAAGGGCGCGCTTGACTGGGAGTAGGGCATGGCAATTGACGGCGTTTTTAAGCAAGGATTTCTCACCACCACAGTGGATCAGGTGATCAACTGGACGCGCACAGGCTCGCTCTGGCCCATGACCTTTGGCCTTGCATGTTGTGCGGTGGAGATGATGCACGCGGGTGCCGCGCGTTACGACCTGGATCGCTTCGGCATCGTCTTCCGGCCGAGCCCCCGCCAGTCTGATCTGATGATTGTCGCAGGGACCCTCTGTAACAAGATGGCCCCGGCACTTCGCAAAGTGTATGACCAGATGCCAGAGCCTCGCTGGGTGCTCTCCATGGGTTCGTGTGCCAATGGCGGTGGCTACTACCACTACTCTTACTCCGTGGTCCGAGGGTGCGATCGGATTGTCCCGGTCGACATCTATGTCCCCGGCTGCCCGCCCACCGCCGAGGCACTGGTGTATGGCCTCATTCAGCTCCAGCAGAAGATCAAGCGCACCAGCACGATCGCTCGCGACTAATCTGCTCCTCGA
>CAMAZF010000027.1 GCA_945862985.1 Bordetella parapertussis | reverse complement strand
CCCAAGCAGAAGAAGATCTTTCAAGAGGCCGCGGACAAGGCAGACGCCATGTTCCTCACCATTCAGCGTGAAGCCACCGACAAGATGGCCGAGGCCTATCGGAAGTCGGGTGGCCAGTCAGCAGAGATGAGCAAGGCAGACTTTGACGCCTGGGTGGCGTTGGCCAAGAAGACTGCTTACCCTGAGTTCTCCGCCATCTCGCCTGCTGCGAAAGGGCTCATGGACGAACTCTTGAAGGCTGCTGCCCCCAAGAAGTAATTTTTCTCCAGGACCCAAGGGCCTCGGCTGGTGTGTGCCGTGGCCCTTTTTTGTGGGAGGTCGAATGTCGCCCTTCATTCGTCGCATGGATCAGCTGAGCGATGCCCTAGCTGTCGTTGCGGCTTGCTTTCTTGCCGTTGCGACGCTGGTGATCTGCTGGATGGTGGCCTATCGGACGATGGGCTACTCGACCTCCTGGGAGCTGGAGCTGGGGATCTTCCTCATGGTGTGCGCGCTCTTCCTTGGGAGCCCCTATACCCTCAAGACCAAAGGTCATGTGGGTGTGGACCTCATGGCCTCGATGCTCCCGGAGTTGTATGCAAGAAGACTCCAATTGATGGTGCTGCTCATTGGGTTGGGTGTGGTGCTCTTTCTGGCTTGGCTGGGGCTCGAGTTCACGGTACATGCCTTTGAGAAGGGAGAGCGCACCGAGAGTGTCTGGGCGCCGGTGAAGTGGCCGCTCTTTGCGACCATGCCGATTGGCTTTGGGATCACCGCGCTTCAATACGTCGCCGAGATCCAGCGTCATATGCTGCGTCAGGAGTTCGCTCATGAATGAGCTTCAGATCGGTGGATTGATTCTTCTGGTCACGCTGGTGGTGTTGTTCTCCGGTCTGCCCATTGCCTGGGGCTTGACGCTGGTTGCAGTGGGATTTCTGGTGACCTTTGAGGGAACGGGAGCTCTGGCGAACATCCCGCTCATCATGATGGACGAGCTTGCGTCCTTTGCTTTGCTCACCATCCCGCTCTTTATTCTGCTCGGTGCCGCCATTGGCAGCACCAACGCCGGTCGGGACATCTACGAGTCGCTTCATCGATGGCTAGACCGAATCCCCGGAGGGTTGGTGATTGCCAACATCCTTGCCTGCGGCCTCTTTTCCGCCATTAGCGGGTCTAGTCCTGCAACTGCTGCTGCGATTGGCAAGGCTGGAGTGCCCGAGATGATCAAGCGAGGCATCTCCGTGAGGCTCGCCACGGGTTCCGTCTGCGCCGGCGGCACGCTCGGCATTCTGATTCCCCCGTCCATCACCATGATCCTGTATGGCATTGCCACGGAGACATCCATCGGTCGTCTTTTTTTGGCGGGGGTCATTCCAGGGATCCTACTGGTGGTGATGTTCTCCCTCTATGCATGGGCGGTGAGTCGATTTCAACTCGGCCGCGCTGAGCCCATTCGGACCTCAGACGGGCGTTATACCCTTGCCGAGAAGATGGAGGGCTTGAGCCGCGTTTTCCCCTTTATTTTGATTGTGATCATGATTGCCTATGCCATGTACGGAGGCATTGCAACGCCCTCAGAAGTGGCTGCCATCTCTGCTGCGCTTGCATTGGCACTGGTGGTGGTCATCTACAAGGCTCGATCCCGGCAGGATCAATGGAAAATCTTTCGCGAGACGGTGCGCGAGTCAACGATGATTCTGCTCATCATCGCAGCCGCTGCGGTTTTCTCTTACATGATGTCGCTGCTCTATGTGACCCAGTCGGCGGCGCAGTGGCTGGTCGACCTCGAGCTCAATCGGTGGGTGTTGATGTTGGCGATCAATCTGTTCCTGCTGGTGGCAGGTATGTTCCTGCCTCCGGTGGCCATCATCTTGATGGTGATGCCTATCCTCACCCCGGTCTTGGAGGCCAACCAGTTCGACCTGATCTGGTTCGCCGTGATGTTGACGATCAATATGGAAATTGGCCTGATCACTCCGCCCGTCGGCTTAAACCTCTATGTGCTCAAGGGTGTGGTTCCTAACGTGCCCATTCGCGACATTTTGTTGGGGTCTATGCCTTTTGTGATCTTGATGATGATCAGCATGGTGATCCTCGCCTTTGTGCCGGAACTGGCGCTCTGGCTGCCCAATCAGATGATGGGCGCGAGCTTCTAGCGACTCTTGCACTGGACCCATCGCTCGGAGGCGATGATCTTCGCGTCGACCTCTGTTTTGAACTGGCAGGCCACCGCTCTCTCTGGGGTACGCAGCGAGAGTGGCCATTGGTGATGAGACTGAAAGTCAATGTAGCCATCAGGGCTCACGAACACAGGCTGATTGAGCGCATCGAAGAGTCGAATGCCGTCCGAGCGATCAGCCAACGTGAGGCGATAGACCAAGAAGTTGGATGGTTCTGCTCTCTTGATCAAACGATATGCGCGTCGGCGATCCGTCTGGATTGCCAACTGATCAAAAGGCATGGCCTGAGATAAAGAGAGGCCGCGGCTGCTGACCCGAAATCGGCTGGGTGTATAGGCAGGGACGCGACTGAATGCGGCCACGCCTCGGGTATCGGCCTTGACACTCCACCCCTGTTGATCGATGAGCTCAAGCCCAGTGATGCCTGTGTCGATTTTGACGAGGTTGTAATCACCCACTGGGCCGAGGTGAAGGCCCTGCTCGGTAATCCATAGGCGCGTGGACGCTTGAGGGCGAATGGTGAGTGCACGCCCTTCTGATCGTACGATTTGGGCGTGCCAGTCTCCCCAGGCATGCTGCTGATGGGCGGAGAGGTCCACTTGGGTCTCACTGGCTCGAATGCTCCATCCCAGCGCGTCTGGCTTCTGAGGATTCTGAGAGACCTGTACTTCTCGTCCCTCTCGGCGTTGATGGAGGGCCAATGACTGAGATGAGCCGAGGTTGAAGTGCCACTGAAGACTCAGAGCCCGGCCGATGGGAGTCTCGGTCCAGCTGAGATTCAGGCGGCTCCTGGGGGTTAGGGTCCAACTGAGCTGGGCCTGTCGATGCCGATGCGCGACGTTCAGGGCAAGATTGGCCCTCGCCCCGATAGCCCCGGTAAATGTCGCCTGAAAGCCAGTCGCAGTATGCCAAGCCCCATACAGATGGCCGCCTTGACTCACGCCTGCCTGAAAGGAGGCTCCACCGAGTATCCGGCAATGAGAACGGCACTCCAGTCGGAGACTGCTTGACAGGAGGGCGGTCGGCAGACGGCTGGTCACCCACTCCAACTGGGCAGCATGCTCATCGGTGGATGCGCTCAGCCATAGACTATCTTGATCACGAAGGCCCCAACCCAAGGTCCCAAAGAGTGCCCCCTTCGCATGGGTGGAGACCTCCCATCGAAGCGTTCGGGGCTCGAGCAGCTGAGGGTGATGAGTCCAGGGCAGAATCTGCTCGCGCACCGCTCCATCCGGCCCCTCGATCAGCACCCGCAGAAAGCCCGGCACGGTTGATCCGGTTGGACCGACGATTCGGTATGGGCCGGCCGGCAAGGGGGTTAGGCCGAGTAGCTCTTGCGCGTTGCTGTTGATCAGGCGAATTCGACTGGGATTCTGCAGGGTGAGCTGTGCGCGGGCCGATCCCATGGCTGACAAGGCATCGCGATGTGAGGCGAGTCGGATGCCCTCAAAGCTCTGGGGTGCGCCTGATAACCGGAGCGGGGCGGTGATGCTGCCAAGCTCTAGTCTTAACCCGTTGTCTCGATTCCAGGTGCCGGTCCAGTGCTCGAGATGGCCACTGGGGTGAAAAGACAGAGACAACTGGCTGGATGCATGGCTTGCGATCAGCCCGGTGCGAAGGCCATTTCGATTGGCGATGAAGTCGACCGCGAGACTGCTCTCCGAGGGTTGGCGCCTGATCGGCTCAACCCGCTTTGCGATGCTGAGTAGCCGAGTCTTGAGCTCCGAGGGGGCAGCTGTGAGGCGAGCTACGCCAAGGCGCTCATCGATCTCGCAGGTCAGACGATCGTTCGTAAATTCAAGCCACTCTGAACCTTGGCTCGGTAATAGCCGCTCCCTGAGCTCCTTGGCCTCAACCCTGCAGCCGGTCTCGAGGGGATAGACCAGCGCCCCCCTTGAGACGCGCTCATCGTTGAGCTCAAGTTCGAGCAGCATGGGATCCTTGGCACATGCAACGCTAAGCGGACTCAAGAGAATCCAGAGGCAGATGCTCCTCATTTTTTAAGGACTTCCTGTCTTGAGTGCAGCAGGGCGGCGACAGAACTCAGCAGACTGGCCGGGTAAGAGCGTGCGTGTACCGGAGACATCTGCAGGAGCCAACACTTGAATGGCAAGATCTCTCGTGTTCTCTAACCGCTCACAGAGAGACTGAGAGGCGAGGTCCAGCCGCTGCCTAATGGGCTCTTGAGGGGAGCGAAACATAGGCAAAGAGAATCGAAACTGAAAGCTCAGCCCCTGTTGCAGGTCATCGGTGGGGATCTGCTCGATGACGAGGCGGTGATAGCCCGACCGATCGCTCGGTCGGGCCCGGATCACCTGAGTCTCGTTCGGAGCGAGTGAAAAGAATCGCGGTGTGACCTGACCCTCCGCCGGCAGAAAGCCGTTGGGGTCTTTGGTCCACCTCACCAGTCGCACGCTCCAACGCGAGGCTTGCCCGAGGCTGGACTGGACCTGCGTGACGACGACGCCATGATCGTCGGGTGTGAGCTGCGGCGGAGACACAGTGAGTGCGGCCCAAGCGCTCAGTGGCATGAGCCCCATCAGCAGTAGGAGCCACCAGAGCCAGACCAAGATGGACATCATGGCTAGTAGCTGATGGTGGCGATGATCGTGTCGGCATAGGAGCCGGTGTTAGGGACAGCTTGACCGGAGAAGATTCTTCCGTATAGCGGGATCTGCTGAGTTGAACCGGAACCATTGCCCTGGACTGGCGCCGTTGAACTCCATGATTGCGATCGATTCGAGTCTGAAAATAGGTCATAAGCAATGTATGAATTGCCCCAGGCCATGCGTCGTGTGGAGTTGAAGTTTGATCCATCGCTGAGCGAAATTTGATACGGCGTGCCGGAAGAGCAGGTGACGTTAATTGAGGACGTTGCGTCCACATTCGACAGGTTTCCGGTGGTTATGGCGGGAAAGGAGAGGTCAGCTGTGGTGAGGCTACACGTAGCGGTTACTTGTACTCTGGCGTCAAAACTACTCGTCTTCGTCTCGGCTTGAGCGGAGGTGGCGGTGAGGAGCGCTAGGGCAAGGAGTGCTCTGAGTGAGCGGATTGGCATTGACGGCATGGTGATCTCCAGGTGAAAGGCGCAGGGGTTGCGCGGTCTGGAGACTCTCTGTGGATTGACGACTCAAAAACAGAGACCAAACGGACAATGCAAAAACTTCTGACACCCCTCAGTCGAGAGGTTCTGGGCGGGAAATGCCAAACTTCTTCAAGTAGTAGTACACCTGCTCTCGCGTCAGGGACAGCCTTCTGGCCGTCTCGGAGACGTTATGTTCAGTGTCGCTGAGGGTGGCTCGAACGAGGCGCTCGATCACCTCCTCCCTTGCAGCCTTGATGCCTCCCTCTGAGGAGGAGTCCGCAACAATCAAAACAGGAAACTTCTGGCCGGTCTCTCGAAGGCGCCGTTCGGCGTCAGAGAAGAGTGCTGCTCTTTTCAGGCTCTGTTCGAGTGCACGAAGGTCGAAAGGTTTCTGAAGAATGTCAAAGGCGCCACACTCCACGCAGTCGAGCAGGGCCTCTTGCTGCGCTTGGGAGGAGGCGACAATCACCTTCACCGGAAGGCCAAGGGCGCGCACCGACCGCAGAAATGAGAGCCCTCCTTCTGGTCGATGGACGTGCGGTGGAAGACCTAGATCAAGAATCACGATTCGGATCTCCGGATCCCCAATGAGCATCTCGAGCGCGTCGTCTCCGTTGTCTGACTCGTCCACAACATGACCGAGGTTTTCTAGGAGTCCACGAGACGCCAAACGCAGTGTTTTGTCATCTTCAACCACTAGGATTCGCATACGCCTCAGTTTAGGAAAACCATGCAGTTCGGTCCATCTCAACTTGATGACACGACGCCTTCCCAACCGGTCTGGGTCGAGCGCGCGCACGCGATCCGCACTCCCTTGGCCGTGATCTCGACGGCTGTTGATTTGGCTCGTGTGGCGGCGCCAGCGAAAGGCGCGATCGATCACGTGCGCCTCAATTTGGCTCTGGCCTCGATTGAAAACGCACTGCAGCAAGCGGTGGAATTGGTCGAGGAGTGGCGCCCTAGGCCATAATTGGGCTATGAACGCCAAAGACCTTTTCTCCGATTCAGATCTCCAAAAGTTCACAGCCTTTCGCCGCGACATTCACGCACACCCAGAACTCAAGTTTCAAGAGGAGCGGACCGCTGCTCGGGTGGCCGAAGCGCTTCGAGAGATGGGGGTCGATGAGGTCCTCACGGGCATTGGCGGCACGGGCGTGGTGGGTTTGGTGAAAGGGCAAGGCATGAGCGCCCCAGGTGCCACCTCGTGTGTGGGCTTTCGCGCGGACATGGACGCGCTCCCCATGACGGAGCAAAACAGTTTCCCTCACGCCAGTGTATTCCATGGAAAGATGCACGCCTGTGGACACGATGGCCACACGGCCATGCTGCTCGCGGGCGCAAGCATGGCCTGCAAAAGCCGGCAGTTCTCAGGGCTGGCTGCGTTTATTTTCCAACCCGCAGAGGAGGGCGGTGGTGGCGCCAAAGCCATGATCGACGATGGGCTCTTTGATCGGGTTCCTTGTGACGTGGTCTTCGCCATCCATAATTGGCCAGGATTGCCCGAAGGGCATTTTGGTCTAAACCCTGGCCCGATGATGGCCTCCAGCAACCAATTCGAGATCCAGGTGACTGGCAAAGGCGCACACGCAGCAATGCCTCATCTGGGGGTGGACCCTGTCTTGGTTTCCACCCACCTGATCCAGGCGCTGCAAGCCATTGTCACGCGCGTGAGCAAGCCGATTGAGGCTGTTGTGATCTCGGTTACCCAGGTACAGGCCGGAGAGGCTATCAACGTCATCCCCGATACCTGCAACCTCAGGGGGACCGTTCGCACCTTTAGTCTCGAGGCGCTCGACGTGGTGGAGAACGCCATGCAGAGGATCTGCGACACACTTCCTGAAGCATTCGGAGCCTCAGCCAGTCTTCGATTCGAGCGCCAATACCCGCCTACAGTGAACCATCCTCAGCCCACAGCAATCGCGGCTGAAGTGGCTCGCGAACTGGTGGGCGAGGGCGCGGTGGTCATGCCGATTGAACCGACGATGGGTGCAGAGGACTTCTCTTACATGCTCCTGGAAAAGCCCGGAAGCTATATTTTTCTTGGCAACGGGGAGCTTTTGGGTGCACATCGAGAGGCGGGCCATGGCCTTGGCCCTTGCGCTCTGCACAACCCCAGTTATGACTTCAACGACCGACTGATCCCCGTGGGCGCACGGTTCTGGATGGCTCTTTTGCAGCGGTTGATGCCGCTGCGCTGAGCCTTCAAGCATCAATAGACGTTTGGAATAAACATCTCGTCCGGAACGGGATTGCGGTGGTAATCGGGGTGATGCACGCGCTCAGGTAAGACCACCTCGGGGTGAGCAATCTCGCCGTAGGGAATCTGGCTGAGAAAGTGGTGAATGACATTGAGGCGCGCACGCTTCTTGTCTACTCCCTCGACCACCCACCAGCGAGCCTCCGGAATGTGACTGCGCTCAAGCATCACCTCTTTCGCCTTGGTGTACTGCTCCCAGCGGCGACGAGATTCGAGGTCCATGGGAGATAGCTTCCACTGCTTGAGTGGGTCCCTGATGCGCATGGTGAAGCGGAGGTGTTGCTCCTCATCTGTAATACTGAACCAGTACTTGATGAGGATGATGCCGGAACGAACCAGCATCTTTTCGAACTCGGTCACACTGCGAAAGAATTCTTCGTACTCGTCGTCATCGCAGAATCCCATGACACGCTCGACACCCGCGCGGTTGTACCAACTGCGATCGAAGAGTGCAATCTCTCCTGCTGCGGGAAGGTGGGCGCAATAGCGCTGGAAATACCACTGGGTCTTCTCGCGCTCGTTCGGTGCAGAGAGCGCAACGGTTCGACATACCCGAGGGTTTAGACGCTGGGTGATGCGTTTGATGGCGCCTCCCTTACCTGCAGCATCCCGGCCTTCGAAAATGACCAAGACTTTCAGTCCCTTGTGGACGACCCAATCTTGGAGTTGTACGAGCTCACCCTGAAGGCGAAACAGTTCGCGAAAATAAAGACGCCTGTCGACTTCTCCCTCGCGGACGGGCCCTTGGGCAGGCACATCCATGAGGAGTTGATCGAGCCGATCGTCGTCAAGTTCCATCTCGAGCTCTTCATCGTAGCTGTCGAGCGTGTCGGCTTCGGCCCGCGCACGAAATTCTTCGGCGGTCATCGAGGGGGGTGTAGGTTGTGTCATACGATTAGGCTAAGGTGAGTGTGTGACTTGATTGTGACTGAAGGGAGTCTTGTTGTGAGCTTAGTTGAAAATTGTCCATTTGTTGAGTTGCAGGTGGGCGCTTGCGCAACCATTTCAAGAACACTCACCGCGCGAGATATTGAGGCTTTTGCTGCGGTGTCCTGGGACACCAACCCCGCCCATCTAGATCCTGTTTTCGCGGGTCAAACGATTCTGCATGGGGTGGTGGGTCACGGGATGTGGACCGCTTCGATCCTCTCGACCCTGCTCGGAACGCGTCTTCCTGGCCCGGGAACGATCTATCTGGGGCAGACCTTGAAGTTTCTCCGCCCAGTGCATATTCAGGACACCGTGACGGCGACAGTGACTGTTCTCTCGAAAGATGAGTCCCATCAGACGGTTGTGTTGGCTTGCGCAGTGATGAATCAAAAGGGCGAGAAGGTACTTGAGGGGGAGGCCAAGGTGCTCGCGCCCAAGGAGAAGCTCCGAATCGAGATGCCGGAGACCCCCACACTCCAGGTCTTCGATCCCTCCAAACGTTTGTCTGATCTCATCGAGACGGCTGCACACCTAGATCCGGTGCGCTGCGCAGTGGTTCACCCCTGCGATGAAGGGTCGCTTCAAGGCGCGCTGGATGCAGCCGCACAAGGCCTCATCATTCCGGTGCTGGTGGGCCCGCGCGCTCGAATCGAGGCACTCGCTGCCTCGATGGGGGTGTCTTTGTCGGGCGTGGAGGTTATTGATGTCGCTCACAGCCATGAGGCCGCTGACCGGGGCGCCGTGCTTGCAGCAGAGGGTGAAGTCGAGGCACTCATGAAGGGCAGCCTGCATACCGATGAGCTCATGCACGCGGTGTTGACCCAGAGGGGGCTTCGGACCAAACGTAGGCTCAGTCACGTGTTTCGATTTGATGTGCCGCTCTATTCAAAGCCCATCATCATCACGGACGCTGCGTTGAACATTGCACCGAGTCTCATTGAAAAGCGGGACATCGTGCAGAACGCGATTGACTTCGCCATCCTGCTGGGCTGCGATCAGCCACGCGTGGCGATCTTGTCTGCGGTTGAGACCGTGAACCCGAGTATCCCCTCCACCATAGATGCGGCTGCGCTCTGCAAGATGGCCGACCGCGGGCAGATTCTGGGCGGTGTGCTGGATGGCCCGCTTGCGTTCGACAATGCGGTTTCTCCGGAGGCGCTCAAGATCAAGGCCATCACCTCGTCCGTGGCCGGTCAGGCCGATATTTTGGTGGTGCCCGATCTCGAGAGCGGCAACATGTTGAGCAAGCAGTTGGAGTACCTCGCGGGGGCATCAGGATCTGGCGTGGTGCTCGGTGCGCGAGTGCCGATTGCGCTCACCAGTCGAGCGGACGGCCCCCGTGCACGGGCGGCTTCAGCCCTGCTGGTCAAGCGAATTGCTCACCACTACCGTCAAAATCGCCCCTAAGGACCGGAAAGCTGAGACTTTGCTTGCATTCTTGAAGTGAATGCGCGCAAAATCCGGGGAGATTATTGAAAAACAAGGAATTTAGTGGCGCAGTCTTCGCTCAAGATTATTCTGGTGAGTCAGAAGGGAGGGGTTGGCAAGAGTTCGATTGCCGCCAATCTCGCGGCGTGGTTCTCCGCAAAGCGCGCTAAGAAGACTTGCCTGCTCGACTTCGATCCTCACGGGTCGTCGAGCACATGGGTGACGGATGCTCGCCCCATTGGGCTGGATGCCCGCCATCACCCATTGGATGAATCGGGCGCGCGGCGATGGCTTCTGGCTGCACGCACCGCGCTTCGGTATGCTTCGGATGCAAACGAGGTGGTGGTCGCAGACCTGACATGGACCGCTCAGGTTGATCCCGAATTCCTGATGAGCTTCGATCTGGTTTTGGTGCCTTCCGGCGTCTCTGAGATTGAGCTTGCTGCAACCACCGGATTTATTGAGCGCTATCGCTGGGTCTTCAGTCCCGCCGATCGCAGCATTCTCCCACCGACCCTGGTGATTTGCCCCTCGCGCATCCGTCAAGAACAGATCCTCGCGCATGACTTTTCAGGCGCGGCATTCTCGGTGCCGTTCGTGTTGGCTCCGCCGGTCTTCGATGAACCCTTGATGCGCAGCCTGTTTCGCAAAGATTTTCTGCCTTGCCATGAGGGCCCTGAGGCTCAGCCTTTTCTGCGATTTGCTGAGGGCGTCGCAACAGCGGCAGCAGTGCACCAGGCGCGAGTGGAGCAGCGTCCTGCGGCCAAGCCGGTCGCCAAGCCCATCTCCGGCTACAACAGCGTTTTGTCACGCTATCTGGCTGAGCGCGCGAAAGAGAAACAAGAGAGTCCCGCAGTGGACCGAGTCCTACGGCCGGTTGTTGCGTCCACCACTCCAAGGCCGGCTGCGACCAGCTCTCTGGGATTGCTGAGCCGCTTTCTGAACAAGACCGCCGACCCCGTTCAGGCCGGCGGCGATAAGCGGTAAGTCATCAGCAAAAAGCGCTAGTTCGATTCTGGGCTGACCTCAAGCAGGCGGCCACAGACTTCTGAGAGGTCTTTTGAGAGGTTTGGCTGTGCCTGCAGGCGTTCAATCGCCTCCTGCATCTGCACTTGAAGACTAGGCTCATAAGCCTTCCAGCGATCCAATGACCGAGCAAGCCGAGCAGCGAGTGAGCTGTTGCGCGCATCGAGCTCTGCAAGTGTCTCCGCCCATAGCCCATAGCCCAAGCCGTCTTGTCGATGGAAGCCCACTGGACATTGCTTGAAGAACACCCCCAATACTGAGAGGACACGATTCGGATTACCGATGTCGTATCGGGGATCTCCGAGCAGGTTTCTGACGCGCTCCAATACCTCGAGCCCAGCCGGATCCTGGAACCGTACGGAGTAGACCTGGACCGCAAACCACTTATCCATGGCCAATGCGTTGTTTGCGAATCGCTCGGCGAACTCAGCCAGGGCAAGGGAGGCGGCGGCTCCTCCCATTCGAACCAAAAGCCCAAGAAGCGCCATACGGCTGGTGATGTTGTTGGCCTGCCTAAACCTTGTGAGGAGCTGCTCGGCCCTCTCTTCGTCAGGAAGAATCTGGGTGAGCGCTGCCTGAGCAAGGTGCTGAACGGAGCGCAGGGCCGTCGAGGCGGGATCAGGTTGATAAATCGGAGAGGGCACGTCGAGGGTGCGATCGAGTGATTCGAAGGCTTCACGCAAGGACTCTCCAATGGAGGCCTGCATGCGCTCAAGGGCCTGATGGATACGCAGCGGTTCGATGGGATGCTCTCGAGCAGCCCAGGCCTCAGCGACGACATTCTCCGAAGGCAGACTCAATACGGCAGCCTTAAAGGCATGGCTGGCGTGCGTATCGCTCCAGACGGCTTCAAGTGCTTCAACTGCCTGTGTGCGCTGGACGTCGGACCCGATGTGAGACGCCTGCGGAAGCAGTGCCTCCAGAATGAGCCGTTGACACGACTCCCATCGATTGAAGGGGTCGGTATCAAAGCGTGCCAGACATTGAAGGTCCTCCACACGCTGATTGGACTCAAGATGGACTGGTGAGGAGAACCCGCGCAGCAAGGAGCAGACTGGAGCAGGCTGCCCTTGATAGGCGGGCAGATGAAAGCGGTGAGTTGAACTCGATTCTGTGAGCAAAAGTGTGTTGGGGAGGCTCGCATCGCTCCAAGGCCGGCCGTCTCGACCGATCAGCCCGAACCCCACTGGAATCATGAGCGGCTCTGTCTGATCTCGATTTCGTGGATCTAGGGTCTGACTCATCGTGATTTCAAGCTCGGCCGCTTGAGCGTCCCAGGTGCTTGAGACGGTCAATCGGGGTGTACCGAGCGTGGAGTACCAGCGCAAGAAGGGTTGGAACCAGTCCGATCGGCCATTTGCGTCGAGGATGGAAGAGACGAAGTCTTCACAGCTTGCAGCCTGACCGTCGTGACGCTGGAAATAGAGGTCCATGCCCTTTCGAAAGCCATCGACCCCAAACAGCGTCTGAAGCTGCCGAATCACCTCCGCCCCCTTTTCGTAAATGGTGGCCGTGTAGAAATTTCGAATCTCTTGATAGGCGGCTGGGCGAATGGGATGCGCCATGGGTCCTGCATCCTCCGGGAATTGGAGGGCACGGAGGGTGCGCACGTCGTCAATGCGTTTGACTGCACGAGCACTGATGGCCTGCTCCTCAGAAAGACCTCGAGAGAGCATGTCAGCCGTGAACTCTTGATCGCGAAAGACGGTTAGTCCTTCTTTGAGGGTGAGCTGGAACCAGTCTCGACAGGTGATGCGATTGCCTGTCCAGTTGTGAAAGTACTCGTGGCCAATCACGGCTTCGATCAGCTCGTAATCTCGATCCGTTGCAGTATCCGCATCGGCAAGCACAAACCGCGTATTGAAAAGATTGAGCCCCTTGTTCTCCATGGCGCCAGAGTTGAAGTCCGGGACGGCGACGATCATGAAACGCTCTAGATCGAGGGGAAGACCAAAGCGAACCTCATCCCAGATGACGGCGCGCTCGATCGATTCGAGCGCATGTTGCGCTTTCTGAATGTCATTCGGCTTGGTGTAGACCTGGAGAAGCTTGGACTCACCACTGCTTGTTCGAATCGTTTTTTCAATGTGGGTGAGGTCAGCTGCGACCAGCGCGAAGAGGTAGGAGGGCTTTGGAAATGGGTCGTGCCACACCGCTGTTCGAACGCCATGCTCTAGGGTTTCTTCCATGAGATTGCCGTTGGAGAGCAGGACCGGAAACTGCTGGGCCGGGGCTTTGAGCGTCACGGTGTAGATCGCCAGAACATCGGGCCGATCGAGAAAATAGGCGATTCTGCGGAAACCCTCCGATTCACACTGGGTATATAAGCCACTCCCGCTGGCGTAGAGACCCATGAGCTGTGTGTTACGGCTCGGGTGAATACGCGATTGGATGCGGAGCCGCCCTTGGTTCGCATGTTGCAACTCGAAGTGATTCACGCTGACCGAATAGGCGGACTTCTCTAATGGCTCATCGTCCAGCCATGCGGCAACAAACTCCAATTCGTCGCCTTCGAGCCTCAGTGGAAGGCCCGATCCACGGGCTGGATGAGGTCGAAACCCAAACTCGCAGGTGACAGTCGTGGTCTCAAGGTCAAGCTCAAAATCGAGGTTGACCCAATCAATACAGTGCGATGGGGGAAGATAGTCCTCACGTCGGGTGAGAACGATTGGGCTGAGCGCGTCTTTCATGATGTGGACTTTTCTTCTGGAATGGGGGTGAGGATCCGACTGCCGGCGTTTCGAGCATAGTGCGAGGGCTCAGCGACTGGAGCGACCCGCGTACCGAGTCCGTCTGGAGCCTTTGATCCAAGGGTGGGGCTCAGCGCCTTGGGGGGAGGCATTCCGAGTGCCATAAAGGTCTCCGGGTTTAAGAGGCGTGAGGACGCGCGAGAGGGAACGGTCACCATTTGTGCATTCATCTCTCCGCGAAGCTGATTGAGGATTGCGTGTTGGTTAAAGTCAGGAAGCTTCATACATCCGTCACTGCGCTGCGATGGACCGAGCCATCTCGGCAAGCCGCTCGTCTGCATTGGTGACGATTCGGAACTCGACTCTCTGAGAGGCCTGATCGTCGACCTGTCCGGAGACCAAGATGGGCTTAGATGATGACAGTCCATTTGCGGTGACCCGCTCTCGCACCCAGTCGAGGTGGGTTTGGGTCTTTGGGCTGCGAAGGAGATACTCGAGTGTGGAGCGGGTCCTCGCCTGAGAGAGCGCCATATTGCGCAAGTAGGCGTCCATGGGAGAAGTCGCCGAAGTCCAGAACTGAGATGTGTGCCCCTCGATCCGAATTTCTTTGATGGCTCCTCGATAGGGCTCTTGAGTCAGGATGGCCAAATAGCGGGGAATAAATGCGTCCAGAATGTTCTGGAATGCTGGACGAAGTTTGTCAGATCCGGTTGCAAAGAGCACATCCGGGTTTCTGAACCGAATCGTCATATCACCGAGGAGTTCGGCATCCCATTCTTTGAAGTTCTCGGCAAACTCTGCCTGCAGGGCCCGTTGTAGATCACTTTTGGTGATTTCATATTCGCGAACCACCAAGGTGGTGGTCTGCTCGACTCGCAGCATGTAGAGCGCAGCAAGGAGCATAAAGACCATCATGAGACCCATCATGAGATCGCTCAGGGGGATCCAGTGGCTGTTGCCGGATTCGACGCTGCGAGGAGTACGCATCGGTCTGGCTGGGTCAGATGCGCTTGCTCACGTCAACGAGCTCACGCAGGCGTTGGGTGAGAGGGGTGTAATCCTCAACGAACCGATTCGACAACGCCGCTAATTGCCCCGCGAGCGACTGCAGTGCGCTCTCGAGCTCCTTCTGAAGGGCGATATCGAGCGCCAAAACGGACTGCTTCACGATCTGGCTCTGCGCTTGGAGTTCTTGCTTGAAGAGGGTCTGATGCTCTGAGAGCTGATCAAGCATTTGTCGGTGGGCTTGGAGTTGGGCACTCTCGAGAGACTGAGCGAGCGAGTCCGCAGCGCGGGTCATCGCGGATTGAACGCGAGCCAGTTGTTGTTCAGTGGACTGGGCGGTGCCGGAGACCAACTGCCTCAGTTCACGATGGCTCTCCAGCATGCGGTCTGCAATTTCTCGGGTGACTTTGGTCATACCCGAAGAGATCTCCGAAAGCATGACATCTGCCTTGGCCGCAAAGGTCGGTGTGACTTCCCTTAAGGTCTCTAGAAGACGAGCGAGTGCTTCTTCCTGAGCAAACAAGCGCTCGCGCGTCTGGGTCAGCTGAGCGATCTCTGACTCGAGGGCGTGAGCAGTCTGGGCAAAATGCCCCGCGCTCTGTGCCATGTTGGCAAGCGATTCACCCGCTTGAGCCAACGCGAGCTGAGATTTTTGTTGCTCGGCCTGGAGCTGCTCTAGCGTCTCGCGGTATTGTTGTTGCCAAGTCACGAGCTTCTCGACAGCCGAATTCAACTGCTTGAAGTTCTCTCCGAACTGCTCGGTGAGCTGCTGGTTGAAGTCACGCACCACCTCTTTGAGCGCCTCAACCACCGCCTTCTGGTTGTTCTCCACCATGTGCTGGGAGAAGTCTTGAAACGCTACGAGGAGACGATTCTGATCTTCGGCCTGACGCCGATCCATTCGATCAATCGCGCGCACGACATCGATGACCTCTGCATCGCTCGTCTCGGACTCGTTCGCTTCTGAAAGGGGCCGAAAGCGCTGGGCAAATCGCAGCGTGAGGGCACCAAGCACACCCGCCAAGGAGGCCCAGAAGGCGGTCCGAATGCCGCCCAACAGACTTGGAACGCTTTGTTGAATGTTATTGGGGTCAAAACTGAAGAGGGCGATGGTGATGCCAGTGAAGCAGCCGAGGATTCCCATGGTGGTCAGCACCTCGGGCCCATGGCTCACACTGAAACGGTCGAAACGCAGGTGAAAGTAAAGCGTGACTGCAGCAATGGCCGCGATGAAACCAATCTCGAGAAAAGTGGTGAAGTCCATAACCTATTTTGAGGAACGCATTTTCTCTAGGATCGCACGGTTCCGAGCACTTGAGTCGACTGAGGAACGCATGGCTGGTCTCACCACCCCATCGGGGTCTTTGGACTGAGGCTCCGCTTGAGTGCTTTGCGCCGCCGAGGGAGCGGCTGGCACCACAGGCGCGGGCATTGAGTGGGTTGGAACGGGAAGGGCTTGGGTGGAGGCTCGGGTCTGGACGCGGGCTCTTACCAGTTTGTTCTGGCCTGCAAGTCGGAAGCGGGCCTCCGCCTCAGGAATCTCGCGAATTTGGGAGAGGTGATCGACATGGAGTGAAGCCTCGCCCACGCCAGATGCGAAGGCAGGATGGTTGATATAGCGCACGGGCTGAACCACATCGCTCACGGTGACCCATCGGCCCACCCAACCATCGTGAGGCAGCAATTTCCGGTCACCCCAGTGGCTCTCGATGACCTCGGGTAGGACTTTGACGCGCACCACCTTGCCTTGCGCGATGGGAAGAAAGTCTAGATAAATGTACGGGCGCAGCACGGGACTGCTGCCAAAGCTGGTTTTTCCGCTTCGAACGTCGACGACCTTTCCAATCAGTTCAATGCGTTGGCCAACAAAATGCCCCACGCGCACAAACTGTGAGGCGGGCACCACTGGGTATGAACCGACGTAAATCTCTTCTACCGCTCTGGCCTGGCTCAGATCTGCCCGGGTTTGCTTCGGCTTGGGCTTAAACTCCACCCGCGCGGTAGGGACGGGAGGAGGCAGCGGAGCGACTTTTGCAGCCGTGCCGCGGCCCTCTGCCGGCAAGACTGCTTGAGAGACCGGCAAAGCGAGAGAAGGGTCAGAGAACATCCATGGAATCGGGATGTCCTCGAAGGACCCTCCACAGAGCTGCGCAAACCGCTGAACGTGATCCTCCAGACCGCGCACTTGAGAGGCGGAGTGAAAGGTCTGAGAGTGTTCGGGCTTGGCGTAGTCATTTGCGCGAAAAACAAACCCCTCTTCGTCGCTCAACGTCCGATCCCAGAGACCTGGGTCTTGAATCAAGAGGGCAAGCGCGAGGTCCAAGGTGATGAAGGAGAAGCGATCGAGCTGCCCCTGAAAGTGGTGCTCTTGGCGCCTCGGGTGTTGGAAGTTGATGTGACCCAACTCAGAGGCCGTCAGACCTTGCAAAGAGGGGACAAACATCCCGTCATAGTCGATCAGCTGTATGGATCGGCCCTCATCACGAACCAGGATGTTACCGGGCTGAACATCACCGTGTGCGACCCCGGCCAAGTGAAGGGCTCTTGAGAGGCGATCGAGTGATGATCGAACCGCCTCGAGGTGGCGCTTCGATCCGTGATGGGAGGCCATAAACTCCCCAAGCGTCGGGTCAGAGGACCACCCCATTTTGATGAACGGTACTCGGTCGCCCTGTATCCGAAGACCTTGGGCGTAATAGACAAACGGCACGAAGAAGGGTTTGAGCACCGCGGCGTGCGGGCTGGTCTGAAGCGTCTGGGAGATGGCGCGATACCGTTGTTCGGACTCGCGGGCAATTCGGGTGAAGCACCGAACGGCGAATGAACGAGATCCTGATTCAACTTTGAAGACCAAGGCAAAAGCGCCTGATCTGGTTCGAGGCATGCCCAAGGCATTGCATTCGACCTCTCCTTTGCGCAGTTCTTCATCGTCGAAGATCTGGGCTAGGGGCTGCTGGAATGCCTGTAGATATTGTTCAAGATTGGGCAGTCGCATGAAGACAAATTAGGGCAAAAGTGGTGTCGTCTTTGCGTATGGTCCTTGAAAAGCGCTGTTGACTCAGCCAAAACCGGAAGTGATCAGGGGTTTGAGCCAATATTGGAAGAACCGAGCCCAGCCCTTCTTGATTGGCTTTGGTGAGTGCGAAGTGACCAATGGCGTCTGTGAGGAGGACGAGATAGCCTCCGTCCATGTCTTGCTTGGGTATGCAGATCCATCCCCATCGCTTGCGTTCTTGGTTGAAGACGGTGTCGTCTCCGCGGGGATCGCTGGAGAGCAGCACTGGATTGTGAGCAAACTCGGCCGGATCCTGAATGGGATAGCTTCTTGGCATGCCTGATTGGCTCTGCCAGATGGCAATGCTGTCTCCAATGGCCAAGATTTCAACCGTACTCTGAAGCTCTCGCATCCCGAGCAAAGTGGCGAAGTTTCCGCGATCATTGGCCGCCTGCTGTGACCAACTCAGGGTCCGTTCACCGAGTGATTCTTCGAATCGCGCCCGCGCCCGACCAAGGATGGCACGAACATCGTCATCTTGAATCTGAGTGGGCTCGGACTCAGTCCATTCTAGATAGGCCTCGCAGAGGAGCCTACCCCAAGTCTGCGAATCAAATGACTCACTGGCGCCGTCGCTGATTGCGATCGCGCGGCCATCAGCGCTCGCCAAGTACACATCTTCGTTGGCTTTAGGGTAGTCAGGCTCCTTTGGACAGGAGATGGCCCGAAGGACCCGCATTCAGCGCTCTGG
>CAMAZF010000026.1 GCA_945862985.1 Bordetella parapertussis | reverse complement strand
CGATGCAATGACTTGAAGTTTTCATACGGCTTTCCGATACTCATTGGACAACAGTCCTCTTTCAGAAGGAAACGCCGTGTTCACCCGTCTCAGTCTTGCCGGACTGGCCTTGATGGCCACCCTGTCCTCTCAACCTGTTTTGGCGCAGTCGGGCTTTCTGGCCCATGGGCTTGGGCGCTTTAGCTGCACCGAGGTCAACAAGCTCGCCAGCAACAAGACCGTTGCCGCGACCATCACCGCCTATTTACAGGGCATGCTCACCGGCTACGGTATGGGCAGCCCTGCCACTGTGGGCAAAGGCCTGACTCGCGAGGCGCTCCAACAGATGTGGATCGACAAGTGCGCGGCCGAGGGCGCTGCCGGTAAATCCTTGGTATCCGTTGGCATCGAGATTGCCAAGGAAGTCAGCCAGTAAGCTGCTGACTGGCAGCGTTCGCCTCACTTTTTCGGCTTGTCTAACAGCGCATCGGTGAGGCCTGCCGCAAGCCACATGGCGAGCAGCGCCACCCAAGAGGTGAGGGCCATCACCGCGCCCCCCGTGACGCCTGCTCCTACTGCGCAACCGCCGGCCAGCATGCCACCAAAGCCCATGAGGCAGGCACCCAAGAGGTAGCGGGCCAGTCCAGTCTCCTCCGTGAAGGCCTGGACCTTGAACTCCCCACTCAGGACAGAGGCGAAGAAGGCCCCTGCGAACACGCCGCCGACAATCCCAATGTCAAACGAGAGCGGCAGGCTCGGCTCATTGATGAGGCCCATGAGCGTATCGGCCGAGGGACCGGTGAAGCTCACGCTCTTGACCTGAACCACATCGAAAGACCAGCTGGCGTGCCAGGCGGTGAGCCCCCATCCCAAGGCCACGGAGAGGCCCACACCGATGGCGGCCACCTGGTGCCATAGGCTTTCCTCGCCTTTGTGTTGTCGCACGAGCCATATGGCGAGCGCAAAGAGCACGACAGCCAGTGCAATCGGGGCGAACGAGGGGAGGTAGGCGGCGAGATTGCGCGTACTGGCGTCGACGAGCCACCATGACGAGATGTCCTCCCGAAGGGGCGAGAGCCCCCCTCGCAGGGAGGCTTGGGAGACCACGGTCACAATCAAGCCGGCCACCAAGGCGCGTTGGTTGCCCGTGCCAGAGAGCACCAGCAGTCGGCTGGCGCAGCCCCGGGCCAGGATCATGCCCACACCAAAGAGCAAACCTCCCACGATGGCTCCACTCAGCGACCCGGTGGACGCGAGCTGACGAATGGTGCCGGTGTTGAGGTGGTCGCTTTGAATCAGGAGTTGGGTGAGGAGGAGCGCCACGGAAAAGGTGAAGAGCCAAATGGCGAACTTCGCCCCAGGCTTGTTGCGCCAGAACTCGATGCACGCTGAGCGCAGACAGAACCGGCTCTGCTGGGCCAGGGCACCAAAGCACAGGCCGACGATCAGGCCGAGGATGGCAGCGACCTGCCCCGTTTCAAGGTGTTCAAAGAGTGTCTGCATGGGCGCACATTTTCGGTGTTTTGCGCCGCGGCGAATTGATCGCCGTCAACTCAGCGCTGTCCTATTGACGGGCGTCTTGTCTCATCAGAGGACCTGACCACTCCAGAATCGCCTGATCAGCAGTCAGCAGTGTCGCCTGCTCGGCAAGAGCCCCCGCCGCAATGAAACGATCCGCCGGATCGGGGCATGGGTATCGAGGATGATCAGGTGAGGACGTTCCAATCTTCGGTCAGTGGGGAAATGATGTCCCCGACGATCTTTGTGTCGTGATGTAGGCCAAAGTCTCCGGTTTGACCCATTGCCAACCCTGTCCCCAGATACCGTCGAGCCAGGTGATCTCTGAAGAACTGTGGATTGAGAGTCTGTCCACTGGCCTTGACCGCCAGCTCTGCACCCGTCCAGCGGCTGCCCTGCTGCCAGATATGGGCCTTGAGCCAGTCAAAGACCGAGGAGAGTTCCCCCTGCGCAATGGCCTCGTGCACGGCTGGGTTCGCGCGCTCAATGGTCGCGAACCACTGAGCTGCATACATGGCGCCCAGGGTGTAGCAGGGAAAGTAGCCAAACAAGCCCGCGGGCCAGTGAATGTCCTGCATCACCCCTTGATGATGCTCGCCGTTGCATCGCAAGCCCAGCAGCGCATCGAGCTCCTCATCCCAGAGGGTGGGCAGGTCTTCAGCCTCGATCTCTCTGGCCATGAGTGCGCGCTCGAGCTTCGTCCGAAGCAGGATGTGCGCGGGGTAGGTCACTTCATCGGAGTCCACTCGGATGTAGCCCTTCTTCACTCGCGTCAGCAGACGTTGAAGATTCTCCGGAGCAAACGCCTCTTGCGCACCGAATGCTTTCATCAGCATGGGGCTCAGTTGAGCCACAAAACCTGGGTGTGCGCCCAGCTGCATTTCAAAAAAGAGCGACTGACTCTCGTGAAAGCCCATGGACCGCGCCTGAGCCATCGGCTGCCCAAGCCACTGAGCCGGGAGGTTCTGCTGATATCGACCATGACCGGTCTCATGAATGGTGCCGTAGAGCGAGCCTAAGAATTCCTCGGGATTGAATCGCGTGGTGAGGCGAACATCTTCGGGAACACCACCGCAGAAGGGATGGGTGCTCACATCCAGACGCCCAGCCGTGAAGTCAAATCCGAGCGTGTGCATCACCTGCTCACACAGTGCACGCTGGGCCTCGACGGGGAACGGGCCTTGGGGCTGAATCACAGTCTCTTGGGCCTGCTTGGTTAGCACCTGCTCGATCAGCTCTGGCAGCCAAACCCTGAGGGGTCCGAACACCGACTCAATCTCCTGCTCGCTGAGTCCGGGCTCAAATCCGTCGACCAGCGCTTCATAGGGGTTCACACCCAGCGCCTGAGAGAGGCGATCCGCCTCTTCGCGAGCGAGTTCAACCACCGGCCGAAAGTTCTCGAGAAAGCCGCTCCAGTCATTCGCTGGGCGTTGGCTACGCCAGGCGTGCTCGCATCGGCCTGTGGCGATCTCCTTGCGGGTGACCAGGCTTTCCGGAAGTGCCTTTTGCCTGCGCCACTGGTGATGAATCTCACGAAGGTTGGCCGCTTCATCCTCTGCCAACGACTCTTCAAGTGCCTGCTGCATGAGGCCATCAACCTTAGGGTCCGTGGTGATCTGGTGCATGAGCTGAGCCAATTCGGCCATGGCGGCAGAGCGAGCCTCGTTACCTTTAGGGGGCATATTCGCCGCCTGGTCCCAGTTGCAGATGGCGCTGAGGTGTCCGAGTCGATAGAGCTGGGTCTGTTGGCGGGCTAAAGCGTCGTAGGCTGCGGGCATTAGGGGTCTCCCTAGGGCGAGGTTGTGGTTGAATTCTGCTCAACGGGATTGTAGGAGTAAGTGCATGAGACGCATCGCGAGGGTGTTCTGGTTCTTGATGCTGGGGACGCTTGGCGCATCGAACGCCTGGGCGGCTGAGCCGCGTAACCCCGCTGATCCAAATAAGGTCCTGCGGGTCTCGTTCCCGCAGGCGACGACCGGGTTCGATCCGGCCCGCATCAGTGACCTCTATTCCAACACGGTGGTGTCTGCCATCTTCCACACCTTGGTCAAGTGGGACTGGCTGGCGAGCCCCTCCAAGCTCGTTCCATACGCCGCTGAGGCCATGCCAGAGGTCTCGCCCGATGGCCTCACCTACACCTTCAAGATTCGCAAGGGCCTTTACTTCACTCCAGACCCCGCTTTCAAAGGAAAGCGCAGAGAGCTTCAGGCCAAAGACTTTGCCTACACCATCCTGCGTCATGCAGATCCGAAGTCCATCTCGCCTCAGCTTTCAGACTTTGAAGACCTCATCGTTGGCTTGGCAGATGCCCATAAGAAGGCGGTTGAGACCGGTCGGTTTGACTACGACCAGAAAATTCCGGGCATTGAGGTGGTGGATTCACACACGCTGAGGCTGCGACTGTCTCGTCCATCTCACGAAATCCTGGACGTATTTGAGCGGGGTTACATGGGTGCCATGGCTCGGGAGGTGGTGGAGTTTCACGGTGCAGAGGCCATGATGCAGCGTCCGGTCGGATCTGGGCCTTACAAACTTGAGCGGGTGGTCGCGGGCTCGAAGATCATTCTCACCGCCAACCCGGATTTTCCGGGTTTTGAGTGGAACTATGTGGCCGACGCCAACGCATTGGAGGCTGACCGCAAGGTGGCCGAACAGATGAGGGGCCGGATGATGCCCCAGATCGGGCGGGTGGAGATCAGCATCATTGAGGAGGCTCAGAGCTCATGGCTTGCATTTCAAGGGGGCGAGTTGGACCTCCTAAATGTCCCCACCAGCTTTATTGAGAAGGCCCTCACGCCCAAGAATGAGCTTCAGCCTGAGCTGGTGGATAAGGGCATGGGCATGTACCGAAGTGTGGAATCGGACATTCGCTACCAGTTCTTCAATCTGAAGGATCCGGCCATTGGAGGCTACACGCCGGAGCGCATCGCGCTGCGCCGGGCCATCATCATGGCCTTTGATGTAGACGAGGAAATTCGGGTGATCCGGAAGAATCAGGCCATCAAGGCCACCCAGCTGGTGGCGCCGGTCATCCCGGGCCATGATCCCACTTACCGAGGGGTCAATCGCTACGACCCAGCACTCGCCAACGCTCTGCTCGACCACTACGGATACCGCAAGGGCCCAGATGGCTTTCGAGTGTATCCGGATGGAAAGCCGCTGGTCTTCACCATTTTCTCTTCTACGGCCTCCATCGACCGTGAGCGTGATGAGCTCTGGAAGCGCTCAATGGATCGCATTGGGGTCCGTCTTGAGGTGAAGAAAGACAAGTTCCCTGAGATGCTCAAGCAGGGCAAGCAGTGTGCAGTTCCGTCTTGGGGATTGGGATGGACACGGGCCTCTAACGTGGTGTACGTGATGAAGTTACTCTCGTCACGCACCATTGGCATGAACAACTATGCCTGTTTCGAGAACGCGGATTACGACCGATACTTTGAGCAGCTCAAAGTCACACCGCCCGGTCCAGAGCGAACCAAGATTCTGCACAACCTCTATCGACTGATGGAGGTCTATGGGGTGATGGGTCTCAGCTCTACCGCGCTCACCACCCGTCTGAACCAGCCCTGGCTGGTAGGCTCACGCAAGCATCCGCTGGTGACGGCAGACTTTATGTATTTCGACATTCAGAAGAAGAAGTGAGCCAGCGTTGACCGCTTACATCCTTCGCAGACTCTGGCAGATGGTGCCCACCATGGCGGGCGTCATTCTGTTGGTGTTCTTCCTGTTCAACTGGGTGGGAGGGGATCCAGCTTATGTGCTGGCTGGGCTGATGTCCAGCCAAGCCCAGATCGCCTCGATCCGTCAGCAGTTGGGGTTAGACGAACCGCTCTACATGCAGCTCTGGATTTTCGTGAAGCAGGTCCTGACCTTCGATTTCGGCACCAGCTGGACCACCGGTGAAACCGTCTCGAGCATTTTTGCTACGCGCCTGCCCGCATCCCTCACTGTTTTGTTGCCTCTCCTGGTGCTGGAGACCGTTTTGGGCATCGTGATTGCGGTGGGTGTGGCCTGGGTGAGGGGCTCTGCGGTGGATCGTGGCGTCATGGCGCTGTGCACGCTCTTTATGTCGGTCAGCATTCTTGTTTTCATCATCCTGGGCCAGTACCTGCTGGCCTATCAGCTGGGCTGGTTTCCTGTGCAAGGCTGGGGTGACTCCTTCTGGACCAATCTCCTTGTCTATGCACCCTTGCCCATTCTGCTCGGTCTGGTGGTGAGCATCGCTCCAAACACGCGACTGTTTCGCAGTTTTGTTTTGGATGAAGTCGACCAGGACTATGTTCGAACCGCTCGCGCCAAGGGCTTGAGCGAGACGCGCGTGATGTTTGTGCACGTCCTCCGAAATGCCCTGGTGCCTGTCATCACCTTTGTCATCTCGAACCTTCCTGGCCTGCTGCTGGGGGCCTTCCTACTCGAGCGATTCTTTGGCATTCCCGGTCTGGGGCGAGAGATCATCCTGGCAGTTGAACGTTCAGATTTTCCAGTGATTAAGGCCATCACCGTCTATGTGGCGCTCGCATCCATGATTTTTAACCTGATCGGCGACCTGCTCTACCGCTTGGCCGACCCGAGGATTCAGCTCAAATGAGTCAGAGCGCATGGCAGCTGGCGCGTTCGCGCTTCTTGGCCGATCGGGTGGGCGTGGTCTCACTGGGCGTGGTTGCCATTTGGCTGGTCTTGGTCGCCCTCACAACCAGTGGACTGGTGGCGAGTCACTGGTCAGAGCAGGTCGCAGTCTCTCATGCTCCTCCCAGTCTCTTTGCCGATCATTCTGCGGGCACTGCTGAGAGGGCCGGCCCACGCGCTCAGGGCGAGGCTGCAGAACAGCCCATCACGCTGACGGACATTGAGGATCCCATCGGTGCTGCGCTGGCGGTTCTGACTGGACGTTCCCAAGAGCAGGGCCTCACACCAACCCCCACCGAGGTGGTCGACCCCATCGCCGAGGGTGTGGCCGCTGCTCAGGCCTACGCGCAGAGTCATCGGCCGAAGTCGCCAGAGGAACTCGCCAAGGCTCTGCCTCTGGGCGCAGACAAGTGGGGACGAGACATTCTGGACAAGACCCTCAAAGGCGCCGAAACCAGCATTCTGGTGGGGCTGGCCGCAGCCCTGGTGGCGGTGGGTCTAGGAACGGTGCTTGGCGCCATCTCAGGCTGGTTTGGTGGGTGGGTGGATGACCTCTCCAACTGGGTCTACAACGTGTTTAATGCCATTCCCAATATTCTTCTCATCCTCGCGATTGCTGCCGTGCTGGGCAGCAAAGGATCGATTGCGGTGGTGATTATTCTGGGGGTGACGGGCTGGACAGGCACCTATCGCCTGGTGAGAGGCGAGTACTTGAAGCACCGCGAGCGCGAGTATGTCCGTGCTGCGGATGCCATGGGAGCCTCGAGCCTTCGCCGGATGTTTGTGCATATCCTGCCGAATGTCAGTCATGTGATTCTGGTCCAGTTTTCTATCCTCACGGTGGCTTGTATCAAGGCCGAGGTCATTCTGTCCTTCCTGGGCTTCGGTGTGCCCGTGGATGGTGTCTCTTGGGGCACCATGCTCACGGAGGCGCAAAACGATCTCCTGGTGGGCATCTGGTGGCAGCTCACCGCGGCCACCATTGCAATGGCCATTTTTGTGACTGCGCTCTCTCTTCTCACGGACTCACTGCGCGATGCGCTCGATCCCAAACTCACCCATTGACATGGACGACACGCCTCGCGCCTTGCTCTCGGTTGAGCATCTCACGGTTGACTTTCGCAGTGCGGAAGGCAAGACCGTTCGTGCCATTGAGGATGTCTCTTTCTCTGTCCAGCCTGAGCAGACGCTCGCCCTGGTGGGAGAGTCGGGCAGCGGAAAGTCTGTGAGCTCGTTGGCCATCATGGGGCTTCTGCCCAAGCGCAGTGCGAGGGTCGGGCCAGAGGCGCGAGTCTGGTTCAAGGGCCAGTCGCTTCTGGATGCGCCCGAGTCTGTGATGAGAGGCCTTCGGGGCCAGAAGATTGCCATGATCTTCCAAGACCCGATGAGCTCTCTCAACCCGGTCTACACGATAGGTGATCAGCTCTCCGAGATGATGAGAGTGCACCAAGGTCTCTCCAGGGCATCCGCATCGAGTCGGGTGTTGGCGTTGCTAGAGGAGGTGGGGATTCCTGAGCCACGCCGTCGCATGACGTCCTATCCGCATGAGCTCTCCGGTGGGCAGCAGCAGCGAGTGATGATTGCCATGGCGCTCTCGACCGAGCCCGATCTGCTCATTGCCGACGAACCCACCACGGCGCTTGATGTCACCATTCAGCGACAGATTCTCGAGCTGCTGGTTCGTCTGCAACAGCGGCGCCGGATGTCGATGCTGTTCATTTCTCATGACCTCGCACTCGTCGGAGAGTTTGCCCACGCTGTGGTGGTCATGCGGGCTGGGCGGGTGAGAGAGTCGGGCTCGATTGCTGAAATTTTCAGCCGACCCCAAGATCCCTACACCAAGGCCTTGCTGGCTTGTCGCCCTGACCCCTCGCGGCCCGGACAAAGGCTGCAGACCATTGATGACTTCATGGGCGCTCAAGGAGGTCAAGACCCTTCGCCTGCCGCTCTTAAGCCGCTGCCTGAGGGGGGTCCTCTGTTAGAGGTCCGGGGTCTTCGAAAGGTCTTTGATCGCCGAAAGGGTCTCTTTGGGAAGGATCCATTCGTCGCTGTGGACGAGGTCTCGTTTCAGCTCCAGCGGGGACAGACGGTGGGGATTGTGGGCGAGTCTGGGTCTGGAAAGACCACCACGGGGCTCTGCATCCTTCGCCTCCATCAGGCCTCCGGAGGGCAGGTGCTGTTTGAAGGTCGAGACCTGCTGGCCATGACGCCACGTGAGTTCGCCCCCTACAAGCGCCGCGTTCAGATCATTTTCCAAAACCCCTATGCCAGCCTGAATCCAAGGTTTACTGTGAGCCAGGTGCTTGACGAGCCGATGATGCTCCACGGGGTTGGCACTGCAGGAGCCGATCGACAGGCTCGTGCCGTCGCGCTCCTCGAGCGCGTGGGCCTCAGTGCCTCTGCCCTCAATCGCTACCCACACGAGTTCTCAGGGGGACAGCGACAACGCATTGCCATTGCGCGCTGCCTCACCCTCTCCCCAGACTTGATCGTCTGTGACGAAGCGGTCTCTGCGCTCGATGTCTCCGTGCAGGCCCAGGTGCTCAATCTCCTCAAAGAGCTTCAGCAGGATCTGGGGCTGAGCTACTTGTTTATTTCACATGACCTGGGAGTCGTGAGGCACATGTCTGACACCGTCATCGTGATGCAGAACGGACGCGTGGTGGAGCAGGGGCCTGCTGGCCCCCTCTATGAGCAGCCCGTCCATCCGTACACCCGAGAGCTGCTTGCGGCGGCCCCTCGAGGCCGACCGCACTAAAACTGATCGAGGCCGCGCTGCGCCAGTAGGGGCTCCACGGCTGGTGGTCGCCCTCGGAACGCCAGGTAGGCCTGCATCGGGTCCACTCGGTTGCCCACGGAGTAGATTTCGTCATGCAGTCTTTGGGCCGTGGAAGGATCAAAGATGTCTCCAGCCTCCACAAAGGCATCAAATCCATCCGCATCGAGCACCTCAGCCCAGATATAGACGTAATAGGCGCTGGCATAACTCGAACCTGCAAACAGATGCTGAAAGTGTGGAAGTCGGTGCCGCATGCCAATGCCGTCAGGCATCTCGAGGGCTGCGAGCCGCTCCCGTTCAAAGGCGGCGAGGTCTAGGGACGCGAAGTCTGTGCGTTCGTGGAGATCGAGGTCGAGCAGGGCACAGGACAGGTATTCGACCGTTGCAAAGCCCTGATTAAAATTCCTGGCCTTCAGTAACTTCTCGATCAGGGACAAGGGCATGGGCTCACCCGTGTGCACATGGACGGCAAAACGCTGAAGCACCTCGGGCTGAAGGAGCCAGTGCTCATAAATCTGAGAGGGCAGCTCGACGAAGTCGCGCAGCACACTGGTTCCAGCGAGCCGAGGGTAACGACAACGAGAAAGCAGGCCGTGCAGGCCATGGCCAAACTCATGAAAGAGTGTGTGCGCGTCGTCAACGCTCAAGAGCGTGGGCTGACCTGAGGGCGCCTGAGAGAAATTGTTGTTGTTCACCACAATGGGTCGCCCTGGATCTTGCAAGCCATTCTGCTTGCGATAGACGCTCATCCAAGCACCCGACCGTTTACTCGATCGAGCGAAGTTATCGCCCAGAAAGACACCGACATGTCGACCTTCACGATCGGTCACTTCCCAGCTTCGAACCGAATCGATGTAGCGAGGGAGATCCGAACGCTCTTGGAATCGCAGCCCAAAGAGCTGAGTGGCCACATAAAACATCGCCTCAACCAGCTTGTCGAGCTGCAGATAAGGCTTGAGCTCTGATTCGTCAAGCTGATGGTCTCGATTTCTCACCCGTTCAGCCCAGTAGTGCCAGTCGTGGGTCTCGATGGGCTCTGAACAGCCTTCAGACCGTGCCAGCGCCTCCATCACCTCACGTTCTGCGATCGCACGCTTACGCGCGGGTGCCCAGAGCCGAGAGAGGAGCACTCTCACCGCGGATGGCGTCTGGGCCATGGTGTCGGCCAGCGCAAACTCTGCGTAGTTGGCATAGCCAAGGGCTCGCGCTTGCTCAAGGCGCAGGCTCAGGATCTCCTGAATGATGGGCCGGTTGTCATGTTGACCCTCATGCTCACCACGCTCACACCAGGCCTTCCAGAGCTGGGCGCGAAGATCGCGACGGGCGCTAAAGGTCATGAAGGGGGTGAGCGATGCCCGAGACAGGGTGATGACGTGGGCGTTAGGCTCCGATCTTCCGCGCTCTAAGGCCGCCTGCCGGGCTGCTTGCCGCACAAAGTCAGGCAGGCCAGCCAGATCCTCTTCTGTCGTGAGGACCAATTGGGCGCTCGCCTCGTCTGCCAGAACATTCTGGGCAAACTGTGTGTGAAGGCTGGCGAGGCGGGTGGATCGTTCGGCAAAGGCGGAACGTTGTTCCCCGGTCAAGCGAGCGCCATTTCGAACAAAATCGAGGTGCAGCCGCTCGAGGAGCCTGAGGGATTCGGCGTCAAGACTCAGCTGCTCGCGAATGGAAAACAGTTTATCGATGCGCTCAAACAGCGCTGCATTCAAGGCGATCTGGCCATGGTGAGCGGCCAAACGCGGTGCAATCTCGCGCTCAATGGCCTGAAGGGAGGGGCTGGTGTTTGAGGCCGCTAGATTAGAGAACACGCGCTCCACTCGACTCAATGTGGACCCCGCCTGTTCAAGCGCCACGACCGTGTTCTCGAAGCTCGGCTCGGCAGGCTGGTGGGCAATACGCTCGATCTCGGCCTGGTGAAGGGACATGCCCTCCTCAAAGGCGGGCATGAAGTGCCCAGGCTCAATGGCCTCAAATGGGGGCATTTCAAATGGGGTATTCCAGCTCGATAAAAGTGGATTCATGCACGGGCTCCAGAGAGTTTCATCAGCATCCAAATCCCTGCAATGACGACTGCCGTTCCCAGCAGCTGCAGGCTTGAAATGGGCTCACTCAGAATGAGCCAGCCCAGAAATAAGGTTGCCACAGGTCCGACTGCGCCCGCCTGAGCGGCGGCGGTCGACCCCACGCGGTCAATCGACATCATCACAGCCACCATGGGTGCCACGGTGCAGAGGGTGGCATTGACCAGCGACAATCCATAAACCTGCCAGGGCTGAGAGAAGAGGGCTGAGGGCTCGACCAGGAGGGCCTGGATCAGACAACAGATGGCGGATGCGGTGCTGGCGTAGGTCACCAGTCGAATGCTGCCCATTCGTTGGACCATCTCACCGGCCATCACCAGGTAGAGCGCATAACTGAAGGCACTGCCCAGGGTGAAAACGGCCCCGATGAGTAGCCCATCGCCGCTCAGCGAGACGTCGTGCCAAAACACCAACACCACGCCCAGGTAGGCGACGAGCATGGCTGCAAACTGTGACCGAGAGATGCGCTTACCGAGAAACAGTGCTGAGAGGATGAGGACGATTGCTGGGTTTAGGTAGAGGATCACGCGTCCAAGTCCAACGCTGATGGTCTGGAGCCCTAGAAAATCGAGGTAGCTCGCCGCGTAATAGCCCACTGCACCAAGAAAGGCCACCTGCAACCAGTCTTGGGCAGACATCCGCGGTGCCGGAGTACGCTCAAACCAGCGCAAGGTCAACATGAAAAACGGGAAAGCCAGCAACATGCGCAGTGCGAGCAGTACCTCTGGACTTGCGGAGTAGAGGTAAGAGAGCTTGATCACGATCGCCTTGTGGGAGAACAAGACGGCCCCTAGTGCGCCGAGAAGGACGCCCTGCTGCTGCGGGGTCAGAGAGCGAAAGAGGGAGATCAAGTGAAAACGATAGGAGGGAAAATCAGATGCTACTCGCGCCAAGGCCCGGGTTCTCTATAGACTTCCCCTTATCTCAAAAAAAGATCAGGAGACCCACATGAGCCGCAACCCAGAGCAATGGAAATTTGAAACCAAGGCCGTCCACGCTGGATATGAGCCCGACCCCACGACCAAGGCAGTCGCGACGCCGATCTATCAGACCGTGGCCTACGCCTTTGACAACACCCAGCACGGCGCAGACCTCTTTGACCTGAAGGTTATGGGCAACATTTACACCCGCATCATGAACCCTACCCAGGACATGCTCGAGAAGCGAGTTGCAGCCCTGGAGGGCGGCATTGCCAGCTTGGCGGTGGCATCTGGTCAAGCAGCAATCACCTACGCCATTCAGACCATTGCTGAAGCGGGGGACAACATTGTTTCGGCTGCGACGTTGTATGGCGGCACCTACAACCTGTTTGCGCATACCTTGCCCCAATATGGGATTCAGGTTCGTTTTGCAGACTACCGTGAGCCGGACAGCTTTGAGAAGTTGATCGATGAGAAGACCAAAGCAATCTACTGCGAGACCATTGGAAACCCACTGGGGAACGTGACGGATATCGGACGCCTTGCTCAGATTGCCCATCGCCATGGGGTCCCTTTGATTGTGGACAACACCGTTCCAAGCCCCTACCTCTGTCGCCCCATCGAACACGGCGCGGATATCGTGGTGCACTCGCTCACAAAATATATGGGGGGCCATGGAACGTCTGTCGCCGGCGTGATTGTAGATAGCGGCCGTTTCCCCTGGGCGGACCATCCCCAGCGGTTCAAGCGACTCAATGAGCCCGATGTGAGCTATCACGGGGTGGTTTACACACAAGCCCTCGGGCCAGCTGCCTACATTGGTCGGGCACGGGTCGTCCCTCTTCGAAACATGGGCGCGGCCATCAGCCCCTTTAATGCGTTCCAGGTGATGCAGGGCATTGAGACCCTTGCGCTGCGCATGGATCGGATCTGTGAGAACAGCCTCACAGTGGCCGAATTTTTACGCAACCATCCCAAGGTGAACTGGGTGAACTATGCGGGTCTCCCCGATCATCCAGACCACGCCTTGGTTCAGACCTACATGGGCGGCCGAGCCTCCGGCATTCTGAACTTCGGTCTGAATGGGGGGCGTGAGGCAGGCACTCGTTTCCAGGATGCGTTGAATCTCTTTACGCGCTTGGTCAATATTGGGGACTGCAAGTCACTTGCATGCCATCCTGCTACGACAACCCATCGTCAACTCTCTCCCGCCGAATTGCGCTCCGCTGGCGTGAGCGAGGACATGGTGCGTCTCTCATTGGGGATTGAGCACGCGGACGATCTCATCGCTGATTTGGAGCAGGCACTCGCAGTGGCTTAGGTTGTGCTGCTAGGAACGATCCTGGGGCTGCATCGGCACACCGAGGAGCTCCAGCGTGGTTCCGAGTGCCCGTCCTTGACTGGCTTCGAACTGAGCCATTTGTTGGAGACTCATCCCACCCCAGAGCGCAGCGCGAGCAGCAAGAAGGGTTGCGGGAGAGTGAGGATCATGTTGTTGCAAGCTCTCAACCGCTGATTGCAGCAGTGCGAGCGCCTCCTCTCGGTTGCATGGCTTCGTCCGCGCGCCTGTTACTGGTGCTGAGGCTAGGCCTGCGGTGCGCTCTTGCATCGGCACCTCAGGACCTCTTTGGGCCGGTGCAGGTTCCTGACAAAGAGATTGGGCTGTCTCAACAATGGTTCCGAGGAGCTGCTTGAGCGCGGTGAATCCAGGGGCATCCGCGCCAAGTCGTCGGTCTAGGGCTTGCTCCAGTTGCTCTAGACGGTCACGCGATTGTTGAGCGAGGCCGCGAAGCGACTGGAGTGGGGCGCGATCGTCTGGCTGCACGAGCTTTCGAATGCTGGCCTTGCTTCGGTCTGAGCCTGCATCTTCGGCTGGCCAACGCAGCCAGTCATCCAGGCGAATGGGAATCTGTCGAAGCAGGGTGGGCTCTAAGATGGTCAGGTTCTTTCGTAGGCTCACCGGTAGGGTCCGATTGATCCAGATGAAGGGCGCGATCCTGGCCTCGATCTCGTCCCCATCTATGGCAGGCCATAAGGTTTCCCATTGGCCCTCCACCAATACCAGCAGGGCCTGTAGGCCACGGTCCAAGCCTTGCAGATGCTGGGCCTCAGTGAGCGCCTCGCAGTACCAAGCGGCAACGTGAAGATCTCGCGACTGCTCAACGAGAAAGCGATGACAGGCCTCTGCGGTCTTTCCCCAGTCTGCCCGGACCAAGGGCCTTTGCCACTCCCCCAAAGGCAGGTCATCACTCTCGTTGATGCGCATCTTTTCGAGCTGCCTGAACGCTTCGCTGTAGCGCATCCATGGCCCACTCGGCTCAGCCTCACTCAGCGGCGCATCGAGGGACTGGAGCCACTCTGGGATGAGAGTCGATTCGGTCATGATGGAGGTTGGGCGTTGGTGATGGTCTCTGGGAGCTTACCCGGGAAGCCATTGGGCCAGCGAAGTGGGGTCGTCTTGCCTGGTTCACTCAACGAGAGGGTCACATAAACAATGGCTTCCTCAGTGGCTACCGCCCCTACTTGGCCTGACGGAGCCAGGGGGATTCGTACTTCAAGGGCCTGTCCCCCGCCTGACTCTGTGCTGACCTCAGCTGACCTCAGCAGACGGATCAGGTCGAGTGCCGCCCAGGGGCCATCCATGCGAATCGTCGCGGTGCGTCCTTGAACGGTGAGCCATGGCTGGGATGCACTGGCCACGGGGACCAGCGGCGATTGATCGGCAAAGCGAAGGCTGATGCGTACGGGGTCACCAATTTTCCACCTCAAGGGTTTGAGCGTGAGACCGGTCTGCCGAGTGTTCATTCGACCAGAGCCAAAAAACCATTCAATGATCTTGTTTCCGTGCCGCTCACGGTCTGGGTGATCTCTGAGGGTGACTTGAAGATCAAGGCCTGCCGGTGTGCTGGGGTCGATGGGGAAGAGAGGCTGCATCAGGCCTCTGATGTCGACCCATTGGGCACCAAAGCTCTGAAGGGCTCGGTGAGTCTCCACACTGATGCCAAGTTGGCTGGTACTCAAGGCGGGCATTCTCGGGAGTAGTTGCACGAGTCGAGACACCTCACTGACGTCCGCCGGGCGACTCGATGGGCTGTAAGGTACGAAAGGTCGCTTTCCGGCTACGTAAGCATTGAAGCCAGGGGCAAACCGAGCCCAGACCTGTTTGAGGCCCTCGAGGTCACGCATCGCGCATCTGACGCTGAGGTCTTGATGAAGATCTCGAAGGCGACGGTCAAAGAGATTGGTCGGTCGCTTGGGGGGGCGAACAGTCTGAAGGCGGGCACTGCATCCAGCTGCATCCTCGGGTTTGGCCATGAGCAGTGCAAACTGCTCTAAGGCCGAAAGGCTTGCGCGCGGATCCTTCGCCTTATAGCGATCGAGTTCCCTGAGTGTGGCCGCCCAGTCTGATTGCGCACGCAGGCTGCTCTGGCTCAGCGTTCTCTGATAAGCCTTCGCCAGGAGCACCAGGTCCTCAAGTTGAGCCAATTGCTGCATGAGGTAGTCTTGGACGCCGGCCTCATCCAGTCCAAGCAGGCTCTGCTCGCTCGCTGGCAGGCTAGGATCCGCTCCTTTTTGTGAGAGGTCGAATAGGCCGAGTGCCTCTGAGCGCTCCCCTAGCTTCTCCAGTCGGGCTTGAGCATCGGAATGAATCACCCGATCGAGTTGGCGCGCGGATTCCGGATGACCCATTTCACGAAGGTCTGCAAGCAGCTTGGTGAGGAGATCGATGCTTGTGTTGTAGCTCGCCACCGTGGACTGCTCTTGCATGCTGCGATGATCCCCAGCGCTTCGGTAGGAGTACTCCAGCGCATCGTCAATCTTCAGGCCGACCTGAAAGTTCATGGTCTTCAGAACCAGCTCTCTGACACGGCTGGGAAGCTTAGGCAGATCCTCTGCAAGGTACTGGCGCCTGCGAGATGAGACCGACACGGCGCGCTCCAATGCTGCGAGATCCCACGCCACGACTGTCCCTGGGGGAGGTGTCTTCATGGGCGCCTCGTTGGCCTCGGTCATGAAGCTCAGTGCCATCAGACTCTCTAAGGCCTTGATCTCTGCCAAGCGCTCTGGACTGAGATGAACATCTTCTACCTTGGCGGAGAAGATCAGACCGGGGTCACCCGATGCGGCCTTTGTCTCCCCAATCTTCACGGTGAGCTGGCCATTGGCTGCCTTCTGCTCCTCGCGAAGTCGGTCGGCAAGCGCTGGCCCCATGAGCTTAGTCTGACGAATGAGGTCGACCTGTGGGGCGAGGGCTGACTCCAGGCTGGGCTGAGGACCGGCCATCCAGCTGGATCCGCCCTCTGCGAGGAGTGCCTTTTGCGCGTGCAACTGGGCGATCAAGGCACGGAATCCGGCAAGAATTTCGGAGCTGTCCATCCCCTCATCGACAAGGGTTTCGAGGTGTCTTTGTGCCTGTTGAATCTCGCGCTCGGAGTTTAAAACGGGGTTCTGAGTGACGAGCTGTGTCAAGAGATGGTGGTGGACCTGTTGGACCGCACACTTGGAGACTGCCGCCAGCGTGGTGGTCTGGAGGTCAAAGGGGCCGCTCATCAGGCTGGTCTGAAAGAGCCGAGTGCTCGAGCGAAGGTCGGAGTCAAACCCTCGGCCGAAGGCGAACTCCGCAACCCTGCGAAAGTCCTGCTCAGACGCGCGCGCAGTGGTCTTGAGTCGAGCATAGGCGCCGACGACTTTGTCGAGCGTCTGCAGTTGACCAAGGATCTGTTTGAGGTGCAGGAAGGCGGGCTGTCGGTCGATGGAAGGGCTGCCTGTCGATGTTGTGAGCTTCTCGGCAGGAATAGGCTTGCACTCGCCTGAGACAAACAAGAGCTCACCTGAAAGAGGGTCTGTCTGAACACCAGTGATGGAGGCGGTGTTGCGATAGATCGCTCGTCGAATGGTATCGGCAGCGACTTCTGAAAACTCGCGTTGAATGCGCTGCTGCGTGCGCTCAAGCAGGTTGTCAAAGAGAGGCCATGAGCCAGGAATGAACGAGAGAACCGTTCCGTCCCTGAGCGCCGTGGTTCTCCCAGAATTGAGCTCCTCGATTCCGTTGATGAGGGACAGGGCGGTTCGTTCGCGCCAGGCAAAATCAAGGGTTGCGGTCTGTGCTGCCGTTTGGCGAAGCAAGGCGTCTCGGTTGAGGCCCTCCACGCCACTTGCCAGGACAGGGAGGATTCGATTCATCTGAAGCAGCGTAAACCCAACACCGACGGTCCAGATGCCAAGCGCCGCCCAGATGAGTCCCCTCGCCATTCGGCTCTGGATGGGGCGGGCCAGTTTGAGCGCGCTGGCGCTGCGCGTCAGACCAAACTCTCCAAAGATCTTGGCTTCAAGAAGATCCCGGCTAAATAGGGGGGACGATCCTGAACCGATCCAGTACAAGCCCCTGAAAAAGAAGGGCTCGTGGACCCCACCAGCCAGCATCAATCTTTCACAGAACACCTCAGTGGCAGCGTCTGCTTCGGACATGCGCTGAGGCAGAAGCGTGATGCTGGCCGTGGAAGGATCGGGGAATGCGGCACAGAGCTCAGTGGCGAGTGCCTGAAGATTCTGACTTGCCTGGAGCGTGGCTTGCGTCACCCAGGTGGTGTCGAACCGTTGGGTGAGGTCATAGGGAGAAGACCAACCCAAGATGCTGTCCTTGAGCGGCTTGGGAAGTTGGTGAAGTATGTCCCCGCCCGGAAGTTCGTCCAGCCCAGAAATCACCACGTATACCGCGAGCCGAAGCGCATACCGATTCTGTGCAAGCCAGATACGCTCTCCGATCCGCGTCGCGAGGGTCTCAATCTGCGAGAGGTGTTCCTGGCCTTCACCGACCAGCGCCTTGATCGGAATGCTGACGACAATCGAATCCAAGGGTCGCCTGGAGCGGTGCTTACCCAACTCCTCCAGAAATGCGTCCCACCGGGCATCGTCCTGACGAGTGGGCTGATCACCCAGCGCGGAACGGTCAAACGAGACCAGCACACCCGTCTGAAAGATGGCCCACTGCATGCCTTCATGGCTCTGTCCAACCGGGGATTCCTTCGACTTGGTCTGGTATGCGAGGGCGGATTCCGATGCGCCCAGAGGATCGGGTCCAGATTCGCTCAGCACGACGGCCCAAGGAACCTGATAAGGATCTCTGTCAGATCCGATGATCTGCGAGACGCGGCTCAGGAGGGTTTGGGTTTGGCGCCGAATTTCGCGGATGGAGAGCATGGAACGGGCGCGATCGGGCTGTCCGGCCCGGCGAATTCCAAAGCGCAGCGCGACTCCAAGAATCGCGATGACCAGAAGCAGCGTGGGAACGAGGAAATAAAGGCTAGTGCCCACGCGCTTGACTCCTCTCGTCCGTAGCGGTGGCGTGTTCGCCCTTGACTGCCGTGCGAAGCGGATCGGATAGGACCATCCAGCCCATTTGAGAAACCACCAGCAAACCCACAGCCCAGGCAATCATCCAGGCTCCGGCTCGAGAAAGACGCCAGTTCCGCACGGGGACCATATTTTGTAGGGTATGCCGATAGGCTTGTTCCGAGAGCACACGGTGAGACTGTGCGGCGGCGCGCTGAAGGGCGTGTAGGGGCTCTGGGTCCCGGTGATGAGTGAGCCGAAAGAGCGCCGCTTTGAGATCTTGCACAGAGCGAGACCCGCTCTCGGCAGTCTTCGCTCTTGAAAGCGGACGCAGCCGCCCCTCAAAGCCCAGGTTGAGTGCAAATAGGTAGAGCGGGGCTAAGGCTCTTGCAGACTCCATGGGTAGCCCAAGAAGCCTTTCGATTCGATCGATGATTTCTTGTCCGGCGCGGGACGTTTGAAAGATCGACATTTCAAGGAGG
>CAMAZF010000025.1 GCA_945862985.1 Bordetella parapertussis | reverse complement strand
GAGATTGTGGAAGTGAGCGCGTTCACCCGCCTACCGAACGTAGACCCCGAGGTGGAGGGCCTCATGCTCATGCGGGGTAAGGCCCTGCTGGTCCTTTCGCTGGCTCGACTCCTTCATCGCGATCAGTCTGAGCCATGCCGTTTTGTGCTGGTGCTGAGTACTGGAGATGCGTCTCTTGGAATTTCAGTGGCTCAGGTCGTGGGCATTGAGCGTTATCTGAGAGACGACATTCAGGCCGCAACTGGTGATGATGCGCAGCTGGAGGGATATCTGCCCGGAGCAGGTCTGCGAGCCGGCAAGATGACAGGCCTCGTGTCCATTAAGAGCCTTCTGCCTGCAGAGCGCATGGAGGTGTATCAGCGGTATCTGCATCAGCATGGAAAGGACAGCAGCATCATGGCGGACATTCAGGCCCAGTCCACGAGAAGGCTTTTGGCCTTCAAACTGGGTGATGAACGGTGTGCACTTGCACTGGGCAGTGTGGATCGAGTCGAGGAGTATGTGAACCCAGTGGACTTGCCTGAAGGCGACGACATGTTCTCGGGGGTCGTGCAGATCAAGGGGGAGGTGGCGCCTGTACTCGATCTTCGGAAGGCTTTGGGGTACCCCCAGTCTGAGACGGCTGCGTATGTGGTTGTTCGTGTCGATGGTTCTCCCTGGGCCCTCGTCGTGGACAAGGTTGACCGGGTCATTGAAATTCAAGAGCGTGACATCACGCCGGTGCGAAACAACGATACGGATTTTGTGAACGAGATTGGCCGCCTCAATGGAGAGCTGGTCTCACTTCTGTCACTCGAACCATTGGCTCGGGCAGCTTAGGGGAACGCATTGCCTGAATCTTTCGACAACCTCATCAACCAGATGAAGGACGCGGTCAGCACGGCGAATGACACGCGCAAGCTCATTCATGAGCCGATCAAGCCAGCAGCTCGACCGGGTCCACCCAGTGGAGACGAGCAGCTGGGCCTGATTCACCAGCTCATGCTGGGAGTGGAGAGCCGTTACGGAATCAAGCCTGGAACCCTGGTGGAGCGAAAGCTCGCGAGGATTCTCTCGGAGATGCCCATCGCCGTCCTTCGTGAATGGGTTCAGTCATTGAATGCCTGCAGTGCAGAGCACCCCGATTGGCAGTCGTTGGTGGAGAGCTTGACCGTCCACGAGACCTATTTCTGTCGTGACCCAGAGCTGATGAACATGGTGTCGCGTGACATCATCCCTGACATCATCGAGCGGAGACAGGGGCATCAACAGCTCCGCGTGTGGTCAGCCGCCAGTAGTTCGGGTGAAGAGGTCTATGACCTCTCCTTCATGTGCTTACAAGGGCTGCAGCGCGCGGGTAAGGCGAAGGCCAGCGCAGAGCGCGGTATTGTTCCCTCGCCTGGCTGGATGATCTGGGTACTTGGGACCGACGTCTCGAACCAGGCGCTTCGAACCGCACGTGAGGGGGTTTATGGCGACCTCGGGATGGGGTCCTTTCGCAACCTTCCCGAGCAATGGAAAACGATGTTCGAGGAGGTCAAAATGCCTCCCGAGAATGCCATCTCTGGCGTTCGCTACCTTCGGGTCCGAGATTTCGTTCGAGAGTGGGTTCGATTCGAGCGGTTCAACCTCGTCAACAGCCGCCCTCCCGTTCAGGGCATGGACTTGGTTTTCTGTCGGAATGTGCTCATTTATTTCGAAGACCCTGTCAAGCAGGCCGTTCAGAGAATGTTGGCGAAATCGCTCTCACCTGGCGGGGTGTTGGTGATGGGCGCCTCGGTCCAGATGCTGGTTCCTGAATTCTTTACCCAGAAGAATGGGACCGGTGGTCCTTGGTATGTCCGAAATGAGGTGCTTGCTTGATTCGGCTCCTCATCTCGGATGATTCAGCCTTCATGCGAATTGCCATTCGCAAGATGGTGGAGCCCTTCGATGATATTCAGGTGGTCGGCGAGGCTCGCACCGGGCAAATGGCCGTGGAGATGGCGGAGAACCTCAAGCCAGACGTCATCACCATGGACGTAGAAATGCCGGTGATGGATGGACTCGAAGCCACCAAGCAGATCATGGCTCGCGTGCCGACGCCCATCATCATGCTCAGCAGCCTGACCGAGCGAAATTCTGTGACGACCATCAAGGCCCTCGAGCTGGGGGCTGTGGACTTCATTGCCAAGAAGTCCTCATTCGTGCAACTCGACATTGTGAAGATTGGCGAAGACCTGGTGGAGAAGCTTCGCTACTGGGGCAAGAAGAAGACTCGGGTGGGCATGGGTGCTCGCGCTGGACTGGGGACCTCTGCCAGTGGTTTTGCCACGGAGCCTTTGGCGCCGGTGAGTTTGCGCAAGACTGAGAGCGCGCTTGCTCCCTCGCTGGTGGTGCTGGGCATCTCCACCGGTGGCCCAGCGACGTTGCCACTCACGCTGAAGGCCATGCCCCCCTTGCAGTGCCCCCTGGTGGTCGCGCAACACATGCCCCCCATGTTCACCAATGGGTTCGCGAGACACCTCAAAATGGAAACCGGCCACGATGTGGTCGAGAGCACCGATGGCATGGAGCTACGGCCTGGCCTGATCGTGATTGCGCGCGGGGGAACCGACGTCTTTGTTCGCGAACCGTTTCCCGGGCAGATCATGCTCTATGAGCGGACTCACCCCGATGCGCCCATCCATCCCAATGCAGATGTACTCTTTCGTTCAGCCGCCAGCGTGTCGGGCCCGGTGCTTGCCGTGGTCATGACTGGAATGGGCAGTGATGGCATGAAGGGCGCCCAAGAGCTGGTCAACCGAAAGAACAGCGCTGTCATTGTGCAGTCACCCGAGAGTTGCATTGTCGATGGGATGCCCTCATCGGTCATTCATGCTGGCCTGGCCAGCGCAATCCTGAAGCCCGATGAATTGGGCACCCGGATTGGTCGTCTTGCCGGCAAGCCGCTGGCATCCTTCAACCCCCAGCCCACATCTCTGCGAGGCTAGTTATGTCCAAGAAAAACATTCTGATCGTTGACGACTCTTTTGTGATGCGAGCCTTGCTCCGCGGCATCGTTTCGGCCGATCCCGACCTGAATGTCGTAGGCGAGGCCACCAACGGTCTCGAGGCCCTTCAGAACATCAAGGAGTTGAACCCCGACTTGGTGCTGCTCGACATCGAGATGCCACACATGGACGGCATCGAGTGCCTCAAGCGCCTGCGCTTGCTGAGTCGCGTGCCTGTCATCATTGTCTCGTCTGTGGCTCAGACGGGTTCTCCTCAGGCGCTGGAGGCCAGAAAGCTGGGCGCGGCTGAGGTGATTGCGAAGCCCTCTGGTGCCATGAGCCTTGATTTGAATGCCAAGAAGGGCCACGAGATCGTCTCAGCGGCGCGTCGGGTGCTTGGTCTGGCCTAAGGAGGTCGTATGTCCGATGACTTCATCGAAACCATCTGGGCCCAGTACGCGGTCGAGACTGAAGAGCACATCGAGGGGATCGAGTCCGCGCTGGTTCGTGCGGACAGTGAATCCCTGACCCATGATGAGATTTCTGGGCTCTTTCGCGCCTTTCACTCGCTCAAGGGCCTCAGCCGTGTCATGGAGCTTGCCGCGCTCGAGTCGGTGACCCACCGCTCTGAGGACCTCCTGGGACTCGTCAGGGACGGTGCGACCTCGCTCGACAAGCCGATGGTGGATCTCCTGCTGCGAGCATTGGACGCGATCAAGACCCTGCGTGATTTGGCGGTTTCACAGCGCTCCGACGGCGAGAAGCCGGAGGCTTTGGTCAAGGAGTTGGTCGCTGCATTCAAGCGGGCCAGTGGCGCCGCCGCCGATGAGCCTGCCGCCCCCACCGCAGTTGCTGCTCCCGTCTCAGCGCCAGCCGTCTCGAGTGCGGCCGATTCACCAGCAGTCGATGGGTCTGCAGCCCCCGCGCCTGCGGTTTCCAAGCCCAAGCCCGAGCTTCGCGCCCCCACCGAAGGAGAGACCAGCGACGATCAAGAGATCTTTCTGCGCCTGGTCAAAAACGGTCTTCCCATTCTCGAACAACTCGCCAAATCGATCGCCGCGAAAGAAGACCCATCGAAGGTCATGGCTGTGGCGAATGACATTCGAAGACCACTGTCTTGGATGCAGCGCGCGGCCACCAAACTTGGGTACATTGGAATTGAGACTCGGATTCACGACATCCTCAAGACGCTTCCAAAAGACGAGGGCTACACACAAGAGACCGGCGAGCGAGTCGTGGACGCCATCGTCGCCCTTCTTGGTGATCTGCAGTTTCTGGGCGAGACAACGGGCAGTGACCTCGGGGGTGAGAGCCTCGCAAATGTTCTGTCCAGAACGCTGAAGGACAACCTTCAAGTCTTGCTTGGCCAGGTGAATGAGCAGCTCGACGGGCTCGAGTCCAGCGTGGACATGGCCGATGACGATCTTGCAGATCTCATTTCCCAGGCCTTTTCTCGCGTGCACTCATACCTCTCGTCTATCTATCCCGAGATGCATTGCGACCTACCGCTCATGTTCGTCGATGCCTACGCCCGTGCTGCACGCCGTCAGCTGGCGATTTACAGCGATGTGATCGACCTCACACGAGATGCGATCCGCATGATCAAGGAGCTTGGCAGTTCGAAGCTGAAGAATCCGCTGAGTCAGCCTGAGCTTGCGGCACAGAGCGCCAAGCTCGTGGGCCGTATGAAGGACTACCTCTGGAGCAACGACAGCACAGGAACCACGCCTGTTGATGCGGTCAAGGCTTTTGTGGCCCATCTCAACATTCCACCAGAACTCTCTGCCTTGCTCTCTCCAGAGAATACGCGCGAGCTGATGGAGGCCATTCAGTCGGGTCATGAGGCCTACCTGATCACCGCCCACTTAGAGTCCTCTGAGGAGCTTGCCTCCTCCTTTCTCGGATGGGTCTCTCGTCGGGGTGCGGTGATCACCAACCGTTCTGTTTTTGTGGACGAGGCAAGCTGGTACGAAATGCTCTTCATTTCTACGGCCACTCGGTCCGAGGTGGAGCGCGAGCTTCAAGATATCGACCAGGGGCGTGGGCTGGTCAGGCTCGGTCCTCCGCTCGGGCAGACCAGCCCTGTCGCGCCCGTCACCCCAATCAAGGCTGCGACCACCGCTGCATCGGGCGCCTCAGTAGGCCAAGAGGCCGCGACTGCCGAGGCGGGCGCTGCGCCAGGTAAGCCTGCAGCAGCCCGTCCAGCCGCTGCAACGTCGAATGTGATTCGCGTGCCAGGTGAGATGCTGGATCACTTCATGAACCAGATCGGAGAGATGGTGCTCGTGCGCGGGCAGCTGGCTCACGTCATCGCTGACCAGCGCATTCGTGAGATGGCCTTGGCGCTTCGTCGTGTCTCTGATCGGCTGCCGCCAGAACTGGCTGGCTCCGCGGACATGCAGCGGCTCTTAGACCTGGTCGATGAGCAAGGGCGCAGGCTTCAGGAGACCGATGCACTCATTCAGGGCGCGCTCTCTCGTTTGCAGGACAGCGTGATGGGTCTTCGTGTGGTGCCGGTAGAACTGGTCTTCAAGCGGTTTCCGCGAATGGTCAGAGACCTCGCCCAGGCACAGGGCAAGCAGATTCGTTTGGAGCTGATTGGTCAAGAGGTCAAGATCGACAAGGCCATGGTGGAGTCCTTAGCAGACCCTCTGCTCCACATGGTGCGCAACAGTGCTGACCATGGGGTGGAGTTGCCTGAAGAACGTCGTCGTGCTGGAAAGCCGGAAGAAGCCGTGATTCGCATCAGTGCAGAACAACAAGGTAGCCGCATCCTGATCAAGGTGACCGATGACGGAAAGGGCATCGATGCAGAGCGTGTGCGCCGCAAGGCCGTTGAGCGCGGATTGGTGAAGGAGGACGATAGCCACCTGCTGAGCAAGGACGAGGTGCTGAAGTTTATTTTCCGGGCTGGATTTAGCACGGCAGAGGTGGTCACTGAGACATCTGGGCGCGGTGTTGGCATGGATGTGGTTCGGACCAATGTGATGCGTCTGGGCGGAAGCATCCAGCTCGACTCTGAGCTTGGCCAAGGCACCAGCTTCACCATGCAGATGCCGCTCTCAGCGGCCGTACAGGAGGTCCTCCTGGTGAATGCGTCCCGCCAGACGCTCGCCATCCCAGGACGCTACGTGGCCGAGGTGGTTGAGATCGATGGCTCGGAGATCCAGTCTGTGAAGGGTCGTCAGGCCCTCCTGCTCCGAGGGAGCTTTCTGCCCATCGTCCGGCTTGACGAGTTGTTGGGCTTTCGACCTGATCGGTCGCTTACGCCAAAGTGCATCGTGGTCCTCTCGGATGGTCAACGCACCTTGGGGGTCAGCGTGGACGAGTTTGTCGGTCGTCAAGAGCTCTTTACGAAGGACATTCACCCACGCCTGGCCGCTTTGCCTGGAGTGGGCGGAGCGTCCATTCTTGGAGATGGTCGCGTCGTGCTCATTCTCGATGGTGCGGCCCTCTATCGCCTGGCTGAAAACTTCAAGCCCTCCGGGTCACTCTCCCTCGCGGCCTAGGGAGCACAGGGGTGGCGGTCTACTTACAAGTTTCCACGGGACCGCTCTACCTGATGCTCGCTGCTGAAGGCGTGCATGAAGTGACCACCCTCGATCGGCTTGGCCAGAGCGAACGGGGGTTTGTAGAGTGGCGTGAGAGGGTCCTTCCTCTGGTCTCGGTGGCCACTTTTTTTGAGATCACCCCTGCGGAGAGCGAGCCTGACGGTCAAGTGGACCTCAGCGCCGCTCCCATCGTGGTCTATAGCCCTTGCGATGAATCTGGACCCTTGGCGCTTCAGTTTGATGCAGTGGTTTGGCTCAAGAACCTGCCCGCCCTCGCTTGGCTGTCACTTCCGTCGGTTCCCGCGCGCACGCGACACTTCTTCGACGCCATCATGAGCTTTCCTGAAACCAATCATCAGGCCTTTCGGCTCAGAAGGCCCTTACGCCCGGAGGACTTTCGTTCAGCGGACGCTTGGGCGCTGACTACGCAGGGTGTTCTCCAGGGCGAGTTGTAGCATCAGCGACTCAATGACGGGACGGATCAGTGTGGTCTGCTGACTGAGTAGCCCTCTCAGTGAGTCAGTGGTGATCTCTGTGCAGCTGATGGCCTTGGCCGCAATCGCGGTGGCGCTGCGCAGACCACCCGAGAGTATGGCCTGCTCTCCAAGCAGCTCTCCGGGTCCTAATCTGGCCATGGGTTCTTTGCTCGGTGGGAGAAAGATTTCCACCTCTCCCGAGAGCAGAAGGTAAGCTTTATCTGCGGGATCACCTCTTTTAAAGAGGACATATCCCGCCGGATACTCACGGCTAGGGAGTCCGTCATCGATGGTATTCATGGCGCGTCCGAACCCACAATTCTGGAGATGGTGACCCGGCAAATGCTGCGGAGTGCATCCTGAGCCGCATAGAGTTCATCTCTCGCGCGCTCGATGGGGATGAGCCGGGTGTTCAAGAGGCTATCTGCATGGACGGTCCAGCGTGAGGGGAGCCCAGCAAGGCCCTCTGCAAGCCCCAAGACACACCCTGGCCCCATCAAGACTTGCGAATCCTCTTGGTCGACGATGACCTGGCCTTGAATAATCACATGCGCCTCGCGAATGGGTGCTCCTTTGGTCAGGATGACCTCACCGCGAGTGTAGAACCCAGTCTTGAGCAGGTTCGAGGACCAGATTTTGGTGTAGAGGCGTTCCTCACTGGTGAGTTCGGCTTCTTCATAGTGCTGAAGCTGTGCGGAATCGGATTGAATGCGCACCAACGCGCCAATGCGGTCTAACTTCTGAGTATTGATCCCAAAAAGGACATCCGAGAGGCTCGAGCTGGACATGGCGAAAATAGGCCTTGCTCAGACAAGGCTGAGTGAGAGGCGATCGTGCGCGAGGATGACCCCTGGGCTGAGCTGGGCCTCAATGGCTGCAGCAACCTCGTCGGTGCGGGCTGGGTCGTGATGGGACAAAGCGAGCTGCTGAGCGCCACAAGCCTTAAAAAACCGGATGCCCTCCTGCCAAGTCGAGTGGCCCCAGCCTTTGAAGGGAGTGAAGTGCTCGTCGTCGTAGCTGGAATCCCAGACCACGAGGCTGGCACCTTCCGAGAACCGCACCATTCGGGCATCGGCGTCCGTGCCATGTTCGTGGTCGCTGAGGTAGACCACTTGCGCATCAGACCCTTCGACACCCACTCGATAGCCGAAGGCTCTGCCTGGGTGATTCAGCTCGCAGGAGGAGATGGTCCACGGGCCGATTTGGCAGGCCTCCGTGCCCAAGGGGAGAAACTGCATGTTCGGCGAAATGAGCGAGAGAGAAACGGGAAACCCCACCCCCCCGTAGACGGAATTGATGCGTGCGACCAGGTCTGCTTCGGAGCTACAGTTCGCGCTGGCCAGAGTCAGTGCGCCCTGGCGCTTCTTTCCCAGGAAGTAAGGCAGGCCCAACACGTGATCCAGGTGGAAGTGGGAGAGCAGGATGACGTCGTGTCCCGTGGTGGGCTCGGCGTGCATGAGACCTGTGCCGGCATCAATGAAGAGTCGACTACTTGGAACCTCAAGACCCACACAGCTGGTGTCACCACCGAGGCGGGTGTGCGCAGGGGTAAAAAACGGATAAGACGCGCGGGTGCCCCAGAACGTAACCTTCATGAGCACACCTAGGTGAGAGTGGCTGGCGGGGCCTTGAGTCCCAATACACGAACCACTGTGCATCGAGAAATGCCCTTTAAGCCAGGATTGGCGGCTCGAACCTCCTGAATGCTCCGCACGATGGGGAACATGAGGGCGTTCACCACCCGCGTGGAGACCACTTTCTGGGCGGGTGCTTGTTCTGCAATGCCAGAGGACAATCCCAGCACGGACCCAGGCCCGTAGTTCACCGGCTGTCCATTGGCATCGTTTCCAACTGCGACTCCCGTGACCACCAGGTAGCCCGCTGCGGGCACCTCCGACGTGTCGATGATGGTCTTGCCAGGAGTGAAGGCAGTCATGTTGAGCCGATCGGACGACCGAAGCCTGAGGAAGAGATTTTCCATGGCCTTGAGGTGCGCCCATTCGGGGGTGTTCAACATGGAAAGAATGCGTTTGGGGTCGTATTTGGCCATGGTCTGCACCTCTTCTGAGAGTGCAAATCCAAGAGGCTGACCCTGGCGACGCTTGGCATCGATCTCGTTTTTCATGGCCAGCTCGAGCAGAAGTCCCTCGATGACCGGCCGGATGATGCCAGGCTCCGTCTGGAGGACGGCCTTGAGTTTTTCGGTGGTGACCTCAATACAAACGGCGTCTTCAATGGCCCAGGCTGCAGCCCCTCGAACGCCACCAAGCAGGATAGCCTGCTCTCCGAATGCATCACCTTCTTTGAGCTGGGCAATCACCTGACGGCTGTCAGGATCAAAGATTTCAATGGTCCCCGATTTGATCAGGTACAGCTTGTCCGCCTGGTCGCCCTTGTTGAAGAGCACCTCTTGGCTTCGGAAACTGACTTCGGCAAACTGAACGGCTGGCTGACCCATAGCTCACAAGTCTAACCCAAACGCTGGAATTGAAATTCAATTACAGGTATGGTTTTGGGATGACGACCCGCCCTTTCTTCGCCGATGAGGCCATCTCGTTCTTGGCCCGAGCGACCCAAGACTTGATGCTGGCTTGTCAACCCTCGGAGGTGATTGACCGCCTAGGCGAGGTGTTGACTCAGCTCTATCAGGCGGAATCTTTGGAGGTCTCGGGACCCTATCGAGGGGGCTCGGCATTAACGTCTGGCGAAGTTGTCCACTCCCTCCGCGAAGGGCCGTGGCGCAGAGAGCTTCGGCTGCAGGGCGTCCAACGCCATGGCGTTGAGGTGAGGCAGATCGCGCTGAGCGTGATCCAGACTGCTGAACGACAGCTAGAGACCATCCTCCAGATTTCTACGCTGAGCGCGGACTTGGCACAGGCCCGGCAGTCTGATCTTCACGAGGATGCGGAGACTGGATTACGCAGAGGCTTGGTCCGCAGCCTCGAGTGGGCACTGGAGCGGTCTGTGCAACTCGGCTCTGCCGTGGCGATCTTTCAGATGGAGTGGGCCTCGGACCTCACCGAGCAGGAGCGCCTCGAAGTCACCGCATTGCTTCGCGCCAGTCTCAGACGAGTGGATCGAGTGGTTCGGCTCAATCCCGAGCGTGTCGTGGTCATCCTTGAAGGCTTACTCGCGCCCGACAGCGTGCTGCGGGTGGAGGAGCGACTCGCCTCCCATTTCCGTGAACAGTCCATGGAATTTTGGGCGGGAGTTGCACTCTCTCCTGTGCATGCCAAAACCCCTGAACGATTGCTGGGGCTCTCTGAGCGGGCCCTGCATGAGTCCCGAGCTTTGGGGCTGAGGGGCTTTCATCATTTCGGTGCAGCAAGCGGTCTGTCTTGGCAGGGATTGGAATCATGATGGGAAGATGGCTGCTTGCCCTGGTCGTGTTGATCACCTCTGCTGCGGCATTCGCTCAGGCTCCGCTCCAGGCTCAAGGCTGCCTCGGAGATCGGTCCAGCAAGGCGCCGAGATTCAGTGTGGCGGTGGTCCCGCAACTTCCTGCAGCGGATCTCCACCGTGCATGGGCCCCTGTTTTGGATCGAGTGGGCCGCCAGGTGGGGCACTGTTATGACCTGTTGCTCACCAAATCCATTCCGGATTTTGAGTCTCTCTTTTTGAGGGGCACCCCTGATTTCGTTTTTTTGAATCCTTACCATCAGGTGATGGCGCATGCACGGCAGGGCTATAAGCCGCTCGTGGCGGATACCACCATGCTCACGGGCATCCTGGTGGTACGCCAGGACTCAAAGATCAAAAGTGTGAAGGACCTCCACGGTCAGGCTGTTGCATTTCCCGCTCCCAATGCCTTTGCCGCCTCCTTGCTCATGCGTGCGCTGTTGGCCAAAGAGGGGGTCTCTATCCAAGCCGACTATGTCAAGACCCACAACAACGTCTATCGCTCGGTGGTGCAGGGAGGGCACGCCTCGGGTGGTGGTGTGAACAACACGCTTGAGCGAGAACCTGAGGCGCTGAAACAGCAGTTGCGCGTACTCTACGAGTCTCCAGGGTTCAGTCCTCACCCGTTGTCTGTTCATCCTCGAGTGGAAGGTGGTGCAGCACACTCGGTACAGTCAGCCTTTCTCTCATTGAAGGGCTCAGAAGAAGGCAGCGCATTGTTGAACGCGATCCAAATCCCCCGCCCCAGAGTCGTGTCGCAGCAGGCGGATTACCAGCCGCTCTCCGATCTCAAGCTAGAGACATTTGTGGTTCGGGCTCAGCCATGAGTGGCATGACCCGGGTTTCGTCTCGCACGTTTCGGCGGATGTCTCTCCTGCTGGTGGGGCTCACCGTCTGTATGCTCGTAGCCGGGTCCGCATTTGTCTATTTCTCGTCGTCCAAACTCTTCGAGGAGCGCCTCACGGTGACAGCCAAGGGTCTCGGGGAGGGGCTCTCGCTCGCTGTCGCCGACTCTGTCGTGGTCAGAGATTTTGGCACCCTGGAATCTCGCTTGATTCAAGCGCTCAGCAGCTCTGGCCTGCTCTCTGTCACAGCACTCGACCTCGAGGGGCGAGTACTGTCCGCTGTGGAGCGCTCGGCTCAAGGCATTCCGACTCCAAATTACTCCCGCACTCAGATTCAGGTCCCTACTGGCTCAATCGCAAGGACGGAGTGGCATGCTGAGGGCCATTTAGTTTCCTGGCAGCCCGTGACACTCGGACGCACGGTGGGCTGGTTACGACTCGAGTTGATGGACGAGACGCAGGCCGCGTTCGGGTCGCTCGGGCTTCAGGCCTTGCTGATTGCCATTGCCTTTAGCGTGGTGTTGTTGGGCGCCTTCGGCTATGTCTTGAGTCGGGCCTATCGGGTCATTGACACCAATGAGGTGCACCTTCATCGAGAGAACTCCGCTTTAAGTGAGCGCGCCAATCAGGACCCTCTCACTGGGCTGCCGAACCGAGCAGGTCTGACTCAACTGCTCGCAGCCAGCATGGCCAGAGCCGATGCATCGAGCAGTGCGAGTCTTGCTGTGTGCTTTATTGACCTCGATGGGTTTAAGCCCATCAACGACACACACGGCCATGAGATTGGTGACAAGGTCTTGCAGTCTGTTGCTGGCCGAATTCGGGCGATCGCGCGCCAAGGCGACTACCTCGCGCGGCTTGGAGGCGATGAGTTCGTCTTGGTGGTTCACGGGCTGGAGAACATCTGGGAGATGGAGCCCGTGCTCAGCCGCCTCATGCACACCATGACGACACCCTTGACGGTTGGGACCCTGAACGTGCGGCTTGGCCTCAGTGCTGGGGTTGCACTCTATCCTCAGGACGCGACCGATTTGGGTACTCTGCTCGATCGCGCAGATCAGGCGATGTATCAGGCCAAGCATGGCGGCAAGGGCCGCTGGGTGATGTGGCAGTCGGTGGCGGCCACCGCGAAAGCGCAGGTACCCACGGCTTGAACGCCGGACTGGCCTTTGGACTGCATCCCGTGGAGTTGCGCTACAATCACGGGCTCAGTTTTGCCCGGTGATGTAGCTCAGTCGGTTAGAGCGTGGGATTCATAACCCCAAGGTCGGCGGTTCGATTCCGCCCATCACCACCACTCCCTCCTCGCACAAGCCTCGTCTCTACTGCGCAATTGCGGGCGCAGAGACCGCCTCCGGTGCGGGCATGGCAAAAGGAGCAACCCCAATCAGCCACGCGTGGCCCGCAAAGGCAAACCAAGCCCAAGCCCCAATCCCAATCACGATCGTAAGCATAGTCATCAGGGGGGCGGTCGCGCCCGCCTCAACGGCGGGCCGTCTGCGAGCAGACCGGAACACCAAGATGCTCCAGACCAAGAAGGCGCCGAAAAGAATCAGGTCGTGCAGGCCGCCATTGGCCAGTAGGTGCGCAAAGGCCCAGAGCTTGACGCCCAGCACCATGGGGTGCTTGAGCTTCTGCTTCAGAGCGTTTTTGGGAACGTATGCGGCCACCAGCAGGATGAAGGCCAGCAGCGTGAAGAGGGAGGCGGCATGGCTCAGAAAGGTGGGAGGGGTCCAGAGCCAGATTGGGTCTTGACGCGCGATCGCGTAGCCTCCGACGAAAACGATGAGCCCGAAGAGTGAGACCAGGCTGTAGGCGGCCTTATAGGGCAATGGGCCATAGGTATTGATCAATCGTTCACGTTGAACGGGCGCAAATGCCTGGAGCGCGTGAACACCCAGAAAAATGATGAGGCCGAAAATGAGTTGTGTCATGCGCCTATTATGGCGAGAACATGCACCCAACTACTACTAAACCCCACGCCGGACTCAGCCGGCTCCGGCCACTCTGGTCCCTCGCGCGCCCCTACGGCTGGCAGTGGGCGCTGGCCTTGCTCTTTCTCGTCCTGGCCGCCGCCTCCACCCTGGCCGTTCCGCTCGCCTTCAGAGACCTCATTGACAGGGGGCTTTCCGCTGAGTCCTTGCACGCACCTTTCGTCACTCTGATGGGTATTGCTGTGCTTGTGGCTGCCTTCACTTCCCTTCGGTTTTACTTGATGTCCTGGCTGGGCGAGCGCGTGGTTGCTGATCTGCGTAAACGGGTTTACGGCGTGGTGCTGGGGCGTCCTCCGGTGTTCTTTGAGACGCTCCAGACCGGCGAAGTCCTCTCTCGGCTGACCGCTGACACCACCTTGGTCCAGAGCCTCGTAGGCACCAGCATCTCTATGGCACTTCGGAGCCTGGTCATGCTCACTGGAGGCGTGATCATGATGCTGGTGACTGCACCCAAGCTGGCCGCACTCATGGTGGGGCTTTTGGTGATTGTGATCCTCCCGGTGCTGGGCATGGGGAGAAAGGTGCGGCGCATGTCGAAAGACAGTCAGGATCGGGTTGCGGACACCAGCGCCCTGGCGGGCGAGGTTCTGAACGCCATGCAGACTGTCCAAGCCTTTGGTCGTGAAGCCTATGAGCGCGATCGATATGGGCATGAGGTGGAGCGAGCGTTCTCAACGGCTCGGAAACGCATTCGGTCCAGATCTCTCATGACCGCGGTGGCGATTGTGCTGGCCTTTGGGGTGATTGTTTTCGTGCTTTGGCTCAGCGCTCAGGCCAAGGCAGAGGGGCACATGACGGCTGGCGAGTTGGCTCAGTTCATTCTTTACGCCACGCTGACTGCAGGGGCCATTGCGGCTTTGGCGGAGGTCTGGGGGGAAGTGCAACGGGCCTCAGGAGCAACTGAGCGGCTCGTTGAGCTCATGCGTAACCCGGAGCCTGAGGACGCGGAGGAGGTCGTTCGGGCTCGAACAGGACCAGATGCAGTGTCTTCGATCGTTCTGCCCATTGAGGTGTGTTTCGAGGAGGTGCGGTTTGCCTATCCCTCTCGGCCAGATCATTGGGTGCTCAACGGCCTAAACCTGAAGGTGCCTGCTGGCCAGACCTTGGCCTTGGTGGGGCACTCGGGGGCCGGGAAGTCCACTGTGCTTCAGCTGCTTTTGGGTTTTTATCGCCCTCAGTCCGGACGAATACTGATGAATGGCAGAGACCTGTGGGATCTTGGTCCCGTCCAGGCCCGTGCACTCATGGGCCTTGTTCCGCAAGACCCAGTTGTGTTCTCTGGAGATGCCTGGGCCAATATCCGCTATGGGGATCTCGAGGCGACCGATCCAAAGGTCCTTGAGGCGGCCCGTGCAGCCCACGCCGATGAGTTTCTGTCGGCTCTCCCCGAGGGCTATTCGACGTTCTTGGGTGAGCGCGGTCTTCGGCTCTCGGGCGGTCAACGCCAACGCTTGGCCATTGCGCGAGCCATCCTTCGTAACCCGCCCATACTGCTCCTGGATGAGGCCACCTCTGCACTCGACACGCTCTCCGAGCGAGCGGTTCAAGCGGCGCTCGAGGCGCTTTTGCCGGGCCGCACGGCCGTGGTGGTGGCCCACCGTCTCTCCACCGTTCGCAAAGCCCATCTCATCGCTGTGCTCGATCAGGGTCGGTGCATCGCGCTGGGCTCTCACGAAGCCCTCAGAGGGAGCAGCCCTCTGTATGCGGCGCTGTGTGCCGAGCAGTTTGTAGATGAGGCGAGTCAGGCCCTCGCTTGAAAGCGCAGCTGGGTCATGGACAGACCCAGGAAGACCAGCAAGATGCCGATCCAGGTGATGGGCTCGATCACTTCGTCGAGCAGAACTGCTGAGGCTCCGAGGCCGAACACAGGAACCAGGAGGGTGAAGGGCGCCACCTGTGAGGCCGGGTGATGACGCAGGAGCCAAGACCATCCGCCGTAGCCCAAGAGGCTTGCGCCCAGGACGTTGTAGGCCAGACAGATCCAGAGGGTGAGGTCTCCACTCCAGAGGGCTGACCCCGCAACCAGCCAGGCATCGGTTCCGGAGACCCAAATCGAAAATGGAAGAAGAGGGATGGCGGCAAGCCCGGAGCCCCATGACACCAGAGCGATCGGCTGAATGGCTCCCATGCGCTTCACGAAGAGGTTTCCAACGGACCAGGCAATGGCCGCGGCGAGGGTGAGCAGCAGGGCGATCAGTGGGGCGTGGCTCTGGAACTGGAGCGCGACCACCACAATTCCCGCCCCACCCAAAGCCACACCCAGCCACTGCATGGGACCTGGACGCTCCGCATACAGAAGCACGGCAAAGAGGATGGTGAAAAAAACCTGACTCTGCACCAACAACGACGCGAGCCCTGCGGGCATACCGGCTTCGATGGCCACAAAAAGGAGTGTGAACTGAAAGCTAAAGGAACTCAGCGCGTAGCCTAAAAGGATGGGCCATGGCACTCTGGGACGTGGCAGAAAGAGAATCAGCGGAAAACTGGCCAATAAGAACCGAAGCGTGGTGAGCACGGGCGCGGGAATGATGTCGAGGGCCATGCGAATGGCGACGAAGTTGGTCCCCCAGACAAACATCACCGCCAAGGCGATGAGCAGATGCGAGGGACTCACGCGCGCAGGCGCCAGCTGGTGGCTATCAGCTGATGGGTGAGCAAAAGCAGGGCAGCTGCAAACGCGCCGGAGACTCCGAGGCTGACCCAGGGAGAGACATCACCGATTCCGAAGAATCCAAAACGGAATCCATCGATGAGGTAGAAAAACGGGTTGAGATGGCTGATCACCTGAAAGGCAGAGGGAAGGCTATGGACTGAATAGAACACGCCTGCCAGAAAGGTGAGGGGGTTGATGAGGAAGTTCTGAAAGGCGGCCACATGATCCCAGCGCTCCGCATAGAGGGCGGCAATGAGCCCGAGGCTTCCCATCACCAGGCAGGCCAAGACGGCAAACAGAGCGACCACCCCGGGATGCGCTGGGGCTGTGGGGGCGACCAACGGGATGCTCGAGACCCAAATGGCCAGTCCGCAGGCCAGGCCTCGCAGTGTGGCACCGCCCACATAGCCCACCAGCCACTCCCACGGCCGTGTTGGAGAGAGCAACAGAAACACCAGGTTCCCCGTGATCTTGCTCTGGGTCAGGCTCGAGCTGGAGTTGGCAAAGGCGTTCTGCTGAAGGGTCATCATGACCAGCCCTGGGACCAAGAAGCTTGCATAGCTGATGCCAGGCATCGGCTCAAGCCGTCCCTCGAGTAGATAGGCGAAGACCACCAGAAAGAGCCATGAGGAGATCACCGGAGCGAGGATGGTCTGAACAGAGACCTTGGTGAAGCGGCGTGTTTCTTTCACCAGCAGCGCCCAGGCGGGCGACTGGATCTGGGGTTGGGCATCGATCATCGCTGGCGCTCGGTCTCGATGGCGTCACGCAGGCCCTGAGCGGCTGAGGCCGCGGCGGTGAGCCAATCGTCTCCCTCGGAGGCGTAGATGATGCTGCGTGAGGCATTGATAAACACACCACCCGCAGGCGTGAGCCCCGCCTTCAGCGTCGCTGCAAGATCTCCTCCTTGCGCGCCAATCCCAGGGATGAGCAGCGGCAAGGAGGGCGCATGGACTCGAATGGCGGCCAGGTCGGAGGGGACGGTCGCACCGACCACCAGCCCAAGGTTTTCTGCCCCATTCCAAGCGGCCGAGGCCAGGTGCGCAATCTCCTCATAGACCTTTCGGCCATTGGCCAATGGAAGGTCTTGGAGGTCTGCCCCTCCGGCATTGCTGGTCCGACAAAGCAGAAACACCCCTTTGTTCGGATCGGCCAAAAAGGGAGCGATGCTGTCTTGGCCCATGTAGGGGCTGAGTGTGACGGCGTCTGCACCGTAACGCTCAAAGGCTTCAGTGACATAGTGCTTCGCCGTACTTCCAATGTCTCCTCGCTTTGCGTCGAGGATGATGAGTTTCCCGGGATATTGGGCTCGTACATAGCGACAGAGCTCGAGCAATACGGGCTCCGCAGACTGGGCTGCGAAGTGAGCGATCTGAGGCTTGAATGCGCATGCGAAAGGGGCCGTCGCATCAATGATGCCCTTGCAGAATTGCAACACGCCCTCTTGTTTTGGTGTGGCTTGAAGGGGAAGGGGCAGGCGTCCCGGCTCGGGATCCAGGCCCACACACAACAGGGAGCTTGATTCTGCCCAGGCGGCTTGGCAGCGCTTATAGAATGACATGCTCCATTCTGCCACGACGAAAGCCCCTCTCATGAGCGCTTTGCTCCTCTCTAACCGACGCGTTCGCGTTGCAACCCTGCTGCTTGGGATCGGGCTTGCTTTTGGCTCGAGCGCTGCTCTCGCTCAGGGTCGACCCGGTGCGGACGTTCCCGGTCCAGGTGCTTCCGAGGAGGAGGGCGAAGCACCGATTCAGGAGGTGCAAGTTCGCGCCCGGCGTATGGGCGACCTCGAGGAGCGTCGACAGTCCACTGCTGCTCGCACCATCGTGGGACGGGAGGAGATTGACAAGTATGGGGACAGCTCGTTGGAGGATGTCCTCAGGCGTCAGCCTGGAGTGACCATCCCCTCGGGTGGCGGAAACCCTCGCATGCGAGGGCTCGGCGGTGCGTACACCCAAATTCTGATTGACGGGCAGCCCGCTGGCCGGGGCTTCTCGATGGACAGCATTCCTCCAGACCAGGTGGAGCGGCTTGAGATCACGAAGTCGCCTACTGCGGAGACCGGTGGTCAGGCTGTTGCTGGAAGCATCAATATTGTGACGCGCGCTGGCCGCCAGCAGGGAAGGCAGGACTTAAGGTCTGCACTCACGGGCTCGGAGGCTCGACGGCAATTACGGGCAGGGCTTAGCCATACGGGCTCGCTGCTGGGGCTTGACGCCATGCTGGGCGCTGGCGTGTTCTCGCAGATCCGGTCGGAGAACAGTCGGAGCGAGGCGTCCGAGTACAGCCTTGACGGTCAAGCGCTGGGTGGCCAGTCGATTGATCGGTCCTCCGACAACACCCGAACCGGTCTGAGCCTCCGCGGCCGAATTGGCCAGGAACTCGGCGGGGGGCGCAGCTGGTTTGTCTCCCCCGTGTTTTTCGGTTCGCGTGGGGATTCAGACCGGCGCAGCGCCTATGGTCCGTGGTTGGGGGTGCCTTCGCAGCTGATGACGGCGTCTGATTTAAGCGCCAGTCAGGGAGAGAGCGAGTCGAGTTTCTATTGGAGTCGTATCGGATTTCAATGGAAGTCCCCCTTGTCTGAGGGGCTTCGTGTAGAACTCGATCTCAATCAAACCCAGATGGGATCGGACAGCTCAGGAGATGCTCTGGGATCGCTGGTCGATGGTGGGCAGAGACTCACCCAGTCCTCAGGCGACATGCTCGAGCGAAGCTCAGGCCTCACTGCAAAGCTTCGTCGTGATGGAGAGCAGCACGAGCAGGTCTTTGGATTTGAATGGTCACTTGCGCGGCGAGAGGAACTCCGTTCAGAGATCGTGGACGGTCGCCCCAGTCTGTTGGGCTCAGAGGAGAACGTCACTGGGCGCAGCGAGCGGCTGGCCATATACGCTCAGAACGAATGGAACCCATCCCCTCAGTGGACACTGATGACTGGCATACGTCAGGAACGCATGGAAACCTCTGGAGGTTCTGTGGGGTCGGCTGTGACGTCCAACACGGCGCAGGTCACCACGCCGCTGATGCATGTGGTGTTTCGTCCAGTACCCAAGGGCTCTGATCTGATTCGACTCGGCCTCACTCGAGGCTATAAGGCGGCGAATTTGAGGGACTTCATCGCCGCGCCGAACATTTCAGAACGCTATCCGGTCAGTGGGGAGAACAGTTTTGTGAGTCCAGATCGCGCGGGCAATCCTGGGCTCAAGCCTGAACTCGCGGTTGGGCTCGATCTTGCATTTGAGAGAAGCCTCCCCCAGCGCGGGCTGCTGTCTGCAAGCCTGTTTGCCCGAGAGCTCACGGACTTCCAGCGTCGTCAAACGCTTCTTGAGTCCGTCTCCTGGAGTCCTGTGCCTCGTTGGGTGTCCCGATTGCGCAACCTCGGCAAGGCTCAGACTTACGGCGTGGAGCTTGAAGCCCGCGTGGCGGCTGGGCTCCTAGGGCTAGGCTGGAAGGGAGTGGAGCTGCGTCCCAGTGTCAGCGCTTACACCAGCTCCGTGGAGGGGATTTCTGGCCCCAACAACCGACTCGATCAGCAGCCAGGTTTGACTGCGAAGCTCGGGATTGAGCAGCGCCTGGGCGCTGGTGGGCAGTGGGGATCGAACCTCTCTTATACCCAGGGGGGACGCGTCCAGGTCAGTGAACAGAGCTGGTCACGTACCCGAAATCAGTGGCGCTTGGATGCCTTTTGGCTCACACGGTTGACGCCGAAGATGAGGCTGCGGGTGTCGGGGCAGGACCTCCTCTCATGGGGCGCTCGCACCGAGACCGGGACCGTACTCGATGGTCTAGAGCAGCGATCCATTCAGTCTGGAGCGGGTGAGGCGAGGCTCACGATTGGGCTGGAGGGGCAGCTTTAGACCGGTTGTGGAGATGATTTAGTACTGTTGACAATCTACTACTGTATTTTTTACACTAGTGGAATGAACAGTTCATTCGAAGAGCGATTTCACAAGAGCATCAGCACAGGCACTGCAGGCCTTGTGGTGCTGGCAACGGTGGCCGCCAGCATCGAGCCTCTACACGGCTACGAAATAGGCCGGCGCTTGGCTGACCAGGCACCCGAGGGCTTGAGTTTTAAGCAGGGCACGCTCTATCCCATGCTTCGAAACATGGAGGAGGATGGCCTGCTGAGCAGCACCCTTCAGCCCAGCCCAGAGGGCCCAGCCCGCAAGTGTTTCTCCATTACCCCAAAGGGCCAGGAGGTCCTCGAAGCCTGGACGCAGAGCTGGGCTCAGAGCAGTCGTTGGGTCAACCGCATTCTAGGAGCCTTGAAATGACCAAAGCCCAGTTGGCGCCGATTGAGCGCTATCTCGCCGATTTGCAATCTGCACTGGCAGGCCGGGACCCGGCAGTCATTCACGATGCGCTGGTGGATGCTGAAATCCACCTCAGGAGTGCCGTGTCCGCAGGGCAAACCCCCGAGCAGGCCATCCTCGCCTATGGAACCGCGGATGAGGTTGCGCAAGCGTATGGCGATCTCCCCGTTCGTGCGCCTTCCGAGGCTGCCCAGAAGCATCGTCGCGGCAGCATTCCCTTTAT
>CAMAZF010000024.1 GCA_945862985.1 Bordetella parapertussis | reverse complement strand
TTCCGATAGGCCTCGGCCATCTTGTCGGTGGCTTCACGCTGAATGGTGAGGAACATGGCGTCTGCCTTGTCCGCGGCCTCTTGAAAGATCTTCTTCTGCTTGGGGGTGAGCTGGTCCCAGGCCTTCTTGGACATCACGAGCGGCTGCAGAAGCATCCAAAGCGCGCTGTCTCCACCCACGGTGGCAAACTTCGTCTGCTCATAGAGACGCATGGAGACGAAGGTCTCAGCGGAGGTCAACGCACCAGTCAACACACCAGACTGGAGACCCGAATAAATCTCGGACGACGCCATCGCCGTCACGGACGCGCCCGCCGCCTTGAGCATCGACTCGAATGTGGGGTCTGCGGCGCGAAGCTTCATGCCCTTGACGGAATCTGGTCCGGAGACGGTTGCGGTCTTGGTTGCGAAACCGCCCGGAGTCCACCACCAGGTGATGATCCGAAATCCATTCTTCTCGGCCAACTGCTGCAGCTTGGTGTAATAGCCCGTCTTCTTGAGACCCATGGCGAAATCAAGGTTCGGGATCGTGCCCGGAAGAATCACGCCCGAGAACTCCTTGGCTTTACCGACTGCGTAAGACATCGGGAAGATCGCCATTTCGAGGGTGCCGTTCTGAATAGCGTCCAGCTGAGCTACAGGCTTGATACCCAGTGACTGAGCCGGGTAAATCCGGAATTTGATGCTGGGATCTGCCTTCTCAACCTCACTCACAAAGAGGCGAGCGGCCCGATCACGGCCATCCACGTTGGCCTTCCACTGGTGAGAGATCTTGATCTCCATGGCTGAGGCAGCCTGGGGGATCATGAATGCGGCGGTGACGGCCAAGGCGCTGGCCAGCGCCCAGGGCTGCACGGTGGTTCTCAGAAACTGTTTCATCGAGGTTGTCTCCTGTTATCGATCTAATCTCCTGATGATCCCGATCCCTTCCTCCCAATACATTGGGGATTTCCCCCCTCACCCTCGCCCAACAAAAGGCATGTTGGTGGCCATCAGGGTCATAAATTGCACATTGGCAGAGAGCGGCAAAGCCACCATGGTGCGCACGGCATCCGCCACGTGGGCCATGTCCATCATGGGCTCCGGCTTGCGACTACCGTCGGCCTGAAGCGCGCCTTGACCAAATCCCGCTGCCAGTTCTGTGGCGGCATTGCCAATGTCAATCTGGCCGCAGGCGATGGAGAACGGACGGCCATCAAGGGAGATCTGGCGGGTCAAGCCCGTGATCGCGTGCTTGGTGGTGGTGTAGCCCACGGCATGGGGCCTGGGCGCATGGGCCGAGATCGACCCATTGTTGATGATTCGCCCCCCCTGGGGTTTTTGTCGGCGCATGAGCCCAAACGCCGCCCGAGCGCACAAGAATGAACCCGTCAGATTGATGTCGACGGCCTGGCGCCAGCGCTCCACTGGCATCTCGTCAATCAGTCCTGCGGGCGGAAAGATGCCTGCGTTATTAAACAAGAGGTCGAGTCGCTGCCAGCGCTGCTCAATCCGTTCAAAAAGTCCGTCCACCTCAGCCTCTTGAGAGACATCAGTTGGCAGAATCAGGGTCTGCGCCTCATACCCTCGCGCAGTCTCCTCCAGCGGCTCCTGCCGTCGACCAGCCAGAGCCACTCTCCAGCCGTCTTGCAAAAGGGCCTGAGCCACCACCCGGCCTATGCCGCTCCCAGCGCCCGTCACCAAGGCAGTTTGTTGGGGCATCATCAAGCTTCTCCATATTGACGAAGACCCCATCCTGCCATGTCTCACGCATTACCTGCAGTTCTGTTTCTCCACGGATTCTTGAGTTCGCCCACCTCCACCAAGGCCCAGCAACTCGCGACTTGGTTGGCTCCAGAGGGGGTTCCCTACGTCTGCCCCCAGCTCTCTATTAGCCCTCACGAGGCGATTGAACAGGCTGAAGCTGCAGTGGATGAACTGCTGGATCGGGGCCTGGCGCCTCGAATCATCGGAAGTTCGCTGGGGGGCTTTTACACTCGATTCCTGATGGAGACCCACCCGGGTCGTGCTGGCTTTCGTTGCGGGCTCATCAATCCTGCGGTTGCCCCCGCTCAAGCCCTAGCGGGCCAAGTCGGTGTGCACAAGGCCTGGCACTCTGATGATCGACTGGAGTTCAGGCAGGACTATCTTCAAGACCTCCGAGACATGGAGCGTCCGATCACACAGGCCCACCGGTACTTTTTGATTGCTGCGACAGGCGACGAATTGCTGTCTTGGGAAGAGATGGTGTCCTGCCACCCCGGAGCCAAGCATCACGTGGTGCAGGGATCAGACCACGGTCTCTCAGACTTTGATCAGCACTGGCCGGCCTTGAGGTCGTTTCTGTTCGAAGCCTGAAAAGGCACCCGCATCAGGAGCACCAACCCAACCACAAAGAATGCCCCCACGGACAGAATCGCAAGCCGGTGGTCATTGTTTGTAATCCAGGTCACCAGACCATAGACCAGAGGGCCAAAGATCGACGCAAGGTGCACCGCGACTCCCCAGGCGCCAAACGCCTCGGACTGGGCATCCAGTGGCGCCAAGGAAGCCACCGCAGCACGGGCTCCGCTTTGGCTGCTGCCCATGGCCAGGCCTGCCAGGTTGGCTGCAATCCAGAAGGATTCGAGGGAAGAACCCCAGGCCGCGACCCCCACCATGGCAATCCATAGCAACAGGGACAACGCCAGGCTGTTGCGATGCCCGAGGCGGTCATGAAAGAGTGCGAAACCCGCTGCCCCCAGGCTCGCCGTGATGTTGACGACCAGAACCAGCAGAATCGTCTGAGTAAGATCAAAGCCCATCACCGCCTGGGCGTACACCGCTGCGAGTCCAATCACCGCTGCAACCCCAGCCTGGTAGACCACCACACACAGTAAGAATCGAACCAGACCCGTCTGATGCTGGATGCGGTGAAAATCCCCCCAAAGGCGCGCCCAAGCCCCCGTCCAGTCCAGATGCGTGGGTGTGCTGCGCTCTCGCAGGACAGCCAATGCAACGAACCCCACGGCCGCAAAGACCAGGGCCGTGAGCACCAATGCACCGCCCACCTTCACCTGTGCGCTCACCTCGCTTTCACCGAGTAATCCGGGCGCAAGCTGAACCCAGCCCAGGGCCAACAGCAGCGTGAGGAGGCCACCCAGATATCCCCACGCCCAGCCCAGGCCCGACCATTTTCCCAGGCTCTCCTCGTCAGCGATCTCATGCAGAAAGCCCGCACTCAAGTTCTGGTGACTGGCATAGGCCAGGTTCGAAACCACCAGCAGCACGGCTGCCCAGGCCCAGTCCCCGGGCCCCGTGAGAGAGAGCCCGAGTGTTCCCAGCACGCAGAGCGCGGTCGCCCACGCCAGAAGCCGTCGCTTCGCCGCGTAGGCATCGGCATAGGCGCCTAAGAAGGGGGCGCTGATGAGAACCAAGACGTAGCTCACGGAAAGCACGAGCGTCCAGGCAAGCGTGGCGGATGTCGCACCGTCAAGAATGACGGACACGAAGTACGCGTTAAAGACCGCTGTGATCACCACGGTCGTGTAGCCCGAGTTCGCAAAATCGAGACTCGCCCACGCCCAATAGTCCCAACGCCCTCTTGAATCTCTGCGACCCAGGTCTGTTTCAGGCACACTAGTTGGTTCATTCATCCCTGAGATGCCCTCCAGTTATAAGCCTGAGACGGTAACCCTCATGACTGCAAAACTCTATATCCGCACTTTCGGCTGTCAAATGAACGAGTACGACTCGTCCAAGATGGCAGACATTCTGAATGACCAAGAGGGCCTTGTCCCAACCGACAAGCCTGAAGAGGCCGACGTCATCCTGTTTAACACCTGCTCGGTCAGAGAAAAAGCCCAAGAAAAGGTCTTCTCAGACCTCGGCCGTGCGCGCGAACTCAAGGCCCTCAACCCCAATCTTCTGATTGGTGTGGGGGGGTGCGTGGCCAGCCAAGAGGGTGAGGCCATTGTGCGCAGAGCCCCCTATGTGGATCTCGTGTTTGGTCCGCAGACCCTGCATCGCCTGCCTGAACTCATACGCGCCCGGCGTGAGACCGGTACACCGCAGGTAGACATCCGTTTCCCAGAAATCGAAAAGTTCGATCACCTCCCCCCTGCCCAGGTGGAAGGCCCCACTGCGTTTGTGTCGATCATGGAAGGCTGCAGTAAGTTCTGTAGCTTCTGTGTTGTGCCCTACACCCGAGGCACAGAGGTCTCTCGGCCCGCCGAGGATGTGCTGGCCGAAGTCGCAGAACTGGCTGCGGCAGGGGTTCGAGAGGTAACCCTTCTCGGGCAGAACGTGAACGCCTATCGCGATGACACCGCCGGACTCGACTTCGCCGGACTCCTCGAGCTCATCAGCGAACTGCCTGAGATTCTTCGCATTCGCTTCACGACCTCCCATCCCAAGGAATTTACGCAACGACTGATTGATGCCTTTGCCAGCCTGCCAAAGCTGGCGAGCTACGTCCACCTGCCAGTCCAATCCGGCAGCGACCGCATCTTGTCGGCCATGAAGCGTGGCTACACCTCGCTCGAATTCAAAAGCATCATTCGGCGCCTGAAGGCCGCACGACCCGACGTCTCACTCTCAACAGACTTCATCGTGGGCTTTCCCGGAGAGACCGCGGAGGATTTCGAGGCGAGCATGGCGCTCATTGAGGCGGTGGGTTTTGACAGTGCCTTCTCGTTTGTCTACAGCCCTCGTCCGGGAACCCCTGCGGCTGACCTCCCTGACGACACACCTGCCGCACTGAAGCTTGAGCGCCTACAACGCCTCCAAGCGCTGATTGAATCGAACAGCCGTGCCATGTCCCAGTCCATGGTGGGTAGCCTCCAGCAGGTCTTGGTGGAGGGGCCTGCTCGGAAGGATCCGACTGAGTTCACTGGGCGCACCAGCAATTTCCGCTCGGTGAATTTCGCCGGCGATGCGCGCTGGGTCGGGCAGATGGTGAACCTGCGCATCACCAGTGCCCTGCCCCACAGCCTTCGCGGAGAGCTCGCGTGAGCCCGCGTAAGCCCACTCAGACGACTCAGCGTCTCAACCTGCTGGACGGTGATAACGAGGGCTTGGCGAACCTCTGTGGCCCACTGGAGCAGAACCTGCGCAGCCTCGAGGTGGGCCTCGATGTTGCCATCCGCCGTCGCGGCAGCATCTTTGAAGTGGTGGGACCACAGGAGGCAGCCCGAATCGCGAGTGACCTCCTGAGTCAACTGGCCGATCGAGCACAGAAGCCGGTCAGCCTCGATGACATTCAGCTCGCGGTGGTGGAGTCGCAGTCATCGCCAGAGGATGACACCGAGGCCACGCCGGAGATGCCAGACCTGAGAGTGCGCAGGCGGGATCTTCGTGGCCGAACCGCAAACCAGCGCCTTTACCTGCGGGCCATCTCCGAACACGACATCAATTTTGGCATTGGCCCTGCGGGTACCGGAAAGACTTACCTTGCAGTGGCCTGCGCAGTTGACGCGCTGGAGCGCGATCTGGTTCAGCGCATTGTGCTCACCCGACCTGCAGTCGAGGCTGGCGAGCGCTTGGGCTTTCTCCCTGGCGACCTCAATCAGAAAGTGGATCCCTACCTGAGGCCACTCTATGACGCGCTCTATGACCTCATGGGCCTCGATCGGGTGACCAAGCTTTACGAGCGTCAAGCCATTGAAGTCGCGCCCCTTGCCTACATGCGTGGTCGTACCCTTAACCATGCGTTTGTGATCTTGGACGAGGCTCAAAACACCACGGTGGAGCAGATGAAAATGTTCCTCACCCGAATTGGTTTTGGCAGCAAGGCGGTGATCACGGGAGACCCCTCTCAGGTGGACCTCCCCAAACACCAGACCAGCGGCCTGCAGCACGCCATGGGCGTCTTGGAGGGGGTTCGCGGCCTTTCGTTTACCCACTTCTCCAGCAAGGATGTGGTGCGCCACCCCTTGGTGGCTCGAATCGTTGATGCCTATGCTGCCTATGAGGGCGAGGCATGAGCCTTCTCACGCTCACCCTGCAAGGCGAATCCTGGCCTCTCTCTCGGCCCCGCATTCGTCGACTGATCTTGGCCAGCCTCGATGCCAACACCGAGTCCGCCGTGCTCACGCTTCGCATGGTGAATCAAGGCGAGGGCCGAAAACTGAACCAGGCGTATCGGGGTCAAGATCACGCCACCAATGTGCTCACCTTTGCATACAGCCAAGCGCCTGCACTGGAGGCAGACCTTGTCTTCTGCCTGCCCGTCATTCAACGCGAGGCACGACAGCAGCGCAAGACACTCGAACACCATCTCATGCACTTGATCGTGCATGGCTGTCTGCATGCCTGCGGACTCGACCACGAGGACGACCTGGAGGCCGAGTCCATGGAGGCGCTCGAGGTGCAAATCCTCAAGCGATTCCGAATTTCAAATCCCTATGGCACCATAGGCACACCGTAACTACCCATGCACCTGCATGAACGACCCAGACCCTAGGCCCTCAGGCCTGAGTCATACCCTCAAACGTGTGCTCAACCGTCTTTTCGGACGAGCCGACGAAAAAGAAGAACTCCTCGAGCAGCTTCGCGAAGCAGAGGCCCATTCCGTGATTGATGCCGATGCGGTGTCCATGATGGAAGGCGTCCTTCAGGTGGGCGACCTCTCCGTACGCGACCTCATGGTCCCGCGCGCGCAAATGGATGTGGTCGACATCAATGACTCTCTTGAAGAAATTCTCGAGGTGGTCACGCGCACCGCACACTCTCGCTTCCCCGTGATGGATGGCAAGCGTGACAACATCATCGGTGTGCTCCTGGCCAAAGACCTCCTTCACGTCTTGGCGCTAGAGCAGCGCGATATTCGAGGTCTCCTGCGCCCAGCTGTGTTTGTGCCAGAGAGCAAGCGCCTGAATGTGCTGCTGCGAGACTTCCGCCGCAATCGCAATCACATTGCCATGGTGGTCGACGAATACGGAGGCGTGGCTGGCCTCATCACCATTGAAGATGTCCTAGAACAGATCGTTGGAGACATTGAGGACGAGCACGACATCGATGACGAAGAGGACAACATCCTGGCCGTCACGCATGAGGAAGGCAGCTACCGAATCAAGGCCATCACCACGCTGGAGCAGTTCAACGAGGTGATGAATGCACAGCTCAGTGATGAAGACGTCGACACCATTGGAGGCTACGTCACCGACCACTTGGGGCGTGTGCCGCACAAAGGTGAGAAGGTCACTCTAGACGGATTCGAGTTTGAGATTCAGCGCGCAGACGCGCGCACGGTGCAGATGCTCATCGTTCGCAGACTCCCCTCGCATGCGGCTGAGGACGAGTCAGATGCCCAGCTGGCTTCCTAGCCTCGCCTCCCTCCTTTTCCTCGCCCTGCTGATTCGACTCTGGCAGTGGCCAAGCCGTAGAGGCCCCTGGATCGCCACTGGACTCTTGGTCTTGGGTTGCATCTATGGCTTTCACTGGATTTTTATCAGCCTGCACACCTACGGGCTCATGAACCCCGTGATTGCGGGTACAGCCACAGGCCTGCTGGCGCTCTATGTGGCCAGCTACGGCATCCTCGCAGGGTGGCTGATTCGTCGCTCGATGCGCACCTCCAAAGGTTGGGCTTACGGGCGCTCCGTCTGGGTCGTTGCGCCCGCCATCGCTGGGCTGATCACCCTCCTGGAATGGACACGGGGCTGGCTTTTCTCGGGCTTTCCATGGCTCGGCTGGGGCTACCAGCAGATCGACAGCTGGCTCTCAGGCTTCGCCCCATGGCTAGGCGTGTACGGCGTGACCTTCTTCACAGCACTCATGGCTGCGCTCATCGCCGCTGGCCGACCTCAGACCCTGTTCGCAGCCCTACTCGTCCCTCTCTTGGGCGGAGCGTTGGGCAGCACGACCTTTGATCGACCTGTGGGGGAACCACTCAAGGTAGCCCTGATCCAGGGCGCCGTGGGCCAGCAAATGAAGTTTGATCCCAAGTTCGTAGAGGCCACCAAGCAGAGGCATCTCGAAATGGGCGCTGCGCTCAGCACGCCAGGGGTTCGGGTAGACCTCATCGTGTTCCCGGAAACCGCCTTCATCCAATCCTGGCAAGACGACCCGGAGGCCACGCAAGGCCTCCAACGGCTGGCCAATCGCAGCGGTGCTGCGGTGATGACCGGCATGCCGATGCGTGATCCCAGTGGCTGGCACAACAGCCTGGTGATGCTCAAGCCCCAACAGGGCGAGCAGCCTCCCGAGTCCCCTGAGGCCCGATACGACAAACACCACCTCGTGCCGTTTGGTGAGTTCATCCCCTGGGGTTTTCGTTGGTTCGTCAACCTCATGCAGATGCCGTTGGGCGACTTCCAGCGTGGTGGCCGAGTGCAAAAGAGCCTGCCAGTAGACGATCAGCGCATTGGGGTGAATATCTGCTTTGAGGACCTTTTTGGGGAGGAGCTTGCGAGAGGGCTGGCGCCCAGTCGCGACCCCTCTGAGCGTCCAACCATCCTGCTCAACCTGAGCAATCTGGCCTGGTTCGGCGACACCATTGCTCTGCCTCAGCATCTCGACGTCGCGCGCATGCGCTCGCTAGAGCTTGGACGTCCGAGCATTCGGGCCACCAACACGGGCATGACCGTTCACATCGACTCACGGGGCCAGGTTCAAGAACAGCTTGCGCCCATGCGTGAGGGCATTCTCCTGGCCCAGGTCCAAGGGACCGAGGGCGTCACTCCCTTTGTCGCGATCGGAAACCTAGGCGCCCTCTTGCTGGCCTTGCTAAGCCTCGCAGGACTCTGGCTGGGCGGCCGATTTAGAATGGCAGGATGAAGAACTTTCAAGATGTCATTCTGACCCTTCAGAACTACTGGGCACAGCAAGGCTGTGCATTGCTTCAGCCGATCGACCTGGAGGTCGGAGCGGGCACCTCTCACACGGCTACTTTTCTCAGAGCCCTTGGGCCAGAGCCCTGGCGGGCCGCTTATGTCCAGCCCTCTCGGCGACCCAAAGACGGCCGGTATGGCGAAAACCCAAATCGGCTGCAGCATTACTACCAATTTCAGGTGGTGCTCAAACCCTCCCCCGAGAACATCCTTGACCTCTATCTCGGATCCCTTCAAGCGCTGGGCATCGACACCCAGACCCACGACATTCGATTCGTTGAAGACGACTGGGAAAACCCCACGCTCGGCGCATGGGGTTTGGGCTGGGAGGTCTGGCTCAATGGCATGGAGGTCACTCAATTCACCTACTTCCAACAGGTGGGTGGACTGGATTGCAGCCCCATCACGGGAGAGATCACCTACGGCCTGGAACGCCTGGCCATGTACCTCCAAGGGGTCGAGAATGTCTATGACCTCAACTGGACCCAATGGGCCGAGGCCGGCCAGGTCCAGCACATCCGATACGGTGATGTCTTCCATCAAAACGAAGTCGAGCAGTCCACCTTTAACTTCGAGCTGAGCAATGTCTCGGTGCTGCTCAACCGATTTGGAGAACATGAGACCGAGGCCAGTCGTCTCCTAGAGGCCGCCGTCCCCCTGCCAGCCTACGAACAGGTGCTCAAGGCTGCTCACTGCTTCAACCTGCTCGATGCGCGCGGCGCTATTTCGGTCACCGAACGAGCCCAATACATCGCTCGCATCCGTAACCTCTCACGCCAGGTTGCGCAGGCTTATTACGATTCGCGTGAGCGGCTCGGATTTCCCATGCTGCAGTCCGCTGCCGCCTAACGTTTCACGAGTTCCTCATGTCCTCTGCTCTCCTCATTGAACTCTTCACCGAAGAGCTGCCACCCAAAGCCCTTCGCCAGCTCGGCCAGAGCTTCGCCCAGACCTTCTCCGCCCACCTGATCAAACTGGGGCTCGCGCCCTCTCAAGCGCGAGTGGACCATTTCGCCAGCCCTCGCCGTCTCGCGGTGCGTGTGCAAGAGGTCATGGAGAAGGCCGCTGACCTGCCTAAGCGCGAGAAGCTGCTTCCCCTCTCTGTGGCGCTCGATGCAACGGGAGCGCCACAGCCTCCGCTCTTGAAGAAGCTCACAGCCCTTGGGTTCACGCTCGGCGAAAACATTCGCCTGGAAGATCTCATCCGTGAGGGAGAAGGACCACAAACCACGCTGCTCATCGACACGGTGGTGCCTGGGGCCAGCCTGCTCGCGGGTGCGCAGGAGGCGCTCGAACTCGCGCTCGCCAAACTGCCCATTCCCAAGGTGATGCGCTACCAGAAGCGTTCTCCCGACGGGCAGGCCATCGAGGTGAAGTTCGTGCGTCCCGCTCATCGGCTCCTCGCCCTTTACGGCCGAGAGGTGCTTCCCTTGCAGGCGCTCGGCCTTTACGCAGACCGGATGACGCAGGGCCATCGCTTTCATTGCACCGCTCCCATCAGCATTCCCAGCGCCAACGACTACGAGACCCTCCTTGAGCAGCAGGGCTATGTGATAGCCAGCTTCGATGCCCGTCGGGAGCGCCTGGTGCGAGGCCTTCAAAATGCTGCACAAGGCGACCAGGTGGTGATGCCTGAAGCCTTGCTTGATGAAGTGAACAGCCTCGTCGAGTGGCCCGTGGTGTTAGAAGGTCGATTCGACCCCGCATTCCTCGAAGTGCCGCAAGCCTGTCTGATCCTCACCATGCAGCAGAACCAGAAGTACTTCGCGCTCACAAGCCCGCAGGGTCAGTTGGTCCATCGCTTCCTGCTGGCTGCCAACCTGGAATCTAAGGACCCCACGGCCGTGGTCCAAGGAAACGAGCGCGTCCTGCGAGCTCGCCTCTCCGACGCGAAGTTCTTCTTCGACCAGGACCGCAAGCGCCGCCTCGAGGATCGACTCCCCGCGCTGGCTCAAGTGGTTTATCACAACAAGATTGGCAGCCAAGCCGATCGCATTGCCCGCCTCGAGCACCTTGCGAAGGCCATCGCCCCACTCGTCGGTGCAGACCCTGAGTCGGCCGGCCGTGCAGCGCGACTGGCGAAAGCCGACCTGGTCTCAGACATGGTGGGTGAGTTCCCAGAGCTTCAGGGCCTGGTGGGTCGCACGCTCGCTCAGCATCAGTCAGAGCCGGACGACATCGCCTGGGCGATTGAAGATCACTACCGCCCGCGATTTGCAGGAGATGATCTCCCAAGAAGTCCAGTGGGACTCGCGGTCTCCTTGGCTGACAAGCTCGAGTCGATGGTGGGCATCTGGGGAATTGGCCTGATCCCAACGGGCGACAAGGACCCCTTCGCTCTCCGTCGCTCCGCGCTTGGCGTCATACGAATGCTCGTGGAACGGCGGATTCCGGCTGAGCTCACCCCGCTCATCCAGACCGCATACTCCGGCTTCTCACAGGTTCCCAATGTTCAGCTTCCCGTCCACGACCTGGTGGGATTTATCCACGATCGTGCCCGCGGCTATCTTCGCGACCAAGGCTTCGAAGGGGAAGCGATTGAGGCAGTCCTCGCCGTGTGCCCAGACCGTCTCGACCAGCTCATTCCTCGTCTGGAGGCGGTCCGCGCGTTCATGGCCTCAGACCAGTCCGCCCCACTCTGCGCAGCAAACAAACGCATTGGAAATATCCTAAAAAAATCAGAGGCTTCAGCCTTGGGCGAAGTGAAACCGGCCCTGTTTCAGGAGCCTGCTGAGCAGGGACTCTCTGACGCATTACAGGCCGCCGCGCCCCAGGCCACCGAGCACGCGAAGGCTGGGCGATACGAGGAGTCCATGCGGGCACTCGCCAGCCTGCGAGGCCCAGTGGATCTCTTCTTTGAGACGGTCATGGTGAATGCCGATGATCCTGCACTTCGCGCCAACCGCCTCTCCCTGCTGCATGGGCTTCATCGCGCCATGAACCAGGTGGCTGACCTCTCCCGCCTGGCTGCCTAAGTCGCGCATGAGCTACCCGTCTCCTGAGCTTCGCCCACTGGTCATTCTCGATCGAGATGGGGTCATCAACCACGACTCCGATCAGTACATCAAGACGCCTGACGAGTGGGAGGCGGTGCCCGGGAGCATCGAGGCCATTGCTGAGCTGTGTCATGAGGGGTGGCAAGTCTTCGTTGCCACGAATCAGTCGGGGCTGGCGCGCGGTCTCTTCGACCTGCCCACTCTGCACGCCATTCACCGAAAGATGAACGATGCCATCGAGGAGGCCGGTGGCGAACTCGCAGGCATCTTCTTCTGTCCACATGGACCAGATGCGGGCTGCCTCTGTCGCAAGCCTGCACCGGGCCTTCTGCAAGACATTTCACGCCGCCTTGACCGCTCCCTTCAAGGCGTGCCAGTGGTGGGTGATAGCCTGCGTGACCTGACCGCTGCGCAGATGGTAGGTGCTCAGCCTTGCCTCGTTCTGACGGGAAAAGGCCGCAAGACCCTCGCCGCGCAAGAGAGTAAGCCGCTTCCGCCTGGCACCCTCATCTTTGACGACCTCGCGGCCGCTGGAGCGCACCTCAGGCGCTCGACTCCAAGGGCATGATCCTGGCTCGCTCCCTGCTTTTCTTCCTCATTCAAGCCCTTACCTTGATGGTCTGGGCCAGTGCATTCATCCTCGTCTCACCCTTTCTGTCCCTGCGTGGACGCTATCAGTTCGCCATGCGTTGGCCGGCTTTTGTGGTCTGGCTTGCCCGGGTCCAGATGGGGATTCGATGGACCGTATCAGGAGAGGATCATCTGAGCCCCCATGTCAGCCAGATGGCCATCATCTGCAGCAAACATCAATCCACCTGGGAGACCTTCTTCCTGCCCAGCTATATGCCAAGACAGCTCTGCTTCGTGTTCAAAAAGGAACTGCTGAGCGTGCCCTTTTTTGGCTGGGGGATTCGACTGCTCAAAATGGTCCATATTGACCGGAGCAAGGGCGCTGAGGCCTACGAGCACGTTGCGGAACAAGGCCGCGCTCAACAAACCCTCGGACGGTGGTTTGTCTTTTTTCCAGAGGGAACTCGCACCCGGGTAGGAGAACAGCGTCGATACAAGACCGGTGCAGCCCGGCTGGCCTTTGCTCTGAACCTTCCCATCATTCCCGTGGCGCACAATGCAGGGTGCTTCTGGCCCAAGGGGAAACTGCGCCTTCAACCTGGAACCATCGAGGTTCAGATTGGCCCAGCGCTGCACCCTCGCGATTATGATGGGCCAGAGAGTCTGATGATGGCCGTTCAGTCCTGGATTGAGGAGCATGTGCGTGGCGTTCGCTGATCAACTCGCGCTCTTTGCACCCAGCCTCTTTGGGGGGCAACCAGAGGAGCCCTCCTCCGCTGGACGGCTTCGAAAACTTGTGCTCGAAGGGCAGGTCTTCGATTGGACCCTGACACGCTCTCACCGAAAGACCGTCGGCATGATCGTGTCTCAGGGTCGCATTGTGGTGCGTGCGCCCAGGTGGGTCACCATTGAGGAGATCGAGCGCATTCTCCAATCCAAATCTCGCTGGCTCTGCGCCCGAATGCGAGAGTGGCGCGCCCAAGAGGCTGCTCGCATCGCCCCAGAGGTCCAATGGGCCGACGGCGGGTCGGTCGAATTCCTCGGCAGCCCAGTCACCATCCGGCTCAACCCGTCGCTTCGTCAGATCCAATGGAATGAATGCACTCGGGAACTGGGCCTGGCCCTCTCGCCCCAGGCCAGCCCCGAGCAAGTCAAGGACCGGGTAGAAGGCTGGTTACAGAACCAGGCCAAAGACATTCTGCGCCAACGACTGGAGTCGCTGGCTGATGAGGCTGGACTTCGTTTTCAGAGCTTTGCCATTTCCCACGCGAAGGCGCGGTGGGGAAGTTGTACGCAAGACGGTGTCATTCGCCTCAATTGGCGACTCATTCGTTTCAGCCTGCCTGTCATTGATTATGTGGTGGCCCATGAGCTTGCCCACCTGCGGGCCATGGACCATAGCCCCGACTTCTGGCAAGAGGTCGCGAAAATTCTGCCCAGCTTTGAAGAAGGCCGAAATCAGATCAGAGGCGTGCCGCTCGAGAGCTGATTGGCCAAGGCCATGTAGGACTCAACCGATATGGCTTCCGGACGATCGGTCTCCTGCACACCAGCAGACGCCAGGTCGAGGCGCCCTTCATAGGCCGCCAGCGTGTTGCGAATCATCTTTCTCCGAGAGGAAAAGGCATCAGCGACCAGTCGCTCAAATACTGCCCAATCTCTCACCGCACACTGCTCTTGGGGGATGGGCCACATCGCCACAATCGCAGAGTCAACGGCGGGCGCTGGGAAAAATGCTCCAGGTGGCACCAGAAACAATCGTTCCATGGTGTAGCGAGCCTGAAGCATGACCGAGAGCCGGCCGTAGACCTTAGAGCCCTCGGCAGCCACCATGCGATCGACGACCTCCTTTTGCAGCATAAAGGTCTGATCCGTCACCTGACTGGCCCATGGGAGCAGGTGAAAGAGAATGGGGCTCGAAATGTTGTAAGGCAGGTTTCCGACAATCCGCAGCTTTTTCTCGTGCACCTTGGCAATCTGCTCAAAATCAACGGTAAGCACGTCCTGAACCAGAAGCTCTAGGGCACCTCCGAATCGCCGCTGAAGGGCCTCGATCAGATCACGATCAATCTCAATGGCCGTGACCGATCCAGCGGACCGAATGAGACCCTCTGTGAGTGCTCCCCGGCCTGGACCGATCTCCACCACAGCCTCTCCCGGCTGTGCATGGATGTGTTGAAGGATTCGGGCAATCACGCCCTTGTCGTGAAGGAAGTTCTGGCCAAAGCGCTTCTTGGCCCCCGAAGCACTCAAGGCGTGTTGGGCTTCATTTCAACAAAGGCTGCCGCGCGCACTTCCTTGGTCCAGTTCTCGACGGCCTCAGCCATCTTCTGATCTCGGACAGCCAAGCGTGCACGCATCCGCAGCCGATCTTCGGGAAGTGGCTCTTGCTTGCGCTCGAGCACCTGTATGAGGTGGAACCCAAACTGCGACCGAATCGGCTGACTGACGGCTCCGGGCGTGAGTCTTGCAGCGCCCCTCTCGTACTCAGGAACCATATCGCCTGGATAGGCCCACCCAAGGTCTCCGCCCTTTGGAGCCGTGCCGGGGTCCTGAGAGTGCGCCTTGGCCAGCGTCTCGAAGGACTCGCCCTTTTCAATGCGCGCACGCAGGGCCTGAAGGCGAGCGACCGCCTGTGCCTCTGTGGTCTCAGCGTCGACTCGCATCAAAATATGGCGTGAGAGATACGCGTCTACGAGGGGCGTTTGGAGACGCTCACGCCGATCCTCGAGCTTGAGTACATGCAAGCCAGATCCGCTTGCCAAAGGTCCTATGACGGCTCCCACTTTCTCAGTCTTCAAGGCTGAGGAGAAGAGGGTTGGAAGCCGATCAAGGGTCCTCCAGCCCATGCTCTCCAGGCCTTCCAGTGAACCCGACTTCACCCGAGCCAAAAGCTGATCGGCCTTGTCTCTGGCCTCTGCCTTCTGAGCGGCGTTGGCAGTCTCTGGCACCGGAATCAGCGCCTGTCGCACCAGGAACTCTTCAGCCTTCTGTAGGCTCTGGCCTTGAGCCGCCAGAAAAGCCTCGATCTCGGCCTCGGTGATGCGAAGACGGCCATCGACCTCCCGCTCTTTGAGGCGTGTGAGCGTCATCTCATGCTGAATGTCCTTGCGAAAACGCTCAAAGGGGATACCCTCACGCTCAAGCTGGTCCCGAAGCTGGTTCACCGACATGCCGTTCTGGGCCGCAATCGCCTCAATGGTTCGATCGAGCGCTGCCGGCTCCACCTGAATCCCCACCTGATCAGCGCGATGCAGCAGCGCAAGATCGTCGATCATGCGTTCGAGCACCTCCTCACGAAGCGCCGCCTCAGAGGAGGGCGCCTCTCCAGCGCGCTTCATGGCCCGAAGGGCTTGCCCCATGCGTCGCTGCAGCTCGCTCTCCAGAATGATTTCGTGGTCCACCACTGCAACCACTCGGTCTACCACGCGGGACGCAGGAGCAGCTGCCTGGGCCGGTGTCGGGGATAGGCCGAGACAGGCCAAGGAGTAGAACAAACCAAGGGAGATCAATCGCATCATGGGCGTCATTCAAAGTTTTCAAATCGGGCAGGAAGGGGGCGCTGCTGGTTTGCAGGCCGGTAGTTCGGAATGCTACGCGAGAGTGCCGATAACGGGTCGGTCCCAATTCGTCCCAGCCCATTGAGTTCAATCTGAAGAAATATCGCAGTGTTTTTGCGTTCCGCGCCGGTCGCGAACCGTTGCATCACCATCCGAGCGGCCCAGCAGCCACCGTCGTACTCCACGCCGAGCAGGGCCTCAATGAGGCCAGGCTTTTGCGTGGCATCGGTCTCGCGACGGTCTTGAATGGAGAGGTTATATCTGCCTACCACCGCCCAATGCTGAGCAATGGGCATTTGCATGGCAAAGTCGACCGAGTTCAGTGCGTCCTTGACGAACCGATACGAGACGCTGGCCGTGGTTCCAATGCGAGGGTCGTATCGAATGCCCGCAGAGGCCGCCTGCCAGCGTGCAAGCTTTCGGGTGTATTGGGTGATGACCTCATAGCGCCAGGACTGTCCCGCCCGTCCGACCACCTCCGTGAGAAGGTCTGATTCTTGATCCTTGCGCTCGGGCTGACCTGGGAGCACCACACGCTGCGCGTCGAAGTAGAAGCGCTGTGCCACTGAGGCACGAAACACCTCTTGCCCTGTCTGGGCATCACGCAGGCGACTCACCAGACCAGCCGTGAGCTGGTTCTGGTCTGGAATGCGATCTTGGCCATTCAGAGAGGCGTCAGAAAAAAGCTGGGAGAGGCTGAGATTGGCCACACTCGAGTCAAATACGGGCAGCGTGGACTGGTCCTTGTAGGGTGTGAAGGTGTAGAGCAGGCGGGGCTCAAGCGTTTGCCATGCCGGGCGCTCACCGATTCGGGTGGGTCGCTCCAAAAGCATCTGTGCATCGAGGCTCACACTGGGAAGGGCACGGCTGTAGCCTTGAGGATCGGTCCCCACGTTGTTGGCATACACGCCCAGACCAGAGATTCCATAACGACTCAGGGTGAGCGCAGAGGAGCCCGCACGCTCAGGAACATAGCGTGTGGCATGCACACCCAATCGTGGCGTAAGGGTGATGAGCGTGAGCTCCAGGGGCCATGCGGCGTTCGCCGTGGCGACCGAACGAACGCCGCGCTCCAGGGTGGGGTGATCGAACCGGGCCGCTTCTATCTGGGCCTGCCAATCGAGCCCCGTTCCCCTACGAGTTTTGGACAGCACCAGCTTGGGAGCCAGAGCATAGGGCGCGAGTACCGGTGCGTCTGGATCCTGCAGGAGCTGATAGCGCTGGGCCAACGCCTGAAACGACCAGCCCGAAATGGGGCCAGTGAGCGCAATCGAAGTGGCGAGGGTTCGCTGGGAGGCCACCAACAGTGAGTCTCCAAAGTCGGCCAGGTAGTCATCGTCGGAGGCTCGGCGGGCGGAGATCTGGAGCTGAAACTGGCGAGGCAGCTGAGTGCGATGTTCCATGCTCAAAAACCCACGTGCACCCCCGCGATCCCGATCCTGAGTCAGGCCTTCAACAAACAGTTCTCCCGAGTGCTGAGGCTCCAGATAACGAAACTCAGACCCCAGCTGAAGACCACGTCGAGCAATGATGGTGGGATAAAACGTGAGATCGCGATTGGGGGCGATGTCCCAGTAGTACGGCGCCGTCACCTCTAACCCCAGACGCGAGGTCACTGCATATCGCGGCGGTAGAAAACCGCTTCGGCGACGATCACTCAGGGCGAAATGAATATCTCCGAGCGGCAGCACAGGCGAACCATTCCAAGTGAGCGTGGCGGAGTCGGCCTCAGCCACCTCTCGAATCTGATCAATCAGCAGCCGGCGAACAGAGATGGCCCAGGCCGGTCGATCGGCAGGGCAGGTGGTGTAGGTGGCGTCCCAGAGGTGTGACCGTTGAGGCTGGAGCAGCTCTGCGCGCTTGGCCTCGCCTCGGCCATTGATGGCTGCAATCTCGTAGCTCACCTCCTCCATGGTGCCTTGCAGGGTTCCGAGCTTGAGTCGTAGCGACGGTCCGCTATATCGCTCTCCCTCTCGAAAGAGACGCACCTGCCCCTGCGCAAAAATCTCATTCGCCACCTGATCGAGCTCGATGCGCTCGGCCTTCAACGAACTCCCGATCTGGCGCAGCTCGGCCCCCCCAGATGCCACCACGGTGTCATCAATCTGGCCTTTGAGGATTTTCCCGCGCAGATAGAGCGGGGTACCCGCCTCACGGGGAGGCGCGGAGAGGGTCAGCCGCGGGTCGAGCCGCAGCCCCTGTCCACTGCTGTCCGGCACGGGGCATGAGGCTGCGAGAGCAGGCCCGGCGAGAGTCGCCAGCAGGGCAGCAAGAAAGCGCATAAATTATTATAAGAAATGCCTGAAGACACCCGACTCAAATCTGCCCAAGCGTGGATGAATACCCTCTCGATGGAGGGGCTTCAACCCAGTACCCTTCGCATTGCGTCTGCCGATGCCTCCTTTCGCCGCTACCTACGCGTAGACCATCACAGCCAGCCCCATGGCCACTTGGTGCTGATGGATGCACCGCCCGATAAGGAGCCCCTCGAGCCCTTCACCGCGGTCGCAGCCCTCATGGGCGCTGCGGGCCTCCATGTCCCGGCGCGCATCGCTCAGCAGGCCTCAGAGGGTTTTTTACTGCTTGAAGACCTCGGGACCCTTCATTATCAACAAGCACTACAGGCGAAAGATCCTGTGACTGCCACCCCCCTCTACCGAGATGCCTGGCGCGCCCTCGTACAGCTTCAACGTTGGGGGCTGGAGCATCCCGCTTCTTCGCAGGAACTCCCGCCCTACAGTCACGACAAGCTGCTCACGGAGATGTCGCTGTTCAAGGACTGGTATGTGGAGCGGCATCTTGGGGCCACGCTCACGACACCAGAAGCGCAAGCGCTCCAAAACATCTTTGAACAACTCGCCCAGCGCGCCCTCAGCCAGCCTCAGGTGATGGTTCATCGTGACTATCACTGCCGAAACCTGCTGGTCTGCCCTGATCACAATCCTGGGGTGATCGATTTTCAAGATGCAGTGATGGGCCCCATCACCTATGACCTCGTTTCCCTGCTGCGTGATGCCTATGTGAGCTGGGAAGAGGCTGATCAGCTCGAGTGGGCGATTGGCTACTGGACCGATGCCCGCGCTGCAGGGCTTCCTGTTCAAGCCGACTTCTCGGACTTCTGGATGGACTTCGAATGGATGGGGCTTCAACGACACCTCAAGATCTTGGGCATCTTCGCCAGGCTGGCCTATCGGGACGGAAAGCGGCAGTACCTTCAAGACCTACCCGTGGTTTTGCACTACACCCAAGAGGTTGCCAAACGGTATGTTGCATTTGGGCCGCTGAAACGGCTGCTTGAGCGCTTGCATCCGTGATGCACGGCATGATCCTGGCCGCAGGCCGAGGCGAGCGAATGCGGCCCCTCACCGATCACACACCCAAGCCCTTACTCAAGGTTGGGCATCAGACCCTCATTGAGTGGCAGATGGAACGCCTGATTCAAGCCGGAGTGACTCAGTTGGTGATCAACACCGCACACCTGGGTGAACAGATTCCAGGACACCTGGGTGACGGATCTCGACACGGTGCGCAGATTCGCTACAGCCCGGAGCCCCCAGGTGCATTGGAGACCGCTGGCGGCATCGCAACCGCAGAGCCGTGGTGTTTTAAGGATTCTTCCCACCCACTCTTTGCGCTCGCCAATGGGGATGTCTTCATTGACTTGGATTGGGGCCCCTTGCTGAAGTTCTGTGATTCCCAATGGCCGCAGGATGCGCAGGCCATGCTCGTGATGGTGCCTAACCCCGACCATCACCCCAAGGGGGACTTTCTCGCGCCCTCGCAGGTGCTGGGTCTGCCGTATCGACTGGAGACGATGGGGCCGAGCGAGCACACCCAGAGCGACAGCCAGACCTATGCAGGGGTTGGTGTCTTTCATCGCTCGCTCTTTGCTCATTGCACCCCAGGGGTCAGGGCTCCCCTTGGCCCGCTGCTTCGTCAGGCTGCCTCCGCTGGCCAGCTCTGGGGGTGGTTACACGAGGGTTTATGGGTAGATGTGGGAACCCCCGAGAGACTCTCAGCCCTGAACGAACGCATAAAATAACGCCTTGAGTACGTTTCTCACCCACCCACCAGAGGCTCACCCATGAACAGCCCCACTCCCCCGTTTCAGCTCGACCCCGATCTCATGCCTCTGCCCGTGCCTGGACCCGTTCATGGCGAGCGGCACCTCGAGCGTCGGCACGCGTTTGCGCGCGCAGTTGCAGCCAAAGCTGGAGGCGAGTCTGCGCTGGTGCTGCTCTTCAGTGGAGAAGAAATCAGCCGCAATCGTGACAACACCTTCCCGTTTCGATTCTCGAGTGATTTCTTCTACCTCACTGGCTTTCCTGAACCCGACGCCTGGTTGGTCATGCAGATTGCTGCAGACGGCAGCCACGAGGACACCTTGTTTTGCAGGCCACGAGATGTCGAGCGTGAGATCTGGGACGGGGTGCGAGTCGGCCCAGAATCCGCAACTGAGCGCTATGCGCTCGACGCGGCACTCAGCATCACCGAGATCGACCAGCACATTCCCAAATGGATGCAAGGCAGCCGAGCCGTGGTCGCAGCCTGGGGCGCCTCCGCCCACCTCGATCAACAGCTTCGCACCTGGCTCGAGCGCTCCCGGGCCAGTGCCCGCGGCGGCATTCGTGCGCCGGATCGTCTGATCGACCTGGGGGAGTTGTTGGCCTATCAGCGACTCATGAAAGACGACCAAGAGCTCGCCACCATGGCCAAGGCCGCTGAGATCTCGGCTCGCGCACATGTGCTGGCGATGCAAGGGACCCGTGCAGGCATGGCCGAATATGAAGTGGAGGCCATTCTGCTGGCTGAGTTTCGAAAGTCCGGTTCACAGTCCGTGGCTTACGGCTCGATTGTGGCCAGTGGGCCGCACAGCTGCATTCTTCACCACCGAGCAGGTGCGCGCGTCATGCGCAACGGTGAGCTGCTGCTGATCGATGCGGGCTGTGAGCTCGATGGATACGCCAGCGACATCACCCGGACCTATCCCGTCAACGGCCAGTTCACCGGCGCTCAGCGCGCAGCCTACGAAGTGGTTCTCAAGGCTCAAGAGGCCGCTCAGGCTGCCACTCAGGTGGGCGCCGCGTTCACCGCCCCACACGAGGCGGCAGTTCATGTGATCGCAGAGGGACTCATGGACCTCGGTCTCCTGCCGAAGGCCCCGGTGGAGGAAGTCATTGCCAATGGAAGCTACCGTCGGTTCTACATGCACCGCACTGGCCATTACCTGGGCATGGACGTACACGACGTGGGTGACTACACCCTTCCGCTGGCTGAGCGCATGGTGCTGACCTTGGAGCCTGGCCTTTACGTGCAGCCTGCTGCAGATGTCCCTGAAGCGTTCTGGAACGTGGGCATTCGGATTGAGGACGATGCGGTGGTCCAGGCGCAGGGTAGCCGACTCCTCACGCGTGGTGTTCCTGTAGACGCCGATGCCATCGAAGCCTTGATGCGCGCTGGCCGATAACCATCCACATCATGGGCTGGACTGAGCCTCTGGCCCTTGGCCGACACCGCATCACCAATCGGGTTTTTGTGGCGCCCATGGCAGGCGTCACGGATCGCCCATTCAGACTCTTAGCCAAGCGACTGGGCGCACACTATGCCGTGGGTGAAATGGCTGCATCCAACGCTGCGCTCTGGGCCAGCCACAAAACCATGCGTCGCCTCAACCACGAGGGTGAGCCCTCTCCTAGGGCCGTGCAGATCGCGGGTTCAGATCCGTCCATGATGGCGCAGGCCACACGGTTCAACATCGAACGCGGGGCAGAAGTGATCGACATCAATATGGGCTGCCCGGCCAAGAAGGTCTGTAACAAGGCGGCTGGCTCAGCCCTGATGCAGGATGAGCCTCTTGTTCGCAGCATCCTGGAGGCAGTCATTCAGGCGAGCGAGGGGCAAGTGCCCATCACCCTCAAAATGAGAACAGGGTATTCAAGAGATCACCGCAATGCGGTCGTGCTCGCGCGCATGGCACAAGAGTTGGGCATCGCCATGGTCACCGTCCATGGCAGGACCCGAGAAGACCAGTACCAAGGCGCGGCTGAATACGACACGATTGCTGAGGTGAAATCACGGCTGAGCATTCCGGTGGTCGCCAACGGAGACATCGACTCACCCCAAAAGGCTGTCGAGGTGCTTCGCCACACCGGTGCAGATGCCCTCATGATTGGGCGCGCTGGCCAGGGGCGTCCATGGATCTATGGTCAGATTCATCATTACCTTCAAACGGGTGAGTTACGTCCAGACCCGAGCCTCGCTGAGATCGTCTCCATGCT
>CAMAZF010000023.1 GCA_945862985.1 Bordetella parapertussis | reverse complement strand
ACAAGTTTCTGAGCGATATAAAAACCGTAGCTGTAATAGGCGCTGTATCTTCGGTACAAGGAAATTTCGACGCGCTCTGCTTCGACAATGGCTTGCGCTTCAGCCGAATGATGTCGAGAGAGGAAGCCATCGAAGGCGGCCTCAAGGGGTTCGTAATAGTTGTCCTGCCAACTCTTAACGGGTAGCGGAAAGTACCCTTTCAGACTGTAGCCGTGATTTTCGAGGGTCGTGATCTTGTCGGAAGCGGTTCCGATTTCAGGGTACTCAGCATGCCAGTGCCGTTGAATCTCTTCAGGGCGCTCAGTGGTAAGCCATGTGATTTCCGATACGGCCAGGATGCCCCCGGGTTTTAAGAAACGCTTGAAATACTCCACACCCTTCGCAAACCCAACGTTGTAGATAGACCCCTCAGCCCAGATTGCATCCAGACTCCCTTCGTCGAAGGGCAAATCTTCCATCGAACAGGCCAGAGTTTTGATCTTGTCCGCAACACCCCTCTTTTGAGCCACTCCACTCAAGACATCTAGGAAGCTTTCAAAAAGGTCAATCGCGACAATACTGGCATTCAAATTTTCAGCGAGCATGACTGTTGACGATCCAGCACCACAACCTACATCGGCAATGACCAACGGCTTGGAACGATCTAAACCTGAAAGCTCTAGGGCCAGGCCGGTCTGTTCATCTCCACCTGGGCCCTGACGTTTGTTGCCCTTGTGTAAATCGACCAATAAATCGTAGTTCACCTTTTCAAACCCCTCAGAAGCGAGTCTGCGCCCCCAATTGTACTTTCGACGCAGTCGCGTGAGCCGTTTCAAACAACGGATTGAGCATTGAGGGGGCTTGTGATTGTTGGCACCGTACGCCACAAATGCCGCCTAACAAAAATCTTACGGTAGGCGGCCCAAATAGCTGGTTCGAATCCTGTGGCGGGGCAGAAGCGGTTGTTGAACTAACCCGCTCAGTTTTCAGACCCCCCTGTTTTTGGTGGGGTCGGGGATTCGAACCCGCAAGCTGCTCCAAGCCGAGCTTGACGGAAATGTTTCCCATGGGATACATTTAGGCATGATCCAGATCCAGCAGACTGAAGCCTACGTCAAATGGTTTTCAGGACTGCGAGACCGAGTCGCCCGCGCCCGCATCGACATCCGCATCCGGCGCTTGTCTCTCGGCAACGCTGGTGATGCCAAGCCTGTGGGCGATGGCGTGTCGGAACTGAGGGTTGATCACGGGCCCGGATACCGGATCTATTTCATCCCGCGAGGCGAGGTCGTGATCGTCTTGCTGGCCGGGGGCGACAAGTCCACTCAGGACAAGGACATCCGCAATGCCAAGGCTTTGGCAAAAGATCTGAAGGAGTAGTGACCATGACCAAAACCAAGACCCACGTTTGGGATCCTGCCGAGCACCTGACCAACGACGAGGACATGGCAGCCTATTTGGAAGCGGCGCTTCAAGAAGGGGACTCTGCACTGATTGCCGCTGCGCTCGGCGACATTGCGCGCGCAAAGGGCATGAGTCAGATTGCCCGCGATGCAGGGCTAGGTCGCGAGAGCCTCTACAAAGCTCTCTCCGCGGATGGTAACCCAGAGTTCGCAACCATCATGAAGGTCATCGCGGCACTCGGTTTGCAGTTGCATGCGTCTCCATCGAGCACTGCCGCATGACGACCAAGAACATGCAAGATGCGTCATGAAGAGTTACTACGAGCGAATCAAACCTTACTGGGATATCGAGGTTGCTGCAGCCACCCGGGCCGAATCCAACGGCGATCCGCACCTTGCGTTTCGGCACTTGGAGCGCGCTCACATCCTTGGGCAGAACTCAACCTGGCTGCACACCCAAACACACATCCTGATGATGCGCTGGGGATGGCGCCAGCTGAGCAGCAGGGAGGTCGCCGGGCAACTTTTTCGTATCTTCGGAGCTGCCACAAAAACCGCCTTCGGCTTGATCCCTGCGGGCAACACCGGGGGGACCGACGTCAGCCCCTTCCGGACAATGCCTATCCCTGCCGACCTGCAGATACTCATGAGCGCTGCGCGGTCTTCCGATTAGCGCCCTTTCCAATCAGTACGACAGCAAAACCCCAATTTTTCGCCAACCCCCTCCTGCCGTACCGAGGACAAAAAGTCAGGAGGTACTGAGACGAAACGGGGTTTGAGACGGATTTCGGGGGTGGGTGGCCATGGGGCCAGTCAGGAGCCCATAGCAAAAAGCCCCGCGTGGTGCGGGGCTCTGAGCGCCTGACAACCCGACTGAGCGAGTTGGACGGACTTGTTCTGGCGGAGAGGGTGGGATTCGAACCCACGGTACGGTTACCCGCACGCCTGATTTCGAGTCAGGTACATTCGACCACTCTGCCACCTCTCCGTAGCGCTGCATTCTACTCAATCAGGCCCACGCCTGATTTGGCTCCGGCGTAACTTTGCATCGCAAGGTAAGCCTTCACCGAATCCTTCTCCCTTCGGTCGGCGGATTTCGAGTCAGGTACATTCGACCACTCTGCCACCTCTCCGAAGCGACGAAGTATAGCGCTTTCTCGGCTGGGCTTTCCCTCCCCGCTAGAATGCGGCATGCACCCCATCGCACCCTCTGTCTTCAGAACCCTTCGCCTTCTGGGCTACGGCGGACTCATCCCGTTTCTGGGCCTCGCCATGATCTCTCTTCACGCTGAAGCGCCGCAGCTTCAAGCGCTTGCTCGAGAGGGTCTGGCCATCTACACCGTGACCATTCTGAGCTTCGTGGGGGCCGTATCCTGGGGCATTGCCTTGGCGTCTGCAGAACTCTCCGACCTCCAGCGCAGCCGCCTTCTCCTCTTTAGCGTCACGCCATCGCTTCTGGTATGGCTGCTCTACTTTCTTCCCGATGGCGCTGTTCGTTGGCTGGCCTTTGCTGGACTCACGCTGGTGGTTTTCCTAGCAGACCGCACCCATGGCCGGGCATTGGGCTGGCCCAAGGAATGGCTGCAGCTTCGCATGAACCTCAGCCTCATTGTGGCTGGAGCGCTGATCGTGGCCGCAACCGGCTATGGCGGCTAGGTGCACATCATGAACATTGCCGTCATTGGAGCGGGTCTCTCGGGCGTAACGGCTGCCCTCTCGCTGAAGTGCGCTGGCCACACTGTTTCGCTGTTTGAAAAAAGTCGTGGCCCCTCCGGCAGGATGAGCACACGCCGCAGCGGCGAATGGCAGGCCGATCATGGGGCACAGTACTTCACTGCGAAGCGACCCGACTTCCAAGAACAGGTGCAGCAGTGGTGTGACCAAGGCTTGGCTGCTGAATGGACCGGGCGGATTGAAAATCAAGGTGCACGTCGCCCAATAAAGCGCTACGTTGCGACCCCCCGCATGAACGCGCTGGTGACGCAGCTCTGCACAGACCTCCCCCTAACCACAGAGTTCACGCTCAGTGAACTCAAGCAAACCGCTCAAGGCTGGCAGTTGTTTTCGAAGGAGCAGGGGCTCCTCAACACTTGCTTTGATGCGGTCATTCTCTCCATTCCCAGCCCACAGCTGATGCCCTTCATGCAGCACCTACCGCAGACTTGGCGACCGATCATCGAGGCGAATGTCTATTCACCCTGTTGGACCATCATGGCGGGGTATCAAGACCCCCTTCCCCTGCCCTTCGATGGCCGCTTCATGGAAAACGCTCCGCTCAGCTGGGTCGCGCGCAACCACTCCAAGCCTGGCCGCACAGGGCCGGAGACCTGGACCCTGCACGCAAGCCCAAGCTTTAGCCTTGAACATCTTGAGGATGATCCTGAGATCGTGACCCAGGTCTGCCTGAAGGCCTTCGCAGACCTCGGAGCCAGGCAGCCTGACTGGGTTCAGACCCACCGTTGGCGATATGCCCTGGCCACCAACCCCCTGGCCCCTCCAGATCAATCTCTCTGGAGTCCAGAACTGCAACTGGGGCTCTGCGGTGACTGGCTAGCGGACGGACGAATTGAAGGGGCGTGGCGCAGCGGGCTTGGCTGCGCGAATAAACTGAGAGAAGGAGCGGCATAGCCGATCCGGCTCTGTGAGCATAGGGTCCGGACGGTGCCAAACCACTTTTCGGGCCTCCAGCAGGCGCCGAGACACCAAGCATTCGAGGCGGTCATCCACGTGGATCTCCATCGCAGCAGGAAAACGCTCAAGCAGGCTTGCCAGATCACCCACCCACACGGCATCGCTCACGTCCTGCAATCGGGTGAGCACGAACTGCCACCGCCGCTCTGACCAAGGGTGCTGGGTTCGACCTGCGACATCAAAGACTCCCAATCGAAGCGCAGACTTTTCAACATTCGTCGGAATGACCTTCGACTGCGCAGAGAGCGCCCAGGGATGAACCAACTCCACTGCGCCTGTGCTGATGGCCCTCTCTACAAGCTGGTTCTCATCACCTCTGAGCGGACTGACGTATTCCTCAGGCGGCCGCGCGCACAGGTCAGGCTCAGACTGTGCGAACACCGCTCTCGCGGCGTACCTGGCCATGGCCTCGAATGTCAGTCGTCCCTCTTCATCTTGCCCGCGCGCCATCATCTCGAGATGTTCATAAGAGGTGTCCAATGGCGTGCCAAAACAGTGCCACGCCTTTGGCGCGTACTTGGCGACATTCTCTGCATTGAAGAGATAGGGCTTGCTGCTGAAGGTACTGGCCACCCACTGCCAGGACAGGTGGTTTGAGGCCAGATCTCCATCGAGCAGATGTCCATACATCCAGTCAGCACCTGCCCTCCAATGCACATGGCGCAGGTGCACCACATAGCTTGCGAGCCACATCCGAGCATGGTTGTGGAGATACCCAGTCTCGTAGAGCGTGCCCACCGCCTGATCGATCACAGCGAGGCCTGTGCGCCCCTCACGAATGTCGACCGGGAGTGCGTCCTGATAGGAGACGCCCGAGAGCGGCTCTCGAACATCGGAGAGGATGCGCTCTCCTAAGTGCTCATACACATGATGAAAGAAGGCCCGCCAGGCAAACTCCGAAAAGAGCTTGTCGTCTGGCTGTAGTCGATGTCGTTGACGAACCTGGTCGACCGCTTCCTGAAGACTCAGAAAGCCATGCGTGAAATACGGTGAGAGATAGGAGACAGCCCCGTTCAGATGGTTTCGGCTGCGCGCGTACTCATCGGGCTTCAGCCTCTCCAAACGCTCCCGCCATGCGGCATCCGTTGCAGGAAAATTCCCGGAGGCAGTCTGCACCCTAAGAGGCCGAGCTCAGAAGGCTCTGGCCACCCATGTAACTCCTCAAGGCCTCAGGAACCACCACCGACCCATCGGCCTGCTGGTAATTCTCCAGCACCGCCACCAGGGTCCGACCCACAGCGAGTCCAGACCCGTTCAGGGTGTGCACAAACTCATTCTTAGACTTTCCGCCCTCTACCCGCTTAAAGCGAGCCTGCATTCGCCGCGCCTGAAAAGCCTCGCAGTTGCTCACACTCGAGATCTCTCGGTAGGTGTGCTGAGCAGGAAGCCAGACCTCGAGGTCGTAGGTCTTGGCTGCGCCAAATCCCATGTCACCCGTACACAAGAGCATGACCCGGTAGGGAAGCCCTAGCCCCTGAAGGATGGCCTCTGCATGACCCACCATTTGCTCCAGCGCCTCATAGGAGGTCTCTGGCTTGACCACCTGCACCATCTCGACCTTATCGAACTGGTGCTGTCGAATCATGCCGCGGGTGTCTCGCCCATACGATCCCGCCTCACTTCGAAAACAGGGCGTGTGTGCGGTGAGCCGAATGGGGAGTGCTGCCTCCTCCAAGAGCTCTCCTCGCACGAGGTTCGTGAGTGACACTTCCGAGGTTGGAATGAGATAGAGCGACTCGCCCTCGCCATCCTGACCACCCTTTTTCGCGGCAAAGAGATCGGCCTCGAACTTGGGCAACTGCCCCGTTCCATAGAGCGAGTCGGCATTCACAATGTACGGGGTGTAGCACTCGGTATACCCATGTGCCCCGGTTTGAACATCCAGCATGTACTGGGCCAGTGCGCGGTGCAGCCTTGCGACTTGCCCCTTCATCACCGTGAAGCGTGAGCCGGTGAGCTTGACGCCCATCTCAAAATCGAGTCCAAACGGTGCACCGAGATCCACGTGATCCTTCGGGCTGAAGTCGAATGCGGCCGGCGTGCCCCAACGTCTCACTTCCACATTCCCGTGCTCATCCACACCCTGGGGAACCGTCTCGTTGGGCACATTTGGAATGGCAGACAGCCAGGTCTCCATCTCGGCTTGAATCACGCCGAGCTCAGCCTCCGCCTGCGCGAGCTGATGGGGCAGATCGGCCGCTTGAGCCATGAGCTCCGCAGCGTCTTCCCCCTTGGCCTTGGCCTGTCCAATCTGCTTGGAGAGGCTATTGCGGTTGGCCTGGATCTGTTCCGTGCGCACCTGGACCGACTTCCGACGAGCCTCTAGGGCGTTGAACGTGCCAACGTCGAGTGTGTAGCCACGAGCAGCCAGGCGGTCTGCCACCTGCTGAGGGTCCTTCCGAAGCAATTGAAGATCAATCATGTGAGCCTTGATGAGATGAGTTGCGCCGACGAAGCTCCGCGAGCTTGACGGCGATTTTACTTTCAAGACCGCGATCTACCGGCTGGTAGAACACGGGCGGTGAAGGGAGTGACTCCGGGAAATATCGTTGGCCAGCGGAGAACCCATCGGGCTCGTCATGGCTGTAGCGGTACTCTCGGCCATGCCCCAGCTGCTTGGCAAGACGCGTGGGAGCATTGCGCAGGTGGTCGGGCACGGGCAATGACCCCTGCTGCTGAACGAACGCTTGTGCCTGCTTCCAGCCCACATAGACCGCATTGCTCTTCGCCGCCACCGCCAAGAAAACCACTGCCTGCGCGAGGGCCAGGTCACCCTCTGGGCTCCCCAGCCGCTCATAGGCCTGGGCTGCCGAGGTGCACATCTCCAGCGCCCTTGGATCCGCCAAGCCCACGTCCTCGACCGCCATCCGGATGAGGCGTCGAGCCAAATAAAGAGGATCAGCACCACCATCGAGCATGCGTGCAAGCCAATACAACGCAGCATCAGGGTCGGAGCCGCGGACCGACTTATGCAGTGCAGAAATCTGGTCGTAGAACGCATCTCCCCCCTTGTCGAACTGGCGAATCAGATTGGGCAGCTGACCAGAGAGCCACTCGGGTGTGACATCAAACGGACGTTCAGACGCAGCAGAAAAGAGCATGGACACCAGATTGAGGAGTCGCCGGCCATCACCGTCTGCGTTCTGAAGCAGCAGTTCACGCGCACCTTCAGAGACGTGCAGCCCCCTGCCCTCCTCAAGGCTCAGCGCCCGGTCGATCAGGCTCTGCATGGCCCCTGGGTTCAGGGGCTCCAGCCGAAACACCTGAGCCCGCGAGAGCAAGGCGCCATTCACTTCAAATCCGGGGTTCTCTGTGGTGGCGCCCATGAAGACGAATAAGCCTGCCTCGACATGCGGCAGAAAGGCATCTTGCTGGGCTTTGTTGAAGCGATGCACCTCATCGACGAAGACCACACAAGATCTCCCCTGGGCCTGCCATAACTCGGCCTGGGCCACCGCATCGCGTATCTCCTTCACCCCTCCAAGCACAGCGGAAATGCTCAAGAGCTCAAGACCCACTGCTTTCGCCAAGAGCCTCGCCAGGGTGGTCTTGCCCACACCGGGAGGCCCCCAGAGAATCATCGAGGGAAGGGTCTGACGTTCAACCGCCTGACGTATGGGGCCTTGAGGGCCCAGCAGGTGGTCCTGCCCAAGCACATCCTGCAACGACTGCGGGCGCAGCCGCTCCGCCAAGGGGATCAAGGCTGAACCACCTCAGTCCCGGGTGGCGGAGTGAATTCAAACCGGCTGTCTGCAATGGGCTGATTACGGCGAATCGACTGAAGCCTCACCAGACTGCGGCGACCAAGACCATCGGTGAGCTCAAACTGGGTGATCTCACCCTTGTCGTTGAGCCCCACCTCCAGAGTGGTGGCACTGCCTGAAGACTCCTTGGGCTTGAGCAGCACCCGCTGAAGCCCCGACTGGCTCGGAAGCGCGCGCATGTCGAATTGACGGGCCAGCGTCTGGGCAGCCTCTGGGCCCGCCGACAACAAGAGTCCGGCAGGCGTCGCATCCAGCGCAGACTCGATGGGCCTGCGAGTCAGTTGAGCGAGGTCGGGATCGTACAAAAGGAAAGTCTTGTCCCGAATGATCTGCAGCTGTGCATAGGGACTCTGAATCTCCCATCGAAAGCGTCCGGGACGCTTCAAGAGCATCTCGCCTTTGAAGGTCTGTACGCGCCCGGCGCGACCGCTCTGCAGATGCTCGAATCGAGCGGCAAGGGTGAATGTGCCGGACAGGTACTCCACCAACGCAGCCTGCGGGCCAGCCTCGACCAGCACCACATCTCCTGTGGCACGCGCCAGCGTGGGCCAGCCAATCCCCATCACCAGACCCGAGGCAGCCCGCCCCAGAAAAGCACGACGAGAGGCGGGACCACTCAAATGATGGGTCATTCACCACCCCCCTGACTCGGCACGAGAATGTCTCGATTGCCATTGCTCTGCATGGGCGAGACCACGCCGGCCTGCTCCATGGCCTCAAGCAGACGGGCTGCTCGGTTGTAGCCAATCCGAAGGTGTCGCTGCACCAATGAAATCGATGCACGACGATGCTTCAGAACAATGGCCACGGCCTCGTCGTAGAGACCGTCGGCCTCCCCGCCCGCATCCGACTTCTCGCCGTGCATGTCGATGCCTGCCGTAAAACTTCCACCCGATTCGGTGGCACCTTCAAGAATGCTGTCGTTGTACTGTGCACCACCCTGCTCACGCAGATGATTCACGACGCGGACCACCTCCTCGTCGGCCACGAAGGCCCCGTGGACCCGCTGAGGCAGGCCTGAGCCGGAGGCCATAAAGAGCATGTCGCCCATTCCCAAGAGCGCCTCTGCACCCATCTGGTCCAGGATGGTGCGCGAGTCGATGCGACTCGACACCTGAAAGGAGATACGAGAGGGAATATTGGCCTTGATGAGCCCCGTAATCACATCGACCGAAGGCCGCTGGGTGGCCAAGATGAGGTGGATGCCTGCTGCGCGAGCCTTCTGGGCAAGACGGGCAATGAGCTCCTCCACCTTCTTGCCCACGACCATCATGAGGTCGGCCAGCTCATCAATCACCACCACAATGTGAGGGAGCGGAGCCAGCGGCTCGGCCAACCCCGCTTCGACATGCTCGGGATGATCCAGGGGGTTGAGAATGGGCTGCCCGCGGCGTAAGGCCTCCTCAACCTTGTTGTTGAACCCTGCCAGATTCCGCGTATTGAGCTTGCTCATGAGGCGGTAGCGCCGCTCCATTTCACCCACACACCAGTGCAGCGCATTGGCGGCCAGCTTCATATCCGTGACAACAGGGGTGAGCAGGTGCGGAATGCCCTCGTAGACTGCGAGCTCGAGCATCTTGGGGTCGATCAGAATCAGTCGAACGCGATCAGCAGGTGCGTGATAGAGCAAAGAGAGCAGCATGGCGTTGACGCCCACAGATTTGCCTGAGCCTGTGGTACCCGCCACCAAAAGGTGCGGCATCTTTGCCAGATCAACCACGGTGGGCGCGCCTGCAATGTCCTTACCTAGGGCTAAGGGCAATGCCGCTCCGCTGTCTTGGAAGGCCTTTGAGCTCAAGATCTCCGACAAGCGCACGGTCTGACGGCGTGGGTTGGGGAGCTCCAGCCCCATCAGGTTCTTGCCAGGAATGGTCTCAACGACTCGAACCGACACCAAGGAGAGTGCGCGGGCCAGGTCTTTGGCGAGGTTCACAATCTGTGACCCCTTCACACCGAGTGCGGGTTCAATCTCGTAGCGGGTGATTACCGGGCCAGGCTGAGCGCTCACCACCTTCACCTGAACCCCAAAGTCCGCCAAACGAGACTCGATCAGCCCAGAGGTGTAGGTGAGCGTCTCTGCCGAGACCGACTCCGAGGCCTCGGGAATGGGATCGAGCAGCCCAATTCCGGGAAGACCCGCCTCAGAGGGAGTGAGCTCTTCAAACAAGACGGGCTGGCGAATGGCTGGCGGTGGAGTTTTAATCTTGGGTGAGGGCTGCACCTCAACAGCGGGGATCACCTCGAGAGGCTCTGCTCGCTCTTTTCGTTCAACCACCTTGCGCTGAAGGCGGCTTGCACGCTCCTCCGCAGTGCTCTCACCCAGCCGACGGTCGCGGCGCGCCTCCACCTGGGACCGAACCCAGAGGGCGAGCGTCTCGGCTTGCCGACCCAGCCACTCAAAGGCATGAATCCAGGCGAACCCAAAGAACATCCCAAAGCCCATAAAAAAGCCCAGAATGCCCACCAGGGTAAGGCCTGTTGGGCCGAGGGCCCACTCCAGTACCCCGCCCACAAAACTACCCAATGCCCCACCCGGAAATGCCTCGAGCATGCCCCAGACCATGCCACGCTGTGCCTCCAGGGTGGCGCTGAAGATCAGCACGAGTAAAAAGCCAAGCCATTGAGATGGGCTCAGGCGCATGCTGCCCCCACCTGGAATCCCTGATGGAGCGGTGTGTCGCTGGCGCCGCCCCTGGGCGGCTCTGAGCGCACGGGCAGTCATGTAGATGCCGAGAATGCCCAGCCAGAGTGCGGACCCGCCCATCAAAAAAAGCAGCAGATCAGCCAGGGTGGCACCGAGACGACCGAACCAGTTCTGGGGCTCGCTGACGGTACTGGTCTGGAACCAGCCAGAGTCCTGGGGCGAAAAGCTCACGAGAGAGAGCAAGATGAGAATGCTGATCGCCAGCCAGACCATCCAGACCATATCGGCAAATAGGGCCTGCGCAGCGGGCGCGAGCGACGACGTGGCGGCAGAGGGCTTTTTTCGCGTGGCGGAGGGCCGACGCTTAGGGGAATCAGACAGGACCGGCATTTTATAATTGTCGTTTAATTCGAGAGCGCGCGCAGCGCTTCCTGCTCAACCTCCTCCTCAGAGGCCATTTATGTCCGTTCACCACTCCCTCATCATTCTTGGCTCCGGACCAGCCGGCTATACCGCGGCCATCTATGCAGCGCGCGCAAACCTCCATCCTGTGCTGATCACCGGGCTGCAGCAGGGAGGTCAGCTCATGACCACCACAGACGTGGAGAACTGGCCCGCAGATCCCCACGGGGTTCAAGGCCCCGATCTCATGCAGCGTTTTCAGGCGCACGCAGAACATTTCCAGACCCAACTGGTCTTCGATCACATCCATACGGCCGCCCTCACCGAGAAACCGATTCGGCTGGTGGGGGATGCCAACACCTACACCTGCGATGCCCTCATCATCTCCACCGGTGCCTCAGCCATGTACCTTGGCCTGCCCTCCGAGCAGGCCTTCATGGGCAAGGGCGTCTCGGCCTGCGCCACCTGCGACGGGTTCTTCTATCGCAATCAGGATGTTGCAGTGGTGGGTGGCGGGAACACGGCCGTGGAGGAAGCGCTCTACCTCAGCAATATCGCCAAAACCGTCACCGTCATTCACCGGAGAGACCGGTTCAAGGCCGAGCCCATTCTGGTGGATCGCCTGATGGCCAAGGTCAAGGAGGGCAAGGTCCGCCTGGAGCTCAACCAGGTGGTCGACGAAGTGCTCGGAAATGAATCTGGGGTCACTGGCCTGCGTCTGAAGCAGCGAGAGGGCACAGCCACACAAGAGCTCACCGTTCACGGACTGTTCGTCGCAATTGGCCACTCGCCCAACACCCAGATCTTCGAAGGCCAGCTCGACATGAGCAATGGCTATATCCGCACGCGTAGCGGGCTAGACGGAAACGCCACGTCCACCAACATTCCGGGCGTGTTTGCTGCAGGCGATGTGCAAGACCACATCTATCGCCAGGCCATCACCAGCGCCGGAACCGGCTGCATGGCTGCCCTTGATGCGCAGCGATACCTTGAAGCCCTTCACTCCGCCAGCTGAGCAGGCTGAGTCCGACGCGCGCGAGCTCTTTCTGGAGGCCGCTCGGGGAGCCGTTCGGGTACAGCACAACCGGCACCCGAGTCTGCTGAATCGGCCCAAGCCACTGCCCGTGCCTCGTCAACGCCTAGCCGATGAGGCAGAAGCGCTCGAACTCAGCAGACTCTCGGACTTCACCCCTGACACCCTTCTCGACAGCGATGAGGGCCTGTCCTTCGCAAGAAATGGCATTTCGGCCGACACCCTTCGAAAGCTGCGCCGGGGGCATTGGTCTCTTCGGGCCGAACTCGATCTTCACGGTCTGCGCACAGACGAAGCGCGAGAGACGCTCGCCGCTTTCATCAAAGACTGTCACCGCAGAGACCTCCGTTGCCTTCGGATTGTGCATGGCAAAGGACTGGGATCTGCAGGCAAGGAACCTGTTCTGAAGAACAAGGTTCGATCCTGGCTGATGCAGAAGGAGGAGGTCTTGGCCTTCTGCCAAGCAGCCGCGCACGAGGGAGGCTCGGGGGCCTTGATGGTCCTTCTGCGATCGAGTGTCTAGGCGCTAGAGCGCCGCTTCGCCGGTCTCGCCCGTGCGAATCCGAACCACCTGCTCGACCGTCGTGACGAAAATCTTGCCGTCGCCAATCCGGCCCGTTCGAGCTGCATCCACGATGGCCTCTACAGCACGGTCGGCCATATCGTCGGCCACCAACGCTTCGATCTTCACCTTGGGCAGAAAATCGACCACATACTCGGCTCCCCGATAGACCTCGGTATGGCCTTTCTGGCGCCCGAATCCTTTGACGTCTGTGACCGTCAGACCAGAGAGACCAAGGGCGGCGAGTGCCTCACGCACTTCGTCGAGCTTAAAGGGCTTCACAATCGCTGTGACGAGCTTCATAGAAAGAACTCCTTTTCATGGAACCGATTGGTCAGTGGGAATCGCCAGTCGCGGCCAAAAGCGCGCGGTGTGATGCGCGCGCCTGGAGCAGCCTGCCGGCGCTTGTATTCCGAGAGGCGCAGGAGTCTGAGCACCTGTTCAAGCACCTCTTGTGAATGACCCGCTGCAAGAATTTCAGTGGAAGACTGCCCCATTTCAACGAACCGCATCAAGATGTCGTCCAACACCTCATACGGTGGAAGGCTGTCTTGATCGGTCTGGTCTGGCCTGAGCTCTGCGCTTGGAGGACGTGTGAGGATGCGCTCAGGAATGGCCTGCGGCTGCCCCTTCGCGGCCGCCCGAGCGTTGCGAAAGCGGCTGAGCTTGTAGACCCAGCCCTTGAGCAAATCCTTGATCACCGCGTACCCACCCGCCATATCACCGTAGAGCGTGCAGTATCCGACCGCCATCTCTGACTTGTTCCCTGTGGTGAGCAACAGTCGGCCGGTCTTGTTGGAGAGCGCCATGAGCAGAACGCCGCGAATGCGGGACTGGAGGTTCTCTTCGGTGAGGTCGGGGGCTCTGCCTGCGAAGACTGGGGCCAGGGTGGATTCAAAAGCTTGGTAGGCAGGGCTGATCGGAAGATCATGGAGGGCCACGCCCAGCGCGGCCGCGCAGGCCTGGGCATCTTCCACACTCATGGACGAAGTGTAAGGAGACGGCATCATGACCGCAGTGACCTGATCGGCACCTAGGGCATCCACCGCAATCGCCAGTGTGAGGGCGGAATCGACTCCACCGGACAGGCCCACCAAGGCTCCCTTAAATCCGTTTTTGTAGACGTAGTCTCTTGTGCCCAGCACGAGCGCCTCGTAGGCCTGCGCTGGCTCATCCAGGGGTGGAGCCATTTGCGATGACACCAGGGTTCCGTTGGCCGTGACCTCCACCGCAAGCAGATCCTCGGTGAAGGACAGGGCTCGGGCCTGGAGCATGCCGGCCGCATCAAGCGCGAAGCTATCCCCATCAAAAATGAGCTCATCTTGTCCACCCACCAGGTTGCAGAACACAGCGGGAATGGCATGGCGGCTGACATGCTCACGCATGACCCGAAGCCGCTCGTCAAACTTATTGAGGTGAAACGGTGATGCATTCATCACCACCAGAACCTGTGCGCCCTCGGCCCGCGACATGGCTGCAGCCCGCGGGAACCAGACATCTTCACAGATCACCACCCCCACTCGAACGCCCTGGGCCTCGAAAACAACCGGGGCACCATCGGGGACAAAATAGCGCTGCTCGTCGAAGACCGCATAATTGGGGAGTTCCAGCTTGCCGTACTGTGCAACCACCCGTCCTGACTGCAGCAACGAGGCTGCATTGCAAATCTGCCCATCATCGAGCTGCTTGGGGTGCCCCACCAAGACCGAAAGACCATGAAGGGAAGACAAATCGACTGCCAGCTGTTCCAGAACCGCCTTCGACCGACGCAGAAACGAGGGCCTCAGCAGCAGATCTTCCGGCGGGTAACCGGTGAGCGAGAGCTCGGGCGTGACCATGATCTGCGCCCCTGCCGCGTGGGCCTGCCGCGCAGCGTCGAGAATTTTCTGAGCATTCCCGTTCAAATCGCCCACACAGGCGTTGAGCTGGGCAGCCACCATCTTGAGAGTCATAAATGAATTATTGCACGCAGGTCTTCGATGGCTTCAGAGAAATCAGCCCGGCGGACTGGCAGGCTTTGCAGACCGGTGCCGCAGAGAATCCCTTCGTGGCGATCGAATGGCTCGCCGCCATGGAGTCGTCGGGTTCAGCGGTGCCAGAGTCTGGCTGGCAGGCCCGCCCGTTTCTGGTGCGCGATGCATCTGGATTGGCTGTGGCAGGTGCCCCGCTTTATCTGAAATCTCACAGCTATGGTGAGTATGTCTTTGACTGGGCTTGGGCAAGGGCTGCCCAGTCTGCAGGGCTCTCGTACTACCCGAAAGCGCTCATCGCGAGCCCTTTTTCCCCCGTTCCAGGCCCCAGACTCCTGGCGCAGAGCGAGCCCGCTCGCCAGGCCCTCGCCGAGGGGCTCACGCAATGGGTGTCTGCGCAGGGGCTGAGCTCCGCCCACATGCTCTTTGGACTGCGCGAAGACCATCTTGCGCTGGAGCGCGAGGGTTGGCTCACGCGCCTGGGGGTTCAGTTCCACTGGCAGAACCGGGGCTATCGAGACTTTGACGACTTTCTCGACTCGCTCACTCAGCCCAGACGCAAGAAGATTCGTGCCGAACGGCGAAAAGTTCGGGAAGCCGGCGTGCATTGCGAGGTGCGCGTCGGAAGGGACATCCGCGATGAGGATTGGGCTTTCTTTTATCGCTGTTACTGCCAGACCTACTTAGAACACGGAAATCCGCCTTACCTATCGGAGGCCTTCTTCCACAGCATTCGAAACCACATGCCCGAGCATCTCGCCTTGGTGACGGCTCAAGCAAGCATTTCGGCGCCCCAGTCGCCCGAGCCGATTGCAAGTGCGCTCATCATGCTGGGGGAAAACGGTGAGGTGGCGTATGGGCGCTATTGGGGAGCCATCGCCCACCTGCCCTGCCTGCACTTTGAAGTGGCCTACTACACCCCCATTGAATGGGCCATCCAGAGAGGCCTACGCCGCATAGAGGGCGGGGCACAGGGCGAACACAAACTCTGGCGAGGCTTTGAACCGGTTGAAACCCGCTCGTCCCACTGGGTCGCGGACGAGCGGTTCAGGGCCGCAGTGGAGCACTTCCTCGCCCGAGAGGGCCAGGGGGTTCAGCAATATCTCTCAGAATTGGACGATCACTCGCCCTTCAAGGATTCGGCCTTATAACGCTCATAGCCGGACCGGACTTCTTCCTTGGCGGACTCTGGTCCCTCCCAGCCCTGCACCTTGACCCACTTGCCCTTCTCGAGATCTTTGTAGTGCTCAAAGAAATGCTGGATCTGGTGGAGGCGCTCTGGTGCGATGTCTTCGGGCTTCTTCCAATGCTTGTAAATGGGCAGCACTTTGTCGACGGGCACCGCCAAGACCTTTGCATCTCCGCCGGCCTCGTCTGTCATCTTCAACACCCCAATGGCGCGACATGGAACCACGGCCCCCATGGCCACTGGGAAGGGAGTCACCACCAGCACATCAACGGGATCCCCATCATCGGAGATGGTCTCCGGCACGTATCCGTAGTTACAGGGATAGTGCATGGAGGTCATCATGAAACGATCCACAAAGAGGGCTCCAGTGTCCTTGTCGACCTCGTACTTGATGGGGTCGCTGTGGGCAGGAATCTCAACGATGACATTGAATTCCTCGGGCAGTTTGTCGCCCGCGGGAACGATGGTAAGTGACATGTGTTTTTCTCCCTGAAGGTTTTGATATCCCACGGATTGTAAGGGATTCCCCCAATCGGTCCTCCATCCTGAATGGACCCAGACTGGGTGCACTTATAACTATGTACCGGAGAGGACTATGTCAGACGGAATGATCCTTGCACTTGTGTGCGGCATCATCGCGGTGGTCTACGCGCTGGTGTCAAGCCGCTGGATTCTCAGCCAGCCAGACGGCAATGAACGAATGAGAGAAATCGCAGCAGCGATTCAGGCCGGAGCCTCGGCCTACCTCGCACGTCAGTATCGAACCATCGCCATCGTCGGCGTCATTATCTTCATTCTGATTGCAGCCATTCCGGGTCTGGGCATGGCCACTGCCCTTGGATTCGCGCTTGGAGCCGTGCTCTCAGGTGCGGCCGGATTCATTGGCATGAACATCAACGTACGGGCCAATGTACGCACAGCGGAGGCTGCACGCGGGGGCATCAACCCAGCGCTGGACATTGCGTTTAAAGGTGGGGCCATCACCGGACTTTTCGTGGTCGGACTCGGACTGATTGGCGTGACGGGGTTCTACGCCATCATGCGCGGTCAGGGCGCTGATGTTCATCACTCACTTCAGCCCTTGGTGGGCTTTGCGTTTGGTGCCTCACTCATCTCGATCTTCGCGCGACTGGGCGGCGGCATCTTCACCAAAGGCGCGGATGTGGGTGCAGACCTCGTGGGCAAGGTCGAGGCTGGCATCCCTGAAGATGACCCAAGGAACCCAGCCGTCATTGCAGACAACGTGGGCGATAACGTGGGGGACTGTGCGGGCATGGCGGCAGACCTCTTCGAGACCTATGCGGTGACCATCATCGCGACCATGCTCCTGGGTGCACTCACGCTGAGCAGCATGGCCGAAGCGGCTGCTATCTACCCCTTGGCCCTGGGCGGAGTCTCCATTCTGGCCAGCATTGTGGGCTGCTTCTTCGTAAAGTACTCGGGAACTGGAAAGATCATGAACGCCCTCTACAAGGGCCTCATCGTTGCTGCACTGCTGAGTGTGGTGGCGTTCTACTTTGTGACGGAATGGCTACTCGGAGCAACCATTGCTGCGGCCGGCCACAGCGTGATGAACCTCTGGCTCTCCTGTGTGGTGGGCATTGTGCTGACTGGCGCCATGGTGATCATCACCGAGTACTACACCGCTACCGAGTACGCACCCGTGCGTCACGTCGCTCAGGCTTCTGAAACCGGACATGCCACGAACATCATTGCCGGAATTGCCGTGTCGATGAAGTCAACGGCCTGGCCCGTGATCGCAGTGGTTTTGGCCATTCTGGCCTCTTTCTCACTGGCGGGGCTTTATGGCATCGCGATTGCTGCGACCGCCATGCTCTCGATGGCAGGCATCATCGTTGCGCTCGATGCGTATGGGCCCATCACCGACAATGCCGGCGGCATTGCCGAGATGGCAGAACTTCCCCCCGAGGTGCGTGCAGTGACCGACCCGCTCGACGCGGTGGGAAACACCACGAAGGCTGTCACCAAAGGCTATGCGATTGGTTCCGCGGGTCTGGCAGCCTTGGTGCTGTTTGCAGACTACACGCACGCCCTGGAGGGAGCAGGTCAAGCCATCCGGTTCGACCTCTCAGACCACATGGTGATTGTGGGACTCTTCATTGGAGGCCTCATCCCGTTCCTGTTCGGCGCCATGGCGATGGAGGCTGTGGGACGCTGTGCAGGCTCAGTGGTCACCGAGGTTCGGCGGCAGTTTAAGGAGATCCCCGGAATCATGGAGGGAACTGCGAAGCCCGAGTACCACAAGGCGGTCGACATGCTCACGGCAGCAGCCATCAAAGAAATGATCATTCCCTCGTTGCTGCCGGTGATCGTACCGGTGGCGGTCGGGCTGATTCTCGGGCCGGTGGCGCTCGGGGGACTGCTCATGGGAACCATCGTGACTGGACTCTTCGTCGCCATCTCGATGTGTACCGGAGGCGGCGCCTGGGACAATGCGAAGAAATACATTGAGGATGGTCACCATGGCGGCAAGGGCTCAGACGCCCACAAGGCTGCTGTGACGGGTGATACGGTGGGTGACCCTTACAAGGACACGGCTGGGCCTGCCGTCAACCCGCTCATCAAGATCATCAATATTGTGGCCCTGCTGATCGTGCCACTGCTCTAAACCGTTGGAAGCAGGCGGCCAGCCTCGGCCGCCTGCGAGGCTTGCTGCCGATAGTGTTTGGCACCGGCCCCATCACCAGACTGTTCTGAAATCTCAGCCAGCAAGAGCGCGACTCGGACGGAGGGTCGAATCGAGAGCGCACGCTCCAGCGCCCTCGACGCCTCCGAAACTCTTCCCAGCTTAAAAAGCAAACGCCCCTTGGCCCAGGCCAGCTCAAACCCCTCAGGGCGTTGAACGATCCAGCGCTCAACCTGAATCAGTTGCGCGGGTAGATCGTCCTCGCAGTCTGCATAGGGCTCCAGAAGGGCGTCATCCCAGTTCCGGGCCAGGACCGATTCGACCAGCTTTCTCGCCTGGCGCGGCTCACCCACCCTGAGCCAGGCCCAGGCCACCCGTTTGGCTGTGCTCGGAACCGCCCTCTCCTCATCGGAGAGCAGATCGAGCGCAGACCGAACCAGCGAGGCGTCGCAGCCCGCATCGAGGAGGAGTGCATCCAGTGCACGCTCTCGAATCGCCCGAGCGTGTAAAGGAGCGAGTGCCTTGCGATTCTCCAACAGTCGAACCACGCGCATCACGTCTGACCAACGCCCTGTCTGTTGATACGCCTTCATCATGAGACGCATGGCGTGCACATGCTTGCGGTCTCCCGCCACCAGAGGTTCGAGGGCATTCAAGGCCTCCTCGCCCTTGTGATCATCGAGCGCGAACTCAGCTCGAATCAAGGCTTGAATCTGAGGATGTGCGGGCTTTTCTCCGGGTGCAGCGCGGAGCCGCTCCATCCACTGGTCTCGAAGTGCGGGATCTCGCAGGGCATGTGCGGCGCGAGCCGCCAGGGATGCCACCATCCGCTCCACAGGGTGCCTCGCATCTGGCATGTCTTGGAACTGATCAATGTAGGCCTGCGCCGATTTGGTGACCCGCGCAAACCGACCTTCCTCAAAATCGAGCACCAGGTCAGCCATGGCCGCCACTCGATTGCGCTCCCGACGCTTCTGTCGATACCGCTCCCACCAACCAGGTAATCCGCCCAGAGCGGCCAAGGTCCAGAACAAGAGATAGAGGACTGCAGCCACTGCGAAGGCTGAGAAGATGGCGGTGGAGAGCGCCATGTCGACCCGCCAGTCCGACCACCAGATGGATACCGCTCCCCCATAGGATTGAATGGCCATCACCATGGCCAGCAACACGGCCAAAGCAAGCGCCAAACTGAGGAGGCGGATCATGGCTGCTGCCCGAGTAGATCGCTGATGGCCTGGGTCTCGGCCACCACCTTCAGCACGTCAGAGGATCGGGGATCCAAGGTGCGGGCCATGAGCAGGGTCGCCTGAGAGAGGTCGATCTGAGCCAGTTCCCGCTCTCCCATTTGAATGGAGAGCCTTGCAGCCAGCAAACGCTGTTCAATCTGACGTTTGGCGAGCTCATACCCAGTGGCATCCAGCTGAAACCGCTCGCTGTCAGAGAGCTTTCGAATGAGAAAGAGGCCGGAGAGGGTCTGCCCCAGAGACTCCATCCAGCTTAGTGAGGAGGGCTGAGCGGAAGCTGACCCATGCAGCGTGGGGGGAGAAAACTGCGTGGGGAGCCCCTCGATCTGCTCACTGAGATCCTGGATGCGGATGATCAGTTTGAGGTCACTGGGGCTGAGCCCTCGAGATGACACGGATGCGGGGTTGGATAGCCCGGACCCATAGGCCTGCCCCGGCTCAGTCGAGACCGACTCTGATTCATTCTGCGTCACTGAGATGACGGGAGTGCTCACAGGGTCGGTCATCCAGGCCATGAGGTCAGGACGAAACATGGCTGCAAATTGTCCCAGCACAACCCCCACGACGACTCCGAAAACAAGCATCACGAGCGCCCATCGACGGGACGCCAAGCCAGCGGTGGGGCGAGGCTGAGTGGCAGCAGAAGAAGGGGTGGGTTGGAGCGCGGAGAGGTCTTCGTCTCTGGTCATATTGGGCCTGTGAAATCGCTATTCGCTCTTGGAAATCCGCTCAAGAATGGTCGATGGGGTGAGTCGGTCCACCATCACCCATCGCGCACCAGGAACCGCCGCGCGCACCGCCTGGCCAATGGCCGGGTGATGCCCAATCCAATACACCTGGTCCATCTCAATGTTCTGAAGGGCGAGCCCCTGGGCGGCAGGCTTGGCCATGGTGGACGTGGTGATCAGCACCCACCAGGGCAGCTCACTCTTTGGCAAAGAGGGCATCCGCTCGGCCGAGCGGGTATAGACCGGCATGCGAAGCGCTCGGAGCCCACCAGACATGAGTTTTTGCGCCAGATCGGGGCGGTTGTCCGCGCCCTCCAGCAGAACCACCAGCTCTCCCATACGGGCCTTCTGGTTGATGAGCGGGGCAAGCTTGTCGACATCCCCAGAGGGACCTGCCGTGAGCACGTCCTTGAAGTCTGCCGGTGCAATGCCCGCGTGAACCAGGACCCGCGAGAACCCCTCGGCGGTGGCATCTCCAATGGCCGCAAACTTCAGACGACGTCTGCGCGTGGCCAAGGCCGCCCCCAGCGCATGGAGCTGGTCGAGGGCATAGTTCGCGGAGGGACTGGTGGACACCAGCCAGATGGGACGGGTCTCTCCAGACGGATCAAGATCGTTCAGGTCTCGGACCAGGGCCCGCTCGGTGACATCGGAGGCCAGTCGCATCACTTGAAGCGGCGCAGGGATGACATTCACCCAATAGCCTTTGGCGATGTTCGCCAATGATTGGGTCCAGGGATCTACCTGCCCTTCCCACACCGGCCGTGTCACCAATAAATTCGCGAGCATGACCATGTGCGGATGAGCCTACGCTTCGACCGATAGCGTCTGAATGATGTGATCGGCGCCCTGGGCGCGAAGCGCATCGGCCGCCATGGCGCCGAGCGACTCAGGGTCAGGCCCAAGAAGATCCACTGCGCAGGGCTGGGACCCGTTGGGCATGGCAATGCGTGCTCTCAGTCGAAGGGTCATGCCATCGGGCTGTTGCTCGCAGAATGCGGCCAGGGGAATCTGGCAGCTCCCTCCGAGGGCTCGCGATACGGCACGCTCCGCAGACACCTCTCTCCAGGTCTGCTCATGCACCAAACAGGAGATGAGGTCTCGCGTGGCTGTATCGCCCGCACGGATCTCAATCCCAAGCGCCCCCTGCCCTGCCGCGGGCAGCATGCTCTCTGGTGCGATGACCTGCCGAATGCGATGGGCGAGGCCCAGGCGCTTGAGGCCTGCGGCTGCGAGGATGATGGCCTGCATCTCGCCGCGATCGAGCTTGCCCAGTCGAGTGTCGAGGTTCCCCCTGAGCGGAACAATCTGTAAGTGGGGGAAACGGGCGCGAAGCTGGGACTCGCGTCTGAGAGAGGAGGTGCCCACCACAGCGCCTTCAGGCAGTGCCTCCAGGCTCTCGAACCCAGGGGAGACAAACGCGTCTCTCGGATCTTCACGGACCATGACGGCAGCCAGCTCGAACCCATCCGGCAGCACCATGGGGACGTCCTTGAGCGAGTGCACGGCCAGGTGGGCCCTGCCCTCTGCCAAGGCGGTCTCGAGTTCTTTGACGAAAAGCCCCTTGCCCCCGACCTTTGAGAGCGAACGGTCGAGAATCTGGTCCCCACGAGTGGTCATTCCCAGAATCTGGACGGCCTGCCCTGAGGCGGACTGCAGAAGAGACTGCACATGTTCGGCTTGCCAGAGTGCAAGCCTGCTTTCACGCGATGCGATAATCCACATAGTCCCCTCAGTGTAATGGAAGCCATGAGCAATCCCCTCGAAAATAAGCAGTCGGCCTGGTCGGGCCGCTTCAGCGAACCCGTCTCTGAGCTGGTTCAGCGCTATACCGCCTCGGTGCAATTTGACCAGCGCATGGCGCACCAAGACATTCAAGGCTCGCTGGCCCACGCGGAGATGCTCCACCATGTCGGTCTCCTGAGCGACCAAGACCTCTCAGACATTCAGCGAGGGATGGCCCAGATTCAGTCCGAGATTGAGCAGGGGGCGTTTCAGTGGTCCATCGAATTGGAGGACGTGCATCTCAATATTGAGCGTCGACTCACCGAGCTGGTGGGCGATGCCGGAAAACGACTACACACCGCTCGCTCCCGTAATGACCAGGTCGCCACAGATATTCGCCTGTGGCTGCGCTCGGCCATTGACGACATTCGATCTGCGCTGACTACGCTGCGCCTGGCGCTCATCGACCAAGCCGACCGTCATGCCGACACCATCATGCCGGGCTTTACCCACCTCCAAGTGGCTCAACCAGTCACCTTTGGTCACCACATGCTGGCCTACGAGGCCATGTTCAGCCGAGATGACGAACGATTGACCGACACCCGCAAACGAGTGAACCGTCTGCCGTTGGGGGCTGCCGCGCTGGCGGGGACCAGCTACCCCATCGACCGTGAGCGGGTGGCGCGAACCCTTGAGTTCGACGGGATCTGCCCGAACTCGCTAGATGCCGTCAGTGACCGCGACTTCGCCATTGAATTCACGGCAGCCAGCGCGCTCATCATGACCCATCTGTCTCGGCTCTCCGAGGAGCTCATCCTCTGGATGACCAGTCGATACGGCTTCGTGAAGCTACCCGACCGCTTCTGCACGGGCTCCTCCATCATGCCGCAGAAGAAAAACCCTGATGTGCCGGAGCTGGCTAGAGGCAAGACTGGGCGAGTGCAAGGTCATCTCGTGGCGCTGCTCACCCTCATGAAGGGACAGCCCCTGGCCTACAACAAAGACAACCAGGAAGACAAAGAGCCACTGTTTGACACGGTCGACACGGTGCTCGACACCCTCCGAGTATTCGCAGAGATGATTGCAGGCCTCGAACCACAGCCCGAGACCATGCGAGAGGCCGCACTCGAGGGCTACTCCACAGCCACCGATCTGGCGGACTATCTGGTGAAAAAGGGGCTTCCCTTTCGGGACGCTCACGAGGCCGTGGCCCATGCGGTCAGAGTCGCAGTCGAGCGAGGCTGCGGACTCGAGGATCTGCCGCTGGAGACCCTTCAAGGCTTCAACAGCCTCATTGGACCCGATGTTTTTACCGTGCTTGAACTAGAGGGCTCCGTGGCCGCACGGTCCCATCTGGGAGGCACCGCGCCAAGCGCGGTTCGCGATGCTGCAGCCAAGGCCAGGGCAGCCTTGACTGCAGCGGGTTCTTAGCGCTTCTTCTGAGGGGGCAGGTCGGTACAGGCCCCTTCGAAGACCTCTGCCACCATGCCCAGCGATTCCCCGAGCGTGGGGTGTGGGTGAATGGTCTTTGCAATGTCGGTTGGATCGCAGCCCATCTCAATGGCCAGTGCAAACTCCCCAATCATGTCGCCGGCGTGGGTTCCCACAATCGCACCTCCAACCACCTGATGCGTCTCGGCATCCACCAAGATTTTGGTGAACCCCTCGTCACGGCCGTTGGCAATGGCTCGGCCTGAGGCAGCCCACGGGAAGACGGCCTTCTCCACTTTGATGCCCTTGGCCTTGGCCTCGTCCTCGGTCAGGCCCACCCAGGCCACCTCAGGATCGGTATAGGCCACAGATGGAATGACGCGCGCATCAAAGAAAGATTTCTGACCTGCGGCAGCCTCCGCGGCGACATGCCCCTCGTGAACTGCCTTATGGGCCAGCATGGGCTGCCCCACCAAGTCACCGATCGCAAAAATGTGCGGCTGATTGGTTCGCATCTGACGATCCACCGCAATGAATCCACGCTCATCAACCGAGACGCCAGCCTGTTCCGCCCCAATGGATTTGCCGTTGGGTCGCCGACCGACGGCCTGCAGAACCAGGTCGTAACGCTGGGGCTCCGAGGGCGCCTCCCCCCCTTCAAAGCGAACATAGATGCCGTCCTCTTTGGCCTCTGCACCAACCGTCTTGGTGCCCAGCCAGATGTGGTCGAACCGATGCTGGTTGTACTTCTGCCAGACCTTCACCAGATCTCGATCGGCGCCCATCATGAGGCCATCCATCATCTCGACCACGTCCACACGCGCACCCAGCGTGGAGTAGACCGTGGCCATCTCAAGACCAATGATGCCGCCGCCGATCACCAGCATGCGCTGCGGGCGCTGACGCAGCTCCAACGCGCCTGTCGAAGTGACGATGCGGGGGTCGTCTGGGAGGAATGGAAGCTTGACCGCCTGAGAGCCTGCGGCAATGATGGCCTGCTCGAACCGAACCACCTGTTCTCCACCGGCATTCAGGGCCACCTTGATGTGATGGGCATCGATGAACTGCCCCAGGCCCTGCACCACCTGCACCTTGCGAGCCTTGGCCATACCAGCCAAGCCCCCAGTGAGCTTGCCGATGACCTTGTCCTTATGGGCACGGAGCTTGTCCAGATCAATGGTGGGCTCTGCAAAGGTCACACCGAGATCTGCGAAGTGACGGGTCTCGTCCATCACAGACGCCACATGCAACAGGGCCTTGGAGGGAATACAGCCCACGTTGAGACAGACGCCCCCTAAGGTGTCGTATCGCTCAATCAGGGCGGTCTGTAGCCCGAGGTCTGCCGCCCGGAAAGCCGCGGAGTATCCACCGGGGCCTGCTCCTAGCACCAAGACCTGAACGGAGAGATCAGCAGGGCCTCCATAGGAGGACGCTGCAGCCGATGCCGGTGCAGCGGGTGCAACGGGGGCAGCGGGTGCGGACGCAGCGGCAGTGGCAGCCGCCGCAGCCTCCACCTCGATCATCCCCAACACACTGCCCTCACTCACCTTGTCGCCCACCTTCACACTCAGCGACACCAATCGCCCCGCATGGCTCGACGGAATCTCCATCGACGCCTTATCACTCTCCACCGTCACCAGACTCTGCTC
>CAMAZF010000022.1 GCA_945862985.1 Bordetella parapertussis | reverse complement strand
CAATTATTTATGAAAAAAAAAGAGGCCTTTCCCAAGGGATTGTTAACAACTGTCAACAAGCAGTGTTAACAAAAATGATCAACCCCGAAGCTGGATCCCGCGCTTCTTGAGTTGATAAGAAAACTGCCTCAAGGTCACACCTAGACTTTGCGCGGCACGTGATTGATTCTGTCCCGAGGCTCTCAAAGCTTCGAGCAAATCCTCATCGGAGAGAGATCCAGGCAAAGACCTACCCCCAGGATGAGGCGAGGAGACACGAGCCTCGTCCTGGGTTGTCCAGAGTCGATTTAAGACTGCCTCAGTCACCATGGGATGGGGAGCCAAGAGCACTAACCGCTCCATAAGATTGGCCAACTCTCGAACATTTCCCGGCCAATCGTAATCCCGTAGGCGTTTCATCACTGAGGCATCCAAATAGACATGCTTTTGGTGAGTCTGATTCAAGCGGCTGAGATAGAAGCGAATCAACGGAAGTAAATCCTCGGGGCGATCTCTCAGAGGGGGCAGCCTGAGTGGAATAACGTTGAGCCTATAGAAGAGATCTTGTCGAAAGCGGCCATCCTGAACGGCCTGAACAAGCTGCGCATTGGTAGCCGCGACGAAACGAACATCTAGAGGTACCTCATGGCTACCCCCTAGGCGAGTAACGCGATTCTCCTGTAGCACCCGCAGCAACTTAGACTGAACAGCGATTGGAAGCTCACCAATTTCATCGAGAAACAATGTGCCGCCCTGAGCCTGCTCAAGAAGGCCCATCCTGGCTGAATGTGCCCCAGTAAAAGCACCCTTTTCGTGCCCAAATAATTCCGACTCAAAAAGTGTCTCCGGAATGGCAGCACAATTCACACGCACAAAAGGGCCGTCTGAACGCGCACTTTGAACATGTAAGGCCCGAGCAAAAAGCTCCTTACCTGTCCCTGACTCACCCAATAACAAGACCGTTGCGTGGGTTGGACTGACACGTTGAAGCTCATCCAAGCAGCGCACAAGACTGGGCGAGTTTCCAACAATGCCAAACTGAGGAGACTTACTCTCAAGCGCCTTCTCGAGCAGGACGTTCCTAGCCTCAAGTTCTCGAGTCTGATCCTCCACGAATTCATTCAGCTCAATGAGCTGCCCACACAAAGTGGCCAGCACCCCTAGGAGCTCAAGATCATCATTGAGATGGCGGTGACGACCACGAATACGATGACAGGCGAGCACCCCTTTCACTTGACCTCGGATCCAGATCGGAATCGCCAGAAATGAGACCGTTTCAGAAGGTAATTCGGCGCGGGCAATCGCACGAAACAGAAAGGATGGCTCTTGATCTAGGTCCTGAATAATGGCGGGCTTCCCCGTCGCTAAAACCTGCCCGGTGATACCCTCGTTCAAAAGGTAATGCCCTCGCTCAATCTGAGCTTGTGTGAGGCCATAGGCATATGCAATTCGTGCCGCCTGTGGGCCAGCCTCAGAGTTCCTCAATACGACACGCCCTCGATTCAGTCCGAGTAGTTCACTCATCAGGTGAAGCATCTCTCGAATGGCTGGCTCTGGGTTGAGGCCCTTTCCAATACGCTTGACCACTTCACGGAGTAACAATAACTCTGCGCGTGTCCAGTCAAGGGTAGGTTGAAACGGGCTCATGGCTGCACTAACCCCCTAATCAATGAGCTGCGCCTCTTCCCGCCAGATGGCAAGGAGGGTACGGAGCAAGAGCCAGAGAATGAGGACCGAGGCCACCAACACGGCGAGAGCAGCCAAAAAACTGCTCGCCGCAGACGGGGAGAACCGCTCGTAGAGCACCGCCACCTGAGCGAAGGCTGCAAAAGGAAAGGACATCGCCCACCAGGACAGGAAAAAAGGGCCCCTCAGAATGGCTCTGAGGCTCAACAGAAACACTGCCACAAAAAAGAGACTGAGCCCCATCAGCACCTCGGCCCCAGCATCCAACGCCATGCCATCGGGGTATTGACGGGTCAGCAGCTGCCACGACAGAAACGACACAGCCGGAGGCGCAATCAGAATGCACAAGGTAGGCAAGAGCCGATCCGGCAGGCCGGGCTGAACAAAGAACATCCGCCCCAACACCATGGTGAGTAAGACGAGCCAGAAGAGGATGCCCAGGCCAAATGCCCACCATGAAACGGCCATGAAGCCCAAGGGAACCCCCGTCAAGGGAATCACCACGTTCCCCACCGCAGGAATGAACCACGCTGGATTGGGGTGGGCAGGCTGCAGGTACCCTGGGGTCATCCAGTTTTTCATCAGCAACAGCATGAGCAAGAGATGCAAGCCTGCCCCCGCCACCCAGAGGGGAAGCGCCAAGGGCGCAAAGAATCGAAGCGCCAACACACTCAGAAGCATCAGTGAGACAGAGAAGGTCGAGAAAAAAGCAGACTTCACCGGATGCTTCCACTCTCCCAACACGGCGTCTCTCGTACGAACCCATCGCAGCACCTGCACCGCCGTCAGAAGGAGAAAAATGAGGGCGGTGAGCATCGCAGCGCCGACCACCAGGGTGCTCCCCCAAGCGGGTGCATTGGGCTGACCAAACAGACGCCCCCAGAGCAGCGTGAGCCCTGCCAGCCCCATGACCATGGCGAAAGATGAGATGGGCAGACGCGCCCAAAGCCCTGATGACATAAAAGACTCCCTCTGACTGTCTCTGACCGATTATTCAGAGGAGGATACAAGGAGTGTTTGTAGGTCTGCCCTCAGTGCCTCGGGAATAGAGACGGGCCGCTGACTGGCCCGATCCACATAGACATGGACGAAATAGCCCGCAGCACAGATCTGCGGATCGTCATTCTTAAACAGACCCACCTCATACCGCACGCTGGAGTTCCCCAGACGGGCCACCCTCAGACCCGCGTGAACCAGGTCTGGAAAGGCAATGGAGGCAAAGTAGCTACAGCTGGTCTCCACCACCAGCCCAACCACCTCACTGGCCTGGAGATCAAGCAGGCCTCGCTCAATCAGCCGCTGGTTCACCACCGTATCGAAGTAGCTGTAGTAGACGACGTTGTTGACATGCCCATAGACGTCGTTGTCCATCCAACGGGTAGGAATGGTCTGAAAGTGGCGGAAGTCTGAACGACGGAGGGTTTTGAGTGTTTGCGCGCTCATGAGGTCTGCCCTGGCCTGAGAAAAGAGCGCTTGCAAATCGATTCGGCCCAGAGTACTGTATAAAAAACCAGTACTCAAAAGGCCGATGAATGAAACTGCTCACGCCACGTCAACAAGAGATTCTTCAGTTTATACAAAGCCATCTTCAGCAGACAGGCTTTCCCCCCACGCGTGCTGAAATCTGCAAAGCCCTGGGCTTTCGCTCCCCTAACGCAGCCGAGGAGCATCTGAAGGCCCTTGAGCGCAAGGGTGCCCTTCAGCTCACCGCCGGCGCCTCGCGTGGCATTCGGCTGGTGAGCGGCCAGTCTCCAGTACCTAGCAATAGCCTCAGCAGCGTCTTCGCAGGTCTCACCCTGCCCCTGGTAGGGCGCGTAGCTGCAGGCTCACCTGTGCTGGCCACCGAACACATTGAACAGCACTTCCAGGTCGACACCAGCCTGTTTAAGGCCAAGCCCGACTACCTCCTCAAGGTGCGTGGGCTCAGCATGCGCGATGCCGGCATTCTCGATGGCGACCTCCTCGCGGTCAAGGCGCTTCAAGGCTTGCCCGAAGCTCGCAATGGTCAAATGGTGGTGGCCCGCCTCGAGGACGAAGTCACGGTGAAATGGTTCGAGCGTCAGGGTCATACCGTCTGGCTCAAGCCCGACAACCCCGACTACCGCCCCATCGAAGTCGACATCCGTCGCCAGTCCCTCACCATTGAGGGTCTGGGCGTAGGCATTATTCGGGGGTTTTAAATGAGTACGGCCCCTCGTCCTATTCAAGAGCTCATCCAGCTCCATCCCGACCTCTGGCAGGCCTCAGGCCTCAGTCACAGCCATAGCTCGGTCCCCAGCGGCCACCCTGCCCTCGATGCCCAACTCCCCGGGGGTGGTTGGCCCAGCAGCAGCCTCACAGAACTCTTGGTGCGTGCCATGGGGGTGGGAGAGTTGCGCCTGCTCGCCCCTGCCCTGCGGCGCCTGGCGCATGCAGGCAAACAAATCCTGTTGCTCGCCCCCCCGCAACTCCCCTATGGCCCTGCGCTTGCAGCCTTGGGTCTGGCACCCGAGCAGTTCCTTGTGGTTCGCGCCAAGCAGGCTGCCGACCGTCTCTGGGCCTTAGAGCAGAGCCTCAAGTCCGATGGCTTTGGCGCCCTTCTGGCCTGGCTCGACGAGCCCACTCGCCCCGAACATATCCGTCGGTTTCAGCTGGCTGCACGCCATGCCAAAGGGCCTGTCTTTCTTTTTCGTCCCCTCGCCGTACAGACCCAGGCCTCCGCTGCGCCCCTGCGACTGGCCCTGCTGCCACGCCAGTATCCAGGCCTAGCGGTTCAGCTACTCAAACGCCGCGGGCCTGTACAAGCCGACCCCATCCTCGTGAACCTTCCTCTGCCCAGTCGTGCACTGCGGCCGCTGCAAGAGCCTCAGCCCCAAGCGCCTGCGCGGGCCCCGCTGCAGCCCTCGCTCTCGACTGCACAAATTCAGGGTCTTGGCCATGCTTTGGATCGCCTGCCAGTTCCCAGCCTGCGCCAATAGCCCCACCCCAGACCTCATCGCGCCCCGCAGCGTTCGGCTCTCTACCGAAGAGTCCTTCGAATCGGTTCGTCTACGGATGGGGCAGTGGGCATTGCAGTTCACGCCCGATGTCTGCCTGGGTCAGTGGCCCAACAGCCTGCTCTTAGAGGTTTCTCCTAGCCTGAAACTCTGGGGGGGTCTACAAGCCTTGCTGACTCGCCTAGCAGAAGGCTGGCTCAGCCTGGGCTGGCCTAAAGACCCAGGAGTCTCCATGGTGTGGGGCCCCACACCACGCGCAGCCGACTGGCGAGTCGCCTGGGGCGCCCCTGCCCAAGCCCCTCTGGCCGAGCTGCCTCTGGGCTGTATCCCCGAACTCCACAAACACCTCACCAGCCTCGAGCGCATGGGGCTCCACACGCTGGGCCCCCTCTTGCGCCTGCCACGAACAGGCCTCACCCGAAGGCTAGGCCCCCTCACCCTCCAGGCCATCGACGCAGGACTGGGCCGGCGCCCCGATCTGCGCACCGCACTACAGCCCCCCAAGGTCTTTGAGCAGAGCATTGAGCTCAGCCAGCCCAGCCACGACCTTCCTCTCTTGCTGGAGGGTTGTCGACGACTCCTACAGGGCTGTGTCGCCTGGCTGAATGCACAGCAGTGTGGCCTGCGTGAAGCACAGTTTTACTTTCACCATGGCCACCGCGAACAACACCTGGTGCGCATTGGCCTCGCAGATCCCAGCAGCCAGATCAGCCGCATTCAGGCCCTGCTGCGCCAGCGGCTTGAGCACGAACAGCTGCCTGCAGCGGCTCACCTCATCAGCCTGCAGGTCCGCGCCATTGAACCCCTGGCACTCGAGACCCTCGACTTCTTTGGAGGCGCCCATCGTCAGTCAGATCAGCTCCGCCTGCTCTGCGAACGGCTGCGGGCCAGGCTCGGCGACCATCAAGTCTTGCGCATTCAGCTTCACGACAGCCACCAGCCCGAGTCCGCCAGCCAGCTACAGCCCTTACAACCAGCCCAGACCTCACGCCCCTCACGCCCCTCAGTGCCCATCAGCGCCCAGCCGCCCAGCGCGCTGCCTCCTCGTCCGCTCTGGCTGCTCGAAGCCCCTCTAGCCCTGCCCATTCGAGCCAACAAGCCCTACTACGAAGGGCCTTTGCGTCTGCGCGCTGGACCAGAACGCATTGAGACCGAATGGTGGACCACCCCTCTGCGGCGCGACTACTTTGTGGCTGAAACCCAAGACCAACGCCTCATCTGGGTGTTTCGCAATCCCGAACACCAGTGGTTTCTGCATGGCCTCTTTGGTTAGAGCACGCGCATGGATTACGCAGAGCTCGTCGCTCGCAGCAACTTCAGCTTTCTGCAGGGTGCCTCGCACCCCGAAGACCTGGTGGCCCGAGCCCACGAGCTGGGCTATCACGCGCTGGCGCTGAACGACGAGGCCAGTGTCTCGGGCAGCGTACGTGCCCACCTGGCCGGAGAGTCTCTTGGCCTCAAAGTCATTCATGGGGCGCAGTTCATCCTCACCAATGGTCTGCGGCTGGCGTTTCTGGTGCGCAATCGAGCCGGCTGGGCCGAACTCTGTAGGCTCATCACCCTCGGCCGGCGGCGCGCTGAAAAGGGCCACTACGAACTACGCCCAGAAGACTTCGAATCTCACGCCATGGCCAACTGTCTGGCACTCTGGCTGCCCAGCCCAACCCAGCCCGAGCCCAGCCTGCATCCCGATGGTCGCTGGATGAAGTCCCAGTTTGGTGATCGCATCTGGCTCGCCTACAGCCTGAACCTACGCGCAGACGATCGTGCCTGGCAGCAGCAGCTCATCGCCTTAGGAGCCCTGCTGCGCATGCCCCTCGTGGCCACCGGCGATGTGCTCATGCACCGACGCAGCCAAAAGCCACTGGCCGATCTACTCACCGCCATTCGCATGAACTGCTCCGTCGCTGAATGTGGGCAGGCTCTCACGGTCAATGCAGAGCGAGCCTTGCAACCTCGGCTGCGCATGGCTCGGCGTTACCCCCCCGAACACCTTCAGGCCAGCCTGACGCTTGCAGCCCAGTGCCAGTTCTCCCTGAGTGAGCTGCGCTACGAATACCCCGACGAGATCGTACCCCCTGGGCTCACTCCTGCTCAGTGGCTGCGTCACCTCACAGAAGAAGGTGCAAGACGGCGTTTTCCACCCAGTCAATTTCCAGACGGCATGCCCGCCAAAGTCCGTCAACAGATTGAGCACGAGCTCAGTCTCATTGCAGACCTCCAGTACGAGCCCTACTTCCTCACGGTCTATGACATCGTGGCCTTCGCCCGTTCACGAGGCATTCTCTGTCAGGGCCGTGGCTCTGCCGCCAACTCGGCTGTCTGCTATTGCCTGGGCATCACCGAGGTCGATCCCTCTCGCATGAGCATGCTGTTTGAGCGGTTCATCTCCAAGGAACGCAACGAACCCCCGGACATCGACGTCGACTTCGAGCACCAGCGACGCGAAGAGGTTATTCAATACCTCTACACCAAATACGGCCGCGAGCGTGCAGCCCTCACCGCCGCCCTCATTCGCTACCGACCCCGATCAGCCTTACGAGACAGCGGCAAAGCCCTCGGACTGGACCCACTCATCGTGGATCTTTCGGCCAAAGGGAGAAGCTGGTGGGAAGGAAAATCGATTGTGGCCACGGGCTTAAAGATCTCCATCGAAGAAGGTCTGGCCCGTCTCGCCCAACTGCCTCAATCCCAGGCCTTGCCTGTACCTCCCCCAGATTCCAGCCTGCAGCAATGGGCCGATATGGCCAATCAACTCATGGGCTTTCCTCGTCACCTCTCACAGCATGTCGGCGGCTTTGTGATTGCGCGCCACAGCCTCAGCGAGCTCGTGCCCATTGAGAACGCAGCCATGCCCGAGCGCAGCATCATTCAGTGGGACAAAGACGACATCGACGCGCTGGGCCTGCTCAAGGTCGATGTACTGGCACTGGGCATGCTCTCAGCCATTCAGCGTGCCCTTCAGTTTGTGGGGCAGAAGCGAGGGCTTGGTGGTCCACTGCCCATGCAGCAGGTTCCTGCCGAAGACGAGGCCACCTATCACATGATTCAGGCTGCAGACACGATCGGGGTCTTCCAGATTGAATCCCGCGCACAAATGAGCATGCTTCCACGTCTCAAGCCGGCCTGCTTCTACGACCTGGTGATTGAGGTCGCGATTGTTCGGCCGGGTCCCATTCAGGGCGGCATGGTCCACCCCTACCTGCGTCGTCGGCAGGGGCTAGAGCCCGTCGACTTTCCCAGCCCCGCCGTACGTGAGGCGCTTGAGCGCACCCTGGGAGTTCCCATCTTCCAAGAGCAGGTCATGCAACTGGCCATTCTGGCCGCCGGCTTCACACCCGGTGAAGCCGATCAGCTCCGACGCGCGATGGCTGCCTGGCGACGCAGAGGAAGCCTGGGACCCTTTGAAGACCGCCTCATCAGCGGCATGCTCATGCGCGGCTACAGCCGCGACTTTGCCGAACGGGTCTTCGCTCAAATTCAGGGCTTCGGAGAGTACGGGTTTCCCGAATCTCATGCCGCCAGCTTTGCACTGCTGGTCTATGTCAGCTGCTGGCTCAAGCGCCATCATCCCGATGCCTTTCTGGCGGCCCTGCTCAATAGCCAGCCTATGGGCTTCTATGCCCCTGCACAGCTGGTAAGGGATGCGCGCGCCCATGGCGTGGAGGTGCGTGGTGTCGATGTGAATCGCAGTTCGGTCTGCAGCAGCCTCGAGCCTTCAGACTCAGACCCTTGGCCGGTCCGCCTAGGCCTCGATCGCATTGCGCATCTCTCTGAAGATGCCATGGAACGTGTGGTGCTCGCTCGCACTCAACAAGGCCCATTTCAGTCCGTAGAGGACCTCGCACAGCGTGCAAGCCTCAGCCGAGCAGACCTGCAAGCCCTCGCAGCAGCCAACGCCCTCGAAGGCTTAGCCGGCCACCGTCACAGCGCAAGCTGGATTGCCGCAGGACACGAGCCCATGAAGGGGGTGCTCAGTCCCACTCAGGTTCAAGAACCCAGACTCGAACCCAGACTCCTCCCCGAACCCAGCGAGGCCAGTGGCTTGGTAGCAGATTACGCCAGCCTAGGGCTGACCTTAGGACGCCACCCCATTGCCCTGATTCGGGACCAGCTTCGAGAACGCTTTAAGAGCGTGCCTGCCATCGAACTACTCAAAATGCCTCACGACCGACTCGCGAGGGCCTCGGGCATCGTCACCCACCGACAACGGCCCGGTACCGCCAAAGGGGTGGTCTTCATGACCTTGGAAGATGAGACGGGCAGCGTGAACCTCATCATCTGGCCGGATGTGCTGAGCCGATTTAAACAGGCCTGTCTGCAGGGTCAGGTGATTACGGCCTATGGCCGCTGGCAGACCCAGCACCTGGTGAGTCTACGCATTGAAGACCATACCGCGCTGCTGGCCCAGGCCTTGGGTGGAGTGGTACAGAGAAAGTCGAGAGATTTTCATTAAACAGCTCACCCACCCAGACGACGAAACCCAGTGATCCGGGGACCCCAATAGCCACTGATCAGGCTTTCAAGCCGCACGGTTCCGCCCTTCGCGGGGGCATGTACGAACCGGTTCTGGCCAATGTAAATCCCGACATGCGAATAGGTTTCGCCTGTGGTGTTAAAGAACACGAGGTCTCCAGGCAGACGGTCTGCAGCGTCCACCTCACGTCCCACTCGGCTCATCTGATCCACCGTGCGAGGAAGCCTTGCACCCAGCGATCTCTGCATCACGTAGACCACGAGACCGCTGCAATCGAACCCACTCGCCGGCGTGTTACCACCCCACTTGTAGGGTGTGCCAACGAGCGAAAAGGCCTGGATGGCGGGCTCAGAAAACCCTCGCTCCTGGGACTCAAGCCTCGCCTCTGGCAGATACCGGGGTGAATCCGCCGCTGACGGCGGCGAGGCCCCAGGCCCGCGAGTGGCGCAGCCCGAAAGCCCCATCAGAAGCAACGCCAACAGGACAAGCCCTGTCTGCACGCTCCTATAGGCCTCGAGAGAGATCCTGGATGAGATCTTCAACATCCTCCAAACCAACCGCCAGCCGAATCAGCCCCTGACCAATCCCGGCCTTCTGACGGGCCTCCTCTGAAATGCGCCCATGCGTGGTCGATGCGGGATGGGTGATGATGGAACGGGTATCGCCCAGATTGCCTGTGCGAGAAAAGATCTCGACCGAGTTCACCAGATGAAAGGCAGCCCGCTGAAGTTCCTGTGGCGAATCGCCCTTGAGCTCAAAAGAGACCACCGCGCCTCCGGTGGACTGCTGCCGCATGGCGAGCGCATGCTGAGGGTGCGAGGGAAGGCCGGGATACAACACACGCGCGACAGCAGGCTGGCGCTCCAGCCATTGAGCCAGCGCCAAGGCAGAGGCCGAGTGCGCCTGCATTCGAATCTTGAGGGTTTCTAAGGACTTGTGCAGCACCCAGGCGTTGAAGGGCGAGAGCGAGGGGCCGCAGGTGCGCACCACCTGACGGACCGGATCGACCAGAGCCTTCGGGCCAGCGACCGCCCCGCCCAGCACCCTCCCCTGTCCATCGATGTACTTGGTGGCTGAATGCAGCACCAGGTCGATGGGAAAGTTCAAAGGGCGCTGAAGTGCCGGCGTACAGAAACAGTTGTCGACGACTGTGATCACACCAGCCTCACGCGCTGCGTGTCCGATGGCCTGCAGATCGGCGATTTCGAGCAGCGGATTCGATGGGGTTTCTAGATAGATCAGCTTGGTCTTGGGGCCAATGGCATCGGCCCAGGCCGCAGCGTCCGTCAGTGGCACCATCCAAATGCTGATGCCAAACTTGGTGAGATAGTTCTCAAAGAGCTGAAGCGTGGCGCCAAAGAGACTCGGCGTGGTGAGCACCTCATCTCCGGCCCTCAAATGCCCCAGGCAGACCGCGAGAATCGCCGACATCCCAGACGCGGTGGCCACGCAGTCCTCCGCACCTTCCAGCGCTGCGAGCCGCTCCTCAAACATCTGAACCGATGGGTTCGTAAAGCGCGAGTAAACGGTACCCGCCTCCTGGTTCTGAAATCGCCGTGCAGCCTGTTCGGCATCATCAAAAACAAAGCTCGAGGTGAGGTACATCGCCTCGCTGTGCTCACCAAACTGGGAACGCTCCGTCCCTGCCCGAACGGCAAGGGTGCTAAACCCCAACCCAGGTCGTTGCTGAGGTTTATCCACGTGCCGCCTCTAGACGATCAAGCAACTGAGGAGTGACATCTCCAGTGATGTAATGGCCATCGAAGCACGAGGCTTCGAGGCATTTGACTGCAGGGTTGAAGCCCTGAACGTCATCGCGCATCTCTGAGATGCCTTGATAGATCAGCGCGTCTGCGCCAATCGCCTGGCAGATCTCCTCGTCGCTTCGGCCATGTGCAATCAGCTCGTGACGGGTGGGCATATCAATGCCATAGACATTCGGGAACCGAACAGGCGGGGCCGCTGAGGCAAAGATGACGCCTTTGGCACCAGACTCGCGCGCCATACTCACAATCTCACGACTCGTGGTTCCACGCACGATCGAGTCATCCACAATGAGGACGTTCTTCCCCTTGAACTCCGTCGCCATGGCGTTGAGCTTTTGGCGCACTGACTTACGACGAACCTCCTGGCCCGGCATGATGAAGGTTCGCCCCACATAACGGTTCTTGATGAACCCCTCGCGGTAGGGCACGTTCAGGTGCATCGCCAACTGCAGCGCGGCAGGACGACTGGAGTCAGGGATGGGCATGACCACGTCAATATTCCCTTTCGGGAAACGCTTGACCACCTCCAGAGCCAGGGTCTCGCCCATCTTGAGTCTTGCGTCGTAGACCGAGATGCCGTCCATGAGGGAATCGGGTCGAGCGAAATAGACGTACTCAAAGACACAGGGGTTGAGCCCCTGGGGCTGCCCACAGACCTTTGAGAAAAACGCACGGTCTTGCGTCACCACCACGCACTCACCTGGCGCGACATCACGCACGAGCTTAAAGCCGAGCGCCTCGAGCGCTACGGACTCAGAGGCAAGCATGTACTCCTTGCCTCGCGGGCCGTCGAACTCCCCGAGCACCAGAGGACGTATGCCAAATGGATCGCGAAAGCCCACCACCCCAAAGCCAGGGATCATGGCCACGCAGGCGTAGGCCCCCTTGACGCGTTGATGCAATACCGTGACTGCGGCAAAAACAGCATCAGGGTCGAGCGTGAGGCCGCTCACCGCCTGCTGAAGCTCGTGCGCGAGGACATTCAGAAGGACCTCAGAATCACTCTCCGTGTTGATGTGTCGGCGATCGCGCTGATACATGTCCTCTTGGAGTTCTGCGGCATTGGTCAGATTGCCGTTGTGGCCCAACACAATGCCAAAGGGCGCATTCACATAGAACGGCTGAGACTCTTCAGCGCTCAGCGCGCTGCCGGCCGTGGGATAACGCACATGGCCAATGCCCATCTCCCCCATGAGATTGCGCATGTCACGCGTACGGAAAACATCTCGCACCAAGCCGTTTCCGCGGGCCAAATGGATGCGCTTGCCCTGGGCCGTAGCGATGCCTGCTGCATCTTGTCCACGGTGCTGCAAAAGCAGCAGCGCGTCGTAGAGCATCTGATTCACTGGACTGGTCGAGACAATGCCAACGACACCGCACATGTTTAGGAACCTTTCAAAAGTTCAGAAGGAATACGACTCGACACAAAGCTCGGCATCCAGGGCGTGAGAACCTGGATCGACCATTCCAAGGCTGGGCGCGAATACGCGTTCTGCCACTCAGGCTGGGCTGGCAAAGGGGTCATGGCACCTAGCACCGCCAGCACGGCCATAATGACTACGCCCCTGACGGCGCCAAAGATGGCTCCCATGACACGATCAAGGGCACTCGCCCCAGAGGCCTTCACCAGCTCCTTGAGCGTCGCCGTAACGAGACGACCCAGCAGGAGCACCACCACGACAATCAGAAGAAAGGCCAGTGTGAGGGCAAGCGGTTCTGCCAGCCACTCTTTCAAAGGCTCTGCGACCAAGTGAGCGAGTCGACTGCCAGCAACGATCGCCAAGACCCAGACCGCCAAGGAGGCCACCTCCTGCAGCAGCCCACGCAATACAGAAAGCAAGGCCGAGGAGAGAATCACCACGAGGCAGACCCAGTCGATCCAGGTGAAGTCCTGCATCATGGCAATGTCCCCTTGACCACGGCGGCGTCATAACCCTGAAGCTTGGCGCGGGCCACCACCCCACTGGCCTCCTCCTCCGAGAGAGGCCCGATACGCACTCGATGCCGCTGCGCACTGCCTGTCCCCACGGTGCTCAGGACCACTTTGTGGCCCGCCGATTCCAGACGCTTTTTGACCTGATCCGCTGACGCTCGCGTGCTGTAGGCACCCACTTGAACGAAGACTTGACGGGCGACCGCGACGTCAGGCGTAACCGTTGGGGGAGGTACGAGTGCAGGGGCCTGTTCAGCCGGGACGGCTAAGGGAGCCTGCGCAGCCGGTGCGGAGGGAGCAGCGGGTTCAGGGGCCGGCGCTGCAGTCACAGCGGTGATGTCCGTGCTCGGCGTGTGCGCCGCCTTAGGCATGAGGATCGCAAAGTCACGGGCCAGAGGGCGCGGCGTGTCGTGTAGGACGCTGTAAGCCACCATAGAGGCCACAACCGCAAAAAGGAGCGCCCCGATCAAGCGCCACCGAGCCTTCTGGCGGTGCTCCGCCATGGGGTCTGCTCTTTGGTTGTCTTCAGTGGGCATCGGGGGCATGGGGAGCTTGACCAATTCTTCGGGCTTGATGCCAAGCCTGGGCGACGGTGACGAAAGATCCAAAGACCACGATCCTATCATTCGAGGAGGCCATGTCCACGGCTCCCGAGAGGGCTTGTGTCACATCCGAAAAAAGGTGAATTTGAACCGGGGGAAGACCTCTTCGCCCGCCCTCGGGCTGAGTCGACAGGGCCTGGTTCAGCGCCGCTTCAAGGCGGGCCGAATCTTGGGCCCGGGCGCCCGCCAGCTCCGGCCCGAGACCCGCCAGACACCAGATATCGACCCGACTCATAAGTCGCTCAAACACAGCCTTTGCATCCTTATCACCCAACATGCCCACCACGGCGATGGTCTGGGGGAAGAATCCCATTTGATCCAGGTTTGCCGCCAGTACGCCAGCCGCATGGGGATTGTGCGCCACGTCGACCACCACAGCCGGCTGTCCAGGGAACACCTGAAACCGCCCGGCCAGCTCGACCATGGCGAGCCCCTGGCGCACGGCCCCCTGTGAGACGGGGAGGCGATCCACCAGCGCCGCAAAGACGGCCAGCGCGGCCGAGGCGTTCAGCAGTTGATTCGATCCACGCAGCGCGGGATAGCCCAGTGCATTTCTTCGGCCCGTGCGACCCGACCAGCCCCATTGCTGTCGGTCACCCTGAAAGTTGAAATCACGCCCGAACTGCCAGAGGTCGGCCCCAATCTGCTCTGCCACCTCGTGAACCGTGGAAGGGGGCACCGGGTCGGCGACGATGAAGGGGCGCCCCCTGCGAGCAACATGGGCCTTCTCCCAACCAATCTGCTCCCTCGTGTTGCCCAAAAAGGCCTGGTGATCAAGGTCGACTGAGGTCAAGACGGCTGCATCTGAAGCGAGCAGGTTGACGGCATCCAGTCGACCACCCAGGCCAACCTCGGCCACAAAGAGGTCGGCCCCGCGGTCTTGGACGATCTGAAAGGCTGCAAGGGTCACCCACTCGAAGTAGGTCAGCAAGGTGGACGTGGCCTCGCAGCTCGCCGCAACCTGCTCAAATGCGTGAACCCAGTCCTGCGCCTGGCTGAGCTCGCCATTGAAGGAGAGCCGCTCTTCAAATTGAAGGAGGTGGGGAGAGGCATAGACGGCCACCGCATATCCAGCCTGTGCGGCAATGCTCGCCATCATCGCGCAGGTGGAGCCCTTTCCGTTGGTGCCGGCCACGACGACCGTGGGCATGGGGAGCCGAACCTCTTGCTCCTGCATGGGCAGGCCCATTGCGGCGGATACGGTTCGAACCCGCTCCAGCCCAAGCTCAATACGAGACTCGCTCGATTGCTGCTCGAGCCAGCTCAGCCACTCTGAAAGCACCGCTCCGGTCGCAGGCCTCTGCGGCCCGTTAGGCATGTCGCTCGCTGGGGGAGAGCAGCCTGAGGAGATCGGCCAGGTCTTGCTTCATTTTGCGCCGATCCACGATGCGGTCGACGGCCCCTTTTTGCAGAAGAAACTCCGCACGTTGGAAGCCCTCCGGAAGCTTTTCGCGCACGGTCTGCTCAATGACTCGAGGACCGGCAAATCCAATCAGCGCCTTCGGCTCAGCAATGACCACATCTGCCACAAAGGCAAAACTGGCAGACACGCCGCCCATGGTGGGGTCGGTGAGCACAGAGATGTAGGGGAGTCCGTCGCGCGCGAGCTGCTCGAGAGCACCGGTGGTCTTGGCCATTTGCATCAGAGAGAGAAGCCCCTCTTGCATCCGAGCACCACCGCTGGCTGCTACAGAGATGAAGCCGCACCTCGCAGCACGAGCAGCTTCAACCGCACGAACAAACCGCTCCCCAACCACGGAGCCCATGGACCCACCCATAAACTCAAACTCGAAGCAGGCAATCACCACGGGCACACCATCGATGCGACCTTGCATCGCGACTAACGCGTCTCTTTCTCCCGTTTCAGACTGAGCTTCTGAAAGGCGCTCGGTGTACTTTCGGCTGTCTTTGAACTTGAGGCTATCGACGGGCTGAACCTCCGCTCCAATCTCGACGCGATCGTCCGCATCGAGCAGGAGGTCTAGACGAACCCGAGCCCGAATCCGCATGTGGTGGCTGCAGCTTGGGCAGACTTGAAGGTTCTTCTCCAAGTCCGTCTTGTAGAGGACAGCATCACAGGAGGGGCACTTCAGCCAGAGGCCCTCAGGAACCACACGCCGTCGATTCTCAGACTGCTGAATACGGGGCGGGAGCAGCTTGTCGATCCAGCTCATGCAGACGCCTTTCCGCCAAAGCGAGCATCGAGAGCCTCTCGGATGTTGCCCAGAAATTCGCCTGCAGCCTTCACTGCAGCGGAAGACTCGGAGGAGCCGGCCTGAGCCTGAGATTCCATGAGCTTGATGATGGCGCTGCCAATCACCACCGCATCGGCGTGCTCGGCCACCGCCACTGCAGAGGCAGCGTCGGAGATGCCAAATCCCACACCGACGGGCAGCTTGGCATGCTGACGCAGCGTGGCCACGCGCTGTGCCACACTGGCCACATCAAGGCTCGCAGCACCGGTGACGCCTTTCAAAGAGACATAGTAGAGGTAGCCTCCACCCAGGCGAGCCACCTGATCCATGCGGGAAGTCGATGAGGTGGGTGCCAAGAGAAAAATCGGATCGATCTGCGCAGCCTGAAGGGCCTGAGCGAAGGGCTCACATTCCTCCGGTGGATAGTCCACGACCAGCACACCGTCCACACCTGCAGTCGCAGCAGCCTGCACAAAGGCCTGCTGCCCCATGCGTTCAATGGGGTTAGCGTAGCCCATCAACACGATAGGCGTTGACGGGTTGGATCGTCGAAACTCGGCCACCCAGCCCAGGCAATCCGTGAGGCTCACCCCGTGCGCCAAGGCGCGCTCGCTGGCTCGTTGAATGACAGGGCCATCGGCCATCGGGTCGGAGAAAGGAATGCCCAGCTCAATGACATCCGCACCCGCTTTCACCAGCGCATGCAGCAGTTCAACCGTTGAGGCCGGAGACGGGTCACCTGCCGTCACGTAGGGAATCAAGGCCTTGCGGCCAGAGGCAGCCAGCGCAGCCAGGACAGGGGAAATACGCGACATTCAGTCTCCAGAATTAAAGCGACAGCCCACCTGCTTGAGCGACCGTGTGCATGTCTTTGTCCCCTCGGCCAGACAAGTTCACCAAGATGACCTTGTCCTTCGGGAGCGTAGGCGCAACCTGGGCAGCATAGGCAATGGCATGGCTGGTCTCTAGCGCAGGAATGATGCCCTCAATGCGACAGCAGTCATGGAATGCCTTCAGGGCAGCCTCGTCGTTCACCGGCACATAACGAGCACGGCCCGAATCCTTGAGCCAGGCGTGTTCGGGACCCACGCCTGGGTAGTCGAGGCCTGCTGAGATGGAGTGCGTCTCAATGATCTGGCCATTGGCATCTTGAAGCAGATACGTACGGTTGCCGTGCAGGACGCCCGGGCTGCCAGCCGTGAGGGACGCGGAGTGATGGCCGGTATCCACACCGTCGCCACCCGCCTCCACGCCTACCAGTTCAACGCCATCGACGCCAATGTAGTCAAAGAAAATACCCATGGCGTTGCTGCCACCACCCACACAGGCGACGACCATGTCAGGCTGCCGGCCAATCATCTCGGGCATCTGCCAGAGGCACTCTTTGCCCACCACCGAATTGAAGTCACGCACCATCATGGGGTAAGGGTGCGGCCCTGCGACCGTGCCAATGATGTAGAACGTATTGTCAACGTTGGTCACCCAGTCGCGCATCGCTTCGTTGAGGGCATCTTTCAGCGTCTTGGATCCGCTCTCCACAGGGACGACCGTCGCACCCAAGAGCTTCATGCGATACACATTGGCTGCCTGACGGGCCACATCGGTTGAGCCCATATAGACCACACACTCCATGCCAAAACGCGCTGCCACGGTGGCCGTGGCCACTCCATGCTGACCCGCCCCGGTCTCTGCAATGACGCGTGGCTTACCCATGCGGCGGGCCAACAGCGCCTGCCCAATGGTGTTGTTGACCTTGTGGGCACCCGTGTGATTTAAGTCTTCTCGCTTGAAATAGATTTGAGCCCCGCCGAGCTGCTCCGACCAACGCTTGGCGTGATAGATGGGGCTGGGGCGTCCCACAAAATGTTTGAGTTCTCGATGAAACTCGGCCTGAAAGTCTGGATCGTGCTGGCTTTGAGCATAGGCCGCACGCAGCTCATCGAGCGCGAAGCTGAGGGTCTCAGAGACAAAACTCCCGCCGTATGGGCCGAAATGACCCGTCGCATCAGGAAAGTTGTAGGGAAGATCGTTTGCCTTCATGTGAAGTCCTATTGTTGAGTCTCGTCGGCCACCCGAACTGCAGCCATAAACGATCGAATCCGGGCCGAATCTTTCCGGCCTCTCTGAACCACTCCCTGTTCTATCTGCTCTACTCCACTCGACACATCTACCGCAGGTGGAGCCAACACACGGATGGCCTGCCCAACCGACTCCGCCTGCAGCCCGCCACTGAGCACCCAGCGCCCCTCCATCATGGAGAGAACGGGCGCCAGCCGGCCCCACTCAAATCCGTGGCCGCTTCCGCCGTAGCCAGCTGAATCCGCATCAAAAAGCAGGGTTGAGACGGCTAGGTACGGCTGAATGAATTTTACCAGCGCTGCCTCTTCTTCAAGGGAAGATCCCATACGAATGGCTTTGATCACAGGGCGGCCCAGGTCGGCGCAGTCTGCCGCAGACTCATCACCATGCAGCTGGATATGGCTTAATCCCACCTGCTGAGCCGTTTGAAGCACCTCTGCGCGAGAGGCATTCACAAAGAGCCCCACCACGGACACCCAGGGGCCAGCCCTGCGAACAAGCATTTGGGCCTGCTCTGGGGTGACCGCACGAGGGCTTTTGGGATAGAAGACCAACCCAATCGCATCGGCTCCTGCTTGAACCGCCGCGTCAACATCCTGCTCCCGGGTCAGCCCACAGATTTTGACTCGAGTTCGACTCATCTTGTGTCTCCCGTGACGCGTATGCCAACAAAGGGCTCTGGATATTCCACCTCGGTGAGACAAAGGCCTTGGGCCGGAAAGGTTCGACCCGCTCGTGTTCGATCCTGGCTCGCCAGAACCTCCGAGACCCACTCTACAGGACGGGCTCCCCGACCCACTTCAACCAGTGTGCCGACGATGTTCCGAACCATATGATGGAGAAACGCGTTGCCCTTGACGGTGAATGTGAGCAGGGGCCCTCTCTGAGCCCAGTGACATTGAGTCAGGACCCGGACCGGGCTTGCCGCTTGGCACTCAGCCGCTCGGAAGGCGGAGAAGTCATGCTCTCCAAGTAACGCCAGAGAGGCCTGTTGCAAGGCGTTTAAATCCAGCGGCTGAAACACCCAGGTCGCAAACCGCTGCTGAAGTGGATGGTCCACGGGCTCATTCCAGATCTGGTACCGGTAGCTACGGGCCAGGGCGGAGAAGCGGGCATGAAAATCATTCGGCACGGGAGCAGCCCAGCGCACGCGAATCTCAGACGGCAGGAAGCTATTGAGGCCCCTCACCCAATTCCACTCCGGACGCTCGACTGAGGTGTCTAGGTGCACGACCTGGCCCTCCGCGTGGACCCCTGCATCCGTGCGCCCTGCCGCTGTGGTGTCAACCGCCTCGAGAGGGCACTCCAGAAAGGCCGAGACCGCTCGCTCGAGATGGTCTTGAACCGTATGGCCGCCTGGCTGTGTCTGGTACCCCTGAAAGCTGGTGCCATCGTAGGCCAGACCCAGCGCAAGCCTCATAGCAGGATGCGCAGCATCCGTCGAAGTGGCTCGGCCGCGCCCCAGAGCAGCTGATCACCAATGGTGAAGGCGCCGAGATACTGAGGCCCAAGGGCCATTTTTCGAATGCGGCCTACGGGGATGGTCAGCGTGCCTGTCACCTGAACCGGAGTGAGTTGATGGACCGTGTCCATCCGATGGTTTGGAATGACCTTCACCCACTCATTGTCTTTGGCAATCATGTCCACAATCTCATCGAGTGGGACATCGCGTGTGAGCTTGAGCGTGAGCGCCTGGGAGTGGCAGCGCATGGCGCCCACACGCACACAGATAGAGTCGATGGGCACCTCGGGCTGATCAAAGCCCGGGCCACGGCCAAGTATCTTGTTGGTCTCTGCTCCGCCCTTCCATTCCTCGAGACTGGTGCCGTCTCCTTGGTCTTGGTCAATCCAGGGGATGAGACTGCCCGCCAGGGGCACCATGAAATGCTGGGTTTCCTCTGCCGAGAGGCTCTTCTGGGTGGCGAGCACGCCGCGGTCAATCTCCAGAATGGCGCTGGCCGGGTCGTTGAGCAGGTTCTTCACAGAGGCGTTGAGCGTTCCCATCTGGGTGAGCAGCTCACGCATGTGCTGTGCTCCGCCCCCTGAGGCGGCCTGGTAAGTGGTGGCGGTCATCCACTCCACCAATCCGGCTTTGTAGAGTGCGCCCACACCCATCAGCATGCAGCTCACCGTACAGTTACCGCCGATGTAATTTTTGATGCCCTTCGCGAGTGCAGCGTCGATCACATTTCGATTGATGGGGTCGAGCACAATCACGGCATCTTGGTTCATGCGCAGCGTCTTCGCCGCATCAATCCAGTAACCATTCCAGCCGGAGGCCCGAAGCGGCTCATAGACAGCCTTGGTGAAATCGCTGCCCTGACAGGTGAGCACCACATCGCACTGAGCCAGCGCTTTGAGGTCGTGAGCATCGTAGAGCTGAGGGTCGACCTGTTTGAGGCCCGCAAGGCCTGCAGGCACTTGGCCTCCGGCATTGGAGGTCGAAAAAAACCGCGCCTCAAAAAGCCCAAAATCCTGCTCTTCTTGCATGCGCTGCATGAGCACCGAGCCCACCATTCCGCGCCAGCCCACCAGTCCTACCCGTTTCATGCCCTTCCCCTTTTGATGAATCGTTAGCCCAACGCGGCCAGAACGGCATCGCCCATTCCGCGCGTGCCCACACGCACACAACCCTCTCGCTGTATGTCACCGGTTGCGTAGCCCTGTGCCAGGACCTTTTGAACGGCCGCCTCGATCGACTGGGCCGCTTCAGAGAGGCCAAAGCTGTAGCGAAGCATCATGGCTGCGGAGAGAATGGTCGCTAAGGGATTGGCCAGGTCTTTTCCGGCAATGTCCGGCGCCGACCCATGGATCGGCTCGTAGAGCCCCTTGTTGTTTGCATCGAGCGAGGCTGAGGGCAGCATTCCAATAGAGCCCGTGAGCATGGAGGCCTCGTCAGAGAGGATGTCTCCAAACATATTGCCGGTAACCATCACATCGAATTGCTTTGGGTTCTTCAGCAGCTGCATGGCGGCGTTATCGACATACATATGAGAGAGCTCAACATCCGGGTATGACCGGCCTAGCGTGGTCATCACATCCCGCCAGAGCTGGGTGGTCTCGAGCACATTGGCCTTGTCGACAGAGCAGAGCCTGTGGCTGCGCTTTTGAGCCGCTTGAAACGCCACATGCCCAATGCGCACAATTTCGCTCTCGGAATAGCGCATGGTGTCGAAGCCCTCACGCTCCCCGTTCTCGAGGGTGCGGATGCCACGAGGCTGGCCAAAATAAATATCGCCAGTGAGCTCACGGATGATCATGAGGTCCATGCCAGCCACCACCTCTGGCTTGAGAGTACTGGCGCCAGCGAGCTCTGGATAAATGGTCGCGGGGCGCAGGTTGGCAAAGAGCCCGAGTGCTTTTCGAAGCCCCAGAATGGCCTGCTCCGGGCGAAGCTCACGCGGCAGCGTGTCTAGCGAAAAGTCGCCCACGGCTCCAAAGAGAATCGACTCGGAATCTTGCGCCAGCTTGAGCGTGGCCTCCGGAAGCGGATGTCCACTGGATCTGTAGCCTGCGCCACCCACCGGAGCTTCCTCGAGGGAGAGCTCGAAATGTCCCTGCGCTGCTAGACGTTGGAGCACACGCAGCGCCTCTTGGGTGATTTCGGGGCCAATCCCATCGCCTGGCAACACAGCAATCTTGAGGGTTCTCATCCGTGCAGGGCTCCGTGCAAGTCAGTGCCCAACCAGGGTTTATCGCTCAGCCGCTTCGCCTCGTAGGCCTTGATCAGATCTGCCTTCTGGAGTGTCAAGCCAATATCGTCAAGGCCATTGAGCAGGCAATACTTTCGGAAGGGATCGACTTCGAAGCTGCGCACCCAGCTGCCATCTGTGGTCTTCACGGTCTGTGATTCGAGATCGATCACGAGACGGAAACCCTCGGTTGAAGCCGTCTGTTGGAACAGAGCCTCCAGATCGTCTTCGGACAGCACAATGGGCAGCACCCCATTTTTGAAGCAGTTGTTGTAGAAAATGTCCGCATATGAGGGCGCAATCACCACTCGAAACCCGTAGTCATCCAGCGCCCAAGGCGCATGTTCACGAGAGGATCCACAGCCAAAATTGCGACGCGCAATCAGAACGCTCGCACCCTGATAGCGAGGCTGATTCAGCACGAAGTCGGGGTTGAGAGGACGCTTGGCATTGTCCATCCCTGGCTGACCCTCGTCCAGATAGCGCCAGGCATCGAATAGGTTGGGCCCAAAACCGGTGCGTTTGATGCTCTTGAGGAACTGCTTGGGAATGATCGCGTCGGTATCCACATTCGCGCGATCCATGGGGGCCACAACCCCCTCGTGAATGGTTAAGGGTTTCATGCCAAGGTCCTCACATCAACAAAGTGTCCAGCGATGGCCGCTGCGGCCGCCATGGCAGGGGAGACGAGGTGGGTTCGGCCACCGGCGCCTTGCCGTCCCTCAAAGTTTCGGTTGCTGGTGGAGGCAGACCGCTCACCCGGCTCGAGCCGATCTGCGTTCATGGCCAGACACATCGAGCAGCCCGGCTCACGCCATTCAAAACCAGCGTCAATAAAGATCTTGTCCAGACCTTCTGCCTCTGCCTGCGCCTTCACGAGGCCCGATCCGGGCACCACCAAGGCGAGCTTGACGTTGGCGGCCTTCTTTCGGCCCTTGGCTACAGCCGCTGCGGCACGCATGTCTTCAATTCGCGAGTTCGTACAGGAGCCAATAAAGACTTTGTCCACCTGAATATCGGTGATGGGCATATTGGCCTTCAGATTCATGTAGGCCAGCGCGCGCTCCATGCCCTCTCGCACCATGGGGTCGGTTGCGCTGGCAGGATCTGGGACTCGCGAGCCCACCGGCAGGACCATTTCAGGGGACGTGCCCCAGGTCACCTGGGGTTCGATGTCTTCCGCCTTGAGTTCCACGACCCGATCAAAGACCGCGTCAGCGTCGGTGTGCAGCGTCTTCCAATAGGCCAGGGCCTGGTCCCATGCGGCCCCAGTCGGAGCCAAGGGCTTGCCTTTCACATAGGCCTCCGTCTTCTCATCGAAGGCCACCATGCCCGCACGTGCACCAGCCTCAATGGCCATATTGCACAGGGTCATACGCCCCTCAATGCTCAGTCCGCGAATGGCACTGCCCCCGAATTCAATCGCATAGCCTGTGCCACCGGCCGTACCAATCTTTCCAATGATCGCGAGCACGACGTCTTTGGCGGTGACACCAGGACCCAACGTGCCCTCTACGCGCACCAAAAGATTCTTGGCTTTTTTCATCAGCAGACACTGAGTGGCCAGGACATGCTCCACCTCAGAGGTGCCAATCCCGAAGGCAAGACAGGCCAGCGCACCGTGAGTGGACGTGTGGGAATCGCCGCAGACCACGGTCATGCCGGGGAGCGTTGCGCCCTGCTCAGGCCCAATGACATGGACGATGCCTTGCCGCTGATCTGTGATGTTGAAGTACTTGATGTTGAACTTGACCACGTTCTGGTCAAGTGTCTCTACCTGAAGCCGGGAAACAGGATCGGCAATGCCTTTGCTGCGATCGGTGGTGGGCACGTTATGGTCCACCACAGCCAGATTTGCAGAGTTTCTCCAGAGCGGGCGGCCCGCCATCTCCAGGCCCTCAAATGCCTGAGGGCTGGTGACCTCGTGGACCAGATGACGGTCGATGTAGACAATGCAGGTGCCATCGTCTTGGCGATGGACCACATGTTCCTCGAAGAGTTTGTCGTAAAGCGTGGGCATAAGCGGCTCGGGAGAATTGACACGAAACCGTCATTATGCCTTGCGGTCGCCCCCCATGCTGGCCAGAACCAAGCCCATCAAGGCAAATCCGGCGGCCATGAAGAAGGTGGCCTCAGGCGAAACCCACTCAAAAACCCAGCCAGCGGCAATCCCTCCCAAGCTTCCCCCGACGCCGTAGGACGACATGGTGTAGAGGGCCTGGCCTCTCGCCTGGGCTTGGCGGGGGAACCACTCCCGGACAAGTGACATCGAGGCGCTGTGGTGCGCACCGAAGGTGATGGCATGCATCAGCTGCGTGATGAGAATCACCCACAGGTTCCCGCCTGAGAGCGCCAAGAGGGCAAACCGCAGCGCAGCGACCGCATAGGACACCCTCCAGCTCAAGACCACCCCCAGCCGATCAAACAGCGGACGCTGGACTCGGAAGAAGGCAATTTCCGCCAAAACCCCTACCGTCCAGAGCACCCCAATCTCGGTGCGACTGTAGCCCTGCTGCTCGAGCCACAGAGAGAACAGGGTGTAGAGCGGCGCGTGAGCCAGCAACATAAAGCAAGAAGCGAGCAGAAAGCGCCGAACCCGTGGCTCTTTGAGGGCCTGAGAGAAGGCACCAGCCTGGGGTGCCAGCTCGTGGACCTCTCGGGCCGGCAGCCAAAACGCCACAATGCCTGCCACCAGCAACAAGGCCATCAGCGTCAGCGGCAAAGCCTCCATGCCCACCCAGTCAAACCACATGCCCCCCAGCAGCACGGCAACGACGAAGCCCAGCGAGCCCCAGACCCGCATCCGACCGTATTGGCCCAGGTCACCCCGGCTCTCCTGCATGGCCAAGGACTCGGTGATAGGGACATGACCACTCAGAAACAGCGCCATCACAAAGAGCACGCCAAAGAGCCACCAAAAAGGAAGGTCGAGAAGCAGAAAACCGCCCGAGATTAAGGCACCGAAGGCAGACCACTGGATGATGCGTGGGACTCGATCCGGCGGCGCGTGGTCAGCGAGATAGCCCCAGGCTGGCGGACCGATCACCCGCGTCCATTGCATGGGGGAGATCAGGACGCCAATCTCGGAGGGTGAGAACCCCCGCCCGTTGAGCCAGAGGGAGAGAAATGGGGCAAAGAGGCCCACGTAAGCGAAGTACGTCGCGAAAAAAGCCGAGATCCGACGAACGGGCGTCGAGAACATAGAAATAAGGTGGGATTACTGAGGAGCTTGGCCAGCAATGACGGGCGTACTGACCTGCACGTCCGCATTCTGAGCGCGGTGACGAAGGGCGTGGTCGATGAGGACCAAGGCCAGCATCGCCTCCGCAATCGGCGTGGCTCGAATGCCGACACAGGGATCATGGCGCCCGTGTGTCTCCACCACGGTAGGGGATCCTGAAACATCGATGGAGCGCCGAGGAGTGCGAATGCTTGAGGTGGGCTTGATGGCAATGGCCACGGTCAGAGGCTGCCCGGTTGAAATCCCACCCAAAACGCCACCTGCATGATTGGTCAGGAATCCCTCAGGGGTGAGCTCATCTCCATGCACCGAGCCTCGCTGAGCCACACTGGCAAAGCCAGCGCCGATCTCTACCCCCTTCACGGCATTGATGCCCATCATGGCGTAGGCAATGTCGGCATCCAGTCGGTCGAAAACCGGCTCGCCCCAGCCCACCGGCACCCCGGAGGCCTCCACGCAGATCTTTGCACCGCAGGAATCGCCATCTCTGCGAAGCTGGTCCATGTAGGCCTCAAGCGATTCGACCTGTGAGGCGTTGGGCGCAAAGAAGGGGTTGTTCGTCACATGGCTCCAATCCTCGAATGCAATGGGAACCTCGCCTAATTGCGCCATGTATCCACGAATCGTGATCCCAAACCGCTCTGAGAGCCACTTCTTTGCGATGGCCGCAGCGGCGACGCGCACGGCGGTCTCACGCGCAGAGGAACGCCCTCCCCCCCGATAGTCGCGAATGCCGTACTTGTGCAGATAGGTGTAGTCGGCATGCCCCGGGCGAAAGGTTTGTGCAATGTTGCCGTAGTCCTTGCTGCGCTGATCTTGATTTCGAATGAGCAGAGCAATGGGCGCACCGGTCGTTTTGCCCTCAAAGACACCCGAGAGAATCTCCACCGTGTCGGGCTCTTGGCGCTGCGTGACATGTCGTGAAGTACCCGGCCGCCTGCGATCGAGTTCGGGCTGAATATCAGCCTCGCTCAGAGTCATCCCCGGGGGGCATCCGTCCACGACGCAGCCGATGGCCGGCCCATGTGACTCCCCGAAAGAGGTCACGCAAAAAAGATGGCCAAAGGTATTTCCAGACATGATGAGAGCGGCTTTCCTGGGTTATGAGAGGTGACGCGCCACGGCTGCGCGAACACGAGCAGCCCCGAGGACCGCCAGCACCTGATCGATGGAGGGAGTCTCAGTCCGACCCATGAGCACCAGCCTCAACGCCATTGCCAACTGAGGCATCTTGAGGCTGAAGTCTGCGAGCACCTGTTTCATCAGGGTGGAGGCATGGGCGGCATCGAACGCATCGGGCAACCGAGCTGCAAGGGCCTTCAAGGCCTCGGGCACCTGGCCTTGCAGTCTCTCCGCCAAAGCAACAGGGTCGGGGTTGGAGTCTTCATAAAACATATGTGCGGACTGTGCCAGCTCAATCAAGGTATTGGCGCGGTCCTTCAGCAGATCGCAGACGCTCGCAAGATTGGGACCCGTCTCCACATTCATGCCCTGCGCGCTTAACCTAGCGCCCACCCACTGTGCGAGCTCCACCCCGTCGCGCTGGCGTAGATATTGATTGTTGAGCCACTTGAGCTTTTCAAAGTCGAACTGAGCGGCCGACTTGCTGCAGTTCTCTAGAGTGAACCACTCAATGAGCTGGTCCATGGTGAAGATCTCATCGTCGCCATGGCTCCAACCCAAGCGAGCCAGATAATTGAGAAGCGCCTCCGGCAGATAGCCGTCTTCGTCGTACTGCATCACAGAGACGGCACCATGCCGCTTGGAGAGCTTCTCACCATCGGGACCATGGATCATGGGCAGGTGAGCGTACTCGGGCAACTCCGCCCCCAGGGCCTTCATGATGTTGATCTGTCGGGGCGTGTTGTTGATGTGATCGTCGCCACGAATGACATGACTGATCTGCATGTCCATGTCATCGACGACCACACAAAAATTATAGGTCGGAGTGCCGTCCGGGCGGGCGATGATGAGGTCGTCCAGTTCCTCGTTGCTGATCGAAATCCGACCCTTGACCCCATCCACCCAACTCACCACCCCCTCATCGGGGTTACGAAACCGAATGACAGGCTGAACGCCCGGCGGAGGCACCAATCCTTTGCGCACAGCGTGCTCTGGACGCCAGCGACCGTCATACCGGGGCTTGAGACCTCGGGCTCTCTGGTCCTCTCGCATCGCGTCAAGCTCTGCTGGACTCGTGTAACAAGGATAGGCGAGCCCTTTGGCCAGCAGATCTGCGAGCACGGCCCGGTATCGGTCCATGCGCTGCATCTGGTAGAACGGGCCCTCGTCGGGGTGTAACCCCAACCACTTCATGCCGTCCAGAATGGCCTGAACGGCCTCAGGGGTGGAGCGCTCCAGGTCGGTGTCTTCAATGCGAAGAATGAACTCACCCCGATGATGCCGAGCAAAAGCCCAGCAATAGAGTGCGGTGCGGGCACCACCCACATGAAGGTAGCCAGTCGGGCTGGGCGCAAAGCGCGTGCGAACCGGCCGCATTAGGATTTCACGCGGCCAATGGCGCAGCTCACGAACGATTTGGCTGTCGCCAGCCCTGCTGTCAGCCCCGAGACCGACCCCTGCTCGGGGTATCCCAAGGAGGCCAGCTTTTCTTTCACCAAAGAGAGCTTTGAAAGATCGGCACTGAAGGTCACGCGGTTTTGTTCGTGATCCACCAACACCTCAGTCACGCCCTCCATGGCCGTGAGCCCATGGGTGATGGTGGTGGCACAGCCCCCACACTTGAGGTTCTCGATTTGGATGGAATGTTTCATCCCTCTAGTTTAGACCCCTCAATAGCCCATGCGATACTGACCTCGTGTCGATCCCCCCATACGCCTTGGCTTGGCTCACCGCCCTAGGGATTGGCTTGCTGATTGGGCTCGTTCGCGAGCGCGCTCACCCACAGAGCCCCCCCGTGGCAGGCATCCGAACGCATACCCTGGTGGCGCTTGCGGGAGCCGTGTCCTGGGTGCTCGGGCCCTGGGTCTTTCTGGTGACCCTTTGCGCCGTCTCGGTGCTGATCTGGACGGGCTACCGCGACCGAGCGCAGGCCTCACCCGGACTCACGGGAGAGGTTGCACTCCTGGCGACCTGCCTCTTGGGCGCTCTGGCCCATGAGTTCACGGGACTCTCCGCTGCTCTGGCCGTCGGCATCGCCATTCTGCTTCGCGCAAAAGTGCCCGTGCATCGGTTCAGTCGCGAGGCGATTCGAGAGGAAGAGGTCACCGGTGGGCTGCTACTGGCGGCCTCAGCCTTGATCGCGCTGCCGCTCCTGCCCGAAACGCCCATCGACCCCTGGGGGGCACTGAACCTTGCAGCCCTCTGGCGCGTCGTGGTCTTGGTCATGACGGTCAACCTCCTGGGACATGCGGCCAGCCGCGTGTTTGGACACCGTTGGGGTCCAGCCGTTGCAGGCCTCTTTGCCGGATTCGTCTCCTCTGTCGTCGCCGTTGGGGACATGGGCCGTCGATACCGCCATCAACATCAGCCTCTGGCGCCATGCCTGAGCGCAGCACTTTTGGCGAATCTCTCCTCACTGTCGCTGCTCTTTCTTGTGATTCTGGCGACAGCCCCCAGCCTGGCAACACGCCTGGCCGCCCCAATCCTGCTCGGTGGCCTGTTCCTGACTGTCGTGGCGATTCTTGGACTCAGAAGGGGGCCTGGTGGGCAGGAGCCCAAGGACACTGCGCCACCCGTTCAGCTTCGCCATGCCCTTGGACTCGCGGGGCTCATCGGTGGATCGTCGCTGCTTGCCATTGCCCTGCGCCACTGGCTGGGAGAGGAGAGTGCGCTGGCGGCAGCGATTTTGGTGGGCGCTGCCGAGGCCCACTCTGCTGCCGCTAGCATTGGCCAATTGAGTCTGCTCGACACCACGTCAATTGAGCTCTGCATGATGGGCATTTTTGGGGTACTTGCCTCCAGTGCGGTGGCCAAGACGTTTGTGGCCTTTGGGTCCGGTGGACCAAGGTATGCCATGTGGATTGCGGCAACCCTGTTGGCCATGATGACCTTATGTCTTGGGCTTTCATGGTGGACCGATCCAGCCTTCGCAGAGTGGCTGATGGGCACATAGCGCGCAGAGGCGCCGCCCTTAGACCGGCCGTTGTGAGATAATGACCCCGCCACTTGGACGGCTAGCTCAGTGGTAGAGCACTGCCTTCACACGGCAGGGGTCACAGGTTCGAACCCTGTGCCGTCCACCACTCCAAACCTTGCGCTTTCAGTGACCTTCAGCACTGACCTCCCCCAGGCTCAGACCCAAAAGTAGTTAACTTTTTTGTTAACTACCTCTGTGTGATTATTTTGTGTGGTTTGCGAGCAGGGCGTCCTCATGGGGATGGGGTGGTTGGGCGGAGGGTCTGAGCGAGATACTTTGCGAATGATTCGAAACCAAACGCACCCAGCCCTCGCCAAGGAGATTCAACCTATGACTGCAAAGCTGATTCTCTCAATGCTCCTCGTGCTTGGAGGCGCGAGCACCGCCAACGCTCAAGTGCTCGATGCCATTCGGGGGCATGCCCAAGATCTCAAGGCTCGATTCAGCGATCACAAGAAGATCGATGGCGAGGTCGTAAAACGAGGCGAGATCGACACCAAAGCCAAGGGCCAAGACATGCTGCACAGCTCGTCTGGAACTTGGTCACTGGTCAGGTCCGGCAACCAGCTATACCTGCAGTCGGGAGAAGACTTTCGATCCAGTCCAGGCCCCGACTACCACGTCTATATCAGCAGTGGTCCGGCGATCAAAGACAATCCGGAATTCAACGACAAGCAGATCGAAGTCGCTCGTTTAACCAAGCCAAACG
>CAMAZF010000021.1 GCA_945862985.1 Bordetella parapertussis | reverse complement strand
TGTAGTCCGAGAAGGTGAGGAAGGTGCCGCAATAGGGAATGAAGCCCCCGTGAAGCGCAATGCCATTGCAGATGGCAGCCATCCCGAACTCGCGAACGCCATAGCTGATGTGCCGGCCGGCCGTGAGTGCACCCTTGGCGTCAACACTGAGACTTTGCACACCCTTCCAGTTGGTGAGGTTGCTGCCCGTCAGGTCAGCCGACCCACCAAGTAGCCCGGGCACCCGGGGACCGAGATCGTCGAGCGTGATCTGGGAAGCCTTCCGGCTGGCGACGTTCTGAGCCTCTGCGCAGAGCCGGTCGATGAGGGCCTGGTGGGACTGAGCGAAGCCCTCGGGAAGGTCGCCGCGCATGCGACGCTGAAACTCTGCTGCCTTCTCAGGGAATGCCTTTGCATAGGCCTCGAACCGAGCATTCCAATCTGCCTCGGCTGCTGCACCCTCGGCCTTGCAATCCCAGGCGTCATAGACGGACTGCGGAATCACGAAGGGCTCATGCGACCAGCCAATGGCCTTTCGCGTGAGCGCAATCTCTTCCGCACCGAGGGCCTCACCGTGCGCCTTTGCAGTGCCAGCCCGGTTGGGAGAGCCCTGACCAATCTGGGTCCGGCAAATGATGAGTGTGGGGGCAAGGCGACCTGCCTTACCATTCTTGGCCCAGCCCTTGGCGGTGTTCAGAGCAGCCTGCACGGCAGGCAGATCGTGGCCATCGATCGGGCCAATGACGTTCCAGCCGTAGGCTTCGAAACGCTTGGCGGTGTCGTCACGGAACCAGCCCTCGACCTTGCCATCGATGGAGATGCCGTTGTCATCGTAGAGGGCGATGAGCTTGGAAAGCCCCCATACGCCTGCAAGGGCACAGGCTTCGTGACTGATGCCCTCCATGAGGCAGCCATCACCCAGGAACACATAGGTGTTGTGGTCGACGACCGTATGGCCCGGCTCATTGAAATCTGCAGCCATCAGGCGCTCGGCCAGGGCCATGCCCACTGCGTTGGTGATGCCCTGCCCAAGGGGACCGGTGGTGGTCTCGACCCCTGGAGTCATCCCCACTTCGGGGTGCCCTGGAGTCTTGGAGTGAAGCTGGCGGAACTGCTTGAGCTCTTGCATGGGCAGGTCATAGCCGGTGAGATGCAAGAGTGCATAAATCAACATCGATCCATGGCCATTGGACAGAACAAATCGATCGCGGTCTGGCCAATGGGGGTTCGTGGGGTTGTGCTTGAGCGTCTGGCGCCAGAGCGCCACGGACATCTCGGCCATACCCATGGGCATGCCGGGGTGACCGGAATGGGCTTGCTGCACTGCATCCATCGCCAGGGCGCGAATAGCATTGGCCATGTCTTTGGCAATGGGGGCGGAAAGCGTCTGCATGGAGTCTCCCTATTTATTGATTTGGCTCGACGCGACTGCGCGCGCGAGCGTAGCTTGGCAGAATAGGGATTCTACCGACTTCGCCCCGACGAAGCGCCGAGCTTTTCTTATGAATAGAGGTTCGAAACGCTGATGATTCCCCGCATCCATTGGGCCGCTTCCGTGGCTGGACCTAACCTCCTCGGGCCAGACGAGTCTCACCACCTGATCCGGGTCCTTCGCCTCGAGGTGGGCAGCCCAGTGATCCTCTTTAATGGTCGGGGTATGGAGGCCAGAGGTCGTGTCGTCGACGCCCATGCCAAAGGCTGCCAGGTTCACCTAGAGGCCCTTGAATCGGTTCAGCGGGAGTCTCCGATCCGGACCGTTGTCATCCAGAGCCTTTGCCTGGGTGACAAAATGGACTGGGTGGTGCAAAAGGCCACAGAGCTCGGCGTGTCCGAGGTCTGGCCCGTTCAGGCCGCTCGCAGCCAGCTCCAACTCGTCGGGGATCGCGCCTCCAAGCGTCAGGCGCACTGGCAGCGCATGGTCGAGGCTGCGGCCGCACAGTGCGGCCGAAACCAGATGCCCAAAGTCCACCCGGTGGCTCCCCTGAGCACCGCACTCTCCAGTTACAGAGATCAGACGGGCCCGAAGGCAGGCTGGCTACTAGACCCCTTTGCGCAGGACTCCGTCTCCAAGGCGTCATTGGAGCCCAACCTCTGGGTCGCGATCGGCCCTGAGGCCGGCTGGACGGACCAGGAGGAACAAGATGCAAGAGACGCTGGCTTCGAGGGGCTCCGCCTCGGCCCAAGGGTGCTTCGCACCGAGACGGTGGCCAGCGCCATCCTGAGCGTGATTGCCGTGAAGGCCTCGGAATTCTGAGGCCTCCTGCACAGGGCATCAGTCTCTAGCGGCTGTCTCTGCCCGTCGATTGGCATCGAGCACGGCCACAGCCGTCATGTTCACCAGGCGACGCACCGTGGCCGAAGGCGTGACAATGTGGACCGGTGCTGCACAGCCCAACAAGACGGGTCCCACTGCAACGTTGTTGCCAGCTGCCGTTTTCAACAAGTTGTAGGAGATGTTGGCGGACTCCAGGTTCGAGAAGACCAGAAGGTTTGCAGGCCCCTGCAAGGTTGAGTTCGGCATATAGGCTTTTCGGGCAGCCGGATCCAGCGCCAGGTCTCCATGCATCTCACCATCGACATTCAGGTCTGGCCGTCTCGCACGAATCAGCTCGAGTGCTTCGCGAAGCTTCACCGCCGAGTCTGCGTTCGAGCTTCCAAAGCTGCTGTGAGAGAGCAGCGCCACACGCGGCTCCAAGCCCATGCGCTTCATCTGATCTGCAGCCATCAGCGTGATCTCTGCGATCTCCTCAGAGGAGGGGTTCTCATTGACATGGGTATCGACCAAGGCCACGGTATGGCCCGGCAGCATCAGAATGTTCATCGCACCAAAAACCCGTGCATCGGGGCCTAGACCCAGAACCTGATTGACGTAGTTCAAGTGAAGCGCGTGATTGCCAAAGGTTCCGCAGACCATGGCATCGGCGTCGCCCTTATGGATCATCATCGCGCCAATGAGCGTCTGTCGGCGACGCATCTCAATCTTCGCGTACTGCGCAGTCACGCCCTTACGCTCGGTCATTCGGTGATAGGTCTCCCAGTAATCTCGGTAACGCTCATCCTGTTCTGGATTGACCAAAGTCACGTCGACACCCGCCTGAATCCGCAGGCCATACCGTTGAATCCGCTCCTGAATCACAGCAGGGCGACCGATCAGAATGGGGTGCGCAATATGCTCATCCACGATGACCTGCACGGCTCTCAGTACACGCTCCTCTTCACCCTCGGCGTACACCACCCGACGACGCTCGGCCTGCTTGGCAGCCGTGAGCAAGGGCTTCATGAAGTTACCCGAGTGATACACAAATTCCTGGAGCTGCTCGCGATAGCCATCCATATCGAGGATGGGGCGCGTCGCGACCCCATCATCCATTGCAGCCTGTGCGACGGCCGCTGCAATCTTCACAATCAGACGAGGATCGAACGGCTTCGGGATGAGGTACTCCCGTCCGAACTGAACCCCTTCAGTGCCATAGGCCGCCGCCACCACGTCGGACTGCTCGGCACGCGCCAGTTCCGCCACTGCATGAACCGCCGCAAGCTCCATGCCTCGAGTGATGGTGGTGGCTCCCACGTCGAGCGCACCACGGAAGATGAAAGGAAAGCACAGCACGTTATTCACCTGATTGGCGTAATCCGTGCGCCCCGTGGCCATGATGATGTCCGACCGCACCGCGTGTGCCTCCTCGGGCATGATCTCCGGCGTAGGGTTAGCCAACGCAAAGATGATGGGATTCGCGCCCATCTTGGCCACCATGTCTGGCTTGAGTACACCCGCAGCGGACAGACCCAGAAAGACATCTGCATCTGCAATCACCTCGGAGAGGGTTCTCGCATCGGTTGGCTGGGCAAATCGTGCCTTCTCCGGGTCCATTAGGGTGGTGCGGCCCTCATAGACCACCCCTTCAATGTCCGTCACCCAGATGTTCTTGCGGGGTAGGCCAAGGTCTAACAGGAGATCGAGACAGGCCAGTGCAGCTGCGCCCGCACCAGAGACCACCAGCTTGATGTCATCAATCTTTTTACCAACGACGCGCAGTCCATTGACCAGCGCAGCGCCCACCACAATCGCAGTCCCGTGCTGATCATCATGGAAGACCGGAATGCGCATCCGTTCGCGAAGCTTGCGCTCAACCAAGAAGCAGTCTGGCGCCTTGATGTCCTCGAGGTTAATGCCGCCAAAGGTGGGCTCGAGCGCAGCGATGATCTCCACCAGCCGGTCGGGATCGGACTCATTGAGCTCAATGTCGAAGACATCAATGCCTGCAAACTTCTTAAAGAGAACAGCCTTTCCCTCCATCACGGGCTTCGCCGCCAAGGGACCAATATTCCCCAGACCCAAGACCGCAGTGCCATTGGTCACCACGCCCACGAGGTTGCCGCGTGCGGTGTAGCGGAAGGCATGAATCGGATCCTTCACAATCTCCTCGCATGCGGCTGCGACTCCAGGCGAATAGGCCAGGGCCAGATCGCGCTGATTGGTGAGCTGCTTGGTCGGCACAATTGCAAGCTTCCCGGGCGTGGGCAGTGCGTGGTATTCGAGGGCCTGTTTGCGAAGGGTTGGATCCATTTGGGCTTAGTCCGTTTGAGAAGGTTTAGTTTTAGCCATTATCCAGAGATTCACCCAGCGCCAAGGCAAGGGCTTCGACAGCGTGGAGGGCTTTTCGAGGCAGGAGATCTTGAATCTGGTGCTGGCACGACAGCCCATCCGCCACGAGCAAGGTGTCGGAGGGGAGTGCACGGATAGAGGGCGCCAGGCTGAGCTCGGCCATGGCCTTCGAGATCGATTGGTGCTCCGGACGGAGCCCGAACACGCCTGCCATGCCGCAACAGCTGCTCTGGATGGGCGTCACGCAATATCCAACCGATTCCAAAGCACGCGTCACCGCTGGCATCGCACCTGCAGCCTTCTGATGGCAGTGTCCATGCAGGGCAACAGGCCTTTGAAGCAGACCGGATGGAAGCTCAATCTGACCGGATGTGTGGGCCTCCACCCACCACTCTTCGAAGAGCTTAGCCTGTGCCGAAAGTGCAGATGCAGCGACTCCGAACCCCATCGCCAGCCACTCGTCTCGAAGGCTCAAGAGGCAGGAGGGCTCGAGCCCCACAATGGGCGTCTTTCGGGAGATGGCGGGCGCGAGGGCCGCAAGGAGTTCACCCGCTCGTCGCTTGGCCTCATCCACATCCCCGACAGAAAGGGCCGTCCGACCACAGCAGAGGTTCTGCCCCTGGAGCGCTCCGATGAGACTGACCTTGAGACCGAACCTTGAGATGAGTCGATGCGCTACTGCGATTCGTTCGGGGTGATAGGCCTCTGTGAGGCTATCCACCCAGAGCACCACGTCTGCGTGCTCGATCGACACCGAAGGAAGGCCGTTAAGTGCCAAACGAACCCGTCGCGACGCCCATGGCTGAAGCGAGCGATTGCGGGCGATGCCCAGAGCCGGCTCAAGCAACCCTGATAGGCCCGGGACCACCTCTCGGAGCTTCGGCAACCAGCGCAGGCCGGGCCAGGTCCGCATCCACACAGACAGGGTAGGAAGCGCCACGACCAGGCGATCGCGCAGGGGCCAACCCTGAGATCGACCGCGCGCGTATTGAGCCTCTAGCTTCATGCGCGCCATGTCTACACCCGTGGGGCATTCTCTCTGGCAGCCTTTGCATGAGACGCAGAGCGAGAGCGCCTTCTGAACAGCATCGGACTCCAAGCCTCCTGGAATCTGTCCCGACAGGGCAAGCCGAAAGGTATTGGCTCGGCCGCGCACAACATGCTGCTCCTGTCGAGTCACCCGATAGCTTGGGCACATGGTGCCGGCATCGAATTTACGGCAATGCCCGTTGTTGTTACACATCTCCACCGCCTTGGCGAGCCCGAGGGCGGGGTCGTCGCCTGATCCTGGAGCGCCAACGTGCACGCCAAGGCCCCCGGGTGGGCTGGGTCGAGCGGGATCGTTCTGCACATTCCAATCGGACCAGTCCAGGGCGGGCTGAATGGGGAGTACCCGGTAGCTTGGGGAGAATCGAAACAAGCTACGGTCATCCATTCGGGTGGCTCTTACGATCTTGCCTGGGTTGAGCCGGTTCTGAGGATCAAAGGCATCCTTCACCTCCTCGAAAGCGCGCGTGAGTCTTGGTCCGAACTGCCAAGAAACCCATTCACTGCGCACCAGGCCATCGCCATGCTCACCCGAGAATGCGCCCTTGAATCGACGCACCAGATCGGAGGCCTCCTGCGCAATGCTTCGCATCTTCTCAGCACCGTCTCGCCGCATATCCAGAATGGGTCGAACATGCAAAGTCCCTACGGACGCATGGGCATACCAGGTGCCCTGTGTGCCGTGTCGAGCGAAGACCTCGGTCAGCGCGGCAGTGTATTCAGCCAGATGTTCGAGCGGCACCGCACAGTCCTCAATGAACGAGATGGGCTTTCCATCGCCCCGCAGCGACATCATGATGTTGAGCCCAGCCTTGCGAACCTCCCAGAGTGCTGACTGGTCGCTCGGGCTGGCCATCTGCACCACCCACCCGGGCAGCCCGTGATCTGAAACGAGCGTGTCGAGCGCCCGAAGCCGCTCATCCAATACCTGAGCCTCCTCTCCAGCGAACTCGACCAATAAAAGTGCCTCAGTGGTGCGTCCATCCGGACTGACCAAAGCCCGCTCAATCACCGGCGCAAAGTTGGGGTTGAACCGGCAGAGCTCAATCATGGTGCGATCCACCAGCTCGACCGCGACGGGCTTGAGCCCCACAATGGCCCGGGTCATCTCCATGGCCATTTGAAAGCTTGGGAAATTGACCACACCCAGCCGCTTGTGGCGCGGAATCGGCGCAAGCGAGAGCTCGATTCCTTCAAAGCTCGCCAATGTGCCCTCAGAGCCCACCAGCAAGTGCGAGAGGTTCATCGAGCCATCGGCGGTGTAGGGCCGCTCGCTTTGCGGATGGAAAATGTCTAGGTTGTAGCCGCCCACCCTGCGCATCACTTTGGGCCAATGCTCACCGATTTCGGATCGCACGCCATCCGCAATCTGGTGAAGGCGAGACACGAGGTCTGAGAGACGACGAGTGCCGAGAACCATCGGCTGGCCATCGCCAAAACCCTCGAATCGGGCCCGCGTTCCATCATCCAGAATGGCATCAATGGCTCGGACGTTGTGCACCATGTTTCCGTACGCCAGGCTGCGAGACCCGCAGGAATTATTTCCCGCCATACCCCCGATGGTGCACTGGGCTGCGGTGGACACATCCACTGGAAACCAAAGACCATGGGGTTTCAGCGCCTGATTCAGTTGATCTAGGACCACCCCAGGCTCCACCCAGACGGTCTGGCGTTGAAGATCAGGCGTCTGAATGTTTCGCAGGTAAGCGCTTTGATCAATCACCAGCGCCTCGCCCACGGTCTGGCCGCACTGCGAGGTCCCCGCTCCGCGCATCAGCACCGGGACCTTGGCATCGCGTGCGACATCGAGCGCGACCCTCAAATCGAGAAGGGACTTGGGCGCGGCGACCGCCAACGGCATGAGCTGATAGATCGACGCATCCGTCGCATATCGCCCTCGTGAGGGCAGGTCACTGTAGACCTCCCCCTGCATCTCGCGACTCAAGCGCGCAACCCAGTCTGTTCCTAGGGAAGACCCTTGAAAGCCTTGAAAAAGTGCGCGTCGGCTGGGATTGTGAGGGGATCGGGCATTCATGGTTTGCCCTCCATCCTCCCTGATCTTGGCCACTTATGCATCGTGATTCTCCCCAACCCATCAATCCGCGCAACGCACTCAATCGAACGGGACTCGGTCGTCATTTCCTACAGATCCCGGGACCCAGTAACGTGCCTGACCGCGTGCTGCGCGCCATGGACTTCCCCACCATCGACCATCGAGGTCCGGAGTTCGCGGCGCTGGCCACCCAGATCCTGACCGCCATTCGGCCTGTCTTTGGGACCCGCCAGCCAGTTGTCATCTATGCAGGTTCAGGAACCGGCGCCTGGGAGGCCGCTCTGGTGAACACGCTCAGCCCAGGGGATCAGGTGCTCATGGTGGACTCCGGCCACTTTGCGGGCCTCTGGAAGTCTCTGGCGACCAAGCTCGGGCTCCATCCCATCTGTCTCGAATCAGACTGGTCCCAGCCCGTAGACCCCCAGGCCATTGAAGACCAACTCAGGGCCGATACGGCTCGGTCCATACGGGCGGTGTGTGTGGTTCACAACGAGACCTCGACCGGCGTGATCTCCGACATTCGTGCCATTCGCTCGGCCATCGACGCGGTGGGCCACCCTGCACTGCTGATGATCGACACCGTCTCCTCCCTTGGTTGTGCACCGGTGGAGCACGACGCATGGGGCGTGGATGTCACGGTCAGTGGGTCACAAAAAGGCTTGATGCTCCCGCCCGGGTTGTGTTTCAACGCCGTCAGTGAGAAGGCACTTGCAGCGCAGGCTCAGGCCAAACTTCCCCGCGCCTACTGGCGATGGGATGAGGTACTCAAGGCGAACGAGAAGGGGAGTTGGCCCAGCACGCCCGCCACCAACTTACTGTACGGCCTGGCCGAGGCCCTAGACCTCATTCGTGAGGAAGGACTCGAGGCCATTTATGCTCGACATCGTCGGCATGCCGGCGCCGCTCGCGCGGCCGTGAAGGCTTGGGGACTGGAAACCGTCTGCCAGCGACCCGAGGCCCACAGCCCCATCGTCACCGCCGTTCGCATGCCCACCGAGGGTGGAAAACCAGCAGTCCATGCTGACGTTTTCCGCGAGCAAGCGCTTACAAATTTCAACCTCTCTTTGGGGACCGGTCTCTCCAAGCTCAGTGGTCAGGTCTTTCGACTGGGGCACCTTGGAGACTTCAATGACCTCAGCCTCCTAGGAATGCTCGGTGGCGTGGAGATGACCCTGCAGCTGACGAAAACGCCCCACACCGCAGGAGGTGTTCAGGCTGCGTTGAATCACCTGTCGGCTGCAAGCTCTGCGCTGGCCAGCACCCGACCCATCGCGGCGGCGTGAATGCGATCTCGGGTGCCCATGACCTTCAAAGGATAGCTGGACTCACCACCAGGTCCTACTCCGACATAGGCTGCGAGTGCGGCCTCCACCGTGAGATAGCGATCCAGGTATTCGCGCAGAATCTGAGCGCCCACCTGGATGTTGGCGTTCGGATCGAGTGCAGCATCGACGCCTCCAAAAGCAGAGAATCGATCAGCATGCACCTTGGGCATGACCTGCATGAGGCCTTTGGCGCCCGCCACACTCTCGGCGAGGGGATTGAATGCGGACTCAATCGAGATCACTGCCAGGATCAGATAGGGGTCCAGGCGATGATCGGAGGCGGCAGCGAACGCAGCAGAGACAATCTGCTCGGTTGCAGCCAAGGCCACTCTGTGCTTTCGAGCAATCCATCGAGCTGCTCGAGCCTGCTCTACATTCAGCACCGAAGGTTTTGCTGAAAAAACCGACGCGAGCGTTGGCCGATAAATCGCCGAGTAGGCGACCTTGAACCAACCTGCTGAGCGCTCTCGTCCCGCCTCAGTGGCAATGGTCGAGAGGGCCACCACGACAGCGACCACGACGCCTACCCCATGTCGATGGAGAAAGTCGCTCTCTTGAGGCTGACCAGCGTGCTGGGATTGGAGCTCATTCACAGGTTTTCGATCATCCATTCAACAAGTTGGTCTAGCGGAACGCGCGCCAAACGGGCCTGAGGGTGGTTTACAAAGGCTGAGAAGGCAATCATTCGCCCGCTCTTGGCCTGGACGTAGCCCGCATAGGCGCGAACCTCGTCGAGGGTACCCGTCTTGACCCAGGCCTTTCCTCGAACGCGCTCGTCTTTCAGACGTCGTCTTAAGGTGCCCTCAAGCCCAGCTGCTGGCAGCGTTTCAACCCAACGCACCGCCCCCGGCCCTTGAATGCCGTCCAGGAGCAAGCGCGTCATGTTTCTGGCCGAGATTCTCTCATGGCGACTGAGACCTGACCCGTTGTCGAGCACCATCTCGGGAAAGTGGAGCCCGCGCTTGAGTAGCCACTGACTCACCTTCAGACTTGCATCCTCTCGAGTTCCTGCGCCCCCAGTTTGGGCGGATAGCCCCAGGAAGACCGTTCGCGCCATGGGGTTATTGCTGAGCTTGTTGATGTCGGCCAGGAGCTCCAGCATGGGCCGCGGCGAAGTCCACTCCAACGCCAGTTCCGAGCCCTCAGGCACTCGACCGGCCTTAGCGGTCATGCTGAAGGTCCCTCCAGCGGCACGCCAGGCCTGAGCAAAGAGGCGGTGCGCAAACTGCAGGTGGTCAAACACGCTCACATAAAGCTCCGCTCCCGGGCAGCTCCGACCCATCTTTCCACGCACCACCAAGCGCCCTGAGTCCGCCCAGTCGAGATGAAATTGATTGGCGGAGCAGTGTCCAGGGACCAGTTGCAGAGCAGACCGAAGCGCAAGCCCGTAAAGCCCCGGATCCGCCTGAAGTTTCACCTGATGGCCTGCACGCCACATACTGAGCCGAACTGCCTTGAAGTTCATCATCGCCGCATGAGGGGTCACGTTGTAGGGCTTAAGGGGCTGGCCATCAAACTGCCCAGGAGGGGCCTCGGGCTCTGCGAACAGCCCGCCGTCGAGCCGCCACTCTCCTCTCAGTTCCCGATATCCCTTGGCTCGAAGACCAGCCACCATCTGCTCAAGATCCTCCTTCACCAGCTTGGGGTCTCCACCACCCTGAAGGGTCATCACCCCCTGAAACACGCCCTGCCGAAGTCGCCCCTGAGCCCAGACACGCGTCTTGAAGCGAAAGTCCTCTCCGAGGAGCCCCAGCGCAGCCCTGGTCGTCACCACTTTGATGGTGCTGGCGGGATTGAAGGGCCGATCGGCCTGATGCTCGAGCCTGACCTGGCCGTCTGCGGAGACAACCGACAAGGCCAACGCGTCCGCAGGCAGACCCGCTGCAGTGAACAAACCCACGGCAGCCTGGTCTTGAGGAAGGGGGGATGGCTGAGCGGAGGCGAGCAGGCTTGCTCCACCAACAATAAATGTTAGTGTCACATTAAGCGCCCACCATCCGTGGCGCACTGGAGAAAACAACATGGCCCTCGAGAAAAATGAAAATTATTTTGAACTGACAGACGAGAGTGATCGCGCGTCTGCCATCGAGGCTCAGTTTAATGAAGATGCGCTCGAAGAAGCGCGACGCAAGACCGCGCCCGAGACCAGCCCAGACTTTGATGGCCTTCACTGCATCGACTGCGGAGAGGGAATCCCCACGGCCCGCCTCAAGCTTGGCAAGATTCGCTGCATCGACTGCCAAACCCTCAAAGAGAAGCAAGGCCGGTTTTTCGGAGGCTAAATCCCTCCCACCCCCCTTGAAAACGGGGAGATCTGCCCCTACTATTAGCACTCAAGGGGATTGAGTGCTAACACCCTCCCCGAATCCTCCCGTTAACCGTTATTCACCATATGGAGTGAACACAGTATGAAACTGCGTCCCCTGCACGACCGCCTTGTGGTCAAACGCCTGGACAATGAGCGCAAAACCGCCTCCGGCATTGTTATCCCCGAAAATGCCGCTGAAAAGCCCGACCAGGGCGAAGTCCTCGCCGTGGGCAACGGAAAGATCCAAGAAGACGGCAAACAGCGCCCCCTCGACGTGAAAGTCGGCGATCGCGTGCTGTTCGGCAAATACTCAGGCCAGACCGTCAAGGTCGACGGCGAAGAGCTGCTGGTTCTGCGCGAAGACGACGTCATGGCCGTTATCGAAGCCTAAGCCCACTCGCACACTGATTTAGGAGAAATATCAAATGGCAGCAAAACAAGTGATGTTCGGCGACGATGCACGCCAAAAGATGGTTAATGGCATCAATATCCTGGCCAATGCAGTCAAGGTTACCCTCGGACCGAAGGGCCGCAACGTCGTGCTCGAGCGCTCATTTGGCGCCCCCACGGTCACCAAGGACGGCGTGTCGGTTGCCAAGGAAATCGAGCTGAAGGATAAGTTCGAGAACATGGGCGCTCAGATGGTGAAAGAGGTGGCCTCCAAGACGGCTGACAACGCTGGCGACGGCACCACCACCGCAACCGTGCTGGCGCAAGCCGTGGTTCGTGAGGGCATGAAGTATGTTGCAGCGGGCATGAACCCGATGGACCTCAAGCGCGGAATCGATCGCGCTTCCGCAGCCATCGTGGAAGAACTCGCCAAGATCTCCAAGCCCTGCACCACCAGCAAAGAGATTGCACAAGTGGGCTCCATTTCCGCCAACTCCGACACCGAGATCGGCCAGATCATCGCCGATGCCATGGAAAAAGTGGGCAAAGAGGGCGTGATCACCGTAGAAGACGGCAAATCGCTTCAAAATGAGCTCGACGTGGTTGAGGGCATGCAGTTCGACCGCGGCTATCTCTCGCCCTATTTCATCAACAACCCTGAGAAGCAGATTGCGGTTCTAGAGAACCCATTCATCCTGCTGCACGACAAGAAGGTCTCGAACATCCGTGACCTGCTGCCCGTGCTGGAGCAGGTGGCAAAGTCTGGGCGCCCTCTGCTGATCGTGGCTGAAGACGTCGAAGGCGAGGCACTGGCCACCCTGGTGGTGAACAACATTCGCGGCATCCTCAAGACCGTCGCAGTCAAGGCGCCTGGCTTCGGCGATCGCCGCAAGGCCATGCTCGAAGACATGGCCATCCTCACGGGTGGCGTCGTGATCTCCGAAGAGACCGGCATGACCCTCGAAAAGGCCACCCTGCAAGAGCTCGGCCAGGCCAAGACGGTCGAGATTGCCAAAGAGAACACCACCGTCATCGACGGTGCCGGTGACTCCAAGGCCATCGAGGCTCGTGTGAAACAGATTCGTGTGCAGATCGAGGAAGCCACCAGCGACTACGACAAAGAGAAGCTCCAAGAGCGCGTCGCCAAGCTGGCTGGTGGTGTTGCCGTCATCCGCGTCGGTGCCGCAACCGAAGTCGAGATGAAAGAGAAGAAGGCTCGCGTGGAAGATGCGCTGCACGCCACCCGCGCTGCAGTGGAAGAGGGCATCGTGGCAGGTGGCGGCGTTGCGCTGCTGCGTGCACGGGCCTCCGCCAAGGTCAAGGGTGACAACCCCGACCAGGAAGCTGGCATCAAGATCGTCATGCGTGCGGTTGAAGAGCCCCTGCGTCAGATTGTGGCCAACTGCGGTGAAGAGCCCAGCGTGGTCGTGAACAAGGTGCTCGAGCACACCGGCTCAAACGGCTACAACGCTGCCACCGGTGAGTATGGTGACCTCCTCGCCATGGGCGTTGTAGATCCCACCAAGGTCACCCGCACCGCGCTTCAGAATGCAGCGTCCGTTGCCGGTCTGATGCTCACCACCGATTGCATGATCGGTGAGTTGGCTGAAGACAAGCCTGCTCCCGCCATGGGCGGCGGCATGGGCGGCATGGGCGGCATGGGCATGGATATGTAAGCTCTCCCTCGAAGGGGGCCTTCCAGCCCCCCTCCTCCTAGCCCCGGCCTTGTGCCGGGGTTTTTTTTGGCCATCTGAGCCAGCGTGGCACCTCCTGCAGATAGATCGCATAGGGCTGCCCAAACCGCTCATGAAGAAATGTCTCTTCATGGGCAATCACGTGATGTTGAATCAGCCACCAGATGGCCGGTGCAAGCAGAGCCGGCCACACGCTATTCATCGCGAAGCCCCCACCGAAGAGGATGAGGAAGTCCCCCAGGTAAATGGGGTTACGACTCCACGCGAAAGGACCGGTGACGCAGAGAGCCTGCGCTCGACCGAAGGGGTTCACGGTGGTTCGGTGGCGCCAGAGCGTGAGAACGGACCAGAGCATCAGTCCGAGCCCACCCCCGATGAGCATCCATCCCATCCCCTCCAGCACAGGCTGGTCATGAGCATCCATCGTCCAAGGCAGGTGAAGATCCACCTGCCCCAGGGTCCACCCAGCAAACACCAAGGCCAGACCGAAGGGGACAGGTGGGAGGATGCGCGTTCGAGGACGAGGAATCAAGGGGCTCTCTGGGTCAGTCACTTCAGACCTCCTTCCGAAACAAAAAGGGCTCCCGAAGGAGCCCTTTGAGCCTACGCGTTAAACCCTGAAATTAGAAGCTGTGGGTGTAACGGATGTAGGTCTGACGACCATAGGAGTCGTACAGGTAGTAGTTGAAGTTACGGCCCGAGTACGCAACGAGGTTTTTGTCGGAGGGGCCTTGTTCGCCTGGATACCATCCCAGAAGGTTCACGATACCTACGCTCACTTTGCCGCCCTTGATGAAGCTGTCTGCAGTGACCTGCAGGTCATAGGTGCGAACGGAGGGCATGCGACGGGTCGTGCCATTTTCACCGATCTGGTTCGCGTTCAGGTAGACATCAACCTTGGGCGAGACAGTCACCTTGGTGCTCAATACTGCCCGCTGCTTGGGCAAGCCCAAAGAACCAGCCAACTCATCACCGTCATCGTCATAGCTAATCAAGCGAGAGACAGTCAAGCGATGCGACACGGGAATATTGGCCAAGCGATAGGCCATATCCGCGGTAATGTCCAGACCTGTCGTTTGAATCTGACCCTCATTTCCGTAGCCGGCAGTGATTCGCGAGATGGCTCCGGAAGCAGAGTTCCGTGTCACACCCAAACCAGCTGGAATGGCGCGCGGATCCGAGCCGTTGGAGCGATCCACCAGGTCTTGAGCACTGATCTGCGAGATCTTGTCGGTGATCTTGACCTTCCAGTAATCAGCTTTCAGAGAGATCTTGTCTGTTGCGTCCCAGACCACGCCGATCGATGCGTTTTCAGACTTCTCTGAAGAGAGGTCTGGGTTCGCGATGTAATAGGTATCTACCTGAACCTGTTTGGTGCTGGCATCCGCTGCTGCACCACCGAACGCGACGTAGGTTGCTGGGTCAATCACCGATTCAGCCGAGAAGGACTCCTTCTGGGTCAGGATAGGCAGGGATGGAGCCGCAAAGCCATTTCCAACTGCACCGCGGACCAACAGGTTGGGACGCAACTTCCAACGGACGGCTGCCTTCGGTGATGTGTCTGAACCGTAATCAGAGTATGACTCATGACGCGCGGCCAACGATACTTCGACATTCTTCGCCACAGGCAGAACGGCTTCAGTGAAGTATGAGTTCACCTGACGATCACCACCGGCAGAGTTTCCTGCTGACCCCTCGATAACACCGGCCTCGGAGAGGGAGTCGTACAGGTCCTGATACTTCTCTACCCGTCGCTCGGCACCGAACAGCATTTGAGCCTCACCCCCCGCCAAACGCATCAGCGGCATGGACATCGTGCCGTATGCCTCGGAAATGCGGAAGAAAGAATCGCGGCCAATGGTCGCTTTGATCGCACTCAAAACATAGGATGGGTTCTGACTCGGGTTGAAAATGTCGTACTCGCCAGAGTTCAGGTACTGCTCGGCAATCGGCCGCACAATGTAGTTACGTCCAGTCTCGCGGTATTGAGAATCCGTCCACCGAACGCCTGCGTCGAAGTCGATCTTGCCAACAGAGCCCTGCGCTCCGACCAAAAGGTCGTACACGTTATTGTCAGTATTGGTGTCACGATTTCCAGCTGCAGCGAAGCGGTGCAACAGGATGACCGACTCTCCGGCGAGCGACGGGTCCAGGAGATAAGCGATATTGTTTGGACTATCACCACTCAATGTCATGAAGCCGGGAGTTGGTGCATAGCGACCAAAGCTCTCAACACGGGTGATGCTGGCACTGCTGTACATCTTCCAATTTTCGTTAACTTTGTACTCGCCCTTGGCAAAGAGAGAGGTGTTCTTGAGAGATGCTTCGTCGGCAGCAACTGCGTTGAAGTCATAAGCGCAGGTGCCCGCTGCAGTGGGGTAGAAATTGGTGTCGTTACAGCCGCCGGGAACAGCCTTGATGCCGAAGGAATCGTAGTAGTTGTTCCCGTAGACAGAGACCCCCTTGGTTGCACCCCAGGGCCGCTGACTGGTGTAAACCATTCCCCGACTATTGAACGACATGCCACCCATCACACGGCCATTCTTACCAGAGGTGCCGAAGAGGATAGATCCCTCACGACGGTGTCCACCGGCGTTCGAAGGATCAGTGTAGCCAGCCATGATCTGGAAGCCTTCAAAGTCTTTACGGGTGATGATGTTCACCACACCGCCAATGGCGTCAGAACCGTAAACGGCCGAGGCACCATCGGTCAGGATCTCGATACGCTCAATGGCGCCAAGCGGGATGGAGTTCATGTCAGCCGCGTCACCGACCATAGGAGCTTTGGGCGCACGACGGCCATCGATCAGAACCAGGGTGCGACCGGAGCCAAGGCCCTTGAGGTCAACAGATGCCCAAGACTGAGCAGAAGAACCTGACTGGGGGCGGAAGTTACCGGCTGCTGCAAAGGTTACTGTGCGGATGACTTCAGCAACAGAGGAAGCGCCGCTGGTGTCGATCTGCTCACGAGAGATCACGGTCACGGGCATCGCGCCCTCGGAGTCCACGCGCTTGAGGCGTGAACCAGTGACGGTCACCGTGGTTTCTTGTTGGGCAACGGCGAAGTCTGTTGCGAGCAGACTTGCACCTGCCATGGCCGCAAATAGCGCGCGGCTCAGGATGGTCTTCTGGGGCACCATAGAAAAAACTCCCTCGTGGGTTGAAAGTAGAGAAGATATAGCCTTTAAGTCACTCCCGTGACAAGACCTAGGGTTAACGATGTTGCGTAAAGGTTACAAATCTTGCTGCATCGCACTAACTTCGGGCATCTAAAGCCAAAAAGCCCCCACTCTGGTGCGCCCAAAGCCGGGCATAGAGGCCTCCTCGCTGCAGAAGCTCCGTGTGGGAGCCCTCCTCCACGATGCGCCCCTCGTCCAGAACAATCAGTCGGTCCAGAGCAGCAATGGTGCTCAACCGATGAGCAATCGCCAACACGGTCTTGCCCTGCATCAACTCCGCCAGGCTCTGCTGAATCGCCGCCTCCACCTCGCTGTCGAGCGCACTGGTCGCCTCGTCTAGCAGCAAAATGGGGGCATCTTTCAGAATGACCCGGGCAATGGCCACGCGCTGGCGCTGACCGCCACTGAGCTTCACCCCGCGCTCGCCCACATGGGCATCTAGGCCCCGACGCCCCTCTTGATCCTCCAGGCTCGGCACAAAAGCCTCGGCATGGGCTCTTCGAACGGCCTCCCAGACCTCTTCGTCATTCGCCTGGGGCCTGCCGTAAACGATGTTGTCCCGAACCGACCGGTGCAAGAGTGAGGTGTCCTGCGTGACCATGCCAATCTGAGCCCGCAGGCTGTTCTGCGTAACCTTGGCAATGTCCTGGCCATCAATCTGAATCACACCCGAATCGAGGTCGTAAAACCGCAAAAGCAGGTTGGTCAGCGTGCTTTTGCCGGCCCCAGACGGCCCCACCAATCCCACTTTCTCTCCTGGGCGAATGACCAGGTTCAGGTGGTGAATCACCGGCCGATCGGGGCCATAAGAAAAGCAGACATCTCTAAATTCAACCCGACCCGTCTTGACCTCCAGAGGTTGGGCAGACGGCGCGTCTACGATCGTCAGCGGCTTGGCGAGCATAGAGATGCCATCGCGCACCGTTCCAATGTTCTCGAAGAGATTGGCCATCTCGTACATCACCCAGTGAGAGATACCCATCAAACGAATGGCCATCGCCACCGAGGCGGCAACCGCACCGGACCCAATCCCCCCCTCTGTCCAGACCCAAAGACCAGCCATCCCGGTCCCCATCACAAGAGAAACGCTCAGGGCGTGGTTGGTGGTCTCAAAACTTCCCGCCAATCGCATCTGCGGATAGGCCGTCTGCATGAATTCCTGCATGGACTCCTTCGCATAAGACGCTTCGCGCTCTGCGTGCGAGAAAAGTTTCACAGTAGATATGTTGGTGTAGGCATCGGTGATACGTCCGGTCATCAGGCTTCGGGCATCCGCCTGTCGCTTCGCCACCAGACCAATACGGGGCACAAAGTAACGAAGGACCAACACATAGGCCAAGACCCAGATCGCAAAAGGGCCCATCAGTCGCAAGTCAAAACTCCCCACCACACTGACCATCGTGATGAAGTAGACGCCCACAAACACCAAGATATCGACCAGCGTGATCACCACATCACGAACCGCCAGAGCGGTCTGCATGACCTTGGCGGAGACCCGGCCGGAGAACTCGTTCTGATAGAAAGACATGCTCTGCGCAAGCATGAGCCGGTGGAACATCCAGCGCAGACGCATGGGCATATTGGCAAAGAGCGTCTGATACTTCACCAAGCAGGCGAGCAGCACCAGGACAATACTTCCAACGAGAAAGGCTGCCATGAGGCTCAGCTCCGCCCTGGCCAGGACCCAGAATTGATCTGGTGGGGTCTTTGCAAGCCAGTCCACGAGAAATCCCAGCAAGGCAAAGAGAAACGCCTCAAATGCGGCGATGCTCGCTGTGAGGGTCATGAGGGCGAGCAGATAAATCCTCCCCCCCTTGGTCATGTCCCAGAGGAACGACCAGAGCCGCGCGGAGGGGACTTGGGGAGCTTCGGGGGGATAGGTGGGGAGGAGACGCTCAAAGAATGCAAACATTCGGTGCTCAATCATTTTGAAAGACGGTCTGATACTGTTGCCACATGGAATGGACTCAGACCGAAAGCCTCATTCGTGCTGCTGTGGGTCTTTTTGTCATCGTGGACCCAATCGGCAGCGTGGTGCTCTTTCTTGCGGTAACCCGCGGGTACAGCACTGAGAAACGAAAACGTGCAGCGCAATGGGCTGGACTTACCGTCGCAGGGGTGCTCATTGGTGCCGCTCTGATCGGCCGCGCGGTGCTCGACGTATTCTCCATCCGCTTGGCATCTTTATCCGTCGCTGGCGGTATTTTATTTCTGATTCTGGCCATTCAAATGCTGAATGCCGAACCTGAACCTGCGCCAGACTCCAGTAGCTCGGATCCCAGCCTTCCCGAGAGCGCCATTGTGCCCCTGGGGGTACCGCTGATGGCCGGGCCAGGCGCCATCAGCACGGTCATCTTGAATAGCCCTGGGCTGGCAGACCCCATCACGACGGGTCTTTTAATTCTGGCCATCGCAGGCGTTGGTCTCTCCACCTGGCTTTGCTTTACCTTCTCCGACCAGATCGTCCGGCTTGTCGGGCCTGTCGGGATCCGGCTACTCACGCGCCTCATGGGCCTGGTGCTGGCAGCTCTGGCCATTGAATACATTGCCAAAGGATTGGCGGGAATCTTTCCCAAGCTCTTTGGAGCTTAAAGCGTCGGGACCGCTGCCAGCAGGGTCTGGGTATAGGCGTGGGATGGGTGATTGAGCACCTGCCGGGCATCACCCTGCTCCACAATCTCGCCCCGCTGCATCACGGCGACCTCGTCTCCCAAATACGCCACCACCCCAATGTTGTGGGTGATCAGCAGGTAGCTCACGCCCAGTTCACGTTGCAACGTCTTCAGTAGATTCAAAATCTGCGCCTGAACCGAGACATCCAATGCACTGGTGGGCTCATCACAGACGATCAACTTGGGACGAACCGCCAACGCTCGCGCGATGGCAATGCGTTGCCGTTGCCCTCCCGAGAACTCATGCGGATAACGACTCAAAGCATCCGCCCGAAGCCCCACCTGATCCATCAATTCCATCAGGATCTTCTCTCGAGTGTCTGCAGGCCATTCCGGATGAAGGCTCAGCATGCCCTCCTCCAGAATGTCTCTCACTCTTTGCCTGGGACTCAACGACGCAAAAGGGTTTTGGAAAATAATCTGTAGGTCTTTGCGCATCCGGGTGATCTCGGCCCGGCCTGCGCCCAAAACAGACTGCCCCTCAAGGCTCACAGAGCCGCTCACTCGCGCTCGTGGGCCCAGAATGCTGAGCAGCGCCTTCCCCGTAGTGGTCTTTCCACAGCCGGATTCTCCCACCAAGGCCAAGGTGCGTCCCGCAGGAATCGCAAAGCTCACGCCCTTCACAGCCTCAAAGATCTTCTGGGCCTTTAAGAATCCGCCCCCCATCGTATAGGTCACCTTCAGGTCGGTGACCGAAAGGAGGGGTAATGAGGATTCGTTGGGTGCTGCGGCGGCCTCTTCTGCCGTTGCCATCGAGCGAACGACCTGAGGGGCCAGTGCAGCTCCAGCGCTCACGGGCACACACCGAATCGATCGACGACCTGAAGCGTCGGGCGTAAGCTCAATTGAGCCCTCTCGGCAGACCGGCTGAACCCAGGGGCAGCGTGCAGCAAACCGACATCCGGTGAATCGCTCTGTGAGGGGGGGGACCATCCCCTCAATCGCAGCGAGAGAAGTGCCGCGCTTCGTCGCGTCTGGCATGGCATCGAGCAACAGTCGCGCATAAGGATGAAGCGGCCGTCCGAAGAATTCCGGCGCATCCGCCACCTCCACGATCTGGCCCGCGTACATGAGCGCAACCCGCTGGGCCATTCCCTTTACGACCGCAAGGTCGTGGGTGATCAGCATCAGCGCCATTCCGCGCTCACGCTGCAATTCTTGGAGCAAAGCGAGAATCTGTGCCTGAATGGTGACGTCTAAGGCGGTCGTTGGCTCGTCTGCAATGAGAAGATCTGGCTCCGCCGACAAGGCGATGGCGATCATGACCCGCTGAAGCTGGCCACCGGAGAGCTCGAAGGGATATCCCTTCATGCGCCGCTCAGGCTCTGGCAGACCCACACGCTCTAGCCACTTCACCGCGCGCGTCCAGGCATCTTTCTGATCGAGGCCAAGGTGATGGCGAATGGCCTCGGTGATTTGATCCCCGATGGTCATCACCGGGTTCAAACTGGTGGCAGGCTCTTGAAAAATCACGGACATCCGCCGGCCACGGACGGTCTGCATGTCTTGTTCACGAAGGGCGAAGATGTCGTCGTCTCCAAGCCGCATCTCGCCGGAGCGAATCAGGGCATTTTCCGGCAGCAAGCGAAGCAGTGCCATCGCAGTCATGGACTTGCCGCAGCCCGACTCGCCGACCAGCGCAAAGGTCTCCCCCCGGTCGATGGAGAGCGACAAGGCCTGAACCGCACGAGAGACACCTGCCTCGGTGACGAGGTCGATGCTGAGGTCACGAACGGCAACCGCCGCCTTCACAGACGCATTCATGGGTTGACTCCCAGTCGACGCGTCACCCGAAACAGGCTGGCCCGCAGCCTGGCCCGGGGATCAAAGGCATCTCGAATCGCATCTGCCAGCAGATTTGCAGAGAGCACCAGCATGAGCATGAACACAAAGGCACTGAGCAGTGTCCACCAGACCACCGGGGACGCTGCAAGCTCCGCACGCGCAGTGTTAATGATGATGCCGAAGCTGGCGGTGTTCGGGTCCACACCAACGCCCACATAAGACAAGACGGCCTCGGCCAGAATGAAGGTGGAGAACTGCATCACCGCATGAATCAGCACAATATGCATGAGGTTGGGGGTGATGTGACGCCAGAGAATGCGCGTGTTGGGAACACCGAAGGCCTGCGCGCCTTGGATGTATTCCATCTCACGCAGCTTGAGGGTCTCACCGCGAACGAGTCTGCAAAGCCCAGTGAACGACGTCAGACCTAGGATCAGGCAAAGAAACATCAGCCGCGCATCCGAACGCTCAAGAGCTGTCTCGAACAAGGTGGGGTTGTTGTCAATAAAGACCTGGAGAAGCAGAACCGCTGCGGCAATGAGGAGGACGTCCGGAATCGAAGCCACCAGGGTATAGACATACTGAATCGCCTCATCGACCCAGCCCCTGAAGTAGCCCGCAACCACCCCTAGACCGACCGCCAGTGGGAGCACCACCAGCGTGGTCAGGCTCCCTATCACCAGGGCCGTCCGAATGCTCTTGAGCGCCATCACCAAGACCGAGTTTCCGGTTCGATCGGTACCCAACACATGGTAGCCCTCAGACAGGGAAATCATGAGCGACACCATGAGGGCGAGACCGGAGACGGTCAGCACGGCCGTTCGCCAAGGCCAGGCAGACTGCCCAGTCCAAGCCAGAGTGAGGCACCGCCCCATGCTCTGCTGAGTCCTCCGTGCGGACATGGCGAGGACCGTCAGACCCACCAACACCAGAGCCGAAAACGCCCAGGCGACTCCCCTGAGCACCTTTTTCCACACATCTTGAGCGTGGTGATCTCGGTCGGTGAGATGCCCACCTCCGAAACTCAGCGGCGGAAAATCTCTGACGGTCTGGCCATTTCGTTCGAAGGATTCCTTGCGAAAAGCGCGAATGGCAAGTGGTTCCGAATAGCTGCGCTCACGGGCTGCCACCAAGGGCTTAAGCAACAAATCCAACGCGCTCTGAGCCTCACCGTAACGCACCTCCGTCTGGCCCGGTGCAGAGGAGAGCGCAAGCCGAAAGTGAAGAGAGTCCAACACGCCGACACTGAGGAAAAAACCAAGTACCAGGCCGCTGGCCATTCCAACCGGACGTTGAAAGACGAGCCTCCAGTTCGCGCTCAGCTCGGGAGAACGCCGAACCTGCCAGGCGTAGACCAACAGCGCAATCAGCAGAGCAAAGACAAAGAGGTCGGTGGTGAGCAGCGTGAGCTTCATAGGTTATTGCAGTCGAATACGGGGATCTGCAATGGCATAACAGATCTCCGTCAGGATGAGGCCCAGAATGTAGAGGGCGGAACCAATGAAAACCATGGAACGCACAATCGCGAAATCCTGCCCCCCAATGGCCTCAATGAGGTAGCTACCCAGTCCTGGAATGGAGAAGAAAGACTCCACAATCAGGCTCCCCATAAACAACAAGGGAATGATGGCGACCGAGCTGGTAATGATGGGGATCAGCGCGTTTCGCAAAACATGCCCGAACAGCACCCGAAGGTCCGAGAGCCCCTTGGCACGCGCAGTTCTTACGTAGTCCTTCGAAATCTCCTCGAGAAAAATCGTACGGTTGAAGCGAGTCTCAGAACCCACTCGGGCGAGAAGGCTGACGACCACCGGCATGATGAGAAAGCGCCAGGCATCTGCTCCAGGGTCGAAACCGGAGACCGGCAAGAGTTGCAAGATCCGCGAGAAGAGGAACTGGCCCGCCACAATAAAAAAGAGCGCTGAAATCGACATCAACACCACGCAGGCCACACTCCCCCAGAAGTCGAGATAGGTACCCCTGAAAAACGCGAGGCCCAGGGCCAGGGTCACAGCCAGACCAAGCCCCACGAGGAAGGCAGGAAGCGCCAGTGCGAGGCTTGGGCCCGCACGTCGTTGAATCTCGGTGGCGATGTCCCGTCCGCTATCGGCGCGGCCGAAGTCCAGTACAAACATGCGGAGCGAATGGTCGACGAACAAGGTGTCCGTGAACTGCCCGGCTCCCTCTGCCTTCGCGTTGAAAAACAAGGGGCGATCGTAGCCGCGCTCCGCTTTCCACTTCTCGATGGCATCCGCGGTGACGCGCTTGCCGCCCATCTGCATGCGGGCCATATCATCTGGCGAGTTCACCTTAAAGAAGAGCAAGAAGGTGACGAAATTGATGCCCAGCAAGATCAGCAGGCCGTACACGAGTTTGCGAGCAAGAAACGTCATCATGACTTCGCCCCCTCCTGCGGCACCACAGCACTGCTGTTCTGCCGCCGGCGCCATGCCCGCCACGCAGGCCACGCGAGCAGAATGAATCCAACCGGAATGGCAAACACGGGCCACCAAATCGGCCGATTCCATTCCGCAATCTTCTGCGCTCTTAAGGCGGGGTCAATGCGAAGATAGGGCAGGTTGTCACGAATGATGTTCGAGGGCTTACCGTTATAGACCCACTGGTGATAAGCGCCCCCATATTCCTCTGACCAGCCATAGAGCAATGGCATGTCCTCCTGCATCACCCGCCCCATCTCACGAATCAAGGCTGCCCTCTCTGGGCCATCATCCAGATCCTTCATCTTCAGAAAAAGCCGGTCGAACTCTGCGTTCTCCCAGTTGGAGGCATTCTCCCCATCCACCTTGGCTTTTGAGTTGGGACCGTACAACAGAAACAGAAAGTTCTCGGGATCCGGGTAGTCTGCGAGCCACCCCCAGAAGAAAAACTGGGCCGAGCCTTTGCGCATCTTGTCCTGGAAACGGTTGTAGTCGGTGTTGCGGAGCTCCATCTGAATGTTGAGCTTTGCCGCCTGCTTTACCGTCCAGTCCATTCGAGCCTTGTACCCCGGCCCCACCCCCTGGGTGTCATAGTTCAACACCAGCGGCTGCCCGGTCTTGGCGTCGCGCCCATTCGGATAGCCCGCCTCCGCCAGCAAACGCTTGGCCACCTCAATCGATTTACGCTTGATCTTGCCGTCTGGTCCAATGTCGTAGATGAGCGGGTTAGGCTTGATCTGATCGTTCCCAAACAGGCCCGGCACCACAATGCTGTGATTCACCTGCGCCCGGTTCTCTTCAAAGACCGCTATGTACTCTTCAAAATCAAATGCAATGGCCAATGCCTGACGGAGCTTGCGATTCTTGGCGGCCTGTTCAGGGGTCTTGCCTGCGCCAACCACCGGGTCTAACCAGTTAAACCCGAAGTACCAGAGGCCCACCTGTATGGTGCTCGGCAACTGGATCTTTCGATCCAGAAGATCTCGGGCACGGCCTGTCTGATCATCGATCGCGACCTGATAGGCAATACCATTCTCCCCACGCTCAATCTGCGGGTTGTCGTAATAGCCCTGAATGAACTTGGTAAAGACCGATGTGGCCTCGTTCTCACGAATCGAGACCATGCTGTCTACGAAGGGGATGGGCTTGCCACAGTCCTTGAGCAACCCCTTCTCCGCATCGGAGGCCTCACCCTCACAAGGGTAAGTGGTGCCCCGGTAGTTTGGATTGCGCTTGAGCACCATGCGCGCATTCGGCACGAACTCGGTCAGCATGTAAGGCCCAGTGCCCACAGGCCAGGTGTTGAGCACCAGGTTGCGTTGACTCATGCCGGGCTGAGCATAGAAGGCATCCACCTCCCAGGCCATTGGCGCAAAGAAGGTCATGGCCAGCCAATACTTGAACTGCGGATACTTCCCAATGACGCGAATGCGAAAGGCATGGTCGTCAATCCTTTCGACCCCCGGGAAATCATGCCGACGAAAGTCAAGCCATGGCATGTGACCAAAAGGGCCGGACTGCCGAGGGCCGAGCCTCTCTTTGAGTTCCTTTTCCTGGGCTCGAATGCGCTTGCCGTAGTCCGCAAGACCAACAATCTTCTCGGATAAAAAACCAAACGCGGGTGACTTCACACGCGTGGTCGCCATTCGGCGAATGGAATAAATGAAGTCATCTGCAATGAGCTCGCGGGTGCCCATGTGCTCAAAGTCGTAAGGCGTCTTCACGCCCTCAAGATCCGACTCCTGAAGGGCGTGATAACGCAGCGCGCCCGATGGATCCTTGGCGAATGCAGGATGTGGCTGCCAGAGAATGCCCTTCTGGATGCGCAGCTCAAACACGCTTTCGGCAATTTGCTCGGCCGGCGCGGTGGAAGGAAGGATTCGGCCCTTGGCGTCCAGGTAAGTGACCGTTGGCATCGCCTCCAGGTTACGGGGCTCCAGAACATAGGGGCGCTTCAGATAGTGATACTTCAGAGGAGGCTCATAAACCGCGTAGGTCCATGGCGTCTCGTTATTGCTGTACGAGGAAACGTTGTCGAGGTACTTAGGCGTCTCTTGGAAGGACGTGAAAAACACGTTCTCCTCGTAGAGTTTGGCATCTAGGGGCTCGTTGGAGACCCCGCAGCCCTGGAGCACCAGGACTGCGGTCAGCAAAGGAAGCAGTCGACGGATCAATCGCATCCGGCGGATGATGCCAGAGGTTATGCCTATTGGGTGTGCTTGTTCAAAAACTCCAAGACCTTGGTGTACATCTCTACCCGGTTTTCGACGTTGTAGAAGCCATGGCCCTCAGGCTTGACCATCCACTCATAGGGCTTACCCGCCTTATCCATTGCCTCACGGAGTCGCGTCGCATGCTCCAGCGGAACCCGGACATCTTTCTCGCCATGAATGATGAATACGGGGACCTTGATCTTCGAGACGTTATGGACCGGTGAGGTGGCCACCAAGTCTTCTGGCTTCTCGCCGACGCGACGGGCCATGAATTTCTCAAAGTAGTCGCCTCCGAGACGGGAGAAGTCGGACCCATCGCCCTTGCGGAATTGCACGAGGTCATACACCCCGACAATCCCTACCGCGCATCGATACAGGTCAGGATCCTTAATCACCCCAGCCAGTGCCGCATATCCTCCGTAACTGCCCCCGTAGATGCACATGCGCTTGGGGTCAGCCACACCCTGACTCACAGCCCACTGAGTTGCATCAACGAGGTCTTCCTGCATCTTAAGGCCCCACTGCCGATAGCCCGCCTCTTGAAAGTCGGCTCCCCTGTTTCCGGACCCTCGATAGTTCACCTGCAGTACAGCCCATCCGCGACTGGCGAAGAATTGGCCCTCTGGGTCGAAGCCCCAGAAATCGGTCACACCGAATGGACCGCCATGCACATTCACCAAGAGCGGAACCGGGCCTTTCGCATGCTTAGGCTTGGTGAGCAGCGCGTGCAAGGTCATGCCATCACGAGCCTTGATCACGACAGGATCAACGGACACCATCTGCTCTGGCTTGAGATCTGGCAATGTGGCCACGAGGAACTTGGCCTGAAGTTTCTCGACATCGAAGAGATAGAACTCACCGGGGTTACGGTCGCTCCGGACCTGAACAATGGCCTGCTTGCCGTCGCGACTGTAGGAGGTGATGCCAAAGGTCTGTCCTTTAAACGCCCCCACCAGGGTGTTAAAAAACTGAGCTTCCTTGTTCTTGTCGTCCAAGAGCAATTTTTCAGTCCGCCCGCCGAGGTGCATGACCCCCACGACATCTCCCCGGTACCCCACCAGTGGAGCGCGAAGATCCACGTCGGGCTCTTTGTGCAGCAACGCCACCTTGTCCGTCGAATAGTCGTACTCATACAAAGCCATGCGATCTTGTTGGGCCTGGTCAAAGTTGCTTAAAAAGTAGCCCTTGGTTCCCTCTGCGTTGAATCCGATGGGATTGATCTGGGGGTTTTTGCGTTTGACCGCAAGTGGCACTTTTTTCCAAGCAGCTTTTTCGCCCACACCACGAACATGCAGAAAGCTCTTGGTGTCTTCTTCCGTCTTTCCTTCAATGATTTCAACGGCCATCCGCACTCGACCCTCGATGTCCGCCTCTAGCGCACGCACATTGCCTGAGGGCTCATCTGCGGTGTAGTCCAGATTGCCGTTATAGACATTCAGGCGATGTACCTTGCCCTTTCCGCCATCGGCCCAGTGGTACTTCGCGATCAGGATGTGCCGATCGTCGTTGGGGAGTCGACTCAGCAGGGCGTAGCGGGAAGACGCCATCTCGAAGATTTCGCGGCGTTGGCTTCCATCGATATTTGCTGCGTAAAGGTTGGTTGGTCGACCATCGTTGTCCAAGTATCCCGTGACCTTGCCCACGGCCATCACCACGCGTTCGTCATTCGCCCAAAAGAAATTCTGGACATGCATGTTCTCGCCAAAGGTGAAGTGAGAGAGGATGTTTCCGTCGCTGCTCTGCATCACAGCCAAACGCACCTCAGTCTCGTGCTCATAGGTGAAGGCCATGTGCTTCGCATCGGGGGAGAGCTTGATGTTAGTGAACTGGCGGTGTTCAAAGAACTTGCGCAGAGGAACCTGCTCGCCAGATTGCGCATAGGCAACCGCGGGAGCGATGCACGACGCCACTCCAACCCAGATCCAACCCACGATGGAGACCAATGTCACTTTCATGTTCTATGTCCTTTTCTAGAATTTCACAGGTTTTGCGAACGATACCGCTTGAGGCGTCAGGCTGCCAGCCAAAGCCATGTCACCAGAGCACCCATGAGGCCCCCCGCCAGGATGGAGACCGCCACCACTCGAACATCTACGCCCAATTGCGCCGGCCGAAGCTGGTCGGAGCTCACCCGAGGGACCTCTAATAGCTGTTCAAGGGGCACCTCCAAGGTTGATGCGAGCGCAGAGAGGGTCTCCAGCGAGGCCTGGGATTCCGACTCCACGCGTTGAATGGTCCGCAGGCTAAGCCCGGCATTTTCTGCCAGCAGCGGCTGAGACCAGCCACGCACGGTTCGAAGGTGCTTCACCAATAGACCTTGCACCCTCATACACCACCCGCCAGAAGCTTGCCCACGGCGTATCCCACCAGCACACCGGCCCCACCCATCACCGCACCCATCAGAAGGGCGTATTGGACGCTGGTCTTATGGCTCGTGGAGTACGCCAAGCGCTCATGTGCCAGAAGAGTCTCCCCATCGAAAAGCAGGCACTCGACCCGAGGACGGGTCCAGAGATCCACCACACGAAGTTCAACTGCAAGGGGTTCATCATCGAGCATAAACGGGAGTCGACTTCTGGTTCGGAAGGAGAGGGTCGTGGCAACCAGTTCATCGTCGACATAGACTCGTTCACGCCCAGTCCAGGCGGAGTTGTGGACAGCGATGCGATGGCCCTTGTGTTCAAAGTAAAACCAGAACCCACGTGACAACACCGTTCGTGTAGAAACGGTTCGTTCAAGAGCGCTTGGCGGCAGGTCAGTCATTTGAGTCTCCGAGGATTCAGAGTCTCCATCATTCCCTCACGTCCTCACTCTCGCGACGACAACACCCTGCCGAGTCGCTGCCAATGCCACGCCAGTCTCACGACAGCACCCCGCCAGACCCTCACTGGAGACGCTGTCCTCGGACTTCTCGAAAGAAAGCCTTTGCATCGGGGTCACGCCCAAGAAACGAACGGACCATATCCATTCCCTTTTGCTCCCCCCCTCGGGAGAGAACAGTCCTCAGGTAACGCTGCCCCGCCTGGGGGTTCATGAGGCGCCCGTTGAACCCACTGAGCATGTCCAGAGCCAACACCTCCGCCCACATATATCCGTAGTATCCAGCGGCATAGCCGCCCGCAATATGACCGAACTGCCCAGGGAACTCCCCCCCCTGCAGAGCACCCAGCGCGGTTCGTCCTTCCATGTCCGTCCAGAGCGCAGATGGGCTCAGAGCAGAAGGCGAAGCAGCGTGCAGCCGCATGTCATAGCTCGCATAGAGCAGCTGCCGTCCATATCGTATGCCTCGGCCGAAGTTCTTGGACGCGGTCAGTCGACGCATCAGATCGGGGGTCACAGCGGGGCATGAAGGCTTACAGTGCTTAGGAAGGAGTCGAAGCGTAGATTCACTGCGCACCCACTCCTCAAACATTTGAGAGGGCGCCTCTACAAAATCTCGCTCCACCGCGGTTCCGGCATGAGCGGCATAGCGTGTGTCCGACAGCACGCCGTGCAAGATATGCCCAAACTCATGAAGCAGTGTCTCCAGCTGATCATGGGTCAGGCCATTGCGATTGAAATTCGCCACCATGACCGAGGTGGGGATTCTTCCCACAACGGCTGAAACTGCTCGGGTACCAAAGGCTGCCGCGTGACCGTACTTGCCATCTCGCGGATAGAGGTCTAGGTAGATCACGCCCTTAAGACTTTGGGTTGCATCGCGCCTGCGCACCTCGTAGACCATGACATCTTCATGCCAGACGGGCAGGACAACCCGTCGAAAATCGTATCCGTAGAGCTTTGAGGCCACCTCAAGAGAGAAATCCACGGAGGCTTCCGTGGGGAAATAGGCCCGCAGGGTCTCGGGGTCGATTTTGTAACGTGCCTCCTCGAGTCTGCGCTGCCAATAGCTCAGGCTCGATCGAGTCAGGGCACCCTTTGCGCCCACCGACTGCATATAGGCGCGGATCTCCGCGAGCTCCTTGGACTCCATGGTTGATGCAGCCTGATCCACTTCCTTCAGGAATTGCTCGATGCGCTCCGGGGATTGAGCCATGCGGTCTTTCACTTGGAAATGGGCAAAGCTGGGGTATCCAAGAAGCTTCGCCATCTCTTGGCGAAGCTCCACGAGTTCCTTCAGGATCTCGAGGTTTCTTGGGCCGCCTCGCTGGGTGTAAGCCAGTAAATAACGTTCCCGAGCTGCATCACTCTCCGAATAGGCCATGAAGGTGCGCACCTCTGGGGCACTAAAGCCGATCAGGGTGTTGCCCTGGGCGTCTTTGGTCGTGCGCGCCCGAAACGCGTCCGGAACCCCCTTCATCTCCTCGGGGCTCAAGCTGAGTTTCATCTGGTTGTCACGCACCCGCTTCGCGAATTCCAACTGGAGGCGGCTCATGTCTCGGCTGATGACCTCCATACGGGCGCGTGCCGGACCTGTGAGCGTCACGCCGTTGCGCTCGAAAGACCGAATGAGATCCTGCTGGAGCTTCCTGTCGATGTCATCCTGGGGCTGCACGGCCCGAACACGTGCATACAGCGCGTCGCGGCGATAGAGCCCGCTCGAAAATGCACTGACTTTGACGATACAAGCTTCGGCTGCCTTGCGAACAGCAGGGTCTGGTGAGACGTTGTTGAGCAAATAGACCGGGCCCGTCAGATCGCCAAGCGCCACCGTGATGCGATTCATGAAGGAGAACAGCTTCGTCGCATCTGAGCCAACCGGCTCCGCCTCAATCGATGCAATGTCAGCCGATGCGCGGCTGAGTGCTGCTTCGCACTGAACCGGAATGGCCTCAGCGGTCCAGAGTGGAATGGGCCGCCAGCCCGGGGCACCGAGCGCGTTGCTCAGGGGA
>CAMAZF010000020.1 GCA_945862985.1 Bordetella parapertussis | reverse complement strand
CCAAAGAGCATCAGGGCGAAGATCACCGCGAGTGGGTGCAGACCGATGCGGTCTCCCACCAGCTTGGGCGTGAGCACAAAGCCCTCTAACAGCTGACCTGCGGCATAGATGATGGCCACGGCGATGAGCCCCGTGAGGGGTCCGAGCTCGAGCATGGCCGCCACCAGTGCCAGCAGAGTAGACAGCACAAATCCCACATAGGGAACAAATACCGCCAGACCCGAGAGAATGCCAATCGAGAGCCAGCTGCTCAGGCCTGCGATGAGCAAGGCGATGCTGTAGAAGATGGACATGGCCAGGACCACACGGAGCTGACCATGCAGATAGCCCTGCAGGGTCACATGAATGTCGCGGGCGATCTCTCGGGTGCTTTCCCGATGACGCTTTGGAATGAGCCATAAGGTCTCGCCGAGCATGCGGGCCCAGTCTTTGAGCAGAAAGAAGAGCACCACGGGCACCAGCACCAGCCATCCGATGATGCTCACCACCACACCGAGTCCGGTCTGAAGGGTGCTGACGGCGGTCTTCGAGATCTGGGCTGACTGCCCTCCCAGCCATTCCACCAACCTGGCGCGTAGCGTCTCGGTGTCGTCCAACGAGATGCCCAGCTGAGCCCAGAGGGGATGCTCGACCAAGACGGGATAGATGCGGGCATAGGCGTCGGCAATCACGCCAGGGAGCCGCGCTTGAAGCTGGCCGAGCTCGTTCTGTAGGACCGGAATGACGATGGCCACCAGGCCCACACACAGCAGCAATCCCACGAGAATGGCCACCACACTGGCCAGCGCTCGCGGCAGGCCCCAGCGTTGCACTTGTCGTGCAATGGGCTCAAGCAGATAGGCCAGCAAGAGGGCCGCAGCAAAGGGGGTTAGGACATCAGCCAAGGGCGCTTACTCCTCCAACAAAGACACAGCCCAGCACCAGTGCAGGCACCAGGCCACCGAACCGTGGATGCCTCCAGAGCATAACCCCTGCCGCGAGACTCACCGCACAGACCCGAGTGGCAAGCGATGCCTCTTCGAGCAACCCGACAGGCATGAGCATGATTCGGGCGACCAGCCCTGCGAGCATGGCATAGGCCACACAGCTCATCCATCGAAAGATCTCGCTGTCGGTATGGATCCGGCCAGAGAGGGACACGCCCAAAAAGCGCCAGAGGTAAGTGCCCAAGGCCGCTAGAGTCAGGCCGAGCAGAGCCTCGTCGGCGCTCATGCGCGACCCCCTTGAGCACGATGTTCACGTGCACGGTTGAGGCCATAGGCGAGGCTTCCGCCCACCAGACCCGCCGCCAGGATGCTGTAGTCGGGCGAGATCAAATACACACTCACCCCCACGGTCGCACCAAGGAATAGCGCCATGCGATTGGCCACAGGCTTCACTTCAAAAAACGTGAGAAAAAAGAAAAGCGGATTCACAAAGAGCAGCGCCAGTGTGAGGGGAAGGGGCACCTGGCCTGCAAGCAGGTAGCCGATGAATGTCCCAGGGATGGCGCAGCCATAGCAAGCTGCAGACATGCCAATCAGGTAGGCCTGCCGATACTGGGGCTCGATCTTCGGAAAGTCGCGCATGGCGACGGCCCAGCTCGTGAGCGCCAACATATGCACGGTGAGATATCGGAAGCGACTCTGGTGCTCTGCGGGAATCTGAGGCAGCACTGTGAGGGTCATGGGCAGAAATCGAGCGGCCGTGATCATGGCCGCCAGCCCAGCCAGCCAGGCCGAAGCGCCCAGCGCCATCATCTCTGCAAACACAATCTGCCCAGGAAGGGCAAAAATGAAAATGGTGGTGCTGCCAGTGAGGGCCATGGAGAGGCCAATGCTGTGCCCCAGCGCACCAAAGCCCATCATGCCTGCAAAGAGCACTGCAGCAGGCACCCCAAAGCCGTCTCTGAGTCCGCGACGCAGTGCCTCTTGCTTCGATGTGAAGTGCCAGCGCACCTCGGTCACGGCTTCAGTCATCTTGCGATTGTATGATCCCCCCACCATGAAGACTCTTTTCTCCGGGCTGTATCTGCGGGTGATGACCTGGTCTCGACACCGGCGTGCGGCATGGGTGCTGGGCGTGCTGAGTTTTGCGGAGTCCTCCTTCTTCCCCATTCCGCCAGATGTGATGCTCGCCCCCATGAGCCTCGCCCAGCCCAAGCGGGCCTGGTGGTTCGCCACCCTCACCACCGTCACGTCGGTGCTGGGAGGGCTCTTTGGCTATTTCATTGGCCTCATGGCCTTCCAGGCGATTGAGCCTTGGCTTTTGCAGAGCCATTACGCGAGTGCCTTTGAGACTGCGAAGCAGTGGTTTGATGCGTATGGCTTTTGGGCGGTGTTGATCGCGGGCTTCTCACCCATTCCTTACAAGGTCTTCACCATTGCGGGCGGCGTGGCTGCCATGCCCTTGCTGCCCTTCGTGCTGGCCTCGATTGTGGGCCGTGGCGGACGGTTTTTTCTGGTGGCAGGCTTGATGAAATGGGGCGGGGCCCCCATGGAGGCCCTGCTGGCCCAGTGGGTGGACCGACTGGGCTGGGGCTTGGTGGTGCTGGTGATCCTGGGCCTGGCGCTCAGCCAACTGCTGGGCGCCTAGACCCAGAGGCGCTGAGGCTTACTTGTCTTTGTAGCTGTCGTGGCAGGCCTTGCAGGTCTGCGCAGTGGCGCCAAAGGCCTTCTTGATGTTGTCGAGGTTGCCCGAGGCTGCGGCGGTCCTCAGGTTTGCAGCGGCTTTCTGAAGATCGGCAGCACCGGCTTGAACCTTGTCCATTTCTTTCCAGATGGCAGCCTTGGCCTTGCCACCTTCGGTGCCGGGACCAAAGCCAGCCCAGGGCAGGGCGCTGAGCGTGGCGACCACATCTGCATTGGCTGCGGCCGCTTTGGCATCAAAGGGCTTTTCGCCTTTGACCATGGCGCCGATGTCGGAGAAGTGTGTGGCCATGACCGAGAAGGTGGACTGGCGGTACTTGATGGCCTGCTCGGGCTTGGCGAAGCTCACAGCCGAGGCGGCGACGGGGAGTGCGGCCAGCAGGCCGACGGAGATCATGCGTGCAATAAACGTCATGGTGTGTCCTTTTGAGGTGTTGAGAGGGAAAGCGGCGCTAGCGTTGAGGCCGAACCACCAGCCACACGCCGGTCACCGTAGCGAGTGTACCTATGACCGTGAGGCTTGTAATGGGTTCATCAAACAACACCCAGGCCATGATGGCTGTGGTGGGGGGCGTGAGATAGAGCAGGCTCGTCACCTGCGTTGCTGCTCCCTCTCGAATCATGATGAAAAGCAGGGAGATGGCCCCGATCGAGAGCGCCAGTACGCTCCAGATGAGCGCGCCGATCAGTTCGGGGGCCCAGTTCACCTCACCGGTTTCGAAGGCGAGCGCCAGAGGCAGGCAAAGCGCCGCGGACGCGGCGTACTGGATGACGCCGCCGGTTCGCAGGTCAAAGCTGGGGCAGGCACGTTTCTGGTAGAGGGTTCCAGCGGTGATGCTGGCCAGCCCAATACCAGCGAACCCAAGGCTCACGAGGCTCAAGCCCACCAGGCTCAGCTTGGTCCAGACCACCAGGCCGACGCCGGTGAGGCCTAGCAAGAGTCCTGCCCACTGGTTGCGATGGATCGGCTCCTTGGCCAGCGTCACCAGCACGGCCGTGAGAATGGGCTGCAGCCCCACAATGAGGGCCACCAGGCCAGCGCCCATGCCCTCTCGCACGGCGGCCCAGACGCCTCCCAGGTAGCCCGCCTGAAGCAGCAGACCAGCGAGTGCAATCCGCCAGGCCTCGTCCTTTTGGGGCCAGGGCGCCTTCCAGACCCATGCAATCGGCAACAGAACGGCCAACACCAGCGCGAAGCGCATGAGCAGAAAGGTCATGGGCTCGGCATGGGGCATGCCGTACCGCGCAATGATGAAGCCCGTGCTCCAGATCAGCACAAATAAGGCGGGGAAAGCAGAACGCAAGGCAGGAGGCATGGTCTTCGTGGATAATGGACAGATGCAATTTACAGAACTGGGTCTACACCCAGACATCCTGCGCGCGGTCCAGGATTCCGGCTACGAAACTCCAACGCCCATTCAGGCTCAGGCCATCCCCCACGTGATGCAAGGTGCGGATGTCATGGGTGCCGCTCAAACCGGAACCGGCAAGACGGCCGCATTCACGCTGCCTATTCTGCACCGGCTCATGCCCTTTGCCAGCAGCAGCGTGTCGCCGGCCCGTCATCCCGTGCGCGCCCTCATGCTGGCTCCCACCCGTGAGCTCGCCGATCAGATCTATCAGAACGTGGCGCAGTACGCGAAGCATTCACCGCTGCGCAGCACGGTGGTGTTCGGTGGGGTGGACATGACACCCCAGACCATGGCCCTGCGTTCTGGCGTCGAGATTCTCATTGCCACACCCGGTCGGCTGCTCGACCATGTTCAACAAAAGACTGTGAACCTCTCTCAGGTGAGCGTGCTCGTGTTGGACGAGGCCGATCGCATGCTCGATATGGGCTTTCTGCCCGACCTACAGCGCATCGTGAACCTGTTGCCCCCCGAGCGTCAGAGCCTGCTGTTCTCGGCCACCTTCTCGCCAGAGATTCGCAAGCTCGCCAAGACCTTCCTGAAGGACAACCCCATCACGGTGGAGGTGGCGCGCAGGAATGCCACGGCCGAGAACGTGACTCAGCAGCTCTACCAGGTCGATCGTCCCGAGAGCAAGCGGGCTGCAGTGGTGCGGCTCATCAAGCGTCTCAAGCTGCAGCAGGTGATTGTGTTTACCAACACCAAGATTGGTGCCAGCCGTCTCGCGCGCGAACTGCAGAAGGAAGGCATTTCTGCGGATGCCATTCACGGCGACAAGAGTCAGAACGAGCGGCTCGTCACACTTGAAAGCTTCAAGAAGGGCGAGGTGCTGGTCCTGGTGGCTACGGATGTGGCCGCCCGAGGCCTAGACATTGCAGAGCTGCCTGCCGTCATCAACTACGACGTGCCTTATGCAGCAGAAGATTACGTGCATCGCATTGGCCGAACCGGTCGGGCTGGTGCGTCGGGCCAGGCCATCAGCGTCATGTCCCCCACCGATGAGCGCCTGGTTCAGGACATTGAAAAGCTCATTGGCAAGAAGCTCACCCGCGAGAAGCTGCCGGGCATGGACATGCCCGCTGGCGCAGACCCGCTCTTCTTCATGCCCTACGAGGATGCGAGTGATGCGGCGGTGTCTGCTGCGAAGCCCGCCTCGGTCACTGCAACCCAATCACCTTTGCTCTCCAGTGGGGTGAAGAAAGCCGGCGCTGGGGCCGTGCTCTTGGGTGGAAAGCCCCGGTCGTCCAGTTAACTGGGGCGGGATACCCGCGCCCACTGTTCGATCACCTCTCTTGGCATGACCTGCTCGAGGTAATTCCACGCCTCTCGCAACTGGGCATGGACCCGGTCACCGCCTGAGAGGGACGGCGCCTGAGTCTGCTTGGAGAGCTTCTCTCCCTGGGCATTGCGCAGGACGGGAATGTGAAGCACCGTTGGCTCGGGCAGGCCGAGCGCAGCCTGAAGCCAACGGTGCCGAGGCAGCTCCGCTGCGAGGTCGTCCCCTCTCACGATGTGGGTGATGCCCTGGAAGGCGTCATCCACGACCACCGCCAGGTGGTAGGCCCAGAAGCCGTCTGCCCGCTTCACCACAAAGTCATCTGACGCAATCGCCCCATGTGTGCCGCACACCCGCCAGGCATGAGGGCCAGTGGCTGGGTGGCGCGCTTCACGGCAGGTGCCAGGGTAGCGCGTGCGCCCCTCAAGCTGACGTCGGGTACAGCGGCAGACAAACACCTGATCTCTTCTCGCAAGGTCCGCCAGAGCGGCTGCGTAGGCTGCGTCTCGGGTGCTCTGAAACAACACCCCATTTGTGACGGAGTCTGTCGATTCAGTCCCGGGCCAGAGATCCCATTGCAAGCCGTGGTCCTGCAGCTGCTGAAGAATGAGGCGAGCTGCACCGGGCTGCTCTCTTGGAGGGTCGAGGTCTTCCATGCGCACCAGCCACTGTTGGCCGCGAGACCGTGCATCGAGATGACTCGCGAGCGCAGTGACCAGGGAGCCCTGATGAAGGGGCCCACTGGGGGAGGGTGCAAAGCGCCCCGCACCCTGCGTGTGACGAGCAGCCACGGGTTGTTCGGTCTCCACCCTGCAGACCGCGTTTAGGCTGAGGCCATGCACTCCTGGAAGGACTCGCGCGCAGCCTCAAGAATGAGGTCGACAGGCTCACCCTCGTGCTGAATCGACAGAAAGCCAGCCTCGTAGGCCGAGGGCGCGAGGTACACGCCGCGATTCAGCATGGCGTGGAAAAACCGGTTGAAGGCGGCTCGGTCGCTGGCGGTCACATCAGCTAAGGTCTGTGGGGTTCGCGCGCTGAAGTAGATGCCGAACATGCCGCCCACGCTGTCTGCAGAGAAAGCAGGGACCCCAGCCTCACGGGCCACGTCGCAGAGGCCTGCCATCAGATCCGAGGTGGTGGCCCCGAGGCGCTCGAAGAAGCCGGGCTCAGAGACGAGCTCCAGGGTGGCCAGTCCTGCAGCCACTGCCACCGGATTACCCGAGAGCGTGCCGGCCTGGTAAACGGGCCCCAACGGGGCGACCACCTGCATGATGTCTTTGCGGCCTCCAAAGGCGCCCATGGGCATGCCGCCGCCAATGACCTTGCCCAGGGTGGTGAGGTCAGGCTGTATACCGGTGAGACCCTGAACGCCTTGGGCGCCAACACGGAATCCAGTCATCACCTCATCAAAAATCAGCACGCTGCCATGCTGGGTGCACTGGTCCCGCAGCGTCTCGAGAAATCCGGGGAGCGGGCGCACCAGGTTCATGTTGCCGGCGATGGGCTCCACGATGACTGCCGCGATCTCGGTTCCGTGCTCCGCGAAGCAGCTCACCACCCCCGCGATGTCGTTGTAGTCGAGCACGATGGTTTCTGCGGCAAAACTTGCAGGCACCCCTGCGGAGTCAGGGTTTCCAAAGGTGAGCAGCCCTGAGCCCGCCTTCACCAGAAGGCTGTCCACGTGACCGTGATAGCAGCCCTCGAACTTCACAATCTTGCTGCGTCCGGTATAGCCGCGCGCCACGCGAATGGCCGACATGGTGGCCTCGGTTCCGCTGGAGGTGAGCCGCATCATTTCCATGGAGGGCAGGTGAGCCCGCACCCATTCAGCCAGAGCCACCTCACCTCGGGTGGGGGCGCCAAACGAGAGCCCATGGCTGGCGGCCTTCGAGATGGCCTCAAGCACCTTTGGATGGGCGTGCCCAACAATGGCAGGACCCCAGGAGCAGATGGTGTCCACGTAGCGGTGGCCGTCGGCATCCCAGAGGTAGGCGCCCTGCGCACGCTCAAAGAATCGTGGGGTTCCGCCGACCGAGCGAAAGGCCCTCACAGGAGAGTTCACCCCCCCGGGGATGGTCTGCTGGGCCTGGGCGAACAGGGCTTCACTCTGAGGAACATTGCGCTGGATCATGGGGGAAAAGCCCTTCAACGATAGAATGGCGTCAATTTTAGTGGCAGGACGATGATGAAAACCTACATGTGCCTGATTTGCGGCTGGATCTATGACGAAGCAGCTGGCGTTCCTGAAGAGGGAATCGCCCCGGGAACCGCCTGGGAGGATGTTCCCATCACTTGGACCTGCCCTGAATGCGGTGCGCAGAAGTCCGATTTTGAGATGGTGGAAATCTAAGCCGGATCTGGCCCAGACCCTGCCAGTTTCTTGACGACGGCGAACCGCTCCAGCGTCTCCGCTCGGGCCTGAGCGTGATCCACCACCGGATACGGGTAGGCGGTCCCCAACTGAATGCCAGCCTGCTCGAGCACCAGCGCTCCGGCCTCCCATGGGGCATGGATCGCCGCATCAGGCAAGGATGAGAGTTCGGGCACATACCGTCGAATGAACTGGCCTTTGGGGTCGAATTTCTCGCTCTGGCTCACCGGATTGAAGATTCGGAAGTAAGGCTGGGCATCGCAGCCGGTGGAGGCAGCCCACTGCCATCCTCCATTGTTCGCAGAGAGATCGAAGTCATTCAGGCGAAGCGCAAAGTAGTCTTCACCGCGCTTCCAGTGGACCCCCAGGTCTTTGGTCAGAAAACTGGCCACCACCATTCGGAGCCGGTTGTGCATATAGCCGGTCTCGTTGAGCTGGCGCATGCCCGCATCCACCAGCGGATAGCCTGTGCGGCCCTCACACCAGGCCGCAAATCGGGCCTCATACAGTGGACCCTCTGTGAGCCACGCGATACGGTCGTACTCTGGCTTAAAGGCGCCTTGCACGACATGAGGCGCGTTGGCCAGTATCTGAATATAGAAGTCTCGCCAGATCAGCTCCGACAGCCATGTCTGAGCGCCCTCGGCCTCGGAGGGGCTGCACTGAATCACGGCCCGCGCTTGCCGTACCAACTGACGAACGCTCACCGTCCCGAACCGGAGATGGACAGAGAGGTACGAGGGGCCGCGTTTGCTGGGGAAGTCTCGGGCCTCTTTGTAGAGCCCCAGGCGGGGAAGAAAGTCGGTCAGCAGAGCCTGTGCACCCGATGCGCCCGGTTGGGTGGCCGCGACATCGCTGGACTCTGCAAAGCCCATGGAGGCCAGACTGGGCAGGGCCAGCGTGTCGGTCGGGAGCATCTGGAGGGCACGGTCTGAGAGGGTGGAGGTGTCGTGAGGCTCGATGGCTCGAGGTTCTGCGGCCAGGCGTTTGAGCCAGGCATTCTTATAGGGGGTGAAGACAGAGAAGAATCGACCAGCGCCGGTGAGCACGTCCTGTCGTTCAAAGATGCAGTGGTCTTTCACGGATTCAGTCGAGAGGCCCATGGCAGAGAGACGCTCCGCCACGCCCGCATCGCGGCGCTTTGCGGTGGGTTCGTCATCGTGGGCGTAAATCACCCGCACAGCAGCGAGTGTCTGTGCCAGTTCAGGGATGCAGGCCTGAGGATCTCCGTGTCGCACCACGAGCTGGCTACCCAAGGCACGCAGCTGAGCATCGATCTCCCGAAGACTGGCGTGAATGAAGGCCACCCGACGATCACGGGTAAGCCCATTTTGCGTGTTCGCCTGAGGATGCTCACGAAGGGGCGCCAGGATGGTCTCGTCAAAGACAAACACCAATGCAATGGGCTCAGGGTACTTGAGTGCGCGAGCCAGCGCCGCATGATCATCAAGGCGCAGGTCGCGGCGAATCCAGACTAAGCTGCAGGGGGTTATGTGGCGCATAAAAAAGGACTGTTAGAATTTGCTGCATGGGTCAACTCTGGACCGAAGAATTCAATCATGCCTTGGAACAGGCGGACGAGGAGGTCCCTATGACCCCAGACGGCCAGGTCTTTCCCTCGGTGGCGGGTCAATTGCTGGTGGCCATGCCCTCTCTCACCGATCCACAATTTGGTGGGTCTGTGGTCTTCGTGGCAGAACACACACCCAAGGGCGCCATGGGCTTGGTGATCAACCGAGTCTCCGAGATGACGCTGGGCACGCTCTTTAGCCGCCTCGACCTCAGCCTTGAAGGCCATCCGCTCGAAGACACTCCCGTGCTGCTGGGCGGCCCGGTGCAGACCGACCGTGGATTCGTGCTCCATGAGCCCAAGGGGAGCTGGAGCTCCACTCTAGCTATGACCGGCAGCATTGGGCTCACCTCCTCCAGAGACATCCTCGAAGCCACCGCGAATGGCAAAGGACCCGACCGAATCACGGTGGCCCTGGGCTACTCGGGCTGGTCGGAAGGGCAGCTCGATGCCGAGCTTGCAGCCAATGCCTGGCTCACCGTGCCTTTGCACGACCACGCGCTTCTCTTCTCGCTCCCCATCGAGGAGCGCCTGGGCGCAGCCTTTCGCTCGCTGGGGGTTGACCCGGTCAACCTCTCCGGGGCCGTTGGTCACGCCTGATGCTCTGGCTGGCATTCTGCTGGCCTTCGATTTTGGTGAAAAGAGAATTGGGGTGGCCATTGGAAACGGCCTCACGGGCGGTGCGCGTCCGCTCACCGTGGTGGCGAGTACCCCCATCGCCCAGCGCTTTGCCGCCATCGAGGCACTCATTCGGGAGTGGCAGCCCACTGGTCTGGTGGTGGGGCTTCCGGTCTACCCGGATGGCCAAGCGCACCCCTTTGCCCAGCGTTGCGAGCGTTTTGCTCGCCAGCTCGAGGGCCGGTTTGCAAGGCCCGTCATTCTTGAGGATGAGCGCTACACTTCGGCACTGGCGCCGGGCGACGCTCAGATCGATGCCGAGGCCGCGGCCATACTTCTGCAAGGGTTGTTGAATGCCAAAGTCCATCCAGCTGAACGCGCGCGGTGAGTTAAACCACCTGTTGTCGACCGAGGGCCTGCCCCGAGCCGTCATGCTGCAGGTTCTGGATCACGCTCGCGACTTTGTGGATCTTGATCGCATGGAGGTCCGAAATGCCGACCTGCTGGCCGGCAAGACCATCTTCAATATTTTCTTCGAGAACTCCACGCGGACGCGCACCACCTTTGAGATTGCAGCCACCAAACTCGCTGCTCGTGTGGTGAACCTGGATGTGAACAAATCGAGCACCGCCAAGGGAGAGTCGCTGCTCGACACCATCGACAACCTGGCAGCCATGAAGGCTGACATGTTCGTGGTGCGTCATGCGCAGAGTGGCGCCCCTTACCTGATTGCGCGGCATGTGAATCAGGTCGCGCCGCACATTCACATCATGAACGCGGGCGACGGACGTCATGCGCACCCCACGCAGGCCTTGCTCGACATGTTTACCATTCGCCACTTCAAGGGGGAGTTCCAGAACCTTCGCGTGGCGATTGTGGGCGATGTGCTTCACTCCCGTGTTGCGCGCTCTGACATTCACGCCCTGACCACCCTTGGAGTGCCGGATATTCGGGTGATTGCGCCTCTCACGCTCATGCCTTCAGGACTTCGAGAGATGGGGGTGACGCCTTACACGGACCTCGAGCAAGGGCTGCAGGATGTCGATGTGGTGATTGCCCTTCGCCTTCAGAATGAGCGCATGAGAGGCGCCATGCTGCCGAGCCCTCAGGAGTATTTCAAGCACTATGGCCTCACCGAGGAGCGACTGCGCGTGGCCAAGCCCGATGCGATTGTGATGCATCCTGGCCCCATGAACAGAGGCGTTGAAATCGACTCACTGGTGGCGGATGGCGCGCGCTCTGTCATCCTCCATCAGGTCACCTTTGGCATTGCGGTGCGCATGGCCGTCATGAGCATTCTGAATCGAGTCCACGCATGAACCCTTCCTTTCCCCACATTCTGATCCGAGGCGGCCTGCTCCACGGAGCAGCGGCACGCGACCTCTACATTGCGAACGGAAGCATCCAGGCCATCACCGAGGTTGGCGCAGGCCTGGCTGGCTTTGAGCCAAGCCTCACCATCAACGCCGAGGGCCTCTGGGTCTTGCCAGGGCTCATCGACCTATCCGCACGGCTGCGCGAGCCGGGCTTTGAGTACAAGGCGACGCTTGAGTCCGAGATGCGTGCAGCCATTGCGGGCGGCGTCACCCGCCTGGTCTGTCCGCCCGACACCGACCCTCCACTGGATGAGCCTGGACTGGTCGAGATGCTCAAGCATCGCGCTCGACTCTTGGCCCAGGCTCATGTGCATCCGCTCGGTGCCCTCACCGCAGGCCTCAAGGGCGAGCAGCTCACTGAAATGGCAGAGCTCACCGAGGCTGGCTGTGTGGGCTTCTCGCAGGCCACTCACCCATTGGTCGACACCCAGGTCTTGTTCCGGGCCATGCAGTACGCCAAGACCTTCGACTACACCGTGTGGGCCTATGCACGCGACCCCTGGCTGGGCGCGAGCGGCGTGGCGCACAGCGGCCCGACGGCCGGTCGGATGGGCTTGCCTGGCGTGCCTGTGGCCAATGAGACCATTCGTCTCTACACCCTCTTTGAGCTGGTGCGTCAGACCGGGGTTCGGCTGCACCTCTGTCGGCTCTCCTCAGCAGCCGGCCTCGAGCTGGTGCGCAAGGCGAAGGCCGAGGGCCTGCCCATCACCGCCGATGTAGCCGTTCACCACCTGCACATGACGGACCTCGACATTGGCGACTACGACAGCAACTGTCGAGTGGATCCGCCTTTCCGAAGTCAGCGCGACCGTGAGGCCATTGCTGCCGCCCTTCAAGACGGCACGATCGATGCCATCTGTTCCGATCATTCGCCAGTGGATGACGATGCGAAGCAGCTGCCCTTCGGAGAGGCAGAGCCGGGTGTGATCGGATTGGAGCTTCTGTTGCCGCTGGCCTTGGCCTGGGCGCGTGATCACAAAGCGTCTGTGGAGAAGACTCTGGCCTTGCTCACCTCCGGCCCCGCACGCATTCTCAAGCGCGACGCGGGCGAGATTCGCGAGGGTGGCCAGGCAGATCTCTGCGTCTATGCGCCCGAGGAGCCCTGGCTGATCACAGCCGACACCCTGCACACCCAGGGCAGAAACACCCCCTTCATTGGGCGCGAGCTCGAAGGCCGCGTGAAAGCCACCCTGGTCGATGGCCGCCTGGTGTATCGCCAGGGACTCTCGACCACTTAAGCATGCGGGTGCTTCGTCTGGTCTGGCGGCTGCCGGCACTGGTTGGCTGGGTGCTGTTTGGCCTGCTCTGGGCACTCACCGGGCTTCGACTGATGGGGCCCATTGGGCGCAAACGCAGCCTCCGAATCTTCGCGCTTGGGGTTCTGGGCATTTGTGGCGTGCGACTTGCCCCCGAGGGCGATATTCAGTTTCCCTCGCCTTGTCTGGTGGTGAGCAACCACATCTCTTGGATCGATATCTTTGTGCTCCAAGCGCTGGAGCCCATCACCTTCATTGCCAAGTCGGACATTCGCAGCTGGCCAGTGATTGGGCCTCTGGTGACCGCCTCTGGCACGCTCTACATTGAGCGAGGCCGTCGATCTGCCATCAAGGAGGTGATGAATGAGGCCCAGGTGCTGCTCGATCATGGTGCGCGCATCATGTTCTTCCCCGAAGGGACCACCAGCGATGGTCACACCGTGCTCAAGTTTCACGCGAACTTCTTTGCACTGATCGAGCACCGACCGAGCCTTCCCATGCGGCCACTGACGCTGAGGTATTTTCAGCATGGACAGCCCACCACCATTCCGGCGTACATTGGTGACATGACGCTGGTGCAGTCGATTGTCGCCATCATGAGTACCCGGGGATTGAGCGCGAACCCCATACTGCATCGCCCGGTGGATGCCCAGCATCTTGTCCACGGGGACGCCACGCCAGACCGACGCGCCCTGGCGCATGCCCTCTATCCGATGATTGCCGATCCGATCCGGCTTAATGCTCCAAGCCGACCTGCTGAAAGAGTGACCGATCGTCCAACCGCACTGCAGTGAGATAGCCCTGCCAGACACACCCGGAGTCTAGGGCGAGCAGTTTGGGGCGCACGTGTACGCCAAGGGTGGACCAGTGCCCAAACACCACGGTTTGGCGAGCGGTCTTTCTGCCCGGCATGTCGAACCAAGGGATGAGTGTGTCTGGCGCCAGCGCAGGGCTGAGCTTGCACTTGAACTCCAGGTCACCGGTGGCACGATCGAGGTACCGCATGCGAGTGAGCACATTCACAATCGCTCGAAGGCGAGCCTGTCCTGTGAGCCCATCACGCCAGTGGGCGGGGCTATTGCCATACATTTCGTACAGAAACTCCTGCCAATGGTCGCTGGCCAGGCGAGCACTGACCTCCTGTGCGTAACGAAGCGTATCGGTCAGGGTCCAGCTGGGCAGCACGCCCGCGTGGACGAGGAGGTTCTGACCCTCTGCGTGCGCGAGGGGCCGATGCCGAAGCCAATGAAGCAGGTCTGCAGCGTCGGGTGCGGCCAGGACATCGCCGAGCGTGTCAGAGGTTGCGGCCTTGCGTGCGCCGCAGGCCACGGCCAGAAGATGCAGGTCATGGTTGCCCAGTACGCCGACCGCGTGCGGTCCAGCCGCTCGAATGAGGCGCAGGACTTCAGCCGACTGGGGCCCACGGTTGACGAGGTCGCCCACGCACCAGAGCTGATCTCGCCCGGGCTTGAATTTGAGCTGCGCCACCAGGGCCTTGAGGCTGTCTGCACAGCCTTGAATGTCTCCAATTGCATAAATCGCCATAGGGCCATCGTAAAATAAAAGCACCACCTCCGTCAGAGAGGTCTTTTCCAGGAGCACCGCATGCAGACCGTCCTCCCCCCCGCAGGCATCTTCAAGGCGTATGACATTCGAGGGGTGGTGGATGAGACCCTCACGGAGGACGGCGTTCGCCAGATCGGTCACGCGCTGGGCTGGCAGATGACCCTCGATGGTCAGACCCGCTGCGTGGTTGGCCGCGATGGCCGTCTCTCAGGTCCGCGCCTTCAGGCTGCTTTGACGCGCGGACTCAATGAGGCGGGCATCGATGTGGTCGATATTGGGATGGTGCCCACCCCATTGGTCTACTTTGCCACCTATCTGCTGGGTACCGGCACAGGTGTGGCCATCACTGGCAGCCACAACCCCCCTCAGTACAACGGTCTCAAGATGATGCTGGGTGGAAAGACCCTTGCGGGAGAAGACATTCAGACCCTGCGTGCGGGCCTTGTGGATGGCCGAGTTCAAGCCTTTCTGGATCAGGGTCTTCGAGCGGGCAGCAGCACCACTCGAGACGTGCGGTCCGATTACCTGGGACGCATCACCAGTGATGTCACACTCGCGCGCCCGCTGCGCATTGCGGTAGATGCGGGCAATGGCGTGGCCGGAGAGCTCGGGCCGCAGCTCCTGCGCGCGCTGGGCTGTGAGGTGACCGAGCTCTTTTGTGAGATTGATGGAAACTTCCCCAACCACCACCCCGACCCAGCAGACCCCCACAACCTCGAGGACCTCCAGCGCACCATTCATGAGCAGGGCCTCGATCTGGGATTGGCGTTCGATGGAGACGGCGACCGGCTGGGCGTGGTGACCGCCTCGGGCCAGATCATTTTCCCTGATCGTCAGCTCATGCTCTATGCTCGAGAGGTCCTCTCCAAAAACCCAGGGGCACAGATCATTTACGACGTGAAGTGCAGTCGACTGCTCACTCAGGACATTCTGGACCATGGCGGAGCGCCCCTGATGTGGCGAACGGGCCACTCGCTGATCAAGTCCAAACTTCGGGAGACGGGTGCGCCCCTGGCTGGGGAAATGAGTGGCCACATCTTCTTCAATGACCGTTGGTATGGCTTTGATGACGGTCTCTATACTGCGGCGCGGCTGCTGGAAATCTTGTCGCGCGAAGACAACCCTTCGGCGCTGCTCGAGTCCCTGCCCAATGCGCGCTCTACGCCCGAGCTGCAGATCAAAACCGCCGAGGGCGAAAACCATCGCATGGTGGCCGAGTTGGCGCAGACCGGCGTGTTTCCTTCGGCTGTCTCTCGCATCACCATCGATGGCATTCGGGTGGAGTACCAAGATGGATTTGGACTGGCTCGTCCTTCAAACACCACCCCGGTGGTGGTGCTGCGCTTTGAGGCGGAAGACGATGCCGCCTTGGCTCGCATCCAGGCAGAGTTCCGGGCCAGCCTTTTGGCCATGAACGCGCAGCTGCAGCTTCCCTTTTAAGCGGCCACCTCGTGCCCCGGGCGCTGGTCATCAAGACAGGCACCATGAGTGGCATGGTGCATTGCCTCTCTGCAGTGGCCGAGGCCAAGCAGCACTGTCCCGACATCGAGTTCGATTGGGTGGCGGAAGAGCGTTATGTGGCCATTCCCCTGCTCTCGCCCGCGGTGAACAAGGTCTATCGCGTGGGCATTGATCGTGCACGTGGTCGCCCCTGGGACTTGAGCAGCTGGGATGACTTTCTGCGTCAGATCAGTTCCGTGGGCGACGAGCGCTATGACTTCATCATCGACGCCCAGGGGGCCAGACACAGCGCACTCATTGCTGCCAAGGTGAAGGTAGGCGAGGGCGGTCGTTGGGGATTTGGTCATGGCTCCTCTTCGTCGATGCTGGCGTCTCTCGGGCTGGATCATGCAGTCGATGTTCCCTACGAGCGGCACGCGGTGGAGCGTCAGCGCAGGCTTTTTTCAGAGGTCTTTGGCTACACGCTCGAGGAGCGTCCCCTCTCAGGGTCGATGGTGGCCATTGGCATCATGGCCAAGGAGTTTGCAGAGGTCTGCGGGCGGATTGGTGCGGCTCCGCATGACTCACCCAACTGGGTTGTCTTTGTGGTCAATTCTGGGCGCAAGACGAAGACCTGGTCGGAGCATCGCTGGGTGGCTTTGGGTAAGGCACTGAGGCGAAGAGGCCTGAGCCCAGTCATTCCTGCTTATGGTGAAAATGATCGGCGGGAGTGCTTGGCCATCGCGAAAGCCTCGGAGGGGCGCATGCTACCCACCATGGGGCTTCGAGATCTCGCCGGCATTCTGCAGCACGCGAAGGCCGTGGTGGGCGTTGATACCGGCCTGACGCATTGGGCAGCGGGCATGGGCCAGAACACCGTGGGTCTCATGACGGGATCCTCGACGCAGCGATTTCATGTGGACTGGGCCAGGCGTGGCCTGACGCTCGCGGGTGATGACATTCGTCCCAAATCGGTGCTGCGTGCACTCACGGAGATGGGGGTGTTGCCCAAGGGCGAGCCGCTCGATGGTGGCGACGATTAAGGTCACTCCCGTTCAAGCGTTTGCGCACGCTGGGTATCGACTGCTGGTCCTTGCTCTGACTCCGGCCATGCTGGTGCGACTCTGGCTCAAGGGTGGTGCCTATCGCCTGCACTGGGCCGAGCGGCTCTGGGGGCGGGTGCCAGAGGCCTTGCGCATCAAGGCTAACCAGGCGCGCACGCGTCCTCTGCTCTGGCTGCATGCAGTGTCTGTGGGGGAGACGCAAGCAGCCTATCCGTTCCTGAAGGCTTGGTTAACGAACACACCCGATGGGCAGATCTTGCTGACCCACACCACGCCCACCGGCCGGCAGACCGGAGCGAGGCTCTTCTCTGAGGAGCTGAACGAGTCTGTCTTTCAGTCTTATCTGCCTTATGACCTTCCCTGGGCCCTCTCGCGCTTCCTCAAGCAGACGCGACCCTCCCTGGGACTGCTGATGGAGACAGAGCTCTGGCCAGAGCTGCTGCTGCAGGCCGAGCGATTGGGTGTTCCGGTGGCGCTCATCAATGGGAGACTCTCAGAGCGATCGGCTCGTCAGATGCGACGGTTCGCCTGGCTTGCTCAGCCGGCGCTCAACCGGCTGCGACTCATTCTGGTTCAGGCTGAAGAACACCGCCAGCGTTTTGCTGCACTCACCCAATCCACTGACTCTATTCATCGCACGGGAAGTCTGAAGTTTGACCTCACGCCTTCGGAGACACTCATCCAGCAAGGGCAGTCCTGGCGGCGCGCACTGGAGGGCCCTCTGGACGAGCAGGCACATCCGTTATCGGTGGTCCTGCTCGCGAGCAGCCGCGACGACGAGGAGATCGCGTTTCTTGCATCCTGGAAACGCCATGCCCCCTCGCAGGTGCGTTTGGTGCTGGTGCCTCGCCATCCGGAGCGTTTCGATCTCGTGGTCCAATTGGCCGGCGATGCGGGCTTCTCCGTGGGTCGTCGCAGCCAGGGTGAACCGGATCAGGGTGCTGAGGTTTGGGTGGGCGATAGCCTGGGTGAGATGCAGGCCTACATCGCCATGAGCGACCTGGTGGTGATGGGCGGTAGCCTGCTGCCCTTGGGAGGACAGAACCCGATTGAGGCCTGTGCGCAAGGGAGGCCCGTCATGTTCGGGCCCCATATGTTCAATTTTCCGGAGGTCTCTCGTCAGCTGGTGGAATCGGGAGCGGGTGCAGAGGTGGCGGACGCTGATGCAGCCGTGCGCCTCGCGCTTGAATGGGCAAGCCAACCGTCCGAGCGCGCACGCCAAGGAGATGCAGCACGCCGGTATGCAGACCAGCACCGCGGTGCGACCGACCGGAGTCTGGCCGCACTGCGAGAGGCTGGATTACTTTGAAGTCATGAGCGCGCTGATGCCTTCCAGGTCCGAGGACTGAAGGCTTCCTACGGCCGCTTTCAGTCGCAGGCTGGAGAGCAGCGTCTCGTAGCGGGCGCGAGAGAGATCGCGTTGGGCAGAGAAGAGCTGCTGCTGAGCATTGAGCACGTCGATGTTGATGCGCACGCCCACCTCATAGCCTAGCTTGTTTGAGTCGAGGGCCAGCTGGCTCGAGCGCTCTGCTGCCTCGAGCGCAGAGACCTGGGCGAGGCCACCCACCACATTGAGAAAGGCCGCACGGGTATCTTGCTCCGCCGAGAGCAACGCACCCTGAAGTGCGTAATCGGCTTGCCCTTCGCCGGCAATGGCCTCACGCACTTGGGCGCTGACGAGCCCCCCCAGGTTGTAACCAATCGCCACCTCTAACCCCACGGTGGTGGAATCGGTGCTGCTGCCCGGGCTGATGGTTTCGCGGTTCAATGAGCGGCTGCCAAAGAGCTGCACCGTGGGCAGGTGCCCCGCAGAGCGACGACCGGTCTCGAGCTTAGCGGTCTCAAGCTCGGCTCGCGAGCGCTGAACCCCGAGGCCACTGGCTCGGGCTTGGTCAATCCAGGCGTTGACATCGAGAGGCTGTGGGTTTGGGATCTTGATGGCACCACGGATACCCGTCAGGCTGGCTGGCAGTGGGGTTCGGGTGATCAGAGCCAGGGCATTGCGGCGAAGCTCAAGGGCGTTGGTGGCCTCGATCTCTCGGGCCTGAATGAGGTCGAACCGAGCCTGCGCCTCTTGCTGGTCGGTGATGGTGGAGGTTCCGACTTCAAAGCTCCGTTTGGCGAGTTCTAGCTGTTCCGAGATAGCCTTCTTTTCTGAGCGCACGGTGGCCAAGTTGTCCTGCGCGACCAGAACGTCAAAGTATGCGGATGCCACTTTGAGCAGTGTGGACTGGCGGGCACTCGCGAAGACAGCTTCAGCGGCGACCAGTTGCTGCACTCCTTGCTCTGCTCCCTTGAGCAACGCCATGTTGAACACAGGCTGACTGACCCGAGCGGTGAGGGTGCGGGCTGTGAGATGGTCACTCAGGCCCGTGCCGCCGACATCCGTGACTGCGGCGCTGGCCGAGAGGGTGGGGAAGAGTGTGGCCACAGACTGAGACTTGCGTGCCTGGCTTGCTCGCAGTGACTGCTCTGCAGCCAGAAAGCTCGGATCATTCTTGAGCGCAAGCGCTGCCGCCTCATTGAGGCTGAGGGCCCATGCAGAGGGGCCAATCAGAAGGGCTCCGACGGAAAGGCAAGAGAGGAGAAGACGCGGACGAGCATTCTGGAGTGAAGACATAGCGACGAGGGCCTTAATAAGAACAGTGCGTTAGAAACGGAAGGCTGGAGTGAAAGGGTGGTCTTCGAGCATGGGAACGAGGGTGTCAAACAACACTCGCTCAGACCATCCATGTGGGCCACGGGTCATGAGCACGGCGCGCATGATGGGTGCCTGCCCAATAATGGCGCAAAGCCGGCCCTGTGGCTTGACCAAGCGCAAGAGTGAATCGGGAATCTGAGGGACTCCACCCGAGAGCACCACCACGTCCACCTCACGGTGTGCCCATGCAGCCTCGGGGGAGAAGCCATTGCCCTCCTGGATGGTGACGTTCGAGAGGCCGGCTTGTTGCACATTGTGTTGAGCGAATCGGGCAAGCGTTGCGCGCTTCTCCACCGAGACCACTGCCTGCGCAAGTTTGCCCATGAGTGCTGCCATGTAACCAGACCCGGTCCCAATTTCCAGGACAGTGTCTTGGGGCTTGAGCGAGAGCGCTTGGAGAAGTCGGGCTTCTACCTTGGGCTGCAGCATGCACTGACCTTCACCGAGTGGGACCTGGGCGTCCACAAAGGCTAGGTGCTCCAGGCCGTTCGGCACAAAGCATTCCCGAGGCACTGCCTGCAGGGTTTCGAGGATGTGATCATCCAGCACATCCCAGGTGCGAATCTGCTGCGCAATCATGTTCGCGCGTGCCTGATCAACAGAGAAAGACTCAATGCGGCTCATCTGCGTGTCGCTTTCTGATAGGGAATTGCCCTTATTATGCTCAACCTATGGAAGAGATTCTCGTGTGGCTTCGTGACCTCCCCGAAGCAGTGAAGGCCGTCATCATGGGAGTGGTCGAGGGACTCACGGAGTTTCTGCCCATCTCATCTACTGGGCATCTCATTTTAGCGGGATGGGCGCTTGGATTTGATGACGATCGCGCCAAAGTCTTCGATGTGGCGATTCAGACGGGTGCGGTGTTGGCGATTGTCTGGCTCTATCGTCAGCGATTCCTCGAGGCCTTCGGGGTGGGGCGTCAGCCCAATCAAGCGCGAAGTCCGTTGTTGTTGCATCTCCTAGCCGCCTTTCTGCCAGCAGCCGTTCTGGGGCTTTTGTTTGGCTCTTTCATCAAGGCGAACCTCTTCGCACCGGTGCCGGTCGCCGCAGCGTTCATTGTGGGCGGGGTCATCATTCTCTGGGTGGAGGCGCGTCAGGCCCGAGCGCCGCAGGCCATTCGTGTGCATTCGGTCGATGATATGAGCCTTCGAGATGCGGTGAAGATTGGCTTGGCTCAGGCCTTTGCGCTCATCCCAGGGACCAGCCGCTCGGGCGCGACCATCATTGGCGGCATGCTGTTTGGCTTTTCACGCCAAGCTGCCACCGAATTCTCTTTCTTCTTGGCGGTGCCAACGCTCATCGCCGCAGGGGCGTACAGCCTGCTGAAAGCCTGGGGCACCCTCAGCATAGAAGACCTCCCCATCTTCGCCCTGGGGCTCGTCTCAGCCTTTTTGAGCGCCTTGGTGGTGGTGAAGTGGCTGATCCGCTTTGTGGCCCACCATCGGTTCACAGGCTTTGCCTGGTATCGGATTGTCTTCGGTCTGGTGGTGCTCGGAACCTGGCAGGCTGGATGGCTGGATTGGTCAACCGGCTGAGCTAGATTCTCTCGAACAGAAGATCCGCTACAGGGTGCCCAAGCCGCAAGCCTCGGCTCTCAAATTTGGTGAGTGGCCTCCAATCGGGCTTGTCTGAGTAGCCAGCCCCGCTTAAATTCCTCAGACCCTTACATCCACTTAAGACCTCCAGCATTTGCTCTGCATAGGGTGCCCAGTCGGTCGCGCAATGAAGCAGACCGCCCATGCGCAACTTCGGGGTCAGTTGCTCGATGAAGGGAGGCTGAATGAGCCGCCGTTTGTGATGCCTCGCTTTGGGCCATGGATCTGGAAAATAGATGTGCACCGACTCGAGTGAGCCATCGGGGATGCAGTCGCGGAGCACCTCGACGGCATCGTGCTCCATGATGCGAATGTTGGGGATGTTCTCCGCCTCGATGCGCTTGAGCAGTGCGCCCACGCCAGCGGGATAAACCTCCAGCCCCAGGAAGTTTCGCTCTGGCATGGCCTTCGCCATTCGCGCAGTGGTCTCTCCCATACCAAACCCGATTTCGAGGGTGGTCGGAGCGTCACGGCCAAAAAGTTCCTTGAACTGAAGTGGTGCATTCTGAAATGGAATCGACCACCTTGAGAGCAACTGCTCGCGTGCCAAGCGTTGCCCGATCGTGATCTTGCCCTGACGTCGGACAAAGCTCTTGATGTGCCCAAAGGGCGATACGGAGGAATCAGGTGGGAGCGAATCGGCCATGTCCCTCATCTTGCCAGAGCATGGCGCATCGCATCAGGACCTAGGGGCATCACCAACTTGCGCAGAACCCCGTAAGCATTGATACACTTCCGCTTCCTACACCAACTCCCATTCAAAAGAGGGACCATGAATAAAGCAGAACTCGTTGAAGCAGTGGCCGGCGCCACAGACCTCTCCAAGGCCAAAACCGATGAGGTCGTGGGTGCTCTGATCGCCACCATCGTTAAAGCCGTCTCCAAGGGCGACTCCGTTCAACTCGTGGGCTTCGGAACCTTTGGCTCCGGAAAGCGTGCTGCCCGCACCGGCCGCAATCCCCGCACTGGCGAGACCATCAAGATCGCAGCTGCCAAGACCGTGAAGTTCACGGCAGGCAAGGCGTTCAAGGATGCCGTCAACAAGAAGAAGTAATCGAATTTGCAGTCCACCACAAAGCCCAGGCTCGTCCTGGGCTTTGTGTTTTTAGACTGAACCTCGCATGAGCATCGAGACTGAAATCTGTCTGCAGGTCCCCCCGTCTATGGCTCGTCGCCTCACCGCGCTGCCATTAGTGAAGTCTGCAGAAACCACCCGGCAGGTGTTGCGGGCCATTTATTTTGATACGCCGCAGGGGCATCTGCGCAAGGCGCGTGCCGGGCTGCGACTGCGTCGAGAATCCGGCCAGTGGGTTCAGACCTTCAAGCTGGAGCGAGGTCCCACCGAGCGTCTGGAGCTCAACCAGCCACTGGGCGTGCGCTCAGCGCAACCCCCTGCTCTTGCTGCGCATCTGTTTGATGAGGGCCTTCAACTGCCCGACCCCCGAGGAGGAAAAGCGCGCATCTTACTCATCGACCTCGCACCGAGCCTTCTTCCGCTGTTTGAGACGCGGGTTCGACGAACCACTTGGCAGGTCACCTACGAAGGGAGTCAGCTGGAGTTGGCCTTCGATCGTGGAGAGGTCCTGGGTCTTGACGGTTCCAGCACCCCCTTGCACGAGCTCGAGATCGAACTGCTCGAGGGGCAGCCAGAGCGCCTCTGGCAACTGGCTCGGGAACTCAACCAACATCTGGGCGAGGGGCTGGTGGTCGAGCCCCGAGCGAAGGCGGTTCGAGGGTATGCGCTCGCCGGTGGATGGAAATGGCCGAATGTCGCCGATGTCATCTCACGCCAGGCAGACCAGCATCGACTAGACCTCGCATTTAAGCAGGCGCTCACGGAGACGGTGGAGGCCCTGAGCTGGCAGATCTCGCGCATTCTCGAGACGGAAGCGTCTGAGGGTCCCCATCAGCTGCGAGTGGCCCTCCGACGCTTTCGCAGTGTGATAAAGCTCGTGCGGCCACTCCTCTCGGCACCAGAATGGATGGGCCTGGAGCAGGCCAGCAAGACGCTCGCCAGCCGTGTGGGCCTGTTGAGAGATCGTGATGTCCTTGCTGAAGATGTTCTCGCCCCGCTGATGCGTGCGCTGCCGAATGACGAGGAGGTGCAGCGCCTGTCCGATCTGCTCGAACAAGAGCGTCAGCGAGCGCGTGAGGCCTTGCGCGCGCATCTGCGAACGGTGGAGGTGCAGGGGTTCGTGATCGATCTGGCCTTGGCCGCGGGTCGAAGCCTTCCTGCTCTGACAGACATCAATGCAGCGGAGTTTGCAAAGGCTCAGCTCAAGCGCCTCTCCAAGCGTGCTCGTCGTCGAGAGGCTGCACTAGCGGCTGCCCCAGAACAAGCCAATGCGGAGGCTCGGCATGAACTGCGTCTCGCCTATAAGGCGCTCCGATACGCCGCTGGCTGGCTTGGGCAGATTGGTGCTGGTGCCCAGGCGGAGGCCGCCCGCCGCCGCGCTTCAAAGCGGCAGGAACAACTTGGAGAGCAACAGGACGCAGCCATGGCCTTGGGCCTGGTCAGTCGCCTGCTGTCTGAGGAACCAATTGCACGTCAGGCGCGTCTCAAGGGAATGCTCGAAGGCTGGCTGCTTGCGAAGGGCCTGGTGTAATGTCCTCATCTAGAACGAATCAGAAGGAGAACCCACACATGAACGCCTGGCTCAATCTGCGCGAACTGCTCGATTCCATTGCCCGTGAAAGCGAACTCAAACACCTTGACGATCGCAGTCAGCGTCTGCTGGAGTGGGTTGTGGCGCATCACAACCCCAAGCAGCACACCTTTGTGCAGACCATCATCAATGACTCCCAGGTGGCCTCACCGGCCACGCTGCACAAGTGCCTGAGCCTGCTCGAGCATGAGGGTTTTCTGCGCTTTGAGGTCGACTCCGTCGATTCTCGTCGGCGCATTGTGACGCCCACCGATAAAGCCAAACGCCTGTTCGATCGGCTTGGACGGCAGGTGAACGATTGGGCCGGACGCATGCAGGTGAAGGCCTAGGATTGAGGGGTCCCATGCGCTTCATGGGGTCCTTAGCGAGTCTTTTTTCGAGCATCTGGCCGGAGCGCCCTGGACTCTGGGCGTTGGGGTTTGCAGCCCTTTATTGGACTATTTGGCAGATCATGTTGGTGATGCCCGAGTGGCTCACCCCTTGGCAGGACCGCATCCACCTGGTTTACTTGCCCGCCTTTGTTCGGGCCTTGGCCGTGGTGATCGCCGGTCTTGCCGGGGTTATGGGAATCTTTTTGGGCACCCTTCTGGTTGCGCTGTTCACGATCGGTGACCCCCTGGAGATGGCAGTCTCACTGGGCATGGCCAGTGCGCTGGCGCCGCTTCTGGGTTATGCGATTGTTTGGCTCATGTTAGGCCGCCGCCCAGGACCATCCGTGCATGACCTGATCCTGGTGGGCCTGCTTGCAGCCTTGTTCAACGCCATGACGCATGCACTGAGCTGGCAAGGTTTTGCAGAGTTCGATGAGATCCCTTTTTCAACCCTCTCGCTCATGATGCTCGGCGACGTCCTGGGGGTGATCGTGGGCTTTGCTGTGTTCCGCTTGTTCGTTGGCGTACTAGCTCGTCTCTTCCACAATACGAAGTCGACCGTCTGAATCCGCCTGCCAGACCTGACGCTTGAGTGTCTGATTCTCGAAAGTGTCAGAGCGATAGGTCTGGAGAAAGCGCGCCTCCGTCGAGCCATTGCTCAAGGGCGTGAGCTTGAGCTGAGCAATCTTGATCTCAATAAACTGGGCTCGACCGATCACGCGCTGTTTCTGCCGTGAGAAGGCTGTGCGATTGTCGAAGCTTGAGTCGTAGAAGTCCAAGTAAGCGTCGATGTCTCGAGTGCGCCATGCCTGTGCCCAGGCATCAATGGCCACGCGCACACGCTCGGATGGGAGCGGAGCCCGAGTGGGCATGGCTGGCTCGGCGTTTGAGGAGGATGCCACAGGCGCCGCTGCGAGCGGCGCTCTGGGTGCTGAGGTCGGTGTTGCGGGTGCTAAAGACGCTGCTTCAGGTGTGGCCTGCGGGGAGGGGGCCAGCACGAGCTGATCGGATGTGGTGCCAGATTTGGGGGTCCAGAGCGGGGGGGTGGGCTCGACCACCGGGGGAGAGGGATCAGGTCGAAGCGTCGTGAACTGATCGTTACTCATCTGAAAGAGTACAAGGGCAATCCCCGCGAGGGAGGCCGCCAGCAAGAACCAGCCCGGGGCTCGCCGTTGGGGAGGGCTCTGCACCTGGCTATCCATGCTTTCCGACTACAGACGTTCGCGCAGAACGGACTGCAACTGCCCATCTCTCTGCCGCCAAAACTGGCGGATCAGTCGATCACGGCTCGAATGCACAGAGACCAGAGGGCGGTCGGGCGCGACATCGAAGAGTGCGGTGGCAGGTTCTCTCCCGCTGGCAAGCTTCTGAACCCATGGCTTGGAGTGGCTGGCCCATTCCTCGGGCGCAGCCCACTGGACTTTGGGTGCAATGACGATGAGTGTCTTTCCAAACTGAATGTATTTGCGAAGCCGAAGCATGTCGTCGTTCGAAATGGCCAGGCAGCCGTCGGAGGCTTTCGGTGGTCGCACATGCACGTCGTCTGGCACTCCGTGAATCCAAATGCCACTGCCGGTGCGACCCGCCTTGCGGTCCTCAGGATTGGGGTAGTCCAGGGTGTAGGCCTTGTGGCCCAGAAATCCATCTGCCCGGGGGTTCTCGATCTCCTTGAGCACACGGTAGACCCCGATGGGTGTCTTACGATCCCCCTCGCGTTTCTTGGGAGCGCCCTCGAGCCCAAGGGTGGTGTAGAACTGCTCTACGAGGACCGGGCCTGTGGCGGAGTTCTTAAAGATGTAGATGCGAGAGACTGAGAGATCGGCAAGCAAGGTATACGGCGGCATGCGCTGATCTGCTGAGAGCTTCAGGATGTTCTTGGGAAGCCATCCCTCGGGAGGTGCATAGAGCCGTGCTCGAGCCTCTTCGATGAAATCTTGATCAGACTTCCCAATGCGAGGTGCGCTTCCTGCCAGGGTGAGCACAGACTGGGCACGAAGCCAGTGCGCGAGTCTCGATCGCGGCTCGATGGTGACAGCCGCCGATGCCTTGTCTGCTGCATCATGAGGACGGGCCTCCAGCCCGTCTTGTAGGGCCTCATGAAGAATCGGATCTGGCCGGTCTCGGGTGGGTGTGTTTGCATGGGCCGCTGTTCCCGACACGAGGGCCATGCCCAAGGCGAGACTGCATACTAGCGCTCGCTTGGAGAGACTCATGCTCAGTTGCTTTCCGACTGAATTCGCCACTCTTGTCCCTCAAGGACCCAGGTCTGCGATTTTCTTGAGGACAGCTTGAGGCTTCCCGCCTCGTAGCGCTGGAGGAATCGAACCGTCGCCTTTTCTTGACCCTGCATCTGGATGTTCATCTGGGAGACCTCCACCAGAATGCGTGGTTTGTTCACAATGCGTGGCTTTCTAAATTGGAGCCAGGCGGTTCGTGAAGGGTGCCCGCTCGTCTTGAAGCTCTCTGCGTAGAACTCGGCATAGGCATCAAAGTTCATGGACGACCATCCCTTGGCCCAGGCCTGGAGGCGCTGCTCAATGGCCGCCCGACCTGAGGCTGGCTTGGCGGCCGCGACAGCGCTTGGTGTTGAGACAGTCGCTGGCTCAGCGATTCGGGCTGCCTCGATGGCTTTGAGCTTGGCTTCCATCGCGGCCTGACGCACACGCTCCTCCTCTCGTCCCTTGGCAACCTGGACCGCCTTCTTGACGCGCTCTGTGCTCAAGTCTTGAGCGGTCAGCGCAAGCTTGCTGCTGGCTGGTGCGGGTTTGCCCATAGCCTTGGCGTATGACTCTGCAAACTGGCTCGCGGCAATGCTGCGCAGGCTCTGAAAGCCCTGCGATGCCTCTGGGTGAGCGAGCAATGCATGCTCAAGGACTTGCCTGGCCTGATCCACTTGTCCCACACCCGTTAAGACCACGGCGAGCTGGTTGGCGATTTGGAGATTGGCAGGGTTCTGTATGAGCTGCTGGCGAAGCTGCTCAATGGCCTGGGCTGACTGCCCCTCTTCGATGAGTCGGAGCACGTCTGATGCTTGAATGGGGGACACCGACGCTGCGCTGGCCCACACGCCAGAGCAGGATGCAGCCGTGAGGAAACCGGCGACCACACTCATCAGGAAACGCGAGAACGGTTGTTTCATAAAGGCTGCGGCGATGGTAACACTCATTGGTCCTTGCGAGACAGCCAGCGCAGACCCATCCAGGCGCCCGCGACAATGGAAAGAATAGAGATCAGTGAACCCAGGGCGAGCATGGAGAGGCCACTGAGTCCGTGCCCAAAGGTGCAGCCCATCGCAGTCACACCACCGATGCCCATGAGTGACGCACCGATGAGGTGCCGACTCAGGTCGTTCGTGTTCTGAAATCCTTCCCACTTGAACTTTCCGCGTGCAACTGCACTGGCGGCGGCTCCGATGGGCAGGCCGATGACGGTGCCAATGGCAAAGGTGATGGCCTGAGAACGATCGCTTGTAAAGAGCAGGTATTCCAGGCTAAAGGCCAAGGGCCCGACGAAGGTCAGGCTCTCAGGGCTCTTGCTGTTGGTCGCGACGAAGGCGGCTTGCAGCGTTTCAGGGTGTTCAGGGATATAGCCAAACCAGCCGGTCAGCGCCCAGCCCAGAGCCACCAAGATGCCGATCCCAAGCCCTCCAAGCCCATGAGCGGCCTTCTGAAAAATCTCTCCTCGCCAGAGTGCGAAAACCAGTAGCGCTAGGACGATGAGGGCCGTGAGTCCGATGCGAAAAAGCGAGCTGGGATCGTCCTGGGGACTCAAGAGGTGCGGGAGGTCTTGAGGGGACGGCAGGGTGATGGTGACGAGGTCAACGGTGTTCGCGCGAAGCAGGGCCGTTGCACCTCGGATAGACATGAGGGCTGCGAGACCCATCACGAGAAAAACTACAACAGCCTTCAGGCTCCCTTCGCCCATCTTAATCAGCATGCGACTGCCGCATCCAGAGGCGAGTGTCATTCCAAAGCCAAAGAGTAACCCCCCTACGATGTGTGAGGCGAGGAGCAGGCGGCTGCTCGTGTAAAAACTTGCCTGGTCATTCAAAAGCCCAGCGAGGATGAGGCTCTGAGTGAGGAGAATGGCCACTGCGACCGCCAATATCCACATCCGAAGGCGCAGAAAATTGCCCATGGTGTGCGCGTCCGCAATCGCCCCGAGGGTGCAGAACCGGGTGGCCTGCGAGAGGGCGCCCACTGCAATTCCGATGAGGATTCCGCCCCAGACGACCCATTGTGTCAGGCGTTGAGCGTCTTCAATTTCGATCATTTCTTGGTGCCAGAGAGTGCACGCAGCCGCTTGGATGCGAGTTCAGCTTGCTCGGTGTTGGGAAAACGCTTGCGCAGGTCTGTGAGCGTTTTACGCGCGGCTGGAACCTTCTTGCTCTCGGCCTGGCTGGCTGCCAGCGTGAGCATGGCATCAGCCAGGCGCGGATGGGAGGGGTGGTCATTGACCAACTCTTCGAGCGCCTCTACGGCGGGGCCATACTGCTGGAGTGCGTAGCGGGTGTTTCCGATCGATTGGAGCACCCAGGGCATGAGCCGTGAGCCCGGGTATTGGCGACGAAACTGTTCGAAGGCCCGAGAGGCTCCAGCCAGATCGCTGCCCCGCAGGAGAGACTGTGCTGACTCGAAGGTCGCTTTTTCTGCTGGTGCCACGAGAACATCCACCTCATCAAGCTTGATGAGCTGCGGCTCCAGGAGTGCGATGCGAGCGTCGAGGGTCTTGATCTGGGATTCAAGGGCGAGAAAGAGATCTTTCTGCTGACTCTTGGCCTGGCTACCCGTTTGGGTGGCGCGCTCGACGGCCCCGCGAAGGTCCGCCAGTTCGGCTCGAAGCTGCTCTAACTGACGCACGAGCTCGAGCTGGCCATTTGCGCTGGCCTCAATCTGTCTGCGAAGGGCCTGCTCCGTCTGAATGTGGTTGGCCTCTAACTCGGCAATCTTGGCTCGAACTTCCGTGCGAAGGGCAATGATGGCCTTACGGGCATCGTCATCGGAGAAGAGCTGAGCCTGCGCGGGCAGCGCGCCTGCAAGTAGGAGCATGGCCCCCAGTGAGAGGCTGGCCTGACGGCCCAGGCGCTTAACGCAGAATAAGGTCGGCACGGCGATTCTCGGCATGGTCTGATTCCTGTCCTCCAGTCTTGCGAGGCTTTTCTTCACCGTTGCTGGTTGCCTCAACGCGTGACTCGTCAACGCCAAGGATCACGAGCGCACGCTTGATGGTTTCGGCGCGCCGCTGGCCCAATGCGATGTTGTATTCCGAAGTGCCACGATCGTCGGTGTTGCCCTCGATGGTGAGGGTCAATTCAACCGGCCCCTTCATGAGGGTGGCGGTGCCCTCCACTATGGGCTGGTCTGCTCGTCGCACCACGGATTGATCGAACTCGAAGTAGACACTGGCTCGCCCATCCGCCCCGAACCCAGCGGCTTGAAGTTCAGTGGGGGAGACGGCGCTCAGGCCTCGACCTGCGCTGCGAGCCGCAGGCCCGGGCATCACGGCTGCTTGAGGGGTAGCGCTTGCCGTGGTGGAGGCTGCAGGCGGCTGGCCAGCCGACACAATGGGGGCTGGGCCCTTCGGCGCATTCTCGTCGAGGTTCACGCTTGAGCATGCAGTGAGGCTCAGGGCCATCACCGCGATCAGTCCCATACGGGTGTTCATGTTCATTGAGGCAATCTCCCCCAGGCCGGGCTGCGAATGCCTCCGGTGTCTAGACTGATTCGGGTTCTCACCTTCCCATCGACGGAGGCTGCTGAAAGCGAGTCCCGTCCATTGATGCGGCTCGAGAAAATGACCCACTTGGAACTCGGCGAGAAACTGGGCGAATCATCTTTAGGCCCGGCGCTCACCAGCCACTCCGTTGAGTCAGCCAGGTTGCGCATGGCCACCACAAAGTTTCCACCTCGGCGAGCGATGTAGGCCAGGTGTTTTCCGTCTGGACTCACCACAGGACGAGCATTGAATCCGCCCTCAAAGGTGACTCGCTGCGGCGGCTCCGAACCAGCCACACTGACACGGTAAACCTGGGCGCTGCCTCCGCGATCAGAGGTGAAGTAGACAAACTGGCCATCTGCGGAGAACGTCGGTTCGGTATTGATAGAGCCGCCTCGAGTGAGTCGTTTTAAGTCAGACCCATCGGGGTTGGCCAGATAGATCTGTGAACTTCCATCGCGCGTCAGCACGACAGCAAGACGTTTCCCATCGGGAGACCATGCGGGCGAGCTGTTGCTTCCTCGATGATTGGCCACCACGGAGCGACGACCCGTGAGGAGTTCGTGCACATACACCACGGGCTTGCCCGTCTCAAAGGAGACATAAGCCAGGCGTGTGCCATCGGGAGACCAGGTGAGGGAAATGATGGGCTCTGCCGACTTGAGGGCGGGTTGGGCATTCTCGCCATCGGAATCCGAGATGAGGAGGACTTGTTGACCGCCTTCTTTGCGAACATAAGCCAGCCGCGTGGCGAAGAAGCCGGGTTCCCCGGTCAGCTTTTCGTAGATGAAGTCGGCCACCCGATGCGCCGTGCGGCGCGCATCTAGACTTGTGGCTGCGCTCGCCAGGACCAGACCACCGAGATCTTGGGAGGTTTTGGTGTCGAGCAACCGAAAGCGAAGCTCGACCCGACCGTCAGGCAGGGGAACGACACTGGAGGCGACGACCGCGTCAGCACCCAGTGCCTTCCACTGAGCAAAGAGTTCGGGAGTCTGTGCAACGGCCTCGGGCACCGAGGGCATTCCAGCAGTGGACATGAAACCAAAGGCACCCGTGCGTCGAAGGTCCGCCCCCACCACCTCTTGCACGGTGTCTGCAAACAGGCGCAGTTTTTCTTCGCCAACCGGCAGCGGCATGGCGACTGGAATGAGGCGGTCTCCGCGGGTGGTGATGTCTATTTTCAGGCCGCTGGAGGTCTGTGCCAGCGCACCCCAAGAACACAAGGCCAGAAGAAGCGTGAGCAGGAATCGCATACGGCACAGTATAAGGGCCGAAAACCCTGTCCGCGTGACGTTCAGTCGGCGCGGTGCCGCATTTTGAGGGTGACGGCACGCAGGCCGTCAGGAGGCTTGGGGAAAGTCATGGCGCGAATGGCATCAAGGACTGCCTGATCGTAAATCGGTGAGTTACTCTGGGTCACCAATCGAGCCGATTGAAGCTGTCCTGTGGGCAGCAGCAGAATCTCTACTTCCAGGTCGCTGGTGTTTGCCCCGCGATATCGGACGCGACTCTCCAGCAGACCCTTGACGCGATCGGCCCACTCTGCCTCTCGACCGGTTCGCTCTCCCTTGGCTGAGCCGTTTGCAACCCCAGACTTCGTGGCGGTGTCCTTGCCTTTGTCTGCGGGCTTGGCCTTCGGGTCCAGGCCAAGGCGCTTGAGCTCTGCCGCGCGCTCCTTCTCGAGTCGTTGAGCCTGCTTCTTTCGGTCTTCTTGGCGCTTCTGGTCGGCAGCCTTTTTCTTCTCAGCGTCGCGCTTCTTGTCCTCCTCACGCTTTTTCTCGAGTGCTCGTGCCTTTTCGGCCTCGCGTGCCTTTGCCTTCTTTTGCTTCTCGAGGGCGATCTCGGCCTGCGGGGTGGGCTCAGGCTTCGGTGCAGGCTCTGGGGCTGAGGGCAGCTTGGGGGTTGGATCGGGCGCGGGGCTGCGCTCAGGCGGAAGGCTAGACCAGAGCTCAGCCTGGACGGGGGGCGGGTCTATGGAGAGCCAGTCGAGGTTGAGAACCAGTGCGACCACCAAGAGCCCATGCACCGCCAGCGCACCGGCCAGACCGAAGGCGGTGTCCTGGTCGGCCCTGACCATCAGTTACCCTGGCGAACCGCAAGGCCCACACGGCCAACTCCGGCACCTTGGAGTTGAGCCAGCGCCTGGGCAACGAGTTCGTAACGCACCTCCCGCTCCGCCAGCACGATGATGGGGGTCTCGGGCTGCGGGCTCATTGAGCGCACCCCCTCAGCCAATTGGCTCTTGGCCACTTCTTGCTCTTTTGCGCCCGCCTCTCGCTTGCGCAGGTGATGGCTGCCATCTTTGCGGATGATCACCTCAATGGCGGTGGGAGGTTCGGCACTGGCCTGGCCGACGGTGGGGAGTTCGATGGCGCCCGTCACGATCATGGGCGCGGTCACCATAAAAATGATCAGCAGCACGAGGGTGACGTCGATGTAGGGGACGACGTTGATCTCACTCATCATGCGATGGCGGCGTCGGCGCATCTGGGCTATCCCTGTCGGTGGAGGATGTTGGAGAACTCCTCCATGAAGCTGTCAATCCGACTGCCGAGTCGATCAAGGTCGGTGGCCAGTCGGTTGTAGGCCACCACTGCAGGAATGGCAGCAAACAATCCAATCGCTGTGGCCACGAGGGCTTCAGCAATGCCTGGTGCAACACTTGCGAGGGTGGCTTGCTGGATATTGGCGAGTCCCGTAAAGGCATGCATGATGCCCCACACGGTCCCAAAGAGGCCGATATAAGGCGAGACCGAACCCGTGGTGGCCAGAAAGGGAAGGCCGCGCTCAAGCGTCTCGAGTTCTCGCTGGGTGGCCGCGCGCATCGCACGCTGCGCGCCTTCCAGCATGAGGGCAGAGTCATTTCTCCCTTGCTGTCGCAGCTTGAGAAATTCCCTCATGCCCGCCTCAAACACACGGCCCAATCCATCTCCAAACTCCTCGCGCTGAGCGCGCTCATAGAGCGTGTTGAGGGCTGCACCGGACCAGAACTCACGCTCAAACTCTTCTGAGTCGCGCCGAGCACGGCCAATCGCTCGGAGTTTCTTGAAGATCAGCGTCCATGAGGCCAGAGAGAGTGCAACGAGGATGGCCATGACCAGTTGAACGGGCAGGCTCGCCTGTAGAACGAGCGCGAGCACGGAGAGGTCGTTGGGGGCAGGGGTCATACCAGTGATCCTTGCGAGGGGTTGGGGGGGGCTCGGCCGAAGTGGGCCCAGGTGAGGGGAGTGGCCATTCGGCCGCGCGGCGTGCGCTGCAGAAAGCCTTGCTGAATGAGGAAGGGCTCGAGTACATCCTCAATGGTGTCTCGATCTTCACCAATCGCAGCGGCAAGGTTGTCGAGCCCCACGGGGCCTCCGGCAAAGCGGTCGATGAGCGCCTCCAGCAATCGCTGGTCCATCAGGTCGAACCCCTGCTGGTCTACTTCGAGCATGGCCAGTGCAGCGTCTGCGATGGCTTGGGTAATGTGCCCATTGCTGCGAACCTGAGCGTAATCACGCACGCGTCTAAGGAGACGATTCGCAATGCGTGGTGTCCCGCGAGATCGACGCGCAATCTCATGGGCTCCGTCGTCATCGATCACCACCTGGAGCAGACCAGCAGACCGTCGGACAATGATGGCCAAATCCTCTGCGGAGTAAAACTCGAGCCGCCCGACAATCCCGAATCGGTCCCGAAGGGGGTTGGTGAGCATGCCCGCTCGGGTGGTTGCACCCACGAGCGTAAAGGGCTGCAGATCGAGCTTGATGCTTCGGGCTGCAGGGCCCTCCCCAATCACAATATCGATCTGGTAGTCCTCGAGTGCGGGGTAGAGGATTTCCTCCACCACGGGACTCAGCCGATGGATCTCATCAATGAAGAGCAGGTCATTGCGTTCGAGATTCGTGAGCAAGGCCGCAAGGTCTCCTGCGCGCTCCAGTACAGGGCCAGACGTCTGTCTCAGATTCACGCCCATTTCTCGAGCGAGGATGTGTGCAAGTGTGGTCTTGCCCAAACCCGGAGGGCCAAAGAGCAGCACGTGGTCGAGTGCTTCGGACCGGGTCTTGGCCGCCTGGATGAATATGTCGAGCTGACCCTTCACCTTGGGCTGGCCAATGTAGTCGGCGAGCCGTGATGGGCGCAGTGCGCGCTCGACACTCTCTTCATTGGGGCTCGCAGCCTGGCCGCTGACCAGTCGGGTGCTGGAATCGGGCAGGGGGGCGAGATCGTCGTGCTCGATCATGCCGCTAGTCTAACGGGCCAGACTTTTCAGCGCGTGACGAAT